>DAISYQ010000017.1:0-62671 GCA_036825195.1 Syntrophales bacterium
GAATCATACTGCGGCTCGGTCATTGCCGCCATCGCGATCGGCGCTACGATGGGCCTTGGTATCGAGGGAATGGCACTGAAATGGATGATGCTGCCCATGCTCTTCATCATCGTCGGACTCCTTGCATCGGTCATCGGAATCGGTCTGTTTAATTTCCTCAAAAATATGAAACCTCAGTCGGCTCTGAGTAACTCTCTCTATATAGCCGGGATTCTCTTCATCATCGCTTCATACATCGTCGTCAAATATACGACGGCCGGAATGTCTGCGGAATACCTGAGGAGTCTGGGAATGATCGGTTCTCTCGGACCCTTCTGGGCCGTTCTTCTTGGGATTGTTGCCGGTATGCTGATCGGCGGCATTACGGAGTACTATACGGCTCGCAAACCAATCAGGGAAATAGCTGAGGCCTCACAGACCGGCCCCGCGACGACCGTTATCAGCGGGTTTGCCGTCGGTCTCGAGAGCGTGGTAGCTCCCGTATTCTGCATTGCCATCGCGATCTGGTTATCATATATTACCTGCGGTCTTTACGGTATCGCTATCGCCGGTGTCGGCATGCTCGGTACGGTGGGAATGACCATGTCGGTCGACAGTTACGGACCCATTGCGGATAATGCGGGCGGTATAGCGGAACAGGCCCATATGCCTCCGGAAGTGCGGGAAATCACGGACGGTCTCGATGCAGTGGGTAACACGACCGCTGCTATCGGAAAGGGTTTCGCCATCGGTTCCGCGGCGCTCACGGCCCTGGCCATGTTTGCCGCCTACTCCGCCACGGTAAAGACATTCCCCGGCTTTGAGAATTTTGCACTCGATCTTACCGAAGCCCATGTCATAACGGGTGTATTCCTTGGCGGATTGATTCCCTGTCTTCTCGCTGCACTGACAATGACCGCCGTGGGAGACGCGGCCTTTGAGATGATCAATGAGATCAGAAGGCAGTTCAGGGAGATCCCTGGGATCATGGAAGGCACAACGCCTCCGGACACGAATTCCTGTGTGGATATCGCCACAACCGCAGCGCTGAAGAAGATGATTGTCCCCGGTGTTTCGGCCGTTCTCGCACCAGTCTTGGTAGGCATATTCATTGGTCCGCAGGCCCTTGGGGGGTTCTTGGCGGGTGCGACACTGACCGGAGTTATCCTTGGTCTTTTGATGGCCAATGCCGGTGGCGCATGGGATAACGCGAAAAAATATATCGAGCAGGGAAATTTCGGCGGGAAAGGTTCCGATGCGCACAAAGCAGGTGTCATCGGTGACACGATAGGCGATCCCTTTAAGGATACATCGGGCCCGTCCATGAACATTCTTATCAAGCTGATGTCGGTCGTATCTCTTGTGACTGCGCCGGCAATCGTGGCTGGTTATAAGATAATTTATGGTGGATAAAGCTGGTACGTCAAACTTAGAAGATAGAGGGGGTGGATATTTCCACCCCCTTTTTTATGCCTTGACAGGCATACCGAAAAAAAATAAAAAACCGTTTATTAACGCGTGCCCCACCAACATCCGCTAGAAAGGAACATGATATGGGTTTCAGGTGTGGTATTATAGGTCTCCCGAATGTCGGTAAATCAACCATTTTCAATGCCCTTACCGCCGCCGGAGCCGAAGTGGCGAATTATCCCTTCTGTACGATCAATCCGAATATCGGCATCGTCCCTGTTCCGGATCAAAGACTGGAGCATATTGCAAAGATCATACACCCTCCCAAGTTCACCTATACCACCATGGAGTTTGTTGATATCGCCGGTCTGGTTAAAGGGGCAAGCAAGGGGGAAGGCCTCGGAAACCGATTCCTCGGGAATATTCGGGACGTAGATGCAATCGTTCATGTCGTACGCTGTTTTAATGATCCCAATGTAGCCCATGTTCACGGTGCGGTATCTCCTACCGGCGACATTGATGTCGTTAATATGGAGCTGATTCTTGCTGATCTCGAAACGGTAGAGAAGAGAATAGAAAAGGTAGAGAAATCGGCAAAGGCAGGAGATAAATCTCATAGAGATGAGTTGCAACTATATTATACCATACGGGAAGCCCTCGGGAAAAATCAACCGGTTCGAAATGTTGCGTTGAGTACGGACAATGAAATTATCCTGAAAGATTTGAATCTTATTACGGCCAAGAAGGTTTTGTACATTGCCAATGTCGGCGAGTCGGAGCTGAAAGAGAAAGAAGGATATATAGCTGCAGTCGAGGAACTGGCGAAGGCTGACGGGTCCGAGGCGATTATTATATGTGGTGATATGGAGGCGGAGATAGCAACGCTTCCAGAGAGCGACAGGCGTGACTTTCTAGCGGATCTTGGCTTGGAAGAATCGGGACTCCAGAAGTTGATCAGAGCCGGCTATAGCATGCTGGGTCTGATTACCTTTTATACGGCGGCTGGAGCTGAACTCCGTGCCTGGACAATCCCGTCGGGGACAAAGGCATCTCGGGCTGCCGGAAAGATACACACCGATATGGAAAAGGGTTTTATACGGGCGGAGGTTCTTCATTACGAAGATTTTAAGGATGCGGGAAACATATCGGTTGCAAAAGAGAAGGGCCTCGTCAAGATTGAGGGGAGGGATCACATTATCCTTGACGGAGATATCGTCTATTTCAGGTTTAATGTCTGACGGTAGAAAACTGTTTTAAGGGGATAGCACAGTGGATGGCAGAAGATGTATTGACCTTCTGCCACCCGATATATAAACAGAGAGATAACAAACTCTCTCAGATTCACAAAAAGGGGGGGGCCGGTGAGCGGAAAGGAGGGAAATAAAACCACCCACCGGCAAAAAATCTCATATTCAATTTTAACAAAGGCCGAATGTCTGTCCCTCAGAACTTATGGTACATCGCTTTCCTTTGTCATGTACTGTCCGAAGCTATCAACATCCAATCGGCCAATTTCAAGAACTCAATAATATGTATTTGCAAGAAGAGTGCCAGAATAATGACAGAATGAGGAAAATTGGATATTTAAATAAGTCAGTGAATTAAGTAGGTTATAAAATTTTGTCAAACGGAGCACGATGTATCATCAAACCTGAACAGCACGTATGTGGCTGTGAGGACCGAAGGAGATCCCAAAACGTGCCTTTTTAGCACGGTGTTTTTGCGGGTAAGAACTTCTGGAAGAGATGAAAATGTGGAAAAGTGTGCTTAATTGGAACACTATGTTCGATTATCGCACTTTATGGAGTGGTGGTATCTGGGAGATCGTCGTTTCCCAATTTCCTGAGCTCTCGTATGAGAGTATACCGTGATATGCCGAGCTGCCGAGCGGCTGCCGCCTTATTGCCTCGATTGGCTTCGAGAGCCTTTTCAAGGATCTCCCGTTTGATCCTGATTGTCAGTTCATCGACGGCACTCCGATAGTCTGTTTGGCACAGGGAACCAATGGAAGGCAGCTCGACGGAATGCATTACCGGAATATGGTTTTCTGCGACCTTGATCTCCGTGGGAAGATTATCAGCTGTGATGCTCGAGCTTACACTCTGAAGGATCATGATCCGCTCAATGATATTTCTCAGTTCTCGAACATTCCCAGGCCATTGATATCTTTTTAGGATCTTCTCGGCGTCGGTTGTAAAGCCCTTCACGTTCTTGTTCAGTTTTGTATTGAACTCTCCAATGTAATGATATGCGAGGAGCATGATATCATCAACTCTCTCTCTGAGCGGTGGAAGGACGATCGGAACAACGCTTATCCTGTAGAAGAGATCTTCACGAAAGGTACCTTCACTGACCATCTGACCCAGGTCTCTGTTCGTGGAAAATATAAATCGGACATCGAAAGGAATGTCTTCGGTACCTCCGAGTCGGCGAATGTGGTTATCTTCGAGCATCCTGAGGAATTTCGCCTGTATCGAGGGGTTCATCTCCCCGATTTCATCAAGAAGGAACGTCCCTCCGTTCGCGTATTCAATAAGACCGATCTTTCTCTTCCGTGCATCGGTAAAGGCTCCGGCCTCATAGCCGAAGAGTTCACTTTCAAGCAGAGTCCCCGGTATGGCCGCACAGTTTACCTCAACAAACCGTTTTGACTTTCTGGCACTCTGGCGGTGAACCGCTCTGGCTATCAATTCCTTACCCGTCCCGCTTTCGCCCTGTATGAGGACGCTTGTGTCATGTCCGGCTACATCATTAATCATCTGAAATATATGTAACATTTTACTGGAAGTTCCTATGATATCGTGGAACCCCAGTAACTTGTCCTCTTTCTCCTTGAGCACTTCAACTTCCGTCTTCAGAGATTGTGCTTCAAGGGAAAGCTGAGAATGCATGATTGCGCTGTCGTATGAAACAGCGGCATTGATGATGAGTATATCAAGAAGACTCCTCTGATCTTTTGAGTAATCTCCCTGCTTTTTAGCAAGATAGAGTACGCCCTTGAATTTATTTTTTATCCTCAATGGAATCGCTATTTCCGAAGGATAACCGTTAAATATGGGATCTGTATCAGTGTCTGGGAACTGAGATTGCACTGTGATGGTGCCGGTATCCAAGGACTTTTTGATGATGCTTTTTTCGATCTTGAGACGGTATATATTTTTTTCATCCAGAAATACCTCGTCCCCGGTACTGATCAGGCATCGACCCTTTTCCGTATCCATGAAGTAAAGCAGTGCCCTGTCAGCGGTTCCTATTCTGAGGGCGTGTTGTATTACGGTCTTGTGTATCTCATCAAGGGCGTAGCTTGAATTCAACTGGGAAACCGCTTCCTGTAATGTCAACAGTCTCTGTATCTTTTGTCTGTTATCTTCGAGAAGCCTTACATTATGTATAACGATACTGATGTGATTTGCGAACGTCAGGAGGGTACTGATCACTTCTCGTGGAAACCTGGTCTTCTTCTGGTACCACATTGCTATGATACCGATGACCTCATCTTTGATCTTCAGCGGACCGAAAAAGGCCGAGTACAGTCCGGTCCTTGATTCGTATTTTCCCGATATCTTGCGATCTGTCGGTGTTATGCGTGGATCTGTCTCGGAGTCCTCCAGGACGAGATGGGTGCCGGTTCTCGCCACTTTTGTTATGAGACAGTCATGCTTGTTCAAATTCAGGACTCCCGAGAGGGCACGTTGTGTCTCAGCAGGGGTATAATTTTTTACCACTTTTGCGATTAGATTTTCATTTTTTTCATCCATCAGGCATATGACGCCCCTGTGGAATCCCATCGTATCCACAGCTTCATCTAAAATTATTTGCAGGATATCGTCAATGCTGAGAGGCGTGGTAATCAGGGCGCTGATGCGGTAAAAGCATCCGAGAATGCGTTCAGTGGAATAAAAGAAATCAGGACTCATATGAGAAAACCACTTTGTGAAAATAGTTATGCTTTATCATATTTCCAGAACTGCATCGAAAAGGTCCCCCGTCCTTGGGTGAGGGAGCGCAGATCGGTTGAATATCCGAACATCTGTTTCAGAGGAACGTGGGCCTTTATTTCGCTGATGGGGTCTTTATGATTAATGCTGTCCACTTCCCCCTTTCTCGAGTTGATATTACCGATGACTTCCCCCATAAATTCACCCGGTGTTATGATATCAACCGTGACTATGGGCTCGAGTAAAATAGGTTTTGCGCGTGAACATCCGTTCAAAAAGGCTGTTGAAGCGGCAATTCTGTACCCCAACTCCGTTGTTTCGCCCTCTCTGAAAGATCCGTTGACAACCCGTATAATAATATCCACGATAGGATACCCGGCCACAACACCGCTGAGGGCGGCATCACGGATACCCTCTTCTATAATGGCATGAAACTCGCGGGGGATGGCTTCATCGCTGACTTCATCAAGGACTTTCAGTCCCCCTCCTCGTTCATTGGGTTCCAGATGCAAGACAACATGGCCGAAGTGTTTTTTGTCACCGAGTTTCCTGTCAAATATCTCTTCTATCTCAATCGGTTCTTCTATGGTTTCCCTGTAGACGACCTTGGGTTTTCCTATATTCACGTTCGTATGAAATTCCCTGATGAGCCGGTCGATGATTATTTCAAGATGAAGTTCACCCATGCCTGAGATGATGGTCTGCGCCGTTTCTTCATCAAATTTGACCTTGAGCGTGGGGTCTTCGCTTGTCAGTTTCTCAAGCGCGGACGACAGCTTTTCCTGATCACTCGGTGTCCTTGCCTCAATTGCCTGACTGATCACCGGTTCATAGAAATCTATCGTCTCCAGGATGATCGGATTGGATTCATCACAGATGGTATCCCCTGTGGAGGTATCTTTCAGACCGATGATCGCTATGATGTCCCCGGCGCCGGCCTCGTTGACACGCTCCCTCTTGTTCGAATGCATTTTCAGGAGCCGGGAGACCTTTTCTTTTTTCCCCTTGCTTGCGTTATATATGTCTTCTCCGGCTTTTATCTTGCCGGAATAGATTCTCATATACGTAATTTTTCTTCCCTCATCCATCATCACTTTGAATGCAAGCGCTGAAAGGGGCTCCTTGACGGAGCTGTGACGGTTTTCGATCTTGTTCGTTACCGGGTTGATCCCCTCGATGGGAGGTATGTCTTCAGGGGAGGGCAGGAAATCGGTGATGGCGTCAAGGATCGGCTGAATTCCCTTATTCCGCAGTGCAGTACCGCACATGACCGGCACCACCTTGAGGTGAATCGTTGCATTCCTGATCGATGCAATAATCTCTTGTTCGGTGATCTCGATTCCTTCCAAATATTTTTCAGCAATACCGTCATCAATCTCAGCGAGTGTCTCGATGAGTCTCTCACGATATTTCTCCGTTTCGCTTATCATATCGGATGGTATGTCTGATGTAGTATAGACCAACCCCAGGCTACTTTCATCCCAGGTGATCAGAGTCTTTCCGATAAGGTCGATGGCTCCATAAAAGGTTTCATTCTTACCATAGGGTATCTGAATGGGAAGGGGTATTGAATTGAATCGTTCTCCCATCATGGTTATGGTGGAGTAATAATCCGCTCCCACCCTGTCCATCTTGTTGATGAATGCAATCTTGGGAACGCCATATTTATCCGCCTGGTGCCATACGGTTTCCGATTGGGGCTCCACTCCGCCGACGGCACAGAACACCACCACTACACCATCAAGCACCCTGAGAGATCGTTCGACTTCTATGGTAAAGTCCACATGCCCCGGCGTGTCTATGATATGTATTTCGCTGTCTTTCCAGTGACAGGTGGTAACCGCTGAGGTAATGGTTATTCCCCGCTCCTGTTCCTGTGCCATCCAGTCCATAACCGCTTCACCGTCGTGCACCTCTCCGATTTTGTAGGTCTTGCCGGTGTAATAGAGAATCCTCTCCGTTACGGTTGTCTTTCCCGCGTCGATATGAGCTACGATTCCTATGTTTCGTATCTTTGAAAGTTTTGAGGCAGCCATATTTTTTGTTTTTAAGACTGATTTCCCACTAGTAATTCTTTGTTGAATTCGAAAGGCCCATGTGTGTCTATGTGGCCCCGTATCGTTTCGAGATCATTTCCATCTACCAGGAGTTTTACCCTCTTGACGGACGGAACGTTCATGGTAATGGTATTGGTCAGTGAGTATATGGTCATTATCTCACTGGTGCTCCCTCCGGGATGAAGGTCAATCAGGTTTTTACCGAAATCGATATATGCAGTTCCATCCTTCACGGTAACTCCCCTAAGGTCTGTTTCTTTCGGGAAAGTTGCCACCAGATCGGTGTTCGGTCCGCCGATGAGCGCAACTATCAGTTCTTCCACCATATCGTTAGGAGATTTTTTCTTTGTAATGAATCTGTTTTCCGCGATAAGGAACCGTTCGTTGGAATCGGAGAAATACAGTTTCATCTCTTCCTTTTCTTCCTTTGCCGCAGAGACCCTCTTGCCGTCGGCAGGAGGATATATATAATCGAACAGAGAGAGAAAGAAAAAAGCAAGAAATCCCACGCCAATCATGGCCATTAGTATGAGATAGAATATTCTGGTGTTCTTCTTTTTCTGTTTTGCCTTTATCTGTTCGGATTTGGTCTTTTTCTTGGATCCCATAATACGCCTATTCCTCTATTGAGAAGTGCGCCAAATCTAAGGTAAAATATGCTCCCTGTCAAGGCAAGAAAACAACAAATCGACAACCACTCAGAATCATTGGTGTCTTGTCCTCATCACGATGCCACGGAAACAACGGTTTGAACTGGGGAAATTCACACCATAGTGCTGAGAGTTGGTACGCTTCTATACTGCATGTTTATTGTGAGACTGAGTCCAGCTTTTCCCTTGCTTGTAACCCGAACACTGATTCGGGATCGGATTCAGCAACGGCTCTCAATTCAGCAGTCGCCTTTTCTCTGTTTCCTTCTTCGAGATAGCTTATCCCCAGCCAGTATCGTGATTCGATCATTCCGGGAGCCATATCAATGGCTTTTTTCAGGTGGTATATTGCCTTGTTGATATTGTGTTCGGCAAGACAGGCAATCCCCATGTTTTTCTGGATGAGCGGCAGTATTATCGTATTAGGTTCTCTCTTGATGGCCGCCTCGTATTGTATAAGAGCGGCCTTGTAATCTTTCTTTTTATAATAAGCCCAGCCAATGTTATTCAATGCTATCGCCGGTGTCTTATAGAATACATTGGAAAGGGACAGGTCAAACTGTTCGATTGCCTTGTCATACAGCCCTTCTTCCAGGTATATGGTTCCCATGTAGTTACGTGCTTCCGAATAGTCCGGTTTTATAGACAGCGCCCTTTGAAACTCCCTCTTGGCTTCTTCCTTCATACCGCTTCCATAATATGAAAGGCCCGCAAAGTAATGAATTTCCGGGTCGTCAGGGGACAGTCGCTGGGCGGTGATGAACTCCCGCAGGGCCGGGGAAAATTGTCCCGACTTGAGATAGGCAGTTCCCATATTGACATGCGTGGCGGCCCGCTCCCGGTCTCGAGCGCTTGTGGCGCAGCCTGAGAGACATACCATGCAGAGCATCGCAAACAGAAGAATCGTGTAGCAGAGAGATTTGTTTTTCATCAGATACCCCTATCTGTTATTTGCATTCACCCACCAGTCACTCTTATCCTTAAACCACCATTCGGACGAATCGGTTTCTGTTATGGCTATCGCCAGTCTCTTTGCAGTTTCAGTACAGAGCCTTTTTATAGCAAAGTCAATCCATTCCTTACTGTATTTGTTGCCAAGATCGCCATATTCTTTCAGTTGAAGGATCAGCGCCAGTTGGTCGGCGTCATGCGCCAGGATAGACTCTCTGGTCTTTTTTTCGTTGAATTCGTCTATGGCGCATCGAATTTCCTCTCCAAAGAAGAGCGTTTTGGCCAGTTCATCAACCGCTTTTCTCTCATTCACCTCTACGTACTTTTTATTGACGTAGTTCATATCTCCGGTTCTTGTTTCCGGGAGGTCGTGGACCAGGCATAATTTCAGGACCCGTGACTCATCCGCTTCGGGTTCCAGTTTGCACAGGGCATAGCCGATGAAGATCGTCCGCAGAACATGTTCCGCTACGGATTCGCAACCGGACCCCAGAAACTGGAAGCCCGATCTCGGTGTTTTTTGCAGCATTCCGGCTTCGAATAGAAAATTTGCTATATCCTTCATATCAACCCTTCTTGAGTGTCTTGATCCTATTTCCCATCATATCGTGAATCTTTCGTATTTCTAACTGGAGAGACGCAATTCCTTCAGGCTTCATGGCCACCACCCTGCCGAGTCGTTCATGCCAGTACTCGACTACGGATATTTCATTCTCACGTACCTTCTTTTCAACCTTTCTTTGAAATTCTCTCAAAAACTCAGGATCACCCATAGCAAGCTTCCTCCCCGTTTCAAGGAATTATTGATTGCTCTGAACCATATATCATTTGCGTTTCAGTTGCAACAGGGACTATGCGAGAGAATAGCTGTCTTCTTCAGCGGTTACAAATCCCTTCTTTATGAGGCGGTCCAGGTGTTTTTTCATCATTCCCCGTTCGCCGAATTCAAAAAAGTCCCTCGGTTCCCTCGGTTTCTTGTAAATTATCCACTGATTGACGATCTCGGTCAATGTCCTCGGCTTTTCGAGAAAGGTCAGCAAGGCATCTTCTCGCTGGGCTATTATCGCCACATAGTCCTCAACCAGTCCCGTAATGTCTCCTTCTATGACGCCTGCCTCATGAGAAGTGATGAATATCCGTGCGGGGATCTTCAGTATGGTATGGAGAGATTCTATGGTCTGGTCTATGTCGGAAACCCTGTCGCCGTACCAGGGCCCGAAGGGCGTCATATCCAGGTCGCCCAGAAAGAGTACGCCTTCATCAGGAAAGAAGAAGCTTGTATGACCGATGGTGTGGCCCGGGGTATGGATAATATGTACGTTGGTATCACCGAAATTCAAAATGTCCCCATCTCTGAATTCGAGATCCGGGGTACGTTCCCTGTAGTTAAAATGATTCACAAGAAGGCTTCGCCATGTATGCTCCATGGATGTTCCCAGAAGTCCGTAGAAATCGAGAAGACCCTCCACGGATTCGTAACAGGGTATTTCATCGTGGTGCACATACAGCTTTGCTTGGGGAAATAAGTAATTAAAGGCGATGTGATCTTCGTGGTAATGAGACATTACTATGGTATCGATTCCCTTTTCCGTAGTATATTTTTTCAGCAGTGTCTCATCGGAACCGGGATCTATCACGACCTTTTCCCTATCGTCAATATAGAGCGAATTGCAGAAAGGGTATCTCCCCCCGTTTGTGCCTTCTATGAAGGTAAGGCGGCCAAAGGTCTTCTCATTCATCGGTGGTGTCCCTATTCGTATATCCTGAGAAATCTGTTATGGAACTTACAAGAAAATTCTTTTATATGAAGTTTTGCGAAGTGTCAAATGAGTGGGCATCACACCAGAATTTCTCGATTTGACTTTTGGGTGTTATGTATATATAAAAACAAGTATCTTGCCTAAGGGAAATTTCAATGACTAAATGGGGGTTATCAAGTCTTCTTCTCGTAATCATATCGTCTCTTGTCTTGACCGATCCGCTGATTGCGCATTCCAAGGAAGATACGGCCTATATTTCATTTCAAAGGATCGGAGTTTCAAAAGATCAGTCCGATGCGTATGTGGTGAAGAAGAATGAATGGTTGTTTGACATTATTGAACGAAGATACAAGGTTTCAAAGAAAGAGGCTGCCAGAATATTGGAGCTGGTGAAAAGCTTCAATCCTCAACTGAAGGACCTGAATGTTATATATCCCGGCCAGACACTGCTCCTCCCCAGAAAAAGATCTTCAGAGACAGCGGGAACACCTGATGTTTCGAATCAAGCCTCCGGTATCCTCAGCGATGAGAAAAGAGGCGATATCATTCTGAAATATGTCATACAGAGGGGAGACCATGTATCCGGCATCATACACAAAAAGTACGGCGGTTCTCGCGGGAAAATATATAAAATACTGGAACGGGTAAAACTGCTCAACCCGATGATACGAAATCTTGACCGCATTTATCCCGGCCAGACATTACTGCTCCCTCGGACAGCCGAGGAGGCGAAACCGTCACCTCTTGTCCTTAGTGATGTGCAGACAGAAGCTGTGACCATACCGGAATACAGCGTACTGCCCGTTATAAGCCATATCATAAACAGGATGTATGGCACGATCATAACCGATGGAAATTTCTGTATTCCCATACCGCCTTCCGGCGAGGTGAAGATTGATTGTGCACGGGTTCCGGTCATAGAGATACCTGACGGTAACACCATTCTGCTCGATCTATCCAGCAGGATACCTGAGGAGTTGAAAAGGGTTATAGAATCAACGTGGGAAAACTATCGTGTGATCAGCGTGAAGGAACACGAGAAGATATCCTCCCTGCTGGAAAGGGTACTGCATGATAGCGGAATATACATCATGAAGACTGTCAACCAGTACAAACAGATCGGCACTGCTCCGGAAACAAGGATTTTTGTCGAATGGCTTGTATCAAGAAAGTCGCAGTCCGAAGGAACGGGAGGGTACGCATTTAATTTCGTAAGCGAACCGTCGCAGCTGATTCCGCTTCCCGTGAAGGCTTACGCAGATGAAGGCGGCCTTGAGATAATCGAAATAATGGACGGTGTTGGCATCTCGGAGGACGAGGAGAAGTATCAGCCGTGCACCATGAAGGTCTTGGATTATCAGAACGGTGTGAGTCTGGCTGATTCGTTGCTTACGATGCTCGGGTACTCTCCGATAAGGGATTCAGAGATCAGTATATTGAATGAAGATGGGCTTGACCTGTCAATAACGGTTGATCTGCTCCTTACAGCAGGAGAGCGACGCATCATTGTAACTTCAAACGGGATCTCGGAACAGGTCCGGCATATCCTGGAGAAGAGAGGCGATACGGTTGTTGTCGTATCGAACGGGGAGAACAGGAGAGTGATTATTGAAAATGTCATGCGTGCCATGAATATCTCCTGTTTATACGATGATTTTATGTTTCTCCTTTCCGGGCATACCGGGAAGGAAAGGGGGAATATATCCCTTCCCGCGCTATGGCTGGGGGATGATGAACCGTTCTACCTGGTAGATTATGATATCGACAATGGCATGTGCGGACTCCTTGAGAAAGAATGGAAAGTGAAGCTGGTACGGTATTGAAAGTAAGAGGAATAGCCCTCATATCGGGCGGACTCGACAGCATTCTCGCCGTGAAGGTTGTACAGGAGCAGGGTATTGAAGTTCAGGGTGTTGCTTTTGAAACACCTTTTTTTAGTGCCCATAGAGCCGTAGAGGCATGCAGAAACATCAACCTTCCGCTGTCGGTGGTGGATTTTACCCAGGATCACCTTGCAATGCTCAAGGCTCCCCGCTACGGGTATGGCAAAAACATGAATCCCTGCATCGACTGTCACATACTGATGCTCAAAAAGGCCGGCGAGATGATGGAGGCACAAGGGGCAGACTTCGTCTTTACGGGGGAGGTGATGGGACAGCGCCCCATGTCCCAGGGAAAGCAGTCGCTCCATGTCGTAGCGAAGAGGTCCGGCTACCAGGACTATATCGTTCGTCCGTTGAGCGCCAGGCTCTTACCGGAGACGAAGCCGGAGATAGAGGGGAAGATTGACAGGTTGAAACTGCTTGACATTCAGGGGAGGGGAAGAAAACGTCAGATGGAGATGGCCGTCAGGTACAACATCGACCACTATGCGACTCCAGCCGGCGGGTGCCTCCTGACAGAACCCGGGTTTGCAAAGAGACTGAGAGATCTCTTCGATCATGATAGCAATCCGAAGATTAGAGATATAGAGCTTCTCAAGGTCGGAAGACACCTGCGCCTGAATGACGGGACGAAACTGATTGTAGGCCGAAAGAGGGCTGAAAATGCGGCTATCGAAAATCTTTCACAGGAATGCGACACCGTGATCAAGATGAGAGACTTTCCCGGTCCCACGGTCCTTGTTCCCTATGGATGTGAAGAGGAAGATCTGGAATTGGCCGCCGGTATATGCGCTCTGTACAGTGACGCACCCCATCACGTGAAAGCCATTGCACGGTGTCGCACGGGAGAAGCTGTTATCTGTCTTGACATATCATCCGCAGAAAAAGAGGTGGTAAGTAGGGTGATACTCTGAGGTCAGAAATCACTTCATTCAGTAGTATGTGCCTAGGCACAGGATTCGGACTCGTAGAAACAGAGATGCAAGAGAGAATAGGCGTTTAAGGGCTCCATACCGAAAGACGGGACGGATGCCGGAACGTACAATGAGAGAAGATGTGACGGGAAAGAGACTTTACCTCTTCGAATTTTTTACGGGTATAATACATTGGAGGTTTAGACAAAGATGAATTTGAATAAAAAAAAGGGTTTTGTCCTGATCGTGTTCTTGGCCCTTACCATAGCCATCTCATTCTTGGGGCGTAGCGCCGCTCTTGCGACAGGAAGCGACACCTACAAGAACTTGAAACTGTTCAATGAAGTCCTCAAGCTTGTGGAGAAAAACTATGTGGAGGAGGTTGATCCACAGGTTGTCATTCATGGTGCCATCAATGGAATGATAAAATCACTGGATCCTCACAGCACCTTTATGACTGCCGAGCAGTACCGTGACCTGCAAGTCGATACGAAAGGTGCTTTCAGCGGTCTGGGCATTGTGATTACGATGCAGGATGATATGGTTACCGTTGTATCGCCGATAGAAGATAAACCGGCATTTCTTGCCGGTGTCAAGGCTGGGGACAAGATCGTCAGAATAGACGGGAAGTCGACAAAGAATTTTACCATAATGGATGCGGTGCACGGACTCCGGGGCGAAAAGGGAACAAAAGTAACGATAACGGTCATCCGAGAAGGTGAAAAGAATCCCATTGATTTCGATATTGTCCGGGACATGATAGAAATAAAAAGTGTGAAGCAAAAGATGTATTCCAAGGATATCGGATACATAAGAATTTCGAATTTCCAGGAAACAACAGCTGACGAACTCGATGAGGCTCTAAAGGAACTATATGCCGGTGGTGTGCTTCTCAAGGGACTCGTTCTGGACTTGAGAAATAATCCGGGAGGTTTGCTGGATCAGTCGGTGAAGATATCGGATGCCTTTCTCAAATCGGGGCAAATCGTATCGTCGAGAGGAAGGACGAAGAGCAGTGAACGGGTATACAAGGCGCAGGATGATGGAACGGAACCGGAGTGTCCCATTATTGTCCTGACCAACGGTGGAACTGCCAGCGCAGCGGAGATCGTATCGGGGGCGCTCCATGATAACAAGAGGGCCATACTGTTAGGAACCCGAACATTCGGAAAGGGGTCGGTACAGACCATTGTTCCCTTGAATGATGGCTCCGCGGTCAAACTGACCATTGCGAAGTACTATACCCCGGATGGAGAATCCATTCAGGCCAGGGGTATAATACCTGATGTGGTCGTCGAATATGTAAAACCCGTTATCACAGAGGAAGACAAATTCAAACAGGTCAGAGAAAGCGACCTGGAAGGGCACATAGAGGGTGAAGAAAACGGAGGAAAAGACGACAGGGTCGATAACGAGATGGACGATCTCAGAAACGACAATCAGTTGAAAAGCGCTATAGATCTTTTGAGGAGCTGGGATATCTTCAAGAAGATATGAGAAATCGTCGAATAGAACGGGTTTCCCATGTGCGTGGTTTGACGGGTATCTGTACGGTTACGATAGAAGAGTGAAAAAAAGGATACTATATTCAAAAAAACGTGTAAGAGGTAAGGTCTTTTATTCGGAGAGAAGATCTCCCGTCGTGTGGGTGAGTTTCATAGTTTTCTTTGCAGCTGCGGTTTTGGCCGGTTATTCTCTCTATTGCTGGAAATACAGTGACACCGCAATGGAGTCCTCTCAGCCTGAAAGAGATGGTACGGGTACTGAGGTAAAGGGTGGTGAAAACCATGAGACGCCTACGGAAACAGAGCGGCGTCATGAGAAGAGAGAAGCGGTCGGATCCGACAACAGGATGGCCATCGTGATGGATGATATGGGACACGATCTGTTGTCTATGCATGATATCATTCAGATAGACGCTCCCATTACGGTTTCCGTTCTCCCACACCTCCCTTATTCCGTTACGGTTGCCCAGAGAGCCTACAGGGCGGGAAGGGAGGTTATCCTGCACCTGCCCATGGAACCCAGAGGCTACCCCGGTACACGACCGGGTAACGGAGTGCTTCTTCTCCGGATGGACAAGAGTGAAATAATAGCTCAACTGGAAGAGAATATCATGGATGTTCCCTATATATCGGGAGTCAATAATCATATGGGGTCTCAATTCATGACAGATGAAGAGAAGGTAGAAATCGTACTGTCGCATCTGAAAGAAAGGGGACTATTCTTCCTGGATAGTCTCACAACGAAGGATTCAAAGGGGACAGCCGTTGCGAGAAGAATAGGCCTGCCGCATGCCAGGAGAGATATTTTTCTTGATAATAACTGTGATTTCAAAGACACACTCGGTATCTTACATCGTATTGCCGATAAGCGAGATACATGGAACACCTTGGTAATTATTGGACATCCCCATGAAAGTACCATACGAGCAATCAGTGAAGCGCTGCCTGTTTTTCGTGAACGGCAGATATACATTGTACCATTATCCCAACTGGTCGAATAATGGTTAAGGTTGTTTACAGGGGCAGAATGAAAACGTTAAAGATAATCAGAAATATAACCCTGATAAGTATGCTTTTCGTCAGTATCGCGGCCTGTACCTATCCACATGAAAAACAAACCGTGTCACTGGAGCGAACGGAGAGCCCTGTCGTTGAATCCAATGAATACCATCACTATTCGCTAGGGGTACTCTTCGCCCTTGACGGAGAGATTGACAAGGCCATTGCTGAATATAAGGATGCCCTGCAATTTGACCGGGAATCCCCTTATCTCATGAACGAACTTGCGACCCTTTACATCAAGAAGGGAGAGATCGATGCAGCGATCGGGTTACTGAAAAAGTCTATCTCATCTAATCCGGAAGACGTCGATTCACATATCCTGTTGGGCAGTCTGTACGGTAATCTTAAAGAATACAAAAACGCAATACAGGAATACGAAAGGGTAATCGAGATAGATCCCGAAAGACAAGAGGCATATCTCTTTCTGAGTCTGATCTACCGGGAAAATAAGGAATATGACCGTTCGATCGAGGCGCTGAAGAATCTTCTGAAGATCAATCCGTCCAATCTGATGGGTACCTACTACCTTGCCAAGGCATATGCCGCAGTGGAGAAATACGATGAGGCAGAGGCATGGCTTCAGAAAAGCCTGGATATCAAGCCGGCATTCAGGCCGGCGCTCGTTGATCTGGGACAGTTGTACCGGTCTCAGGATAAGGATGAGAGAGCGGTTGAGATATATATGGAGTTTCTCAGGAATGATCCAGCCGATATCAAGATACGCTTTGAATTGGGAAGAGCTCTTCTGGAATTAAAGAGGTATGATTCCGCTGCAAAGGAGTTCGAGACGATACTGGCGCAAGACGGTTCTCTTGCTGATGTGAACTTTTCCTTGGGCCTTGCATATTTTTTTGGTGGTCAACAGTACGACAAGGCAATCGAACAATTCCTTGCGGTACTTAAAGCGCGTCCCGATGATTACAGGACTATGTATTTTCTCGGGTATACCTATGAAAAGCAAAAACAGTATGAAGAGGCGATGAAGCATTTCAATGCTATCCCAGAAGAATCTGATTTATACACGGTTGCCCGTATCAGGATGGGATTTATCCTGCAGGAAGAAGGCCACACCGGAAAAGCCATAGATCTGATGAGGAAGGAGATCGATAAGGGAAGTACAGAAATTGAATTTTACAGATTTCTTGCCGTCCTCTACGAGGATGAAGAAAAACTCGAAAATGCGGAGGATATCGTAAGAAAAGGCATTTCCCTTTCACCGAATGACATAGGATTGCATTTCAGACTGGGTGTCCTGTGTGGAAAGAGAAACAAACAGCGGGAAAGTATAGAAGCAATGGAGACCGTACTCACGCTTGATCCTGACAATGCCGATGCAATCAACTATATCGGTTACAGTTATGCGGAACGAGGCATTAAGCTTGATGAAGCCGAAAGGCTGATCAAAAGGGCCCTCCAGCTGAAACCGGATAACGGCTATATTATAGACAGCCTCGGCTGGGTGTACTTTAAGCAGAACAGGGTAAAAGAAGCGATAGAATTTCTGGAAAAGGCCCGGGATCTTCTGCCTGAAGATCCCACAATCGCCGGTCACCTTGGCGATGCTTACAAAAAGGACGGTCAGATTGAACGGGCTCTGGATGTATATCAACGGGCACTGAACATGAATCCACAGAACGGTGATTTGAAGGAAAAGATAACAAACATACGAGCGCCCAGTGAATAAGAAGCATATCCTCATTTATCTTGTTTTCTTCGTGATTTCCGGGTGCATGTCCGGGAAGGTTACTGAACTCACAAAGGATGCCATACTTTTCCCCGACCATGTCCTCGAGAAAATCACCATGCCGGATAGCGGAAATACCATCAGGGCAACGGCGAACATCACTGTCGATTCTCATGAGGGGAAATATTCCGGGAAGATAGCACTCGTATTGAAGATGCCTTCCTGCCTTCACATCGAGACAGTGCCGGTCTTTGGCCCGGCAGACTTTTTTCTTTCTGCAAACGGAGAGTCTCTCAAGGTGTTTCTTCCTGGTGAGGGGAAATTCTATGTGGGCAGAGCAACAAGAGAAAACCTCTTTTTATTTTTCAAGATTTTTCTTCCCCTCCATGACATGGTTCACATCCTCGCCGGATTGCCTCCGCAGGCAATTGGAGGGAGTCGGTCAGAACAGATTGAGGGGGGATTGTATCGTGTGGATACCAGGTCAGAAAAAAGAATGCGGTCACTGTGGGTAGATCCCGATACCTATACATTGACAAAGATTGAAGACAGTGATGGTGACAGGGTAGTCTATAGGGTGACATTCAAAGATCATATCGTTGTCGATGGTGTACCCTATCCGAAAGAGGTACGAATGGAGTGGATGGCCTCTGAACGGGTATGCGTTGCCGTGCGGTATCTCGATCTCGATGTCGTACCGGACGGAGATACGGGAGTCTTCGATCTCAAAACACCTCCCGGAATCACACCAGTATTGATAGACTGACCGGTTACAGGCTGGTGTGCAGATTCACAATCACTCCAACCTGTAACCGATTTATTTTATGTCGACCAGCTTTTCTCTGGCCACATTTGCGGATGTCGTATTGGGATAGTCTTTAATAACTCTCTGTAGCAAGAGCTTTGCGCTCGCTTTGTCGTCAAGCTTCAGAAAGGAAAGAGCTTGTTTTAAGAGGGCATTGGGTACTTTGTTCCCCTTGGGATAGACCTGAATGACCCTTTCATATTCTATGATTGCCTCTTCATACTTGCCTTCGAAGTAATCACACTCGCCGATCCAGAATTGTGCATTATCTGAATATTCTGAATTGGGAAAGGATTGCAAAAACTTTCGAAAAGCCTCTTTCGCCTCGTCGTATCTGCCATCCTTAAATATGCTGTATGCGGTTGCGTAAGCCGTTTCCTTATCGGTTAAATCGGGTGCCGGTTTTTCCTTTGCAACAACGGCCGGTCCTTCCACCGGTGCGGTCTTTGCCTTGCTTTCTTGTTCCTTGATCGCGTTCAGGGACTGTTCAAGGCGAGTCAGTCTGCTGGAGATATCGTCCAGATTGTTACTCAGATCTTTCGATTTGGTTTGTGATTCAAGGGATGCCACCTGTACCCGCAAGCTTTCCGTGGCCCCCCGCAGTTTCTGAATGCTGTCCCTCAGATCTATGATATCCGCCCCGGTTTCCGCCTGGTTTTTCCTTGCCGACTTAATGTATTCGCTGTTTTTACCAACAGTCTCCTGAAGTTTTGAGAGATCTCCCTGAAGGGCAGCCAGTTCTGAATTATCTTCCTGCATGGCGGCCAGTCTTGAGAGATCATTCTGAAGGGTGGTCAGTTTCATCCCAAGATGCCCTTCAGATCGCCGAAGGTCTTCCTGCGTTGCGCACCCGGTGCATACAAATAACAGAGCTATGAAAAGAACAGCAACATTTCTCAAGAGAAGGTCCCTCCGTGGTTACTATTTCTTAGGGAATACGATAAAGTGATCTCTCCTGTTCTTTGCCCAGGCTTCTTCATTTTGTCCTGGATCTACAGGAAGTTCCTCACCATAACTGATGGTGGTTATCCGTGTCCCGGCGACACCAAGGTTTACAAGATAGGCCTTTGCCGCTTCCGCTCGTCTTTCTCCGAGGGCCAGGTTATAGGCTATCGTTCCCCTATCGTCGCAATGTCCCTCGATAGTTACTTCGAAGTCGGTGTGTTCCAACAGCCAATCTGCAAGATTTTCCAATACGTTTCTTGCCTCTGGGCTGAGATCGTATTTATCGAACGAAAAATATATATTTTCGAATGAATCGGCTTCCGCCTGTAATTTCTCTAGCAAGGCCTTTTCCTCCAAGGCTTTTTCCTTTAAGGCCTGTTCTTTCAAGGCGGCTTCTTTCTCAGCCTGCGCCTGAGCTTCGGCTTGAGCCTTGGCCTGAGCTTCAGCCTGAGCGGTCTCTTGAGCTGATGGCTGTGTCTGTGCCAGCTGAACATCACCCCTTACCGCCTGCTCTTTGGCACATCCCCCGATAAAGATCAGGGAAAAACTGCATATGAACACCATCATCCCTACGACAATCAAATTTCTTTTCATTAGAACCTCCTTCTCAATAAAGTTTGGTGCCCATCCGTGCAGTGAGATCCTGTCAATTAAAAAGTTAACTTCAGGGATGCATGAAAAAATGCCCCTTTGACAAAAACTCAACTTCTCCGAATGCGCCTCTGATGGACACTGATAGACACTGATAAATCACATATTTATATAAAGCATAAAACAATTGCAAATTCAATAGAAATTTAGGTGACCAGACCACGAGGGACTCTTGAATGATGCACCTCCTTTTATGGCGGGCAATACCCTCTGATTTAATCCATTGGAGTTCATGACATGTATCCTCCTCCGGCCGCCTTTCATCGAAGAGAAAACTATGTACCGTCCGTCCGGTGACCAGGAAGGCGATTCACCACCGCCCGTTTCGAATGTAAGCTGCATACAGTTGGTTCCGTCCTCTCCAATGGAAAATATCTGAAAGATGCCGTTTGATGACCCCTCATACGCTATTCTGGTTCCATCCGGTGACCAGCTGGGCGATGAGTTGTAGGATCCGTCAAATGTCAGTCTGCGTATGTTACCCCCCTCCGAATCCATAACAAATATCTGGGGAGAACCGGAGCGATTCGAAACGAACGCTATCTTTTTGCCGTCCGGTGACCACGCCGGAGACACATCTATGGCACGGTCATCTGTGAGACGCTGCAGTTTATCGCTATCGAGGTGTTTGATGTAGATATCTTCATTCCCGTCCTTGCTAAGCACTATGAGGATTTTTTTGCCGTCCGGTGACCATGAGGTCGGTAGATTCAGTCCCGTGAATGAAGATATCTTTTTTGTCTTCCCGCTTGCAAGATTCCGTATGTAACAATCGGGATTTCCGTCCTTATACGAGGTAAAGGACAGTTCCGATGCATCCGGTGACCAATGCGGCAGGAGCGTGAGAGAGTTGTAGTCTGTTATTTGAATGGGATCTGAACCGTCGAAATTCATGGTATATATCTCGGAACTTTTCTCCTTTTTCCCGACAAAGGCTATCTTGGTGTCAAAAACGCCGGTTCCGCCGGTGAGTGCTACCAGTATCTCATCAGCGAATTTAAAGACCATGGACTTTTTTTCTTCCGGGTTTCCCCAGTATTTTTTCCCCGTAATAAGCTTTCCCTCGACGGTATCGAAGAGGCGAAACTCCACGGAGAGTGTTTTTCCGTTATAACTGAAACCTCCCTTTACCAGGAAATCGGAACCGATGCGTGACCAGTTTGAAAAGTCTATTTCTCCCGCAGTTATACCTGCGCTGTTTTGATCTTCGAGGAAGGCATCTTTCTCGATGATATTAAAGAATCCGGTAATCTTTAAAGAACGGGACAACTGATCCGCAAGCCAGGTGGAAAGATCATCCTTGACCTCCGATTTGCCGATATTTTTGAATTCCGGTATTGCAACCGGGAATTTTTGGAAAGCGGGAGAATTTATGTCCAGGTACACCTTGGCGCAGGCCGCACAGCTCCACCAGGAAATCAGAAAGAAGATAAGAAAGGTTATGGTTTTTCGCATGATCCCTTTTTTCGTTCGGAACGGTTATGTGGCCCGGGATTCTCCGGAGATTGCGGGGTGGACGACGCAACATGAATGTATCACGGGGCCTGATTTATTGTTGTAGAGAATTCAAGATCGATCATTATCCCGGGCTTGCATAGTGCGCCCACACCGCCCGGAATTCGATCCATGCCTCCTGTCATTTATAGTTCGGATGAATGAAACCGTATTCCAAGATCAATATATTCTTCATGCACCCATTCGGGAAGAGGCGGAAAATCGCCTACTTTTTTGATAGCTTTCAGAGCGGATTCGTCAAAATATCTATTGCCGGATCGTTTCTCAAAGTTTAATTCTGACACGCTGCCGTTCTTTAAAATTCTTGCCCCGATAACGGTTTCAAGATCGTTATCGGACAGGATACTTTCAGGCAGGGCCCATTTTTCTTTTATCATAGACCAGATGACGGAGTAATATACCTTCATCTTCATATTCATCTCGGAAGACCCGCCGGAAGGTGATGGACGGGGTTCTTCTTTCGTGGCTGCGGAAGAGCGGGACTCTTCTTTTGTAGCTGTGGCAGAAGCCATCTTCTTTTTTATGTTTTCTATCGCCCTATCGACATTTTCGACAGGGTTTTTTTTGAGGATTTTTGTTTCCCGAATAGGAACGTCCAGGTCTTTTTCAACCTCTTTTTTCATTATCATTGAGCGGCTTTTCCGATCCATACCGACCACTTCTCGAGAAATTTCCTCGGAAGACCTGACATCTACGGAACTTGACGGCGTACTCACCAAATCCACTGTATAGGTTGGTCCGAAGGTCCATCTGGGTTCGGGAAACGATGGAGAAAAAAATATGATTGAAAGGATAAGGGCATGGAGTAGAAAAGAGAGCACGATCATGTTGTTCAAATTCGTGGCATCACCGTGATTTCCCCCCATCGCCTCCGATAAAAAAGTCATGCCTATTCCTTCGGAGATTCTGTGATCATTCCTAGTTTATCTACGCCGGCCTTTCGCACCTCGGACATGATACGAACGACAAACCCATACGGGACATCTTTATCTGCACGCATATATATTTCTCTGTCTATCCTGGAGGAGAAGATGCTTTCCAGTTTTGCCTTCAGGCCTGTTAGGGATGTCTTGTATTTGTTGATAAATATCTCTTCTTTGTTGTTGATTGTCAATATGAGTTTTTCCTCGCCCACATCCACGGTCTTGGCCTTGACCCGGGGAAGATTAACGTCAATTCCCATCTGCAGCATAGGAGCGGTAACCATAAAGATTATCAATAAGACCAGTATAACGTCAACGAGGGGCGTAACGTTTATATCTGCTATGGGCCGCGTTGCGGTGTTTCTTCGATTTTTTGAATATCTCATTTATGGATGCTCTTTGTGTAATACCTTTCAACGATGTTGAGAAATTCCGAAGAAAAGCTGTCGATTTCCACCGCCATGGTCTTTACTTTATTGGTATAGTAGTTGTAGAAAATGACTGCGGGTATGGCCGCTGCAAGGCCTGCTGCGGTGGCTATAAGTGCTTCCGATATTCCCGGAGCGACGACCGCCAGCGTGGCGGAACCCTTCACCCCGATACCTCTGAAAGCATTCATGATGCCCCAAACGGTTCCGAAAAGTCCTATGAACGGGCACGAGCTTCCCGTGGTAGCAAGGAACCCCAGAGAACTCTCCAGTTTTGTCGTTTCTGAATCACACGCCCTGTTGAGAGCCCGTTCAACGTTATCCATTCCTCTCATTTCCAGCGAGGGCTCTGAGTCTGCATCCGCCTCAGAAAGAACCTCTTTTCTGATACCGGCTATTTTGACCAATTCGGTGTAACCCGCCCTGAATACTTCGGCAAGCTGCGAATTTCTGAATTTTTTCGATTCGGGAAAGATTTCTGACAGTTTATTAATCTTCATGTACCTATCCAGAAACATGTCATTCTCTTTTTTGGACCGTTTAATAACCCTGTATTTCATGAGAATAATTGCCCAGGAGACTACTGAAAAAAAGAGGAGCAACAGAAGCACAAACTGGACCATGGGTCCTGAGTCCAATATCATGTTGAGTACGTTTCCATGAAACTGTCTTCCAAGATCTGCAGATGTTACGGCCAAAGCTTCATTCACATTTCTTCTCCTGAGCGGTTATGATTATACTGTTGAAAGACCTGGCGAACATGCCCTCGCCACGTCGATTTGGGGAAACTTTGTAGTTTAAATTCATATCATTGTCAATAGATCTTTTTGGGAATACCGGGGACTCTCAGGGGATTCGAAATTAATTTCAAGAAGGTGCAGGCATCTTGTTGTCATAGAAAGTCTTCACCGTGCCCTCAGAGATGATCTTGCCGTCTTCAACCGTCACGATTCATCTGTGTATGCCAGAACCTTCCCCATGTTTTCTCTGTCAATGGCTTTATAGCATGCATGTCTGAAGCATACCGCCTGCAGTTGTTACGCCCCTCCTGTTTTACGCAGTACATGGCTATATCGGCATTTTTCAGCAACATGTCAGGGTTGGTGCCGTCATCGGGGTAGATGGCAATGCCTATACTGGGGGTCGTGTAGAGTTCTCTCACACCCACAATAAACGGTTCTTTGAAAGCATCCAGTATCTTCAGGGCGATCGTAAGCACATCTTCAGCATCATCTATTTCCGGCAGCAGTATCAGAAATTCATCTCCTCCCATTCGTGCAATTGAATCACTCTTGCGCAGGAACCCCGGAAGTCGTCTTCCGGTAATCTTGAGCACCTCATCTCCTACGGTATGTCCCCATGAATCGTTGATGTCTTTGAAATGGTCCAGGTCAAGCAACATAATAGCCAGTTTTTTTCCATTGCGCTGTGCGTGTGCCAGTTCGAGCGACAGACGATCGTCGAATAATATCCGGTTGGGCAGTCCGGTAAGTGGGTCATGGGTGGCCAGATGGGAGAGCCTTGCCTCCACCCTCTTTCGTTCAGTAATATCTATGGATGTTATAATTGCTCCTTCGGGGAAAGGAGATATCTTTATGTAAAGAAACTTATCGACGTACTGTTCATCGGGAAACTCCTTTGATACACCGGAACGGATGCATTCCATAAGTTCTGAGTGCATATCATGGGTGTGCCTTCCCGCATAATCTCTGTACATGATATCCCCGGGATTGGGTAGTCTGACGCCCGATTTGATCTTTTCATAGTTATACCCCGTTATCATGCCTTGTTTGTCCACGATTATAGTTTCAATGGGGTTGTTTTCGAACAGAGCGCGGTATCTTTCTTCGCTTTTACGTAAGGTCTCCTCGGCGAGCTTGCGTTCGGTAACATCCCTGGCAATTCCACGAAATCCCGTGGGAGTGCCGGACGAGTCGGTAATAAGTGATGTGGATAACTCGACGGTTTTTTCGATTCCATCGGGTCTGATAACTTGATAGTCTTTTACTTTTGATGGCTTTCCTGTCCGGTACACCTCGTTGAATGTCTGGTACATCTGCTTCGCTGTTTCAGGCCCGGCGTATCGCAGGTTGTTCATTCCCAGTAGTTTGTCCCTGGATACTCCGGCAATCATGCATAACGCATCATTGAAGAATATGAAATTTCCTGCAAGATCGACCTCCAGATACGCCTCTTCAATGCTTTCCAGGATGGTGCGATACTTTTCTTCGCTTCGACACAATGCCTCTTCCATGCGGTGTCTGTAGAGGGCCATTTCTATGGTAATGCGAAGATATTTGTCTTCAAAGGGTTTGGTGATGAAACCAAAAGGATTTGTTGCTTGTATCTGTTCCATCCTGTCTTCGGCAATATTGGATGAGATATATATTATCGGTATGTTGAATTTGGTGTTAATCCGGTTTGAGGCCTCTATGCCGTCTATGCCTTTGCCCAGGGTTATATCCATTAAGATGAGGTCGGGGCGCAACTCCTCGGTTTTTCTGACGGCTTCCTCACCGGAAGAGACAACGGCGGCAACACCATACCCCATATCCAGCAGCCTGTTATGGATATCCATGGCGATGATCTGTTCATCTTCAACAATGAGAATCTGTTTTTTCACGCAATCCCCTCCCGATTTGCGTTCTGATTACTGTACCATATAGCATACTTGATCGTATTATCAACCAGTAATTTCTACGTCTGAAATTGTTGCGAATAATCGGTGTTTACTCCCGGATCCTGCCTGTCGTTTTCATTTCTTGACAGGGAACTTGATTTATTACAGTATGAGAAAATGAAGCAATAATGAACATTCGTGACCGACTGCAGGTACACGGTACCGAATATGAACCTCTATGGGTTGTAACGCCGATATGACACGTAAAAATCACATAATGCCGATATTGATTGTCATGCTGCTTCTGTTGCTGTGCAGTTGTGAGGGCGATAAACCGGCAGGCGAACCACAGGAAGATGGATCGTCTGCGGGCAGTGCCGCCTATGGTGGAATTATGGTCGAGGGATCCATAGGCGATGCCTCCAACTTGATCCCCATGCTCTCTTCAGACAGCACTTCTCACAGTATTGCAGATCTGATCTTTAACGGTCTGGTAAAATATGACAAGGATATGAATCTGGTCGGTGACCTTGCCGAATCATGGGATATAAGCAAAGACGGCCTCGAGATCGCCTTTCACCTGAGAAAGGGAGTCAGGTGGCACGATGGACATCCCTTTACCGCCGACGATGTCCTGTTCACCTATCGAGTTACGATAGATCCCAAGACTCCTACCGCATACGCGGGGGACTTTCTCAGGGTAAAGAGTGCCCAGGTTATTGACCCCCACACCTTTCGTGTTACCTACGGGGAGCCATTTGCCCCTGCCCTTACAAGCTGGGGCACCTCGATGCTTCCCCGACACCTGCTGGAGGGGGAGGATATTACCAAAACACCCCTCTCGCGCCACCCCATCGGTACGGGACCGTACCGTTTCAAAGAGTGGAAGACCGGTCAGAAGATAGTCTTGGTTTCCAATCCCGACTATTTTGAGGGAAGACCCTATATCGACGGATACATCATGCGGATTATCCCCGATACGGCCACCATGTTTCTTGAGCTTCGCGCACAGGGAATAGACCGGATGGGATTAACACCGCTCCAGTACACCCGACAGACGGAAAACAACTTGTTTCGTAAAAACTTTAATAAATACAAGTATCTATCATTTTCTTACGCCTACCTCGGCTATAATCTGGAAAATCCACTTTTTCAAGACCGTCGGGTTAGGCAGGCCATCAGTTATGCGATAAACAAGAAGGAAATAGTCGAAGGGGTCCTGCTTGGTCTGGGGCAGGAGACCACGGGTCCTTTCAAACCGGGGACATGGCCCTATAACCCCGCTGTTAAGCAGTACCCGTATAATCCCCAGAAGGCCAAGGAACTCTTGATGCAGGCAGGTTGGCAAGACTCCGATGGAGACGGTCTGCTGGATCGTGACGGTAAACCCTTTGTCTTTGAGATCATAACGAATCAGGGGAATGAGGTCCGGGAAAAGTGTGCCGAGATCATCCAGGAACGACTTGCCGATATCGGGATAACGGTGAAGATCAGAGTCATCGAATGGGCCGCCTTCATCAATGAATTTATCAATAAGAAAAGATTCGACGCCACGATTCTCGCGTGGAGCATTACCCTCGATCCCGATCTGTATGATGTGTGGCACTCAAGCAAGACACGGCCTGGCGAACTGAATTTTATCTCTTTCAGGAACGAAGAGGTTGATGATTTGCTGGAGCGGGGGAGAGGTACCTTCGACCAAGGTGAGAGAAAAAGGTGTTACGACCGGATTCAGGAGATCCTTGCCGATGAACAGCCCTATACCTTCCTGTATGTGCCGGATGCTCTCCCCATTATCAGCAGTCGATTCCACGGAGTTGAACCCGCTCCCATCGGCATAGGGTACAACTTCATCAGGTGGTATGTACCAAAGAGTGAACAGAAGTATGTAATGACACAATAACGTTACTGGTTGAATGTGAAGCCATCTTCGGTAATGAGCGCCAGACAGGCTTCCACCACTTCGGTATCGTAGAGGACTCCCTTATTCTGTGAAATTTCCTCGATGGCTCTGGTCTCCTTCAGCGCCGACCTGTACGGACGGTGGGAAACCATTGCTTCCACCACGTCGGCTACGGCGATGATCTTCGCCTCCATATGTATTTCTCTGCCGGTGATACCATGAGGGTAGCCTGAACCGTTAATTCTTTCGTGATGTTGTAATACGATCTCCGAGATAGGCCAGTGAAACTCTATTCTTTTTAATATGTTGCTGCCAACTTCCGGATGTGTCCTGATCAGGGCCATCTCATCTTGAGTAAGTGAACCGGGTTTGCTCAGGATTTCGGCGGGAATCTGGATCTTGCCGACATCATGGATGATCGCCGCCATTTTAACCCCTTTTGCCTTTTCCGATGGAAGCCCCATTTTCCGGGAAATCGCTGAGGCCAGTTGCGCCACCCGTTGCTGATGACCGGCCGTGTACGGATCTCTGACCTCGACGGTGAATGCCAGGGTTTGAATGGTTTCTTCCAACATACGTTCTAATTTTTCTGAGCTTTTTTCCAGTTCCAATCCCGCAGTTCTGCGTTCTGTTATATCACGGGTAACCCCTCTGAATCCGACAGGTGTGCCCGATGAATCCGTAAGTAGGGATGCGGACATATCGTTGATTCGGATGCTTCCGTCTTTCCGTAAGATCTCATAATCGGCAATGGTTGCCGGTTCACCGGTGGAATATATCTGTTTGAAGATCTTAAGGGCTTGTTGTGCCGTCTTCGGAGAAGTATATTCCTTGTTGTTCATCCCCATTAATTCGTCTTTTGAGTAGCCGACTATCTTGCACAGTGCGTTATTAAAGAACGTGAGATTTCCCGCAAGATCAAGTTCAAAATATCCATCCTCGATACTTTCGAGGATGTTACGGTACCTCTCCTCGCTTTTCAACAACATCTCCCGTGTATGTTTCCGTTCACTGATGTCCCTGGTAATGGAGAAAAAACCTGTGCGCTCTCCATCGCTGTTTCTCAGAAAGCTGTTTTTGGTTTCCGTCCATATGGCAGAACCGTCCTTTCTGACCAGTTCCAGTTCCACGGGACGCTGTCGTTCCGACGTATCCAACTTCTCATACTCTTGTATCCTTTTGGTGATTGTGTCACGGAACGTATTCATAGCATTGGGTGTTATGACATGATTAAAGCCGGATTCTCCATGGTTGTTAAACAGGTGCTTAAATTCTTTTTCGCTATAGCCGAGGATATGTTCAACAGACGGACTGACGTAGATGAGGGAAAGATTCATGTCCCACACGGTGATCATGTCTTTCACCGTTTCAATGATTGTTCTGTAAAGATCGCCACCGTTTGATCGGTCGTAAGTGTTGTCGTTCAACTGTATAGAGTCTCCTTTACAAAGAGGCAGGATTCACAGGATTGAAGTTTCATAAAGTCACGTTTTCTCCAATCATAACGAGTTTCAGGCGATGGGAATAATGGAGAAAAGTAACTCTGGTACATAAAAAGATAAACAGTGGTCCCACGTTCTCGTTCTATACCTCTGATTTCAAATTATCCGTGAGATATTTTTTGAATATCTTGTAATCCGCAGGAAGCTCGAGGGCTGTACCTTCCTTTTCATCAATTCCCTTCATGCTGTCCGGTATGTCGGGTGTGATGCCGAGGAGTTCGACGATCTCGTCCGGGAATTTTGCCGGATGCGCCGTTTCCAGTGACACGCAGAGAGGGAAATCGCCGTATTGTTCAAGGTATGCTTCAAGCCCCCGCCAACCTACCGCTCCGTGCGGTTCCAGTATGACACCGTATTGTTCGTATGTTTGCTTGATGCATTCTTTCGTTTTCATGTCGGATATGCTTATCGAATAGATATTCTTCCGTAGCGCTTCGATATCCGGATACCCATGAACCGTACCCGTCCGGTCTACCGTACCACCGTATAAGTCGAAGAACCGAGCGAGGTTACTGGGGTGGCCCACATTCATCGCATTTGAGAGGCAGGCCAGCGATGGAGACACCTTTTCGTACACTCCTTCCTGTAAGAACCGTGGAAACTCGTCGTTTTCATTCGTCGGCATGACCAGTCTTTTCACGGGCAGTCCCATTCTTCGCGCATACTCGCATCCCAAAGCGTTGCCGAAATTGCCCGAAGGAACCGAAACGACGATACTCTCTCCCATCCGGCATAATTGTGCATAGGCGTAGAAATAATAAACTATCTGGGGGAGTATTCTCCCGAAGTTGATGGAATTGGCAGAGGTAAAGTTGAGATATGCAAGCGAGGGATCTGAAAAGGCCTGCTTGACAAGATTCTGGCAATCATCAAATTTTCCATCGATAGACAGCGACCGGACATTGTCGCCTATGGTATCAAGCTGTTTCTTCTGCCTTTCGCTGACCTCGTTTTGCGGATAGAGGATATTGACATCAATCCCTGCTACTCCCCTGAATGCCTCACCGACGGCGCTGCCTGTATCACCAGAGGTTGCGACCAGCACGTTCAATCGTCTGTTCCTGTCCCGGAAATGTCCCATGAGCCGTGCCATCATTCGTGCGGCAAAGTCTTTGAAGGATGCCGTCGGTCCCTGGTCGAGACGCATGATATATTTGCGGTCGACCACTCTCTCAAGAGGAACGGTGAAGGGATATGAATCTTCTATGATTGCCCGAAGTGTGCCGATATCTATTTCTTCATCCAGAAATGCTCTGGCGACCAGTATCGCCGCTTCGGCGTATGGTTTGTCCTTCAGAGAGATGATATCTTCATAGGGTATGGACGGTATACGGTCCGGCATGAACAAACCTTCGTCCGGTGCCTGACCCTGGAGGAGTGCATCCCTGAAGGGGACCTTTTCCCTGAAAGGTACGATCCCATGTATGGTATCAAGATTTCTATTCGTGCTGTAGTAGAGGATTCTATTTCCCATGACGCGTGTCCAATTCATACTTCCTTATAAAATCAAGAAACACTCTATGATGTTTCATCAGGCTAATCCGTGCCTTATATATCAAACAAAACTTCCTTTCAATAGAGCAGTTTTCTATCGGTACCGCAGAAAGCAATCCGCTCCTTATCTCTCGCCCTACCGCGTGGATGGAGATTATTGATACGCCCAGTCCGGCTAGGATCGCTTCTTTCACCGCCTCCGAGCTTCCCAGTTCGCTGACGATTTGGAAACCGTCAAGGGTCAAGATCGTATTCTTGCGGAGGTATTCTTCCAGCACCGTGCGGGTGGCGGAACCTCGTTCCCTTGATACGAACGGTTCAGTCGAAACTTCGTCCAGGGATACAGATTCTCTCGCGCTCCACTTGTGGGTCGCTGGAACTGCCAGGACGAGTCTGTCTTCCCAGAGTGGCTCAGAACGCAATTTCCTGCTGGCAATTTCTCTGCCGATGAATCCAATTTCCGCCTCATCATTCAGTATCATGTCAAGAGTTACATCACTGTCGTTTGTCCTGACATAACAGCGGATATCTTTGTGGAGGTCCCTGAATAGACTGAGAGAACGTGGAAGAATGTATGTGGCGGGTATCGTGCTGGCAGCAATGCGTATGCTCCCGGATTCATTGTCTTTCATCCGTGTGATCTTTTCCGCCGTGTCGTCGATCATGCCGAAGATGCGTTTTGCCGATTCACAGAGGATTCTGCCCTCGGGTGTCAAGGAGATTCCCCTGCTTTTTCGGTCAACCAATTGTACCCCGGTTTCTTCCTCGAGGTTTTTGATATGTTTTGTCAAGGAAGGCTGCGTAAGGTACATCTTCTTGGCGGCGCGGCTGAAACTTCTCTCTTCGGCAAGGCAGACCAGAGATCTCATCTGTTGGATGGTAATGTTTTTTAAGTATCGTTCCATAAAAGAGAGGTACCATAAGCTATTTCTATAAGCAAATAGAATTCATAACCATTATGAATTTGACATATTCATCTTTTTTCCGTAATAATTCCAATAACACACTACGGTCATTTTCTCACGATTTTGGAATGCCGAGGCATAAAGGACAGCAGTATGGACGACAGCGTCAAGAAGATTCGATTGACGGAAACGGTACATGGTGCCGGGTGAGCCTGTAAAATAGGTCCGGGTGACCTGAATAAAGCACTCAGCGGACTTCCGCTTGTATCTGATCCGAATCTTATTGTAGGTATTGAAAATACCGATGATGCAGGGGTCTACCGATTGAGAGACGACCTTGCCATCATACAGACCCTTGACTTCTTTACGCCGATTGTTGATGATCCGTACACCTTCGGTCAGGTTGCCGTGGCGAATTCTCTGTCCGATGTATATGCCATGGGCGGAAAACCACTCACCGCGATGAATATCATCTGCTTTCCCGTCAATACAATGGACATATCGATTCTCAGAGAAGTCCTTCTCGGCGGATTGGACAAGATGCACGAGGCGGATGTTCTCCTTGTCGGCGGGCACAGCGTGGAAGACAATGAATTGAAGTACGGTCTGTCGGTTACCGGCACTATTCACCCCGACAGGGTGCTCATGAACAGGGGTGCCCGGGAAGGAGATGCCCTTGTCATTACGAAACCGCTCGGGACAGGCATTATCAATACGGCCCTGAAGGGAAATATGGCGGACGATGACCTTGTCGCTCAATCGATACGATGCATGGCGGAACTCAATAAAAAAGCGGCAGATCTGATGACCGAATATTCAACCGTTCATGCCTGCACCGATGTGACCGGTTTCGGCCTTCTCGGCCATGCCTCGGAAATGATCGAGGGGAGCGATGTAGGGATGGTTATACACTCTTCCTTGGTGCCAATCTTCCGCGAAATACGGCAATTTGTTGAGATGGGTATTATACCCGGGGGGTTAAACCGGAACAGAAAGTTCAGAATGAGCATGGTTGAAGTCGGCCCCGACTGTCCGGAATGGATCGTGGACGTTCTTTTCGATCCCCAGACATCGGGAGGTCTTCTGATAGCCCTGCCTCTGAAAGAAGCTGAAGAGCTGGTACAGAGAATGCGCGATGAAGGAATCGAGAGGGCATCCATCATCGGCGAGATAGTAACGGAAAAGAAGGGAAAGATTCTGATAATCTGATCTGCACCTCCCCTGTGCCCATGAACCGCTATCTGTAGTATTCCTATCAATAAATCCTATATTCAATCCAGTCCTATTCATATTATGAATTTGACTTATAGAAAAAGTCGATCTACCTTCCTTACGGAAAGCAGTCAGTTAATCTTCGTTAATAGACAGATTCTGAAACAGCAGGGGGAGCGGAAGTGCAGTACTGCTGTTTCTTGTGTTGCGTATTTCATACAGAAAAGATTGTGAAAAGATTTTCCGACAGAGGTTTGGCGATGTACAAATTCTTCGGTTTTACTTGAGCTGTGATCAAAACTCTACCTGGATTGGGTAGGCACAGAGCCAAGCCGGAAACACAATCACCTTTCTTTTATTTCTAATCATCCCTTTCCAAAGCGTTCCGGTCTGGTTCATATGTTTTGAAGGCTGGATTTCGGGGGCAAAGGTGCTGATGGGCGCCCCGCGGGCTGCAAACCCGTTGGCCTGGTCTAAAAAACCGGGAGGAGGTTCAATTCCCCTTGCCCCCTCCAACTTTCACTTAATGAACATTACTATGCGTACAAAGCGTGTTTTCTTTGTCGCAGTAACACAGGTAGCCCTATAAACGGTATCAGGTGTAAGCATTGATCTGAATACGAGTGGGGAGACTTACGGAACATGGAAAAACATATCACCATAGGCATAGCCGGGCATGTGGATCATGGAAAGACCGCCTTGGTTCGTTGCCTCACCAATGTTGACACCGACCGGTTGCGGGAAGAAAAACGGCGTGGTCTCTCCATAGAGTCCGGGGTCGCTCAACTTATATTACCTTCCAGAAAGCACATCGCCTTGATTGATGTTCCGGGACATGTTGACTTCCTAAAAAATGCGATTCGAGGACTGAGTGTTGTGGATATGGCCATCTTAGTGGTGGCAGCGGATGATGGTGTAATGCCGCAGACTCGAGAACATCTTGACATACTTGATTTATTCGGGGTCAAAGGCGGTTTTGTCGTTTTGAATAAAGCGGACCTGGTAGATAACTCAATCATAGAACTGGCGGAACTCGAGATTCGAGATGCGGTATGTGGAACATTTCTTGAGGGAAAGCCGATAGTTTCTTTTTCAGCTGTTGATCGGAGGGGACTCGCAGATGTTCAACGGAACATCGAAATGGAGAGTGAGATACTAGCCGGCAAAAATCTTGCTGCTCCCTTTCGTCTCTGGATCGATCAGGTAAGGGGTTTTCCGGGTTTCGGGACGGTTGCCACAGGGACTATTGTTTCGGGAACCGTCGAGCGAGATGACATCCTTCACCTCCTGCCGCTCGAACAGGAGACGAGGGTGCGTTTTCTCGAAGTCCACCACCGGAAAGTTCAGCAGGCGGTTGCCGGCGAACGTGTCGGTATCAACCTGCGTGATATCTCACTGAAAGGTGTGAGCAGGGGAATGGCGCTGGCGGAGCCGAAGTCGGTGCGTCCCGGATACCTTCTCAATGCCGGAGTCCGGGTGCTCAAAAACGCTTCACAGGCACTCAAGAATCGGCAGAAGGTGAAACTCTACATAGGTACTTCCGTCACAAACGCTCTTGTGGTTATCATGGAAAAGAACCAGCTTGAGCCGGGTGAGAATGGTTTAGTCCAATTTCGGTTAACGAACCATGTCTCGGCTCTACCCGGTGATCCTTTGGTGGTCTGTTTGCTGAATATCCAGACTGTTATTGGGGGGGGGCATGTTTTGGAGATTTCCAGAGAGAAATATCGGCAGGTCAAGGCTCCGGTTACACTCCCCTATCTCAGGGCTCTTCAGGAACAAAATTTCGAACGAATCATAGAACATTTTTTCAATAATAATCCCGGTCGTCTTATCGCTTCCGGCGAACTTGCGCGGCATACCGGATTACCCGATGCAACGCTTGTCGCAAAACTCGAGGCAGGTGTTAAAAACGGAGAACTCCTGTATTTTGAAGGTAAGGGTTTTTTCGGAACAACACATTACAGGATCCTGAAAAAACAACTGCCGGAGATTGTCGAAAAGATTCTACTGCAAAATCCGTTCAAGGTAGTTGCAAATCACGAAGAGATAAAAAACAGATTGGCATCCTTTCTTGATGAAGCACCCTTTCAGGGGATGCTTGCAGAACTCTGTACAGAAGGGAAATTAATAAAAAGCGGTGGTGGCTTTCAAATCCGGAACCTTTTGGTAAAGATTCCGGATGAACAGGAAAAACTGATTGCTCTGTTACTCGATTATGCACGTGATTCGGGTTTTGTTCCCTTTAGTGCAGATATTTTCTGTGAGATTCAGAGGGGAGTTTTCAGCAAGAAAGAGGTACAGCGACTACTCGACTATCTGTATGCTCAAAAAAGGCTGATTCGCCTCAATAACGGGCGTTTCTTGTCGCCTCAGGCAATTGAGGAGATCAAGGAAAGGGTGAGGGACATAGTCGAGAGAAAAGGAATTCTTTCTATTGTGGATAGTAAAGAGTTCCTTGGTTATGGTCGCACCATCGCAATCTCGGTCCTTGAATATCTGGATACTATCAGATTCACTCGCAGGGTGGAAGGTGGGCGGGTGTTGAAATCATAACGTGTATGGAGTGGCGGAAGATAAGAGAGTATGGCGAAAGGAACTGTTCTGTTCTTCAGCTCATGAAGTATCACTTTGTACAGGAGGCCTATTTTGAAAAAGTTTATTATTTCCATTTTTCTGTCTGTTAGTTATATAATATTGTTATCACTATCTTCTTTTGCCGGTGACAATAAAACGGTGACCATATTTTATACGGGTGATCTGTTAGGTCAGATCACCTCGATTCATTGCTGTGGCGGAAGGCTTTCAGGTGGTCTTGCCCGGAATGCCAGCGTTATTAAATCGGTACGAAACAAAGACGATCGAGTACTCCTTCTGGACAATGGTGCCTTGCTACCTTCGATCCAATCTTCTGATTCTTACATCATAGCCGACCTCGGTTTGAAAGCGATGGATCGGATGGGCTATGCTGCCATGAATCTGGGGGGGAACGAGTTCTTTCTTGGGGCCGATTTTCTAAAAAGAGTAACTTCAAATATCAATTTTCCTGTCGTTACCTCAAACCTTGTATACAAAGATAGCCGACTTCCCTTTGGGGAACGATATGTTATCAAGGATATGGATGATGTGAGGATTGCCATCATTGGTATCATGTCCGCCGATTCATTTAAAAATGTTCTGGAACCACAATCTGTTGAAGGGTTGGAGATCATTCCCCCTGGAGATGCCCTTAAGGTTTTGCTGCCCGAGGTCAGAAAGAAGGCCGATCTTGTTATTCTGCTTTCTCAATGCGGATTCGAATATACCACGCTACTGGTTAATGACATTGGCGGTATCGATATCGCCATGTCCAGCCGGGGTAAGAAATCGAAGCATACTGATGAAAATGCCAAGACATCTGTTTTAGAGGTCGGTTATAAAGGTAAGTATCTTGGAGTCTTGAGGTTGAAGGTGGATGATGCGGGACAGGTTCTATCAGGTCAGAATGAGATGATAGAACTGGATGAATCGGTAGTGCCCGATGAAGAGATTGTTGAAATAACCGGAGATGATATACGCACAAGAGTCGGAGTGGAAAGAAGAATGCGGGAAGAGAGACGGCGCCGAGAGATAGAACGTGAAATAAAGGAGTTACAGAAATTAAGCCCTCAAGAATATCTGAACCTGCAACTCAAGAAACAATCCGAAGCCGGAGATATACAATGAATCATCGCACGATAGGTTTGCTTATGTTCATATCTGTCTTCCTGATATTTACTTCCTGTATGCATCTCAAAGCAGCCTTCGGAAGCGAAGACGCATTGAGGCAGAGGATTACCATGGAATGGGAGGCCAAGGTGAAGAAAGACTGGGGGACGGTTTATGATCTAATGGTGGGTATTTGCAAGGATACGATAGATAGAAACCGTTTTATCCAAAAGGCCAATGTAAATGTGCAAGACTTCGCCATTAAAGAGGTGAGAATTCTGGAATACGGCAGGAAGGCTCAGGCAGTGGTCGATTACAGGATCAAGCAGATGAATTTTGGTTTTACGGTCACTTCCCGCGAAGAATGGCTGTGGGAAAACGGCGACTGGCATTTGAATCTTATGACAGCGTTATAATCTCTCCGTGAAAGTAGAAAACTTTGATCTGGTGCATACGCATGAAGACAAATATCAAATATTGGAGGACATGATCAATGAGAAGGATATGCATGGTTGTTTTTTTATCAGTTATATACCTTACCCTTTGTGCCTGGACTGTCACTGCACAGGAAATCAGTGGCCCTCTCATGGTTATTAAAGAGAGTACGTTTGACTTTAAGAAGGTCAAAGAGGGAGAAATAGTGGAACACACATTCACGGTTCTGAATAAAGGTAATCAAAATCTGGAAATAGAGAAGATCCGTACCAACTGCGGTTGCACGAAAGCCAGCTATGAGAGGATCATCCCTCCTGATAGTGAGGGGAAGATCGTATTGAAGGTGGATACAGAGGGATTTAACGGTAGTATTGACGAAGGGGCCAAGATATATACCAATGATCCGAAACATAAAATTGTAAGAATTCATATTGTAGGCTTTGTTGAAGTGCCAATTTCAGTAACACCGGGGGCGGTCTATTTCGGAGGTCTTGTCGGCAGTACTATTGAAAAAGTGGTTACTATCCGGGCACAGGAGCCTGAGCCCCTGTCCATAAGACCGATGAATTTTACCTTGCCTGATAAAGTCGACTACGGGATAGAAACGGTAGAAGAAGGCCGATGCTTCCGAATTACCTTCAGGAATAAGAGTGTCATAAAGGAGCGATATGGCGGAGCTTTGGAACTTCAGACCAACTATCCCGATAAACCGGTAATAACCATCCGGGTTATCGGGAACATTCGAACCAAAGATTAGCGTCATGATTTACGATAACATACCCTGATTTTTCCTCATATTGCGAGGAGTGAAAATCATATAGTGGGGATGCATCTACATGCATATTGTCTGTGATGGGGCACGGGAATGATGATCTTACGTCATTAACGAACGGGGGGAAGATATCGAATAAATATGAAACCTTTAGGAATAAGTTGCCATGTTGCTATCAATAAATCCTATAATGAGTACGGTCCTATTCATATTATGAATTTGACTTATAAAAAAAGTCGATCTACATAACCCGCGATTAATCAATCGACGGGCACTAATTTATCGGAAAGGAGTACCTTTATAGATGAGGATAAAAAATGTTTTTGCCACTCGATGGGGGATTATCGGTGTGGGTCTGTTTATCGGTGTTTTTGCCGCCTTACTGCAAAAATTTGGCAATCCCGGGAATATGGGTGTCTGTGTCGCCTGTTTTGAACGAGATATCGCAGGTGCCCTCGGACTGCACCGCGCGGGGGTCGTTCAGTACATCCGGCCGGAGATCATCGGCTTTGTGTTGGGAGCGCTCATAGCAGCGTATCTCTTCAAGGAATATCGTCCCCGCCTCGGTTCGGCTCCCATCGTCAGGTTCGTTCTGGGCGCTTTCGCCATGATCGGAGCGCTTGTCTTTCTGGGATGCCCCTGGCGGGCCGCACTGAGACTGGCCGGTGGTGACGGAAATGCCATCCTCGGTCTCCTGGGATTGATATTCGGCATCTGGATCGGAACACTCTTTCTTAAAAAGGGGTATAATCTGGGACGCGCCCAGACTACCCATGCTGCGGCGGGATGGGTACTGCCGCTGATAATGGTTGGTTTGCTGGCCCTTGTGATTATCTTTCCCCAGGTTGACGGTCAGGATAAAAGCGGGGTACTCTTTTACAGTCAAAAAGGTCCCGGTGCCATGCATGCGCCCCTTCTCGTCTCTCTTATCGTAGGTCTTGCGATAGGGTTTCTGGCCCAACGTAGCCGGTTCTGCACCATGGGTGCAATACGAGACTTTGTCCTCTTTCGCCAGACCCACCTTCTCCTCGGATTCATCGCCCTTGTTGTGGCCGCTTTTGTCACGAATCTGATCGTCGGTCAGTTCCACCCCGGGTTTACGGGGCAGCCTGTCGCCCACGACATGCATGTATGGAACTTTGCGGGAATGACCCTGGCCGGTCTTGCCTTTGCTCTCGCCGGAGGATGTCCCGGACGCCAGCTTTTTCTGTCCGGTGAAGGTGACGGAGACGCCGCCGTCTTTGTACTGGGAATGATCGTCGGGGCGGCCTTCTCTCATAATTTCGGTCTGGCCAGTTCACCAAAGGGGGTTGGCCCTTACGGGATCGAGGCTGTAATTATTGGTTTGATAGTATGTCTGTTAATAGGATTTACGATGAGGAAAAGGAGTAACGCATGAGTACAAAAGTTGATGCTCGAGGGCTTTCTTGTCCACAACCCGTTTTGATGACCCTGGATGAAATAAAGGCGGGGAAGACTGACGAGATCGAGGTCTTGGTAGATACGGAGACATCGAAGGAGAATGTATCCCGCGCCGCCACCAGCCAGGGCTGGGAGGTAAAAAACGTCAGTGAAGATGGTGACGAATACACGATCACCATAAAGAAAGGGTAGTCGTGTCCTTCTCAGGTTTCTTCAAGGGAAAACAGACACGCAACGCATCGGAAGATGCCGGACAAGCCGATCGCGGGATTATGGTCTTTGAAAATACCAGCGAGGTAATCCAGGCAGAACGTATCCTGAAAAAAGAGGAATGGGCGGTCCGTGTCATGGGGCCGCCCCCTGAAATTCAAAGTGGCTGTGACCTGGTCATCGAGTTTCCCCTCATCGAAGAACTGAATATGTTGAGGCTCCTTGAGAAGAAGGGAATACCACCCCTTGAGATCGTGCCGGTGACCAGCCCCCTTCTTCAACCGGTAGACCTCTTCCATGTCAAGGACTTCGGAGAATACCTGATGGTTCGGGCTGCCAATATGAAACTGACCGTCGAAAAGGCCACCGGAACGATTGTTAACGTCTCCGGCGGCGGCTGTCCCGATGTTCCCTACCTGGCCCGTGAGATGGTGGGCCACAAGCTTGACGAGGCGCCCAGTCCCCGTGAGATCGGCCATACGCTCTGCGGATATGCCCTCCAGTTGGCCTTTGAGGAGATGCAACACCAGTGCTCGCAATAACAGGAACGGTGCCTTCCGAGGATTTCCCCCTCGTAAGCGGTGATATTACACTCGAAGATAGTCACATCCGCATCCGTAATGAGCTCATCCCCGTCAACCGCGGTACAGCGGCCCTGATGGCCGCAGCGGTCAAAACTGCTGAAACAATCGACCACCCGGCTCCCTTCGGATACCTGGTCGGAGATATCGGTCGGGGAAAGGGAAGTCGCATCCTCTATAAATATATGACCGAAGACCTGCCCCACGCTTCGTTTCAAACCCTTGTGTTCCATTATTTGCAGCCCATTGTTCACTGGCACGAGCGCCTGCAGCACTCTTTGCGGGCGATGAAGGAGCGGCCGACCCTGATTGCCGACGCCGGGTTCATGTATGCGGCCAAGATGAGCGGTCAGTCTGCGTTCTACGATCTCTTTACGCCCGATATCGGCGAACTGGCTTTCTTGGCAGATGAGAAGGCGCCTCATCCCTTCTATACCCGCGGATTCATACTGCACGATGAGAACCTTGTGCCTGATCTGATTTCCCGTGCCTATGAACACAACAACGCCTCCCGTTTTCTACTGGTCAAAGGGAGACAAGATTATCTGGCAAGCCGGCAGGGCATCCTGAAGACCGTCGATAATCCGGTAGAAGAGGCCCTTGAGGCAATGGGGGGAACCGGCGATACCCTGACGGGTATTGTCTCGACCCTGATCGATTCCGGTATGGCGATCGAAGATGCTGCCGTAATTGCCATGAAGACAAACCGGCTCGCGGGTCATTACGCCCGACCAACACCGGCGGCGCAGATTATTGATATTATCCATCACATTCCGAAAGCGTTATCGAAGGTTCTCGAGGAAAAGAGATAAGGAATGCCACAGGAAAAAACGAAAATTCACCCCGACATGACGGTTATCGATACGATTTCACGGTATCGGGAAACCGAGCATGTCTTCAAGAAATTTGACGAAAGTGCGGGTGTTTGTATATGTTGTGAAGCCCTCTTTGATACGATTTGGGTTGTGGCGGAAAGATTTCAACTCGATCTGGACGGTCTTTTATCCGAATTGAACACCGTAGCAGATACCTAGCCCGCAACAGAAGAATCCGATGTATCGTTTTCTCGATCCTGCATAGTCCCTGTATAGTCTTGTTTCCGGACCGCCGTACGGAGGAGGTCCGTCATTTAATATGCACTTCGTTCGGTGAAGCGTTATCATCTCACCTGCAGAGTATTCTATTATATTAAAATGTTGACATATGGTCGTTTTCCACTATTATGCATGAATATGGGGGTGTTCTTTTACTACTAACAGTGTATGCGAAAGGAGGGACCGTGTTATGATGGATTATCCTTTGTTGCTCAGGACCTTTCTCCTGAGGGCGGCAAAATATTTCCCGAAGAAGGAAATATTATCGATCTATCCCGATCAGATTTTTCGGTACACCTACAGGGATTATTTCAAGCGAACCTGCCAATTGGCTAATGCCCTTGAGTCTCTCGGTATAAAAAAAGGAGATCGAGTGGCAAGTCTCGCGCTGAACAACCACCGACATCTTGAACTCTATTTTGGCGTTCCCTGCATGGGGGCGGTGCTTCACACGGCAAATTTCCGGCTGCCGACACAGCACCTGGCCTATATCCTCAACCATGCCGAGGACAAGGTATTGTTTATCGAAGAGGATCTCGTCTTCATCGTCGAGGCCATACGGGATCAATTGAAGACAATAGAACATTTTGTCATTCTGTCCCAGAGCGGCAAACTTCCCGAGACGACGCTTTCACCCGTCTATTCGTATGACGAATGGATATCTACATTTCCGGATGAATATTCCTTCCCCGAAGATCTGAACGAGAATGATCCTGCGCTCATGTGCTATACGTCCGCTACCACGGGGGATCCGAAGGGAGTCGTTTATACGCACAGGAGTATCGTTCTGCACAGTTATGCGGTAGGGGTCACCTTCGGAACGCTGGAACGAGACTGCGCACTTCATATTGTCCCCATGTTCCACGCCAATGCGTGGGGCATGCCCTTCATCTGTCTGGGTGGGGGTGCCAAGCAGATCCTGCCCGGCAGAGAGACACTGAATATGGAAAAGATCTGCCGGGTCATCGCCGATGAACAGGTAACCGTTACCTGCGGTGTACCCACGATCTGGCTCATGCTCTACGATTACCTCGAAAAAGGTGGATGGCATGACTTCTCGTCTCTGCGGTTGATTGCGAGCGGGGGAGCCGCATGTCCTCTCTATCTGATGAAGGCTTTAAATGAAAAATATAATTTCCCGATCCGGCAGGCCTACGGCGGTACCGAGACATCTCCTCTGGTCACTGCCGCCCTCGAAAAGAGCTATATGGCGGGTATATCAACGGATGAGCTCTACAAGGTGCGGAACAGCGCCGGTCTGGTCGCCCTCGGGCTTGAAATGCGGATAGTGAGCACGGAGACCGGCCAGGATGTGAAAATGGACGGTACGGAAATGGGAGAGATATGGGCCAAAGGTCCCTGGATTGCCGATGAATATTACAAAGAACCCGAACGCTCCAAGCTTTCCTTTGTGGACGGCTGGTTCCGAACGGGGGATGTGGGCACCATCGACGAGGAGGGGTACGTGCGGCTCGTCGACAGGACGAAAGATCTGGTGAAGAGCGGCGGTGAGTGGATATCATCGGTGGATCTCGAAAACATCATCATGGCCCACCCGAAGGTACTGGAGGCAGCCATAATCGGTGTGCCCGATCCGAAATGGCAGGAGGTCCCCTTCGGGTGTATCGTGATTCAGCCTGGTGAAACCTTGACAGCAGAGGAATTGCAGGAATTCCTCAAGGACAAGGTAAAGGCATCATACTGGATTCCCAAGCAGTTCACTTTCATGGGTGCTCTGCCAAAGACGAGCGTCATGAAGTTCGATAAAAAAGGACTCAGGGAGATGTATGCGGAAGGGAAACTGACATAGACATTCCTCTTCCAGGGAGACAGTATAAGAAACATAGAGGCCGAATGGAAGCGTACGACCTCACAGATTGAAAAATATTCTTGAGTAAAAATGTATAACAGAACAAGGGGCTGACAGAAGTGCTGCAGCCCTTTGTTTTTAGTGCATGTATGGTGCTTCTGGCCGTTTGATTACATCCGCTCAACGGGGTATCGGCTGTATGCAGCGTGGATCGTTGTTCCCGGGAGAATCAACGAACTTTGAAACCGGATACATTTTGAACTCTGTAATCTTTCCGTCTTTCAGGATCGTGTTCAGTCGTTCAGGGTTCGTCGTTGCGGGGTCAAGCCACTCATCTATCACATCAGGTTTGAGAATCACCGGCATCCGATCATGGATCTTTTTCATCGATTCGCTCGCCTCGGTTGTAATGATCGTGCAGGAGTGGTACACAGAGTCATCATTCCCTTTCCATGTTTCCCAAAGCCCCGCAAATCCGAATGGTTCACCGTTTTCCGAGGTGCAGTGCCATGGCTGCCTGTCTTTCCATTCATAAAAGCCATCTGCAGGTATCAGGCAGCGTCTTTCCCTGAAGGCCCTTCTGAAACTTGGCTTTTCCCGCAGTGTCTCGGCACGGGCATTGATGAGCCGGGAGGCTCCTGATACATCTTTCGCCCAAGGAGGGACAAGTCCCCAGTGCAGTCTGCCCAGGCGTTTGTCCTTCTGCCGTATAATTGCGCACACTTCACTGCCAGGAGTTATATTGTAGCTGGTCTCGACCTCGCAGGTTGCGGCATCGATCTCGAAGACCTTTTTGAGTTCGCCAAGCGAGCTGTATATCGCGAACCGTCCGCACATGGTCGTCACGATACCTTGGGCAACTGGTCCCATCGGGTTGTGTAGGCAGGAGAACGATGGTGTGCCACTGTCTTCCATTTCCGGTTCTTCGTGGAACCCGTTGCGGCATACCGGACGGATTCCGCGCCGAATCTCCTGTTGATACTGTCGAGGGCCTGCATGATCTTTCCGGAGTCTTTCTCTCGCTGAGGCGTGAAGAGGGTTGTCTGGTTGCAGGCATTCGAAGAGAGTTCCCGGAGTACGATTCCTGCCTTCTTGTACCGGTACCCTTCCCGGAAGATGTCATCGAATCCGATGTGTGCCCACTTGATGAGTTCCGCGGTGTCGCCGGTCGCGAAAGGAAGTTGTATGGCTTTGATGTTAAAGTATCTCGCCTTCCTGTTGTAGGGATCTGCGATCAGGAAGACCTCAAGGATATTCGCCTCGAGGTTCTCAGTTCGCAGTTTCTCCGCCCCCCGGGAGGTGTACGCGGCCACAGCTTCCCAGATGTCGGCCCTGCCTTCGAGGAGGTGTTTGAATGATCTCGATACGGCAATCTCTTTCCGGGGAGGGGGGCAGGGTTCGATGGGATAGCAGGAAATGCCCCTGATCTCGTAGAGGGTCCTGAGGCCGGTAATACCCATCCGTTTGCGTATGAGGCTGTCGGAGGCGTTGTGGAGTTGCAGGGCGGTATTAATGCCGATGCTCCTGAGAAATGCGGCAAAACTCCTTCCCACGCCCCAGATATCTTCAACGTCGGTCATTGCGAGGGCGCCGATTCTGGGTGCCGATCCGGTCAGATCCAATACACCGTTCGCCTCCTCAGACCGTTTGGCGATCCGGTTGGCAAGCTTGGCGAGGGTTTTGGTTCCGGCGATACCGACGGAGACGGGGATGCCGGTCCATTTCCGTATTTGGGACCGTATGGACTGGCCGCAGACGGTCAGATCGTGTCCTGTGAACCCGGTCAAATCCAGAAAGGCTTCGTCGATGGAATACTGTTCGACGGCGGGGGTAAAGTGCGCGAGAGAATCCATCACCCGCTGTGACATGTCGCCGTAGAGGGCGTAATTGGATGAGTACACGTGAACGCCATGTGCCTTAATCTGATCCCCTGTCTTGAATACGGGGACACCCATGCCGATACCGATCGCCTTGGCCTCGTTCGATCGGGCGATAATGCAACCATCGTTGTTGGACAGCACAACAACGGGTTTTCCGGCAAGTCCGGGGTTGAAAACCCGCTCGCAGGAGACATAGAAGTTATTGCAATCGACCAGTGCAAAGATGGGAGACATCACCGCTCCTATGGTACTACAGGGGATGGATTACGTTGGTAACGACACCCCACACCTCGAAGTTCATGTTCTCCTCGACCTGCAGGGGTTGGTAATCCCTGTTTTCGGATATCAACAAAACCTTGTCCTTTGTGACGCGAATCCGCCGCACCGTCAGTTCCCCGTTCAGGACCGCTATCACTACCTTCCTGTTGACGGGTTTGAGAGACCGGTCCACGATCAGGATATCTCCGTCGTGTATTCCCGCGTCGATCATGGAATTCCCGCTTACCCTCACAAAGAAGGTCGCGGCGGGATGCTTGACGAGGTATTGGTTCAGATCCAGCTTGCCTTCTATGTAGTCCTCTGCGGGGGAGGGAAAGCCCGCTGAGACCGGAACCATGAACAGGGGCCGGCTGCATTCCGTTGTTTGATCCGGGTGGTATATGGCTGTTACCTTCATGAGTACCTATATATAAAATGTCTCATAATTTCTCAATCCGATAATCCGTGTGCATGAAACCCTGTTCGGAGAAATCGGCACAATCGAGGCTGCGGAAAAAGAAGGGACTGAGAAATTATCTATGCTACCAACTGCCTGCGACGGAGTCGGTGATCGGATGAGAGGTAGGCGTTCTTACTGCGTATTACCGTATTGAAGCTAAGAGATCATATACCGAGATCTTTTACCTGTGGATCAGATCGTGACACGATATTGCAAGTTTGGGTTGATTCATCGAATAGGATAACGGCTTTGCCGGATTGGAGTTGTTGCCTGACCTGTTCTATCTTTCGTTCAAGGGGAACTTCGGTCTTTCCATAGTCCGTGGCGTCACGCATCACAAATTCAGTCATGAGGGATTCCAGTGTCTCACTGGATAAACGAGCGTATGGGATTGGTATGATACTTCCCGTATTGTCCGCTTTACTCATCTGTGTTGGCTTCAATGTAAGTTACGGTGTATTGATGCTATCCCTCAGATTGCGGGAGCACTTGAAAAGGGCAATTTTTCGTGGCGCTATTGTGAGGCTTTCACTGGTATGAGGATTTCTCCCCCTCCTGGCGTTCTTCTCGATGACATAGAACTTGCCGAATCCGCTGATCTTGACGTCTTCACCTTTTTCGAGCGATTTTTTTATGATCTCCAATAAGGATTCAAATATGTCTGCGGATTTGTTCTGGCGAAAACCGGTCTGGTCATGAATCGATTCGATTATATCTGCTTTTCTAAGAGTCATGGGTGCGATACCTCCTTTAACGTACATCTCGTCGATTGATCTTGATAGTAGGTGGCCTCTATGTTTTCGTATGTCTTTATATATATAACTTCTCTTGATTTTTCAATCTGATAATTGGTGTGCGTACAACATAATCAGACCTGACTCGAATAGATATTGGAGGTCTGGTCTTTCAGGATGCCCCGACCTCCTGTTTCTTGCTGCCGCTCATAGTCTCTCAGCCTCGGTACGTATTGACCGTTGAGAATGTGACGAAACGTATCTGTAGGTTCTCGATATCATTCAAAGGAAGTCGGTTCGATCCCTGTTTGCAGTGCAGATTGTACGTACTCGATATTCAATGTAACGATGCATGGAGAGCCGTTCGATCCTCTTCCGAGTTTTCCCTCTACAGACAGAGTATCTCATCCATAGTGAAGTCTTCAACTTGTGAAGGATCGATTCCTTTAATATGGGCGGCGAGTTCCCTTGCCGGCATCTCAGGGAAGGTCTTTATCACCCTCCAGTTGTTATCCTTCAGCCAGTTGTAAAACTGCCAGGCGTAACAATCCTTACAGTAGATGGTTTTTTTCTCAATATATTCATTCCCCTCTAAATCATCGAGTACCGTATGGTGTGCACAATTGATCTTCCTGCAAAAAGTTCCTGAGATATATGGTTTATCCGGCATGATGGTTTCTCTCCTCTCTGTGTACCCTTCTTCTCCGTGACGACCTTAGACCTTGTTGATGTTTAGCCCGACTTGGCATGAAGACTACTCCCCCAATAATAAAAGTATAAGAAAAACCATCTTGTGAGTCAATGGAATAATAACAATACTATTCAGATAGTTATACTATTTACATCCATATGGAAAGCGTAGTCGTTTGAATGAACTCCCTATGGGTGGAAGAAAGGATCATAAATCGAATTTTATTCATGAAGTTGCCACAGCACCAAGAAAGAAAAAATCTTGCATCGAAGAACCACATAAGGTCGCAATTATATGGAGTCGATGAACTCCATCATGTTGATTAATTGATCAACAGTAATATATTGATAATGCGGGATAAAATAAGTGTTGAGATGGTTGTACTGTCATTTAAAAGGAAAAACAGAGATATCCTCTCTTCTTTGCGGCCTTCATGTTTTCATGTATCGCATGCACCTTTGAAGTCTCAGAACCGTTTCAGGATACAATCGGTTATTACAACTTGAACTATTCAGTATTCTTAAAAGTTCTTGACTAAACTAAAAGAAACCGTTAGTAATCTCTTATGTTTTTGTGTCCTGGTTCTGTGTTAGCCGCTATAGTCAAGCCGATTGTAATGAAGATGTGAACATGTTCTAAACCTGATAGCGCTGATTTTCGATCAAAACTTAAAGCGTCATGAGGGTGATTACAAGTAACCTTTTCAGGGGGGTCGATATGCGACAAAATGCTACCGTCAATCTAGGAAATCTCACACTCTCCCTTTCCGACGCTATGGATCTCGCCAGTCCTTTGTTAATACATCATGAACAAAGGGTGGCCTTTGTCGTATGGGAACTGGGAAAGATTGCAGGGTTTTCAGACGAAAGATTGGAAAACATCTTTATGGCAGCCTTGCTGCATGATATTGGTGCTCTTTCCATGGAGGAGAAAATCTCCCTTCGGAATTTTGAGGTAGACAATGTCGAATCACACTGCATCCGCGGTGAAATTCTGCTTTCCAACATACCATGGCTGAAGAGATCGTCTAAGATAGTACGATACCATCACAGGGAATGGCAGCATTGGGAGGAATCAATCGAAAATCCCCTCGTTTTTGACTCGCAGATATTATTCCTTGCCGACTATATAGAACGTCAGGTAATACGGGAACAATACATTCTTCATCAACATGAACATATTATTTCAAGAATTAAGTCATTATCCGGATCTTTGTTTCACCCTCGGATTATAAATCTTTTCCTTATGGCCTCTCATCGAGAAGAGTTTTGGCTGGATTTGGTTTCTCCCAGACTGTATTCGCTTCTCCTGAACAGAGGGCCTTTGAGAAAAAAAGAGATAGACCTTACCAACATATCCTTATTATCCGAACTTTTCAGAAATATCATCGATTTCCGTTCACGCTTTACTTCGACCCACTCTTCAGGTGTTGCTACAGCTGCGGCCAAACTATCGGAGCGGTTTGGTTTGACCGAAACAGAAATAGAGCTTATGCGGGTCGCAGGCAATTTGCACGATATAGGCAAACTGGCTATCCCTAACAGCATCCTCGAAAAACCCGGCAAACTCGTAAAAAAAGAGATAGCCGTCATGAAATCACATACATACTATACGTACTGGATAATCGATACCATCGGAGGGCTTCAGCAGATTGCGGAATGGGCCGCTTACCACCACGAAAGACTTGATGGCTCGGGCTATCCCTTTCATTGCACGGAAGCCGAGCTTAGTACCGGAGCACGAATCATGATGGTCGCGGATATCTTTACTGCGTTGACCGAAGACAGGCCCTATAGAAAGGGGATGTCTAAGGGAAGGGTTGCCGGAATCATAAAACGGTTTGCAAATAGGGGTCTTTTGGATCCCGGAATAGTTTGTCTGCTCTTCGAGAACTTGGATGAGATTTCGTCTGATGTGATTGAACAGCAGAATATTGTGAGAGATTTTTATGAAAAGCAATTTTCCTTCATTCAAGGAGCAAACAACGCTTAGATAGAGTATTAAAAAGCCAAATGAAGTCGTAATTACATACCCGTATTTTTTACCGTAGTCGATTAAGAGTAGCTCCTGCTTACAAAAGAAGAAAATACAATGTATGAGTTGATCATAATTCTCTCTACTTTAGAAAGAGACATGTGATTACGGTTTACGTTGTTATGCACTCGGGCTTGAGATCACGGAACGTAGAAAAAATAGCCCTCATTCGTATTTAATTGAAGAACCCGTTCGGATGATTCAGAATGTGGTCATTGCAGTCATAAAAAGGGGTTACGAGACATCTCGTAACCCCTTGAAATCTGGAGCCGATGAGCGGATTTGAACCGCTGACCTACTGATTACGAATCAGTTGCTACCGCTCGTAACCAATTGAAATAACAGATAAATATAATGATTCTAAATGGTGAGTTTTTAAATCGTATTGATATAATAAAATCAATATGTTATAGAGGCAATTTCTTATGGTATTTTCACAATTTTTTCACAGTAAGGAATAACGATGGAAGCAAATATTGTAAAGAAACTCACCTCGCCACAAAATATTACGCTATATAGAAGAACCGATACACCTTATATCTATTATTACTTTACTTGGAAAGGAAAAAGCTACAAAGGTACAACAGGAAAAAAAGAGAAACAAGCAGCAATAGATAGAATGAATAGTATATATTATGAGCTGACGCATGATATCAGAAAGACCAAGATTGTTAAATTTGAAAAGATCTCAAACGACTTCCTTAAATATATAGAAAAAAGAGTCTCCCCCAAAACTTTTACTGAGTATCAAAGAGGTTGTAAAAATCTTTGTGAAAAATTTGGCAAAAATGACATTGAAAAATTTGGCGGGAAAAACATCTATCTGGAATATCAATCTTGGAGAAGCGATTATTATAAGACACATCAAAAGAGGGTTAGATCACAAAGAAATGGAGAATACCTTAAAGGGAGAATATATGACAAAGTTGGCAATACGACATTGAATAGAGAATGCAGATTGTTAGTTTCAATATTGCGATTTGGGAAAGAATATTCAGGGGTATTGAAGGGTAAAGATATTATGCCCTATACTATTTTAGAAGAGAAAAGAAGAGAAAATATTCTCAATAAAGCAGACTATCTTACTCTTAAGGAATATTGGAAAGAAAAAAACCCTTACTATGCTCATATCTTATCATTCCTTAATAACACCGGTATCAGATACCCCTCAGAACTAAACAATTTAAAATGGAATGATGTAGAACTTAAAAGAGAGCGTATCATTATCAGAGATAGAAAGAACAAGAGTAAAAAAGGACCAATTAGTAGTGAGGTACCTATTACTGACAGTACAAAGGAAATTCTTCAATCGTTGAAAGAAAGAGAAGGAATATCTACGAAACCAAATGATTATGTTTTTGTAGATGATAATGGTAAACGAATAAAAAACATCGGTAAAAGTTTTAAAAAGAGTTTAATAGCATGTGGAATTGATAGGTCAATTACTATGTATTCACTGAGACATGTATATACTACAAGAATGATGAAGCGCCCTGACATTCCTGTACCGGTGATTTCAATGATATTGGGGCACAGAGATACGACAATGGTTGAGAATAGATACGGGCATCTGAAACCTGGTGATGGCATACGCATAGTACTGGAAAGTGAACAAGGGAAAAAAATAAGAAAGGAGCGGGAGAAAAAGAAAAATCAAGAATAATTTGGACTTAATTCCCTCTGTAGCTATATCTTATGCTCAATTCATTACCTTTAATGATATACTAACCTGTAAGGAACATGGTTCAGCTCACAAGAAATATACTAATCATTGACAATGACATTTAAAAGGGAAAAGGTTTAAACACATTAACATAACCATGTATATATCAATGGCTTATGAAGATATTTCATAAGTCTATGTCAGCATTGTAGATAATACATTCACCCCCCCGATACCTGTAAGTATACCTATTACGACACCAATTATTGCTATTATTCTTCCTTTTCTCTGAGTACAGATGCTTCGTATTCCAAGCACAATCGACCCAGCGGAAAAAAAGAGCTGACCGCAGACAGATTCGATATCTAAAAGTGATGTATCTATAAAAGCAAGAGAACAGAAAATACCTGTTGTCAACGAAAGAACCGGTAGCCAATACGTTTCACGCTTATTTACTGAAACAGAGAGAGGGGGAGTTGGTATTTTCTCCCCACTCTTCTCATCTGATTTTACACTTTCAGGTATAATTAAAGGGGGTGGGTTTGGAGGTGTTTCTTGCTTCTTTCTTTCACAAAAGATTACATGTAATTGTGAAAAGAGCGGAACAAAAAAACCATAAAAAAACCACGCGCCGAAACTTCTTCCCTTCGCAAGAGCAATGATTCCGGTTATTCCTCCAGACACTATCAAAGGAGATAGAACATACACTATAAATAAAACTATCGTTAATGAGTCTTCTTCTAATATGCTCATGAGGTATGCTTTGATAACTTGTTACGTAAGAGGGGTGCCGTCACTCATTTTCAGCCCGCCGGTAATGATTCTGATGAAATCAATCAGAGACCAGATGCCGAACCCCCCGAGGGTAATAAGCTTTAAAACCCCTAAACCTGTGTACCCCAACATGAAGCGGTCAACTCCCAAGGTTCCAAGAAAAAGACTTACAATGATCATGGTTGTTTTTGATTTCGGTTCCACACTTTTCCTCCTCATTATTCGTTTTTAGTTAGAGCCATAAAGCCCGAATATAATGCCAGGTATGGCAGCATGGTGATATACATACTATAAGTAGCATTGTCAACTAATATATTACTCATAGGTGTCTGTATTAGGTTTTCTTATTAGGCTATAAAATCGCAGGAGACCTTCTATGGGTATTGAAGTATTAAAAAGACAATTAGGGTTGCGGCTCAAGGAATTACGCTTGAACCGAGGGTTGAGACAAGAAGACCTTGAGAAATGGGGTTTCTCGTACCGGTACTACGGGAAGATGGAAAGAGGGCTCGTCAACCCTACACTTGATACCTTGCTTAAGTTATGCGAAATCTTCGAAGTTACCTTGTCTGATCTGTTTGCCTTCATGAATGGTGATGAGTTTGTCTCAGAGGAAAGAGAAGCAATAGCCTTAAAAATAGCAGAGATTTTAAAAAGAGAAGACAAAGCTAAGATTGGAAAACTGCGCATATTCTTAGATGAAATTCTGTAATCTGATTAGGAAAGAATCACAAATTAAAAACAAGACTGATTGTAAAAGTAAAATACTATCGGTAGGGTTGTTATCGTTTGATATTTCTAAAAATATATTCAATTCATATGCTATTCCTTAATAATGGTTGATTCGCTAAATAAAGAGGGTAGGGGGGGGAAGTATTCCCTGGTATAAAAAACAAGATCTGACGCAATCTGAAGCGTTATAACGTGATTTATAATAGCGACTGACCCATTGCAAAAAAGTTTTATACAGTTACTGACAGATGATTTTGATCAAAGGGGAATACTGAGCTGTTGGAAGTGTAATAGAGCATTTTAGTCTCTTTTCGAGCGATTAGTGGTGTTAACTGCACCTATCGGTTATGGCTTTTTTATTGGGAATTTATCCCATTTGTTTTCATATGGTGTAATTGAACCCCAGTTGAGACCAAATCCAGAAGTATAAGAAGTTCCATCTTTTTTTGTTTTTCGTGTTTTAGCAAACTCGTTCCTTGAATCTTCATGGGTTAAGATGAAATATCGCCATGAGGTCTGTTCGTCCTTCGGAACCAACACAACTACTAAAAATAGTTCTTCTTCGCTATACCTTTCAAAAAATTCTTTTTGAACATAGAATCCGTAAGAACCTGAAATTCCCTTGACTTGTACTTTAAACGATTTACCTCCCGGAATAGAACACAAGAGGTCGATCCTTGGAGTATTTCCAATGGTAAATGCTACATCGTACCCGCGCCTTGATAGCTCAGCGGAAATAGCGAATGCAGCAGCAGATGCTGTATGCTGTTTATTTCGTGTCATTTTCTTTTCCTATAATATGCCTATTAGGTATTTTACAGACTTTTGTGTAACCTTATCTTATTTTACGGAAAATGAAAAAGAAAAATCTAATGCAAAATCAACTGAATATTTTGTGATAATAAAGAGCAAAAACACAAGTTGGTAAAACATAAAAAAATTAGTAGCGGCTGCCAATAAATACCATTCGTAATTGACTGTAGTATCTAATCAAATAAACAATAGTACATGAAAAATTTCACAAAATAAGCTACACGGAGATATTTGCATACCTACTTTGTAAAATCTTAAACCCTCCATCTACAAGTCCACAACATCGTTTTTTGAAAGTATCACTTAAAACTTCTTGACAAGTGTTAATAATCGAGTTAGTCAGTTCGCGTTCTTGCTATCTTGAATTTAATACCAACGTTTCATTTGTGCTTTAGTGCATTCATAATCAGGGGCATGTAATTTGATTACCAAGATCCCTGTTTCTTAAAATAATATTTAATTATAAAAAGTTTAAGAGCAAAAGCCTTTAATTTAATCAATTATTGAAGTTAGGAATAGGAAAAGGTGTAAGTATCTGGCGTATTTTATTTGTCAGAGAAAGGTCTTAACAAAATAATTAGTTTAACAGAGGAAGGCTCAATGTTGAACCTGTGATTTCCAATGAAATTTTTAACCGTAACACTAATCAATTGAAAGGAGAGTGAAAATGGCGTTGGTAAACTGTCCGGAATGTAAATCTGAAGTGAGTAATACTGCATTAAAATGCCCAAATTGTGGTGTTCAACTAAGGAAACTGAAAAGAAGCATTTTTGGTAAGATAGTTAAATGGACGTTTATTCTTTTTAATATTCTTATGGTGATCTGGATTTTTGCAGGCATGAATGCGGCAACTGAGGGAATGCAAGCCATGTCTGAAGCAGAGCGAACAGGTGCTGAAATAGGCACGGGAATCGGAATAATGATGATAGTCACGCTTTGGGTTTTTGGTGATGTCATACTTGGTCTTTTTGTTTTATTTACACGCCCAAAAGCCTGAGAACCTATAGTGACCATTTGATAAACCCGCATTAAACTTTATGGTTGTTTAATATATTAAACGGAAAGGAAATAGTAATAGTAATGAAAAAACCGGTACTACTTTTCGTTGGGCTTGTTTTTTGTTTACAAATCTTCATAGTTGGCTGTGTTAACAATATGGAAAGCGGTTCAGTTATAGGGCAGCTTGGAATTGTTACTTCTGAACTTAAGAGTGCCCGTAGTTTTGGTGTTAAAGAAAAGAATATAGCGTATCAATTGCTTGAAGAATTCAATCAATATAAGAATCTTTCTATACCTGATGTTGAATCTCGATTCCGTAATGACCTTGAAACATTAGTTGCTGTATTAGAAAAGCAAAATGCAGATGATATTAATTCTGCGGCTACTTCAATGCACGAAAGTAGCATCATTTTTGAAAAAGAAATGAGAAAAGAAATTCTTGATATTGATGCAAAGAAAGAGAGGGAATTGCAAGAAGCGAGAACTAAAGCGGAACAAGAAGTAAATAAGGCAGAAAATTTACTTAAAGAATACAGTAAACACAAATTTCCGTCTATGGCTGATTATGAGGTTCAATTGCAAAGTGACTTGTCTACCTTAAACGATATATCATTTTCAAAACATTTAGAAACTATAAACTCAGCATTAGATAGATTACATGCAAGCTCGACCAGTTTTGAGACTGAGATGAGAAAACAAATTGAACAAGAGAGGGAATTGCAAGAAGCGAGAACTAAGGCAGAACAAGAAGTAGGTAAGTCAGAGGATTTGCTTAAAGAATACAGTAAACACAAATTTCCGTCTATGGCTGATCATGAGGTTCAATTGCAAAGTGACTTATCTGTTCTAAATGCTGTTATGCTCTCAAATAATTCTGATTCCATAATTGCTGCATCAGATAAGTTACATGTAAGCTCAACGAGTTTTGAAACTGAAATGAAGAGAAAAAACGCAGGACCAAGAGCTAAAAATGAAAAAATGAGAGCAGAGACTTTACTTGAGGAATACAGTAAACATAAGTCTCTTTCTATGACCGCTTACGAAAAAAAATTACGGAATGACCTTTCAGAGTTGAATGAAGTTATTTCTTTAAAAAATACAGATTCTATCATTGCCGCATCAGATAAATTAGATGCAAGCTCGACCAGTTTTGAAACTGAGATGAGAAAGCAAATTAAAATTCTGGAAGAAAAAAGAGCAGAAGAGGAAAAAAGAAAAGCAGTCGCAAGAGCAAGTGCAGAGAAAGAAAAAAGATATGGCCCGGCTGTTGCAGAGATAAAAAAAATATTAAAACATTTGGTAAATAATGGAGCATTATTTATTGACCCTGATAAGTTAGTATATGAATATACACCATCTGAAGATGGGAAAAATTATGTGGTGATTTCTGGTGAGTTGACATTAACAATGAATTCAGTGGGAAATATTTCACTCTTCTCAGACAAAAATGCACTTTTGAAAGCAAGAGCTTATTATGAACAAATGGGTTCTTTTTCAGACTCTTTCGTTAATGTCTCTAAAAATGGCAATATATTATTAACAAGTTTTTCTACAGAACCACTGTTATTAAACAAAGCATTGTATCGACTGATTATAGCTTTTGAGACGTATTGATAGAGACCTTTATTTAGATATAACGATTTCCAGAAATGTGAGAACAGAACATCATACAGTGAAGTTAAAAAATGCATCACAGAGCTACCTGAAGCGTTTTACGCTTATATGCATATAAGCGGTAGGAGTTAAACAAAGTTAAACAATGAGTTCGAAGCATATAAAGAAAAGCGTCGATTAAGACATAGATGTGATAATTAATTAAGGAAATTTGCAGCTATTTCTTGACACTGATTCTTCTCGCTTATAAAAAATGGAAAAATATCAACTTCCAGGTTTTTTGAACCAATTAGTCGATCAAAAAGTATGTGAACAGCTGTAACCAGGGGTGATTATGGTCTGATCATCAAAAGTCCTGTTTTTCAAGACGAAAGATAGGGCTTTTGTTTTTGTGACTGAAAAGATTGAGAGATCAAAACGATAAAAAACAATTAATACGAGGGGATGTCTCTGATTTCCTGGTTTTTTCAAGAGGCTTCAGCAACTAAGAAGAAAGGAGTTTACCTGTGATTGAAATATGGCATCTATGGGTAATTGCCGGGTTAGTTCTATGGATTGTTGAGATATTTACTCCGGGCTTTGTTGTTGGTGTTTTTGGTACGGCATGCCTTATTGTTGCCCCCTTTGCAGGGTCAGCTATTTCCATAAAAATACAGCTATTGATATTTGGCATTGCCACGGCGATCATTTTTTTTGGTATCAGGCCATTTATCATAAGGTATTTCTACAACAGGGAGACTAATCTTAAAACGAACGCTGAAGCTTTGATTGGGAAATCAGGCATCGTTGTAGAGGCAATAGACAATATTTCGGGGAGTGGGAGGGCACGAATCGGAGGGGAGGTTTGGCGTGCTATCACCACTGACAACTCATTGGTTGATGTGGGAAAAAGAATCATTGTTAGAGAAATAGATGGGTGTAAACTCGTGGTGGAAGTGGGAATAGAAACAACTCAACAAGGAGGCACAAATCAATGAATGTCACGCTTATTATCATCGGAATTTTGGTTGTTTTTATTATAATATTTACAATTAAAGGGTTTAAGATTATTCAGCAATCACAAACGATGGTCATCGAAAGGCTAGGGAGATATAATAGAACTTTATCATCAGGAATTAATATCATATGGCCCATCTTTGACAAGGCACGGTCGATCGAATGGAAGTTTGTCAAATCAGATGTTGACGGTAAGACCATAATTCGCAAAGAAACAATCAATAAGATAGACCTACGTGAAACAGTGTATGACTTTCCTGAGCAAAATGTAATCACCAAAGATAACGTAGCCATTGGAATTGATGCCCTATTATATTTTCAAGTAACTGATGCAAAACGAGCTGTTTATGAAATTGCAAATCTACCAGATGCTATTGAGAAATTAACTCAAACTACACTTCGTAATGTCATTGGTGAACTAGACCTTGATCAAACACTCACATCACGAGACACCATCAATCATAAGTTACGTACAATTCTAGATGAAGCTACCGATAAGTGGGGTGTTAAGGTAAATCGTGTTGAGTTGCAAGACATTACCCCACCGGGTGACGTCAAAACAGCTATGGAAAAGCAAATGCGTGCCGAACGTGATCGGCGTGCAGCCATACTTGAAGCAGAAGGAAAAAAGCAAGCAAAGATACTTGAGGCTGAGGGCATACGCCAATCTGAAATTAACACCGCGGAAGGCCTGAAACAGGCATTGATTCTAAAAGCAACAGGAGAAGCAGAGGCAAGAATAAAAGTAGCCGAGGCAGAGGCGGAGGCAGTCACAAAGGTCACAAAGGCGATTAAAGAGGCAGGAGGAGACCCCACAACATATCTGATTGCCCTTAAGTATATTGAAACGATGAAGGAAATGGTGAGCGGGAAAGAAAACAAGGTGGTTTATATGCCTTATGAAGCTTCAGCCCTTCTTGGCTCAGTTGGAAGTTTACGCGATATGTTTGGTCAGAGCAAGTAATGTCAGCTAATTGGTTTTTCAACAATGACAATGAGATGGTGCAACTTGCTATTTTCTTAGCTAATTGTGTGAAAGGGTGATTGAAAAGCAATAGTTTATTCTTTAATAATCAATGTTTTCAATTGAAGAGAGGAATATGAATATTTGATAAATAGTATTTTAATGGTCTATAGGTGAATTTATAGTCTGATCATCTAAAGCCCTGTTTCTCACAATGAGAGATAGGGCTTTTGTTTTTTTGTAATTCTGTTTAAACAAAAAGACTATCAATTTTACTAAGCTCTACCTGCCATTCCTGCGGTTTGGTAAAAGCCAAAATAATTTTCACATAAAATCTTATCTTCCTGTAATCATAAAGAAATAAATTTTAAAACCTTCATAAAAAAATAGAACTTTGGGTATAAATACTAATAGATAAAATTTGCAGAGGTGATGAAAATGAAAAATACCGAGAAAAGAAAGTATAACAGGAAATACCATATTTATGTAAGTAATGAACTTTACGAACGAATAAGATACCTGTCTTATCTGTCTGAAAAAACACAATCAGAAACGATACGAGAAATATTATTGAGCAATGTGGAAGAAAAAATCGAAGAAATTGAATCAACAACTATCAACAAACATTAAAAAGGAGGCAAGTAGGGTGAATAAAACGCATGAGACCACATATGTCTGTATATGTGGCCCCATTTTCCGAAGATACAAAAATGCTAAACATAAACAATATTCCAGAAGAACTAAAGAAACATAATCAATTTTTGTTGTACAAAAATGAACCCAGGGAGAACGGTAAGACTAATAAGATACCTATCTCCTATAAGTATTTATCAAAGATCAGCATAAAAGATGAAAAAAATTTATGCTCTTTTGATGAAGCAAAAAAATCATATGAACAGAATCAAAGTACAGTAGCCGGTATTGGCTTTTCATTCCTTGAGACCGATGACATTGTATTTATTGACATAGATAACTGTGTGAAAGAAGATGAAAGCGGGTATGAAATTGATGACAATGCTAAAGACATAGTGGGGAAAATGAATAGTTATACGGAAATATCACCAAGTAAGAGAGGGTTGCATATTTTCGTACAATGTAAAGACCCATCATTCATTCAGCATAACCGTAAAGGTACTATAGAGATATATTATAAAGACAGGTATTCAACCCTGACGGGAGATTGCTTGTCAGGGTTTGAAACAATACAGGAAAGAAGCGCAGAAGTTTATGACTTCTATAATACCGTCTTCGAGGAACAAGAATCTCATATAGAAAGACCTAAGAGCACAATAAGCACTATAGATGATAACAAGGTGTTGGAATTACTGGCTAAGGACAACAAATTTCAAGCGATCTTATCTGGTGACGCATCATACAACAGCAGGAGTGAAAGAGATTTCGCTGCGATATCAAAGGTATTATTCTATGCAGGTGGCAATGAAGAACAAACAGAACGACTATTACGTTCTTATAAAGACCTGGTACGAGATAAATGGGAAGAGAGAAGAGGGAATAGCACGTGGTTACAGTCTCAAATAAGTGCTTGTAATTCTCTAATGACCGATTATTATGCCCCCTTATTCCATCAAAAGAATACTTCTCCTGATACAGATACTGATGAAAGTAACATGATGAAAAAACTAAGCAGTATTTGCTTTACAGGGGGAAGTTTGGAAAAGATGAAATTTAAAAGTGATATCTTTTACTTATACCCACTTATCAAGAAAAACAGTGTAAACCTCATTAGCGGGGAAGCCGGTGCGGGCAAAACCCTTTTTATGCTTTCAATATGTAAATCTATTCATGAGCATAAAGACTTCCTTCATTTTGAAAGCAGAACCGATGAAACACCAAAGATTCTGTTCATTGATGGTGAAATGGGCAAAGAAGAACTACAAAAAAGACTATCACGAATGATGTACTGGAACGATGAGTTTATACTTCTATCAAAAAATGAATGTTATGATAACAACATAGAACCCATCAATATATCAAATGCTGACTGTCAAAAAACACTGATAGAATTATTCGGCCGTCTTAAGCCTGATATTATTATTTTTGATAACCTATTTAATCTGACAGATATAGACCACAATAGCTCTAAAGAATATCAAACGATAAACAACTTCTTTTCAAGGTTGAAGAAGAATCATACTATATTCTGCATTCACCACACCAATAAAGGGAACAAAGATTACTATGGAAGTGTGAGTCATATTACGAATGTTGATACTCATTATATCATCAATAAAATTACTATGAACGATAGCAGCATATGTATCAAATTTGGTAATACCAAATACAGACCCCTCCTCGATGATGGGAAAGATAGAGAAAAGATTGGTGAACAAAGAATACTGTATAATGAGGTTTTGCAACAATGGGAATATGTATCAGGTCATAAAAGTGACACCGGGGAGAAGGGAAAAGACCGTGATTTAATTCGTATGATATGCACTTTCAGCACAGAGAAGAACATTCGCAAATATACATACGAGGAAATATCAAAAAACTTTGGTGGTACGCAGAGAAGTATAAAAAGCAAAAAAGAAAAGTTTGAAAAACAGGGTATTATCTACAGTGAAAATAACAATAAGAGATATCTTACAGAAAAGGGGTATAGAGAATATTTTCAAGATGCCAATAGTTCAGGTTACAAAATAAAAGCTGTTACCGGAACCGGTGATGCGAAACGGTTCTTTTTCACAGATGAAGAAGATATAGATACCCCATTAATTGCTATGGAAAGAGAAAGTACATGGTCGTGTACTTTCTAAAAAGTATGGTCATAAAAAATCGTTTCCACAGAGGGGAATTGAAGAAAGTTCAAAGTACAGATACTATAGAAAAGGGGAAAGAGTACTTTCTTTCCCCTTTCCCCTTCTTCATTTCTGTGGAAAATGTACATTCCTGTGTACTTTCCCAAGACAAGTCACTTAAAACCCTTGGTCCCAAAGTGTTTTGAAGAAAGTACATGATGTACTTTCATGCGGCATTCTTTAGCTCTTGAGAAAGACATATGAAAACTACAAGATTATATAGAAATACTCCAAGACAATTATAACTCTTATTTCAACATTCATAGATCAACGCATATAATGAAGAATAAAAGCTATCATCTATGGTTGTGCTTCCAGCTTGTTAAGATCATGACGTTTGAGCCAATTTAACAAGGTAGCTGGTGTTACCTTGTATCGTTTCGCGATGAAGACCTTGCGAGAGCCGTTTTTCAGCAATGCCTCAATTTCCGGTTTGTACTCATCAAGTTTTGATTTGCCAATGCCCTTGGGCCTGCCTAATTGCTTACCCTGCGCCCTGGCTGCAGCTAACCCTTCTTTTGTACGTGCACTGATGAGATCTCTTTCAATTTCTGCAAAGAGGCCAAGCATGGTTCTCATTACTTTTGACTGAATATCATCACCATTCAATTTGAAATTTTCTTTCACGGAATAGACGGCAACACCTCTGTCTTTCAATTCATTTAATACCTCCAGAACCTCAACCAGTGACCGGCCCAACCGTGACAGCTCGGGAACAATCAGAACATCACCCTTTGTCATGTCATGCACAAGAGTATGCAATTTACGCTTCTTCCATGATTTTAAGCCGCTGATCTTTTCTTCAACGAATTTGACCTGGCCGATAAACCCCTTTGCATTTGCAAAGGCTAAAACATCAGCCTTGTTCTTTTCCGTATCTTGATCAATGGTGCTGACACGAAGATAGCTGAAGATCTTATTTCCACCTGGTTGTTGTTTTTTCAATCGATACCCCCATTCTGATGTAATTTTGACAAATAGGTTAATTTACAAATAAACTATAACAAAAGAATTATTAAAAGTCTACCCATTTCTGTTTATGTGTCGAGTCAGATAAAATGAACGATTATGTCAAATCTATATGATGAAATGCCCATCACTCTTGACTGAAGGGCCATAGGAGGGTATTATTTCTTTCACGCGGTGATTTACTAAGGTTACTTGCTCCGCATAATAAATGTGCTAAAGGCCAAAACGATATGTATGAGAGAACCCGTTGCCTTTGGCGCGGGTTTTTTTATTGCTGATAACCCCCGTGATCGAAAACAACACAGAGGAGGTGAGGAATGATAACAGGAAGAGGAGCCTTTTTTATAAGCCCGGAAGGTGAGTTCATCAATGTAAGTGATACACGTCACATAGAGGTGATTACCGATACTCCCTCAAGATTCGGTTTGTCTCTCGAACAGATCAGAAACCTGTACGGCAAATATGATGAAAAAATGGGTATGGAGGGAAGGGCACGAAGAGAAATCATAGTGGAGGTAATCAAAAAAGGGTGGGTGCATATCAGGAAGGAAACAAACACGTGCTGGAATATTAATGCCTATCAGATGAATGAAACAACAAAAGCTCATTTATTACACTGGGCAACTGCTACCCTTAATGGAACAATCGGGGTACGGGAGTTGAATAGACAGGCTCCGGTGGAAATACACACAGTCGATGATGATTATACTTGTACCATCAGTGAATTAAGTAACGGGGTTGTGCGTGGCACAAGTCAGGCGGAACAATGAATTGTAATCAAAGGTAACAGAGAAAACACCATGACAAACCTTTATTCATACGGCTATACCCCGAATACCAAGGCAGAAGAACGAAAAAAGGAAATGGAATACCTCTGCCGGAATTTTGGAATCATTCTGAAAAACTTCAATACAGTTCTTGAAAATGAGAACTATTTCTTTTGCGAAATCGGCAATGCCTTCTTGTCAATGCCCTATATTGCGGCTGGTGGGCACATACCATTAGGTGTTCTTGTTTTATTATGGAAGGAAGGTAATCTCATAAGAAAATGCCCAAGCTGTGACGGAAAGCTCTATGTTATGGGGTGTGGTGGAAGCCCTCTGAGCGGTTCATGCAACTGGTGGGGAATCTGTTGCACATGCCGGGAAGAGAAAAGTCAAGAAGGTGACAGCGGTTTCAGTTCATTCTTCGTGCCCGTACACAGAATGATGAAAAGGTATCTCAATGAATCGATAATACAGAAAGGGAAGCGTCAATATTTTAGCTGGAAAGATGGTCTTGCCGGTGAAACTACTCCAGATATTATCATTAAAGAGAAGACCAAGGGAGTTAATGTAAAGACACTGATTAAAGAATTATCTGAATTGGAGTTGTAATTGTAATTTTTAGGGTACTGAAATGTTGCGGTGAGATTTACCAATGAGAATAAGCGTTTCACAATCTAAAACAACGCTAAGGGCTTGTGAGTGTAGGAACGGTTCGACTCTCTGTTAGGCCACCAGATGTTATTTGTAAAAATTAACCTCTTCCCGGACAGTCAGTTTCTCTTTGGTTTGTAGTTTTA
>DAISYQ010000018.1:0-61780 GCA_036825195.1 Syntrophales bacterium
TCCTGCTCACCATCGTTGCGGCCATCGTGATGATACGCAGGCGGCATGCCTGAGCGGTGATACGGTACGGTACATCAGTCACGGGCGAGGGAGCATATCCCCGCCCGTGAAGCTTCATTTTTATCGTTAATGATTGTCAAAATACATGTTCAATCAGTTTTTGCTGCTTTTCTCGACTCAGGAAGGATGACAGGAAAAGCCATAACCAACATTGTTTTACTTATTCAGTGAAAATTTTGCATCTTTCACCTGCAACTCCCTATAAACGGACCGGCTATTCTCATATTTTGTTTGAAAGGGCGCTCTTGTTTTTGCTCCTCTCCACGTGCCTCTATGATTGGTCTTCTTTATATGTTTGGGAATACCAAACTCTGGGAGTTCCCCGACAGAGCCGGGAGTTAGTCACGGGGGAATTAATTATGCAACTTACTTCCAATTCTAAACAGAAAGAAAGGTTTTGATTTTTTCTTCATTGATGGATCCGCAGACGTTCTCGTATATGAAACGTCCCGATTCAATTATAAATATTCGATCTGCGATATCGACTGTGAAACTTAACGCTTGCTCCGAGACAAGAATGGCCAGATTCTTTGTTTTTTTGATTTCATTCAACAACTTTGCAATATCTTTAATAATAGAAGGTTGAATACCCTCCGTCGGTTCATCCAAGAGCAAAACATTAGGCTCTGAAACCAGAGCACGTGCGATAGCAAGCTGTTGTTGCTGTCCGCCGGACAGATTGCCTCCCTTCCGTTTGCTCATTTCATATAACACGGGAAACATACTGTAAATTTCCTTGAATAACTGCTTTTTATTTGGGGAATGAGGATTGAGGCCGGTGAGAATATTTTCTTCCACGGTCAATTGGGAAAAGATTTGTCGTCCCTGAGGAACATACGCTATTCCCTGGGCAACTCTCCGATAGCTGTCCCAGCTTGTAACATCGACACCGTCCAATTCAATGCTGCCCGAAGTTGGTTTAAGCAGACCTATAACACTTTTCATGAGAGTTGTTTTGCCCATACCGTTCTTCCCCATGACGGCGATAACCTCTCCTTGGTCTACTTGTAAAGAAACGTCATGAATAATCTCACTCTGCCCATAGGCAACATTCAAATTTTTTATCGAAATCATTTACATAAGCCTGCTTTCAATCAATTCTATATTTACAATGATCAGCTGTTTCAATGACCCAGGTATACTTCAATAACCTTTTCGTTTCTTTCAACAGTCTCCATTGAACCCTCGGCAATCACTCTACCTTGATGCATAACATTAACACGATGGGCAATTTCACGAACAAAGTTCATGTCGTGTTCGATAACCAAAACCGAACGGTTTTTGCTAATTATCTTAATTAATTCAGCCGTCTGTTTGCGCTCATGGACACTCATTCCGGCAACCGGTTCATCTAACAGAATCATCTGGAGATCGGCAATCAGCAGCATACCGATCTCCAGCCACTGTTTCTGGCCATGGCTGAGTAATTCCCCCCGAGTTTGCAACTTGTCGGACAGATAAACCATTTCGGAAATCTCATGAATCCGATCGATCACCGCCTGATCCCTTTTGAAGGAGAGAGCTCCCCATACGCCTCTTCCCTTCGGATAGGAAACCTCGAGGTTTTGAAACACAGTTAGGGCAGGATAAATGGAGGGTGTCTGAAATTTACGTCCGACCCCGACCTGAACAATTTCCTGTTCGTGCATGGTTGTCAGTTCGTGTTTGTCAAATTGAATTGAACCTGCCGTCGGTTTGGTTTTCCCGCAGATCAGGTCTAACAATGTTGTTTTACCGGCCCCATTAGGACCGATTACCACATGAACAGAACCTTTTTTAACATAAATGTTTACCTCATCGACTGCTTTAAAACCGTCAAACGAAACGGTTAAGTTTTCTATATACAGTGCGCAATCAATTGAATTCATAAAAACTTCCTTTATCATTTTCTGGAGGAAAAGCAGATTACGCTTCCTCAATAACCTCACGAGTGATTTGGTGCATTATTAGGTTCGAGCTTGGATCTTCTTTTTGCCATGTGGTCTCAACTTGTTACATTTTAGATTATTTCTCAAAAAGGCCATAGATTGTCTGCCATAATCCTCGATGAGCCCGGCCAAACCTTTGGGGCAGGCAACAGTTATTATGACAAAAATGCCACCCATGATAAACATCCATAACTCGGGATATTGTTCCGAGAAGAATGTCCTGCCAAAGCAAACGATGAGAGTTCCGTAAACAGCTCCGATCAACGAGTGCCGTCCACCCAGGGCGCAAAATATGACCATGTAAATGGATGGCCCGATGGTAACCAGTTTGGGGGACATGAATCCCACATTCAACACAAACATGGCACCGCCAATAGCGGAAATAACAGCCGAGAAACAGAATGCAAAGATCTTGAAATTGGAAACATCGTATCCGGAGAAACGGACACGGTCTTCCATATCGCGGATCGCTATCATGAGCTGTCCCAGTTTGGAACTGAGTACCTTCTGACAAAGCACAATCACAGCCAGAAGCAGAATTGCGGTCAGAAAATAGAGCAGATACTGTGCCAATTGAGTTCGGATATCCCAGCCTAGGCAGGTTCTCAGGTCAGTGATACCATTGATGCCGCCGGTCCATCCCTGTCGCGTGACAAATAATATTTCCATGATCCAGCACATCGCCTGGGTTATAATGGCAAAGTAAACCCCGCTGATACGACGTTTGAATATGGCTGCCCCAATAATATACGCAATCACCGTGGGCACAAGAAATATGCATAACATGGTCAGAGGGAAACTCTTGAACGGATACCAGACATAGGGCAGTTCTGTTATCTGGTTCCAATCCATGAAATCCGGCAGTCCCACCGTGGTTAAGGCCTTTATCTGGTCTGTCCCTGCCTCCAAAGCAATGCTTTTGGCTGCTTCAAGTTTCAAGAAAGCGGCAAGACAGTAGCCGCCCAGTCCCCAGAATATGCCTTGCCCGAGACTCAGGATACCGCAATATCCCCAGCAAACAACCAAACCGACTGCCGCAAAGGCGAGACTCAGGTATTTAGCCACGAGATTTAAGCGGAATATATCAAATACAAGCGGGAACACCACCAGTAGCAAAACGGCCAGAATCGTAAATGACAGTATGCGTGATCGGTCTTCATCACCGAAAATTTTCATTGATAATTTCACAATAGTTCTCCATTTAGTAGAGTTTATCCATTTCGATAAGCATATCAGCCACGGACCTTGCTGCTTCTCAACCCTTGTGGACGAATCATGAGAATGCCGACAACCAGCAACAATACAAACACCTTGGCCAGCACACCGGTAAGGAAAAACTCCAATACGGACTGGAATTGCGCGATACTGAAGGCGGAAATAATTGTCCCCAGCAGACTACCTGCTCCTCCGAACACTACGACAATAAAGGTGTCAACAATATACAGAGAGCCTGCAGCAGGAGAAACAGATCCTATCGTGGTGAATGCGGCACCGGCCACTCCGGCAATGCCGCAGCCGAAAGCAAAGGTTAAGCGGTCAATGCGTTTGCTGTTTATGCCGACAGCATTTGCCATTTCACGATTCTGGACAGTTGCCCGGACACACAAGCCCCAACGGGAACGCAATAGAAGCATACAGACCAGCAGGGTCATGAGAATGGCAGTTCCAAGCAGAAACAGTCCGTTGATAGGAATAGCGATATTTTCCGTTGGATACCACGACCCCATTAACCAGTCCGGCAAGGTCGCACTGTCTTCACGTCCCCCGAATATCAGGCGAAATCCCTGCTGCAGAATCATGCTGACGCCCCAGGTTGCAAGCAGCGTGTCAAGAGGGCGGTTGTAAAGAAATCTTACCAGGGAAATTTCAACAACATAGCCAAGCACAAAGGCAACCAGGAAGGCCAGAGCAATGGCAAAGACAAAATAGTACGGCAGCATTCCAGGGAAATATTTGGTGACAATGTCGGAAATAATAACCGTGGTGTACGCTCCTGCAGTCAGGAATTCACCATGAGCCATATTTATAATCTTCATCTGACCAAATATAATGGCCAATCCCAGAGCCATCAGCAGCAACACCGAAAACAGGCTCAATCCGGAAAAACCCTGCATGATGCATATATTCAGTAACTCATCTCCGGAATAACCGGCAAAAATATTCGTGAATCCCAATGGTCATCTCCTTACAGCAGATAGTTATTCTTCTGATAACCTACGGTATCTCTACTCGTTGAGGGCCTGTTCAGAAAATCGATTGTACGGTGGTGGAAGCCAACAATCTGTACAGAAAACCGGTTGATAATGACACTCCTTCCCCGGCAAAAAGCCGAAGGCAGGAGCATCATCTCTTTTTTTTATTTGTATCCCTCCGGGAAAGGATCGGGTTCGATCAGCTCCTCGGATTCGGCTATGACCTTAAACTGTCCATTATCGAGCATCTGACCGATACGGGCGCGTGACCATAGATGATGGTTCTCATGTATCCGCACATACCCCTCCGGAGCACCTTTAAACTCTACACCGGGAGATGCTGCGGCAACGTTGTCGATATCAAAGCTCCCTGCTTTTTCCACGGTATATTTCCAGAGCCACGGCCCGAGGTAGGCAGCCTGGGTTACGTCACCGATTACGGAATCTTCTCCCCACATCTGTTTGAATGCTCTCACAAAGGCTTTGTTGTTTTCATTCTCAAGGCTCTGGAAATATTTCATGCAGGCATAAAAACCGGCCACATTTTTACCTCCGATCCCCAGGATCTCATCTTCTGTGGTGGAAATGGTCAGAAGCAACTTGTTTTTCTTGGCAAGGGATTCACCGCTGATCCCTGCGGCATTGAGCTGTTTGTACCAGGAAACATTCGAGCCGCCCACGACGATCGAATAGATACAGTCAGGATGTTTGAGCTTGATCTTGTTAATGAGCGAGTTGAAATTGGTGTTTCCCAGCGGATAATATTCTTCACCAATAACCTTGCACCCCTTCAAATGATTCTCTATATGCCGCCGTGCAATCTTATTACTGGTTCTGGGCCAGATATAGTCTGATCCCACTAGAAAGAACGTACGTGCTCCCTGCTCGTAGGCCCAGTCAAGTCCCCAGATTATCTGTTGCGTAGCTTCCTGCCCCGTATAGATAACATTCTTGGAAGCTTCAAGCCCCTCATAAAAGGTAGGGTAGTAAAGCATGCCATTTTCTTTCTCGAAAATGGGCAATACGGCTTTTCGTGACGCCGAGGTCCAGCACCCGAAGACCGCCGCAACCCTGTCTTTGACCAGCAGCTTCCTCGCTTTTTCAGCAAAGGTCGGCCAGTCGCTGGCACCATCTTCCTGGATTATTTCAATCTTGCGTCCCAGTACGCCTCCCATCTCATTAATCTGTTTTATGGCAAGGCGTTCTGCCTCCACAGAACCGGTCTCGCTTATGGCCATTGTACCGCTGACGGAATGTAGCTGACCTACCGTCACAACGCTATCGGTAACAGCGAGTCCTGTTTTATTGACCGCTGCAGTAGGGTACTTGTCCAGTACGGGATTCCCTGAGTCGCTCCCGGCCAGAACCGGTAAGGCCCAGAACACGCCCAAAATGATTGTTGCGGCCAATCCTGTAAAAAAAATTCTTCCCTGTTTCTTCCTCGTTATAGTCATGTTTTCTCCTCATCCTCTGATACATGCATAAAGATAAGGGCCGGATTCAACCCTGATGACAGACTTGTCACCGGCCCTTGTTTATAACGGTGCTATTTCTTGGGCATAGGACCGAGCTTTACTCCATCCGGATAATACTTCCACCCGTCCCGTATCTTGATCTTATCATCCCAGGGTAATTTATACTCACCATTGGCCAGGTCTTTGACCCAGGTCAGATAATTCTCTTTCTCGCCTCCCGGCTTACCGACATATGCACGGCATCCTACGTTGAATATATTGTTCTCCAGCGCCCAGTTTTCACGTGCCTTATCCACGAGGCGGGGGAACAGCTCTGCAGTCACGATCTCCCAGGGATTACGATGGCCCTGCTGAATTACGTTACCATCATAGTTGCAGACGGTTCCTTCGCCAAAGTAATAAAAGACGCCATCGTATCCCGCAAGGTTTACCGCCATTGTGTACATGAGATTCTGCCATGCGTTGGTTCTGTTGGTCCAAATCCACTGATCATTGACCTGCGTCGAATAACCGGAGATACGGATATAAACATTGCAGCCCTTATAAGCAGCTTCGCGCGCAAGCTCGGGAAACATGCCGTCGTGGCAAATACAAACCGCCAGCTTGGAACCTTTCGGTCCTTCACAAACCGGCATCCCGTAGTTTCCCGGCGACCAAGGCTCAATGGGCACCCACGGCTGCAATTTGCGGTAGTGCAATGCGATTTCACCCTTGTTGCTGATGATGATCGCGGTATTGAATGGCGGCAATGAAGGATCGTCATTTACCTCCATAAGAGAAAACACACTCCAGACGTCGTTACGTACACAGGCCTCCTTGAATCTTCCTATTTCCGGACTGTCGAGAGTAAGAAGCATCTCATCGTAGGTCCAGATGGCTGTATTCAGACCCTGGGTTGAATACTCAGGGAAAACAATCAGATCCAGTCCGGGATATCCTGCCTTAGTGGCATCGACGGCTTTACAAATCTGATCGACCTGCACCTGGATATCTTCGGGTCCCTTTATCACCGGAACCGGATATTGAATCATTGCGATCAACAGTGCTTCTTCCCATGAACTCACGCTACCTGTACTTCCCATAATTAACCTCTCCTTTATATAAGTAAATTTTCATAGTTTTAAATTCTATCCGGTGACAGAGTGAAATTACCGAAACAAACAAAGTAGTCTCCAAATGTTTACTTGTAATGATCACTGATTGGTCATAATTTCCCTCCTTTCCCTCTCCATACGTGAGCAGTGTTCTCAATATCTTCATCAAAGGGTTTCTTTGGTCGCTCTCGCTACTTCGGTAAAACCTGTTTCAGCCGGAGCAACCCTCGGTTGCATAATGGATTCAGGAGATGTTGCCATCGTGTTCTGCGGAATGGTGGATTTTCCGATCCCGCCTTTTCCGTAAATTGCTGTTTTACGCATCAGCCGTTTCCCTTTTCATATAAAGCAATAGTTTTCGTTCTGAGAGCAGGTATTCCAAGTATCGTACCAATTCTATGGATCGGAACACTTTTAGTCCTCAAGGACCTATAATAATGGAACAAATTAAAATGGAGAGAGGAAGGTTGCCCTCTAAAAGAGATTTTTACAGATGTAAACTGCCGGACATTTTTGTAAATCTCTACAATAATGTCCGGCACTGTATGACCAATTATGTAGATAGCCTGTGGTATTTGATAATACGGACATCCTTCTCGGAATAAGATGCCGGGCGATTACCTCAATTGGCCAAGAGTATTCGGCAAGATTTGGAATTTAATGCTGTGAATCAGAGTATAGGATCGGGTCTGGTTTAGTCAAAACGGTGGATGGGTATGATCGGTTGGGATAAAGCATCCTTTTCAAACGCAACGATTTGGGAAGAGTTTTGAAAAGACAACATCTAATCATATCTAAAACCGATCTTGTACTTCTTAATGCGGTACCCCAATTGACGAGGTGTAAAACCCAGAGACCTGGCAGCTCGTTGCTTTACGCCGTTATTTTCTTTCAGGGCCTTGATTATACGGCTACATTCCAGACGTTCAATTTCCCTGCCCAGATGCGAGGTGCCTGAAGGGGCTACATCGTTAGTAGGCGGTATGGACTTCGGTGTATGTAACGCCAAATTAAACGGTAAGTCTTTCCCATTAATCACATCTTGTTCAGCCATGATCACCAGACGTTCAACCATGTTGGCCAATTCCCGGACATTACCGGGCCACCTGTAGGTTACCAGTTGTTCTATCGCTGACGGATCAAGCCTGATACGTCGGCTGTACAGGCGATTGAACTTGTTTGTATAAAAATCCAGGAGCAAGGGGATATCCTCTTCCCTATCCCGTAGCGGCGGTAATTCCACCGGCACCACATTCAAGCGCCAGTAGAGATCTTCACGAAAGGTGCCCTTTTTGACCTCCTCCAGCAAATCACGGTTAGTAGCCGCGACGACACGCGCATGGAGAGATACGCTTTCGGAAGAGCCGATTCTTTCAAATCTCCGCTCCTGCAGAACTCGCAGTAACTTAACCTGAAGATTCAGAGGCAGTTCACCGATCTCATCCAGAAAGATAGTGCCGTTATGCGCCATCTCAAAACGGCCCAGGCGCCGTGCAGTTGCCCCGGTAAAAGAGCCTTTTTCCGCTCCGAAAAGTTCGGCTTCAATAAGATTTTCTGGCAGGGCCGCCACATTCACGGCAATAAAGGGCTCCTTGGACCTCCAGCTCTGATAGTGCAATGTCTGAGCAATCAGTTCTTTACCCGTTCCACTCTCACCCAAAAGCAGTACGGTGGTATCTGTGGTCGCCACCTTGTGCACCGATTTGAGCATATGCTGGAAGGATGGAGATTCGCCAATTATATTTGAGAGATTGAATTTTTCTCTGAGTTGGGAACGCAAATTGCCGCATTCCTGCTCGGTCTTCCGGAAATGTTCCCACAGTTTCACAAACTGGGCAATGAACGACGCCACGATGGAGAGCACTCGCAGATCATCATCCATATTTCCGCGCTCTTCAGCGTAAATGCGATCCACGCTGATGACGCCCATAATGTGACTGTCCAACCCGATGGGAATACATAAAAAGGAGACTCCGCTTTTATGGGGACGAGAAGCGGTACGATTTAAAAATTTGGGTTCGGTACCGATGTTGGGAACAAACATAGGCTGGCCGTTTTCTATCACCCGGCCTACAATGCCTTCACCGATGTGATATGTGCCCCGTTTAATTTCTTCCCTCGTCAACCCATATGCGGCCACGATACGCAGCTCCCGTGAAATCTGGTTGAGCAAAAAGACACATCCACGCTGCATTTCCAACTGACTAGCAAGAGATTTCATTACACTGTTCAGGTTCTTTTCCAGGTCAAAAGAACTGGTCAACACCCGACTGATGTCCAGGATGGCGCTGAGTTCCTGATTTTTTCGAATAAGCTTATCCATATCGTATAGTTATCATCCTTAATACGAAGAGCCGGAACGTTTGCTCTATCAAATGTGCACCATTGTGCAAAAATACATAAATCGCAATCTATATGCCAACCGGGTATAAAGAACAGTATTGAAGATATCTTGCTGAGAATAAAGAAAAATATTAGATCAATGAAGTGATGCCATGGAAATTTTAATATTCATATTTGTAATATTATTTATTTATTGGCACATATTTGTTACTGTTCGTCTCGGATCATGTTTGTCGTGTACTTAGCCCAAAGCGTGATATCGTGTACTCAAAAGCCGTTCGTTTTGCTTCGGGCGTTAGAAGTTTTTCCCGAAGGCTCTTTGATGGCCCGATTATCCAGGCTCAGATCGGCTGCCCGGTGCTTTACGTTACGGTTCTTTTCCTCGAGTACTTTCAGCCGTCGCGCATTGCTGATTGCCATATCGCCGCATTGGTGGGTACGCCAATTATAGAATGTCTATTTGAAGACGCCGTCTTTGTGACAGAGATCAATGGTTGTTGTCCCTGTTGGGAATCCTGATGATCTGTTCCGGTGAAAATCGCTTCCGCTTCATGAATCGTCCCCCCGTTACGTTTCTCTAATCAGGAAAGAATCAATTTGAACATGGATCAACTCCAGGAGGTAAGGTCATCTGGGCTAAACAGGTGAAGCAAGAAAAAGGGTTACAAGCCAATGTCCTGTAACCCCTTTATTTTTATGGTACCCCCGCCGCGATTCGAACGCGGGACACACGGATTAGGAATCCGATCTATTGACTTTCACATAATTTCACAAAATCACAAATAAGCTTGACATATCAATATGTAAGTGCTATTCGCTTTTCACAAAGCATCACTAAATAACACGCCATTTCAGCTAAAAAGGCTGGACAAAAGCTGGACAAATTCCATCTCTGGGAAATAGATTTTTGCCCAAGAAACAGTTCGGGAGATCAATACAATGGCAAAATGGGAAAAAGCGAGACCGGGTGTCAGATATCGGAAGCATTCAACGAGAAAACATGGTGTAAATTATGATCGGTACTGGTGCATTTATTACAAAGTAGACGGCAAACAAGTTGAAGAAGCCCTTGGATGGAGTAGCGAGGGATGGAATCAGCAAAAAGCCTTGGCCCTACTTGTTGAACTCAAGGAAAACAGAAGGAGAGGGGAAGGGCCTCAAACCCTACGGGAAAAGCGGGCTATCGAAACAGAAAAAAGAGAACGGAAAAAGATCAACCGGGAACGGCTTAAAAAAGAGGCAATAACATTAGAAGCATTTTTCACAGACACCTATTTACCCCAGGCGAAGGACGACAAAAAGGAAAGATCTGTCACCCGTGAAGAAGGTCTTTTCAATTCCTGGATTTCTCCCACCCTTGGACATTTACCCATGAAGGACATTGCTCCGTTTCACTTAGAGAAACTGAAAAAGACCATGGCAGATGGGGGGCAGTCCCCGCGATCTATCGAATATGCTCTTTCAGTGGTACGACAAATATTCAACACGGCAAAGAGACTTGGGACGTTTGAAGGTGAAAATCCTACTGCGAAGGTTAAATTCCCGAAACCAGACAATCAGCGAATGAGATTTTTAACTCGTGAAGAAGCGGACACCTTATTAATATCCCTGAAAGAGAAAAGCACCAATGTTCACGATATGACCCTCTTGAGTTTACATTGTGGCTTGCGCTTCGGTGAAATTGCCTCTTTGACATGGCAGGATGTTGACCTTGAGAGAGAAACCTTGACGATCAGGGACGCGAAAGCTGGTTCAGACTATTCATTCTTAACAAAACAAACAGCTGAAATGCTTAAAAGCAGACCACAGGGTAAACCTTCAGATTATGTGTTTCAGGGCCGAAAAGGGAAAATGGACCGTATTCCTGTTACCTTTGCCCGGACGGTTGAAGAGTTGAAGTTAAATGAAGGTATTGACGATCCCCGGCTTAAGATATGTTTTCACTCATGCCGTCATTCCTATGCCTCATGGATGATTGAAGCAGGGCAGGATCTGTACACCGTTCAAAAACTACTCCGACACAAGACAAATGTTATGACGCAGCGATACGCTCATATTGCGGAGAACAGATTGAAAAACGCAGCAAAGGCTCTGAGCCTGACCTTTCAGACCCATAAAAAAAAGAAGTCAAAGAAAATTGTGAACTTCAAAGAATAGGAAGCACTTGCATTATACCATAAATTAGTATAAGGTGAAGCTATGACATGGACGGTGATAGAAAAGCATTCTCTAAATAAACAGGTCAGGAAGCTTCCTGTAACTGTTCAGAATCTTCTCATTGCCCTAAAACGTGACATGGAGGAGTATGGACCTATCCGGGGAAACTGGCCAAATTTTAGCCGTCTACAGGATAACCGCTATCATTGCCACTTAAAAAAGGGCCATCCCACCTATGTGGCGATATGGGAAGTCATGGACAAAGAAATAAGATTGATTGAGGTGATATATGCAGGCACGCACGAAAAAGCGCCCTACTGAGACTATTGAATTAAGGTTTATTGGTCCCATTGTGAACAAAGCGCTGGCCATTGAAACCCTGAAACCGCTGGGCTTTGTCGATACATCCGATGCTGTTCCTTGGCGTGATGCCTACCCCGAATACTCCGAAGAACAGCTGATCGGAAAAACGTTGGCTGGTCTGAGAACTCGCGAAGGTTTGACTCAGATTCAGCTTGCTGAAAAGGTTGGTATCCCTCAGCGACATATCTCCGAGATGGAAAACGGTAAGCGTCCTATCGGTAAGGCAATGGCAAAACGCTTTGGAGAAGCGCTGAATGTTGGATACAAAGTCTTTTTATAGAGGAACAACGGACAAATTCTGCGTGAAAAAGGTGTTTATAGAAAACATAATATTATTGAGATCCTGCCACGGTAAAGAAATGAAACATCCTCACTATTATCCCTTGCAAAGGGTGGACTAACATACAGGTAACATCCCATACCTCAAAGCCTGTTTCCTCATATAAGATGTTTCTTGATTCCTCAATCTGATAATCGGTTTGCGTAATGGAAGATTTCCAGCCTTGACAAGTCTTATATGGAAGTCTTGGCGTGTTATGCATTCCTTCTCCATACGAGAAATAAGGACAAGTTACCACAACTCTAGGAGTTTCGTGCTGGGACCTATTTACAATATTGATTCCATCCCCATCCTCACGTACCCTTACAAAACGAATCATTCATCTTTCATTTTAATTCCTTTAATGGTAGGAACCCTGAGCATAAATAATCTGGTAGACATTAAAAATTAAGTCATAGGGGGTGCATCCCGAAAAGTGGTATCCCTAAGACTTTGCCCCTTACTATCTGTGGAAATTGAGAGGAAAGACAATGTCAATCACTAATCTAATTAATCAAGATATGATCAATAGCGTTAAGCCGGACTATGACTTTTGGGGAAAGATGGACTCTTGGAGTGTGAGTGAGGCAATATATCTAATTCTCAATATATGCCCTACTCTTTGGCATGAGTGGGATGTGCTTGATTCCCACGACTTTCCAGTTATGCGTCGTCCACCATTTAGTGTTAGAGGATACAAAATTACTAAAGAGAACAAAAAAGAATTTCGTGAATTTGTAGAACAAAAAGATTCTAAACATTATGAAATTGCACAGTTGGTATTGAGATCATGGAGAGCAGGAGATACAAGACTAAAGTCTATGGAACCTTTATCGGAAAAGCAGAAAATAGAATTTTTTAAAGGCAATTATTGCCACTCTTTTAAGATCGGTGTTTTTGTTTCCCCTCCCCATTTTCTTGATTGGGCTTCTGAAAAAGGGTTTGATATTCCAGAAGGTCTGATGAGTATGCTCAATAAAAGTAATAAAGAAGTAACCGCTAATATACCGTACATGAATAGCGATCACGTTTACTTTTCAGAAGAGCTCGAAATGGGAGTGTCAGCGTGGATGCATTTTTTCGAAAATGGTAATTTTATCACAAGAAAGGGTCCTAAAGATCCAATAAGGCGATGGCTCAAAGAGCATTATCCAAAGGCCTCCTTGACAGCGATAGAACGTGTTACAACCATTGTTAACCCCAATAAAAAAGGTGGGGCACCATCAGTAGATTAAGAGAAATCTACATTTTTTAAAAAAACCTCCACACCTATTTATTCTATAAAACCATAAGGTTGCCTAACCTATCCCCCTGTTTTATTTCATAACCCCCTAAACCGTTCAGTCTATTCAATAGCTTGTTTTTGTTTCATAATCCGTCCCGAAAAACAATAAATGAATTTTACGGAGGAACGTTTTATGACAAAACTAAACGCACCATCATTTCAACTCATGGCCGACCAATGGCCATCCCCATTCGTAGCCCGCCAGGAAGTCGGTAAGTTTACTGGCGGTATTGTTAATCCAAGGACGCTTGCTAACCAGGACTCACTCCATCTCGGCCCCGAAGGTCGCATAAGGGTAGGTCGGAAGATCGCTTATCCTGTGAGAGAATTTGTCAAATGGCTTGAAGCGCGATCGGTGAAAGTGGGCCATGATAAATAGTGAATGCATAGACTGGAGTAAACAACACGGGAACGGGTCACAAAAGAAGTCAAGAAAGCTGAACAGACGTAATGCGATCCGTGCCCGTTGTCTCGATTGCTCAGCGGGTAGTGTGCGAGAGATCCGGGAATGCCCGTTTACCGACTGTCCACTGTGGCTTTTCCGCATGGGGCTGGGTAAGCAAGATCCGCGTCTTAGGAACAAGGCTATCCGTTCTTACTGCATATGGTGTTCGAATGGAAAGAGAGCAGAGGTTCCCCTGTGTCAATCTAAGAATTGTCCTTTGCATTCATATAGAAAAGCACCCGTGAATGCCAAAACTCACCAAATAGAGTGGGTTTCGCGAGAGAAGATATTGTGTGCGGGGGAAAGTATAGGTGCACCATGAAGATACTTGAATCCGCACTTCACTATGCTGCGAGGGGATGGAAAATTCACCCCTGCAAGCTCAACAAGAAACCCTATCTGACAGAGTGGCCGGAGAAGGCCACAAGCGATCCGGAGCAGATCAAGAAATGGTGGAAGCAGTGGCCTGATGCAAGTATCGGATGCTGTACGGGTGGGGTATCAGGATTCTGGGCTCTGGACATTGATCTCCCGGATGGGCCAGGGGAGGCCGAGAAGATGGATCTACCCGAAACACTGACACAGCGCACAGGTGGTGGAGGCTACCAGAAGCTTTTTTTATGCAATGGTGAACCAATCCGCAACAGCGCCGGGAAAATTGCAAGAAAGATCGATGTGAGGGGGAACGGCGGCTATGTGATCCTTCCACCATCGCCGCATCCATCGGGGGGCAGATATGAGTGGATTAATGAAAGCGAAATCGCCACGGCTCCGCATTGGCTTATTGAGAAGGCGAGTAAACAGTCTGCAGCGCCTCGTGCTTCGGTCCATGGCACCACTACCCCATACGGCCGTGCTGCGTTGGCAGATGAGATTACTACCTTATCATCAGCGAGAGAGGGTGAACGAAACGACACCCTGAACAGATCCGCATATTCCCTGGGCCAATTAATAGCTGGGGGAGAATTGGATGAAGGGACAGTTCGAACAGGTCTGCTCTCCACAGCTCTCATGATAGGCCTTGGTAGAGGAGAAGCGGAGAAAACCCTGGACAGTGGTATCACTCAAGGAAAAGAACATCCACGAAAACCGGAGAGGACAGAGAAAGCTTCTGATTCTGGTGATATCTGCGATGATAGAAAAAGTTTTTCCGCGGAGAATACAACTACATTACAGGCAAGTGATCCAATGACCTTTCCCGATGGGATCATGGGTGGAGCAGCGGGATACTTTGCCGAGGTCATGAGTTCGTGCATGGAGGCACCTGCTCATTTCTTCTTCCTGTCGTATCTGACCTGTCTTGGTTCACTGCTTGCGGGGAGAGTCACATTAAAGACCGAATTGAAGCCACAGCCACGTCTTTATATGGTTCTTCTGGGTGAATCAGCAGATGACCGGAAGAGTACAGCGATTAACCGGACAGTAGAATTTTTTCAGAAAACCATAGCTGATTTCCGAACCTGTTTCGGCGTCGGATCAGCGGAGGGTTTGCAGAAGCGCTTCATAAAAGATAACAATATCCTCCTTGTTTTCGACGAACTGAAGGCCTTCGTCGGCAAGTCAAAGGTTGACGGCTCGGTTCTGCTCCCCTGTGTTTGCACACTGTTTGAGTCAAACCGCTATGAATCTCATACAAGAGACCGTGAGGTCATCCTTGAGGGTGCGGGCCTTTCGATACTGTCTGCTTCGACTATCGAAACCTATGAGCGGACCTGGGACTCGGCGTTCACCGATATCGGTATGACAAACCGGCTTTTTATTGTTCCGGGCAGGGCACGGCGGCGCTTTGCCATCCCCAAGCAGATAGAGACACATGAAAAGGACGTCATCAAACAGGAACTGCTGGAGGTGCTGAAAACAGCATCACTCATACCGGAACTGGACATTACCCCGGAGGCGTTGACGCTTTATGAAGAGTGGTATCTGAACTTGGAGCATTCAGTGCATACAAAGCGACTCGACACCTACGCCTTAAGATTCCTGATTCTCTTTGCCATCAATGCGCGAAAGACCGAAGTGGACACGGACATCGTCCGGGCCGTGATCCAGCTTATGAACTGGCAGCTCGAAGCGCGAAGACTCCATGATCCCATTGATGCTGATAGCGCCATTGCCACGATCGAAGAGAAGCTCAGGCGGGTACTCAAGAAAGAGCCACTGTCAGACCGCGACCTTAAACGAGCGGTCAATTACCACCGGGTTGGCTTGTGGGTTTACAATGCCGCACTCAGTAACCTGAAGGAGAGCGAAGAGATCAGCTTTCAAAAAAGGGATAAGGTATGGATGCTCAAATAACAGTGTCATCAAAACTGTCATCACTCTTTTTGAATAGAAATATACCTATTAATACAAGTACTTAGATGTATTTTTGACTTTTTTTTATAGTACAAAGGGGTCTTTTTAGGGGTTATAGTCATCAAAAAGTGTTCAACGTACTGTAAATATTAAATAAATAAGCTATTTGAACGTGATGACAAAAATGATGACAAAATAATGAAATACAAGACTGGACGAGAAGGTCGAGCTGAAAACAAATAAAGAGAGACTGAGAGATAAAACGTCTGAAAAAACAAACAGAACTTTGTCATGCCAGTGGTAGGAGTAGGCTATGAAAGCAAAGAATGAGGTGAAAAGACTCCCAAATATGCAACTTCATGATCAAATATTTCAAGCTGAAATTCATCGGGATCGAGGCTTATCATCAGCTATATCAGAATGTTAAGAAGCATAAGGCGGAAAAGGTAGCGGCAAGAATGTTATAAAATGTTATATAAATAAGGAGGTCGAGAGACACCAGAAAGAAGCTGGTGAGATGAACCAACAGCTTTTTGAAAAATGGATATGTTTCCAGAGAGGTTAATCGATATTGGAAGGAAGTTGGTCTGGCAAACACAGGCGCGCGACAAAGAGAAGTCCTCATACATGCTAACAAATGCTAACCTTATTAAGGAGAGCATATCGGACACATTTCAACCAATATCATTACGACACGACCAAAAATCGTGACTAAAGCACCGTGGACGTGCCCAAAACCTTGATAAAATACACGGAAACATACTGCAAAATCCTTAAAAAATAACTGATTAGATCGCATTTTGTTATGAAATGCTAAGGTTTCCTAATGATTTCGATAACGATACTAAGGAGTAGGTACAATGAGTGGATATAGATCAGGAAAACGATTGAACGTGAAAAAAACGACCGGATCGCAACACGGGATTGATATTCGAAAACTGAAAAAAGAAGGCAATCTCCGACCCAATGCTGTCGGTATCCGTACCTGGCCACGGTATGGCAAGACAATAGCTACCCTACACTTTCGTATGGGACAAGACCGTATGGTTCTCTTCTACCGACGTCGTCTCAAGAATGACCTGTGGGAAACGATACAACAAACCATTTTCTTTGCCTGGATCCCCTGTACCTATGGCGGTCAGAGAACGTGGTTTCTGTGCCCACAGTGCAACAAGAGAGTAACGTCGTTATATGCAGACAAAAAACAGTTCCTGTGTCGTCACTGCTGTAACCTTACTTATATAAGCCGGAACCAAGAGCCCTATGAGCGTCTCATGGAAAAGGCGCGGGCAATCAGAAAGCGTCTTGGCGGTGGTGGTAATTTGGCGGAGTATTTCCCGGAAAAACCCAAATATATGCACTGGAAAACGTATCTCAGATTACAGGAAAAAGCGGAACAAGCACGCCATTCTTGTTTGCTGTTAATGGCACAGCACAGTAGACCCCGATTTAACCAGACACCCAGAAGCTGAAAATAGGTTGTAGTGGTAGATATAGGTAGACAACTACAACCAGAAAGGTGGTGTACATGAGTTCTGTTGAATTTATCACAACTATCCAGCGCCGTCGACGCTGGTCACTGACAGAGAAGAAGACCAGAGGAGCCCATAAGTACGATTTGCATCTAAACCAACTGTTTACGTGGCATTATCTGCTGTATGAAGGTTGGCTTTCCGCAGTGGAGGAGGGAGAGGGAGAAAGAGTTGTAATGGTATCTGAGGTAAATGAATTGTGCTCCCGTATTCGAAAGATCGAGAGGCTGTTAGATCGTAAGACAATGGAGGTGGAGATTCTCAAGGATGTGGTTCGAATAGCCCGTGAAAAAACTGATATCGCACGTTCACTATCCGGTGAAGGTGATTGCAGAAATGATGAGCGTATCTCGAACGTATCAGTATGAGCAGTGCCTGATCAGGCAGAAAGGGGCAAGTGATTTTATCACAAGGTTGACGATTACCGATACCTGTCCCTGATATGTGCTATCATAGCTGAACGTGCCACCTATGGATACCGACGGGTGACGGCGGTGATGGATCGGATGCCTTCGAGAGTGCCTGCTTGAATGGTGAGCGGATCCGAGTAGTCTTTAGCCTTGGCTGTTGCGATCATGAAGTTATGAACTATGTTGTAACCACAGGCGGTATCTGTGGCGATATGATTCGGGACCTGATGGTGGAAGCGATCGAGGCCCGGTTTGGACTGGTTGATATGGTCCTTGGATCTATCCAATGGCTGAGTGATAATGGTCCTGCCTACATCACTCGCGAAACCAGATCCTTTACCTGAATGATGGGATTGGAGGTATGTGCAACCTTACATTACAGTCCCCAGTCCAACGGGACGGCGGAATGGTTTGTCAAGACCCTTAAACGGGACTATATCCATATAAATTCCTTTTGTGTCATAACAGTGCCTCGCCAATTAGGGACAACTCCATTTCTTCCCATTTCAAGTTAGTTACAGCGATTCGAACAAAAATATTGACACGATTATGAATTTTGATAAATTGCCCACAAACTTGTGGTAGCTTAAATGTCACTGTTACCAAGTTGTAAAAAGCTTATGAACCAGCGGTAATTACGGCATTACAATGAAAGACACCGAGTGATTGATTCAGACTTACTGAAAACAATAAATATCAATTATATTTGACAGGGCGTGTAAAAGAACTAACATGTCTTTACGATATTTCAGATATTACCGTCGACGTTAACTCGGATATACATAAGTAGTGACTTGCATGTTTGACGTTATAGAGGGAAAAATCGCAATGCACAGCTCACTCTGAATTATGTGTATCCCTCCCCACGAACAAGTGTTTTGAAATTTATGCCAATGATAAATCCCTTATTCTTGCCTCGACATAAATAGAAAACGACTTTAAAACATCTTGTTTTGAATATTGGTGTTGATGGCATCTTATGGAGGTACGTTAAAATGAAGAAGACTAACAGCTGTGATACGTCTGGATTGATAAAGGCTGAGCATGATGCTGAAAGAATTGAATGTCAAGAGGCCATTACTGCAAAACTGCAGGAGCGAGTGAAAGAGCTTACATGTCTGTACGGTATTGCACAGATAATTTCAGAACCGGATAAATCTTTTAAACAGAAGCTCATGCATATCCTCATGATTCTAGCACCTGCTTGGCAATACTCTTCATATGCTAGTGCGCGGATAATTATTGATGGAGAAGCGTACCAGCATCCTGATTTTCAAGAGGGAATGCATAGACAGGTTGCTCCAATATATGTAACGACTAAAAATCGTGGCATAGTAGAAATCCACTATAAAGATGGAAATTTCCCTCCGAAAAGAAAAATATTTCTTAAAGAGGAACAACACCTGTTGAATAATATTGCCGTGCAGATAGGTCTGATGATTGAACGCAAGGAGGCCCAGGAGATCAAATCCGAACTTCAGGATCAACTTATTCGTGCCGATCGTCTGTCAGCAATTGGCCAGCTTGCCGCAGGGGTGGCACACGAGCTGAATGAACCCTTGAACACGATTCTTGGATTTGCCCAGTTAGTTGTGAAAACCCAAGGATTGCCGGATACAGTAAAGGCAGATTTGGCGAAAATTACTGATGCATCACTTCATGCACGCTCGATTATACGAGAGCTTTTGATCTTCGCCCGTCAGTCACCGTCACCTCATAGCATTACCACAATAAGGTTGAACCGGATCGTAGAAGATGAACTAGGTTTACTAGAATCTTTGTGCTTGAAGTCTTATGTAGAAGTTAAGCATATCCTTGATCCCAATGTTCCAGAGATCGTTGCAGATAAATCAAAGATTCTCCAGGTTATTGCCAACCTGGTAGTAAACGCCCTTCAGTCTATGCCCGAAGGGGGAGTGCTTACCCTTAAAACTTCCTTTGATAAAGATAATGTCTTTCTGATAGTTGAAGATACAGGTGTCGGAATGAGTGATGAGTTGAAGAGAAAAATATTCATCCCATTTTTTACCACCAAGGATGTGGGCCAGGGAACTGGCCTAGGTCTTGCAGTGGTGCATGGCATTGTGTCATCACATGGTGGTGACATTACTGTTGAGAGTGAGGTTGGGAAGGGATCTCGTTTTATAATAAAGCTGCCCCGGCAACAGAGTCCCGAAAGAGAGGTAACCCAGGATAATGCAAGCACGAAATAAAAGTATACTTGTGGTAGATGACACGCAGACTGCACTTGAAGTCATTGAGAGAAACCTGAGTTCGGCAGGATATCGGGTCTACACCTCTCCGAGCGCGTTTGATGCCATCCAAATTCTCGGAACCACTCTAATCGACATTGTTATCACCGACTATAAAATGCCAAAGGTAAGTGGCATCGACTTGATACGACACATTAGAGAAAATTACTACGAGATCAAGGTAATCATGATCACCGGCTATGCATCAATCAAAGGTGCTGTGGAAGCCGTAAAAATGGGAGCCGAGGAATATCTTCCCAAACCCTTCACCGACGAAGAGCTCTTTACCGCCGTCGAACGGGCGGTGAAGAAGCAGGAACTTCATAAGGCCATATCAGATCCAAAACCCCCTGTTGGACCTAATTCTTATGGCATTGTCGGAAACTCAAAGCCCGTTCGGAGCATGCTCAGAGACATAGAGAAAGCAGCCACATCTGCCGCTACAGTGCTTGTTTCAGGTGAAAGCGGCACTGGAAAAGAATTGGTAGCGCGAGCTGTTCATTACAGTAGCAACAGGGCTTCGGCTCCTTTCGTTCCGGTAAACTGTGGGGCCATACCTGAGAAACTGCTGGAAAGTGAACTATTTGGACATGTCAAAGGGGCATTCACCGGTGCAAATGAATCCCGTGCAGGATTTTTTCAGACAGCTGATGGAGGTACGATCTTTTTAGATGAGGTCAATGAAATGACCCATGCCATGCAAGTAAAACTCCTCCGTGTTCTTCAGGACAAGCATGTGATGATGATTGGAGCTAGGAAAGCCCACAGAATAGATGTGCGGATCATTGCTTCGAGTAACAAAGACCTGCGTAACCTGGTGGAAAAAGGTGTATTCCGCGAAGATTTGTTTTTTCGGTTAAATGTTATATCTATCAAGGCTCCCCCCTTGCGAGAGCGTCGGGAAGATATTGCGCTTTTAATCTCTCATTTTGCCGCCAACTTTGCAAATGAGCTGCAAAAACCCATCCCTATATTTTCTGATGAAATATTACAGGTACTTATGAATTATTCCTGGCCTGGCAACATCCGAGAATTGGAGAACCTTATTCAGCGGTTGGTAGTAATGACGGAAGGCAATGTCATCCGGATTCCCGACTTACCATCGATCATGCGATTTTCAGCCATCTCTCCTTCTTTTCCTTTGAGGTCGTTGGCTGAAGAGGAAGCAGCCTATATTCGTATGGTGCTGGCAAGTGTAGAGGGGAATAAATCCCGAGCGGCAAAGATACTCTGCATCGATCGCAAGACCTTAAGAGAAAAGCTCAAGACAGAAAGTATTGCTTCTGATTAATCCCCACAAAGACCCCTTTCGCTTGCGAGGAGAAACTCTCCAGTTGGTGAGAATCTCCTCACCTTTTCTGGTCCTTGCATGTCATTAATCAAAAATATGACAACTACATAGTCTAGGGTTTCAGAAAAATCAACGCATCAATTAATCAGGATATTACAGGGCAATAAACACGTGCCTATTATGAACTCGTTGTCTAGACATGTCATCCTAGTCGCGTGGCACATATTTTGCCGATAGAGTACGTACAAGTTGTTAGGATGCCGTTGTTATACATCAGAAGAACTGATGGCTGATTAGTCATGGCTGGTTTGATCCTCTTCAAGTAGTTGCTAGCGCTAAGACGTGAGATTTTAAAACTTATCTAGGTTTGAGGGTCATTATTTCTCATTTCCCGGGTGATCGGTACTATCTTAATGGATTTTGTATGTACCGCAAATCCAAAAGTTAAAGGAGTGCGATATGTCGCAATACAAAAACACTGAAGGAGTCTGTTCGAACTATAAACTTGTTTTAGAGTGCCGATGCTCTTTTGAGGAATATGAATTAGACGACCCCTCGCGAAAATGTGAGGACCTCATAAGTGATGCAGAAGGATATGTAGAAACCGAAATAGATACAAAAATGCAATTTGATCTTTGTAGATTTAGTATGGACCGTAAATCAAAAAAATCAAAGGAGAGCGATATGTCTCAATACAAAAACAATGAAGGAATCTGCTCAAACTGTAAATTTGTTTCAGAGTGTCAATATTCTTTAAATGGTGTTCAATTCTGTGAGGAATACAAATTAGACAATCCCTCAGGTAATTTTGAAGTCCCCATAGGCATTTCAGATGGATCAGCAGACCCCAAAATAGATATAAAATTTGCTAACCAATTTCCAGAGAAAGTCTTGGGATTGTGTAGCAACTGTCGCCACAGAGAAACCTGTGGCTTTACCAAACCTGAATCCGGTGTATGGCACTGCGAAGAGTACGAGTGAAACATGTAACAGAATAAATTCGTTTAAGAAAGGAAGGGAGGAACATGTACGCAGATAGCATTCATGATATCATACAAGAGAGTGGTAATGGCAATGGGGGACTCATTGCCATTCTTGAAGAAATCCAGAAGGAATATACCTATCTTCCCGAAACAGTGCTGAAGCTGGTTGCCAAAGAAACCGGTCAATCGCTGAGAGATATCTATGGCGTGGCTACATTCTATAAAGCTTTCAGTTTGACACCCAAAGGCAAGCACTGCGTGTCCGTGTGTTTAGGTACGGCCTGCCATGTTCGGGGTGGTCAGCAGATAGCGAATGAATTTTCGCAACAACTCGGCATCTCCCCCGGTGAGACCTCACCGGATAGAGAGTTCACACTGGAAACGGTCAATTGCCTTGGTGCTTGCGCCCTAGGGCCGGTCGTGATGGTGGACGGGCATTATTTTCCCCACGTAACTAAGGGCAGGGTAAGAGAAATCATCTCCGAAACCAGGAATGGCCAGGGAAATAGCAATGTTCATGCTGACAGCAGGATATTTCCCCTACAGGTGTCTTGTCCCACCTGCAAAGAAAACCTCATGAATCCCGATTGCCCTATTGACGGCCACCCATCCATCAAAGTTAACATTTCTTGTAATGGAACCAAAGACCAGTTGAACCTGTCTTCGCTCTATGGCAGTCAGACCACCGCCTTGGAACATCCCGTTCCGGCGAATAGTATATTCAAGTTTTATTGCCCACACTGCCTAAATGAAGTGCCCAGTTTTTCCAGTTGTAAGGAATGCGGCGCCCCCATGGCAGCCCTGTTTGTTCGTGAAGGCTGTGCCTGGGAGATATGCACACGAGAGGGGTGCAAAGGACGTTTGCTCAATCTGGATCAAGTGAATATGCGTAAATAATAATGAAGGGAAATGAGATGAAGACTTTTCAAACTGTCGCTGAATTTAATGCCTATCGCACATCTATTCTAAACGACAATAAGCCAGATAAACCATGCATTGTCATCTGCGGGGGAACCGGCGGTCAGGCCAGCGGCTCGAATGATTTGATACGGATCATCAAACGCCAGATCCTAGAGAAAGATCTGGGGGACAAGCTCTCTCTCCGGATCACTGGCTGTTTGGGTTTCTGTGAAATGGATCCGTTCATCATCGTCGAACCGGGATATAACCTTTATCCAAAGCTCACGATGGGAGATGTTCCAAGGATCATCGATGCGGCGGTAGAAGGCAAGGTGGTCGAAGACCTTCTGTACCGGGAGCCCGGTTCTACGCTTAAACGCTTTAATCAACAGGAAATTCCTTTTTTTCAGGGACAAACCAGAATCGTTCTCGGTCAAAACCAGCATGTCGATCCGATCCGGATTGTCAATTACCTGAAAACGGGAGGCTACGCTGCGTTGGGTAAGGTACTGGAAAAACCGGATCGAGAATGGATCGCCGAGGAAATCCTGAAATCCAAGTTACGGGGGCGCGGTGGGGCCGGATTCCTGACGGGGAGAAAATGGATGATGGCTCGGAATGTGAACGATGGCTCCCATAAAAAATATATTATCTGTAATGCCGATGAAGGAGACCCCGGTGCATACATGGACCGCAGCTTACTGGAAGGCAATCCCCACGCCGTTATCGAAGGGATGATCATTGCCGCTCTCGCCATAGGAGCCAGCCACGGCATCATTTATGTGCGTAGCGAATATCCTCTGGCCATCAAACATGCGACGATCGCGATGCTCGAAGCCCGTAAAATGGGTCTTCTGGGCAATAATATTTTAGGTCAGGGTATCGATTTCGACATGGAAATTTTTCACGGGGCGGGCGCCTTTGTCTGTGGAGAGGAAACGGCGCTGATCAAATCCATCGAGGGGAAAATGGGCGAACCGCGCCAGCGTCCCCCTTACCCGATCGCGAAAGGCCTTTTCGGCCACTCCACCTGCATCAATAACGTCGAGACGCTGGCGAATGTTCCTTACATTATAGACAAAGGTGCAGAGTCGTATCTCAAAATCGGTACAGAAAACAACGCAGGGACAAAAATATTCTCGCTGGTCGGTAAAATCAAAAATACCGGATTGGTCGAGGTACCGCTCGGCACACCCATCAAAAAAGTGGTTTATGAAATCGGCGGTGGTCCCGCCGGCAATGCGAAGATCAAAGCCATCCAGACAGGAGGACCTTCCGGCGGGTGCATCCCCGCTTCCATGTTTGAACTGCCACTCGACTATGACAGCTTGGGTAAAGTTGGATCCATCATGGGCTCGGGAGGCATGATCGTCATGGATGAAAACACCTGTATGGTCGATGTGGCCAAATATTTCATGGGGTTTTTGAAAGACGAGTCCTGTGGAAAGTGTTTCACCTGCCGCAAAGGAACGCAGCGCATGTATGAACTCCTCGAAGATATCACACTTGGCCATGGAACGATGGAACACCTGGATCTCCTGGAGGAGCTGGCAGAGACGGTTAAGAATACCACCATGTGCGCACTCGGCCAGTCCGCACCCAATCCAGTGTTGAGCACCCTTCGGTATTTTAGAGAGGAATACGAGCGGCACATCATCGACAAACGATGTGACGCTTTTGTCTGTAAGCAACTGACGGGGACGCCCTGCCAGGCCGCCTGTCCCGTTGATACTGAGGCGTGGCGGTATGTCGCCATGATTGAAAAAGGAGATTACGAAGAGGCCTACCGGGTCATCCGGTCCGCTAATCCATTCCCGTCCATATGCTCCCGGGTCTGTGACCGTAAATGCGAAAGGCATTGCAGCCTCGGAACCAGTGGAGGTGAACCCGTTTCCATTCGAGCGCTGAAACGATTTGTTACCGACCACGTTGATCCGTCCGTCTATAAGCCCACCATGTTGAAAACAAAGAAGCAAAAAGTGGCCGTCATTGGCGCCGGTCCGGCAGGCATCACGGCCGCGCATGCTCTTTCTCTGCAGGGATACGGCGTAACGATTTTCGAGGCAGAAAACAAACTGGGCGGTATGCTGACTTGTACGCTGCCCGCATACAGACTGCCCAAGGATGTGGTGGAGAATGAAATAAAAACACTCCTGAATGAGAATATTTTTATTGAATATGGCAACACCTTTGGGAAGGACCAGACCTTACAGGATTTACTGGCCGAAAAGTTCGAGGCGGTTTTCCTGTCCATAGGTGCGCATGAAAGCTGGCGCCTGGATCTCGAACATGAAGATAGTGAGGGGATCTTTTCTTCCATTCAATTCCTGAAAGCCTTTAACCTTCGAGACGAACAACTGGCACGGGGCCGTGTGGGGATTATCGGTGGCGGCAATTCGGCGGTGGATGCCGCGCGCGTTGCCCTGCGACAGAAAAATGCTACCAGTGTGTCCCTTTTCTACAGGCGCACCCGGGAAGAGATGCCAGCCTACAAAGAAGAAATCGATGCCGCTCTCGAAGAAGGTGTAACGATTGAAACTCTGGTCACACCTGTCAAGATCTATTCCGAGGGAGGTTATGTGGTCGGAATAGAATGTATTAAAAACCGCCTTGGTGAAGTGGATGGCTCCGGACGCCGTAAGCCCGTTCCGATCCCCGGAAGCGAGTTCAAGGTGGAGCTGGATACACTCATCGTAGCTATTGGTGAAAAGCCCAACAGCGAATTTCTTGCCTCGATGGGGCTGGAAGTTGATAAAGGCGGCAGAATCAAGGTGAACGAAAGAACCCTCGAAACAAGTATGAAAGGAGTATTCGCCGGCGGAGACCTGGTGACCGGGCCCAACACCGTTATTGATGCCATCGCGTCTGGAAAAAAAGCTGCGCAAAACATCAACCGGTTCCTGCAAAACCAGCCACTGATCAAATCGGCCTTGTCGAAGCTTCACGAAGTCTTTATCGAGCCCGCCATCGTTGATGAATCAGAGGCGGAAACAGCGAGGCGCGTCGAGTCTGCGGAGTTGCCACCCTCAGAAAGAATGAAAAACTTCAGAGAAGTGACCATGGTCCTTTCAGAAGATCAGGCCCGAGCGGAATGCAGGCGTTGTTTACGATGCGACCTTGAATGGACTGGTGAACAATTGATTGATCAACCGGTGTGTGCCGCGATGGGAGGAACTAAGAATGATTAAACTTACGTTGAACGGATTGCAAGTATCTGTTGAAGAGGGCATGACGATTCTGGAGGCTGCAAAGTTTTACGGCTTTCCCATTCCAACGCTCTGTCACAAAGAAGGGCTCACTTCATACGGGGCATGCAGGCTTTGTGTTGTTGAGATCGGTGAGGGATCAGGTGCCAAACTTGTCTCATCCTGTACCTATCCAGTTGAAGAGGGCCTCAAAGTGCGCACTGCATCGGAGCGCGTTTTAAGAGCGAGGAAGATAATTATAGAACTACTGCTCGCGTCCTGTCCGCAGTCAAAGACGGTTCAGGATCTTGCATCTAAGCACGGTGTGCGACAGCAGCGATTTCGACAGGAGTATGAGGACTGTATCCTTTGCGGGTTGTGTGTAAGAATATGCAACGAGCAGATGATGGCAGGGGCTATCGGGTTCCGCGGCCGTGGCAAGGACAGAAGCCTCGGCACACCCTTTGACATTCAGTCAGATGTGTGCAGGCTTTGTGGTGCCTGCATGGAGGTCTGCCCTGCTTGCCAGCTACGGTGTACCTATAACGAACCGGACAAGGCGATTTGTGGTGCATGTGCCAACTTAAGCCCGCCCTGTATCGAGAAGGACCAGTTCAGTGACATGATGTGCTACATGAATCCCTGTGTGGCCTGTGAAATAAAATAACTTATCATAAAGATAAAGGAGTGAATTGATATGGTCGTATCGAAAGTAAATGCTTCAGCCGCAACACTTACGAAGAACAGAACGGAAGGTTCAGTGGTGCCAGCCTCGGGTATGTGTGTAACCTGTGTGGATGGATGTATCGGTATGTGCGAAATCGGAAAATCGGCCTACAGGGGCCATGAGGTTATCTATCCTCAGCCTTTTGGTGTTATCACTACTGCCGCAGAAAAACGCTATCCCGTTGATTATTCGCATTTCAATATCATGGGTACCTGCGTGGGTGCCCACGGAATAGAGGCCGACAGTAACAAGGCGATATTTCCGAATGTGAACATGGAAGTTGTATTCGGACATGACAATGGCATTAAATTCCGCGCTCCCTGGATCATCCCCGGCATCGGTTCAACAGCCATTGCCAAGAATAACTGGGAAGGGCTGGCAATCGGATCGGCCCTTATGGGAACGGGACTGACCATCGGTGAAAATGTCGTCGGCATGGATCCTGAGACGGTCTTTAAAGACGGCCATGTGGTGGATACCGTTGACCTTAAGCGCAGAGTGAAGCTCTATCAAGACAATCAACGCGACGGTTACGGTGCCATTGTAGTACAGGCCAATATCGAGGACATCATGCTCGGTACACAGGAATATGCTATTGAGAAGCTCGGTGTGGAGTGTGTTGAGCTCAAATGGGGCCAGGGTGCAAAGGATATCGGTGGTGAGGTCAAGATTCCGAATCTGAAAAGGGCCCAGATGCTTGCAAAACGAGGATATATTGTTTTACCCGACCCCTTCGACGAAGGTGTGATTAAGGCATTTGAACGCGGTTCCTTCAAGGAGTTTGAGCGTCATTCTCGTGTCGGCATGGTTTCGGAAGAATCTTTTGCCAAGAGGATTGAAGAGCTCAGAGTAGCCGGTGCAAAATATATATTCCTCAAGACAGGCGCCTACCGACCTGCTGATCTTGCGCGCGCTTTGTCTTTTGCTTCAAAATATAAACTCGATTTGCTCACCGTTGACGGAGCCGGTGGAGGAACTGGGATGAGTCCTTGGCGGATGATGAATGAATGGGGTGTTCCTCCGGTGGAGTTGCATTCTCTGTTGATTCAGTATGCATCACATCTGGCTGAGAAAGGTAAATATGTTCCGGCGCTAACACTTGCCGGGGGGTTTGCCTTTGAGGATCAAATATTCAAGGGACTTGCCATGGGTTCTCCATTTGTAAAGCTCGTTGGTATGGCTCGAGGCCCCATCGCAGCGGCAATGGTAGGCAAGACGATCGGCCGGACCATAGATGATAAACAGGTTCCTGTGTACATCGAAAGGTTTGGTAATTCAAAGGATGAGATCTTTGTAACTTCGGCATCCCTTCGCAAAGAGCTCGGTGCAGAAGCGTTTGAAAAACTGCCCACTAGCGCTTTGGGGTTGTACACATATTACGAGCGCCTCAAACAAGGCCTCAGTCAGATTATGGCAGGCAGCAGGAAGTTTTCCCTCGATCATATTGAACGAAGTGATCTTGCGGCGCTCACACACGAGGCGTCCCAGATAAGCGGCATTGACTATATTATGGATGTGGACAAAGAAGTGGCATTGAATATCCTCGGCAGCTGATGAATGATAGTATTGTTTTTTCATTGATTTTGTAGGAACTCTTAGAAAGATAGAACTCTCTGGTCTTCCTTGGGATTGGTAAGAGCTTATTGGGCGGGCATTGAGCCCGCCCGGACTTACAAAGAATATTTAACGCTTCATCATTCTGTAACAACGATAGGATCAACATAAACCTCGTTAAAAGTCACGACTCTCAGTCGCAATTCACACCTTTTGGTCCATGTCGGCCACCATACAGCGACCTATACGGCAATTTCATGCTACCTCAAGTTTTTCTCTATCTTGGGAGTTGAGCGCTGTTGAGAGAATTATTATTTGCTTCCAGTGCAACGACTATGCAGGAGATGGAAAAGAGGTTCTATGATCTTAAAGTACTTGGTGAAGATTTAATTCAAAAGTGAAAAATGTGAATTCCTATGAGATCGTCAAATCAAAGTTCGTACATGATATCGGTGTTTATCATCCTTATGATTATTACCGGCGCGATTAGTGCCGGAGGGTCTGACAGTGTAAACTTACCTGTTGTTGAAGGCACTAAGACAAATGTGGTGCTCTTGATCACTTTTGTTATGTTGGCATTGATCCTCTCTTTTATCTGTTCCGTGGCAGAGGCTACACTTTTGAGTATTACGCCATCATACATCGAAAGTCTCAGAGAAAAGAAACTAAAACGTGCTACGCTTTTGAAGAGGTTGAGGCATGAAAAGATAGACCAATCACTTGCGGCGATTTTAACTCTGAATACAATCGCACACACTGTAGGAGCAATTGTGGCCGGAGCAGAAGCTACAGTGGTATTTGGAAGTGTCTGGATTGGCTTGTTCTCCACCATAATGACATTATTGATCTTGTTTTTTTCCGAGATCATTCCAAAAACGATGGGAGCGGTCTACTGGCGACAGTTTGTGGGCCTAACAGTATTCTTTGTGGAGGGCCTGATAGTATCTCTTTATCCGTTAGTGTGGATTGCTGAAAGACTGACAAGGCTGATTACTCGAGGAAAAGTGGAGCACGTTTTCAGCCGAGATGAATTCATCGCCATGGCAGATATCGTCGAACAAACTGGACAGATCAACGAACACGAGTCTAAGTTCATCAGGAATTTATTTCGACTTGGTTCATTGCAAGCCATAGATATTATGACGCCTCGTGTCGTAATTTCTGCATTACCTCAAGACATGACAGTTACAGAAGCTTTAAAAAATGCTGATGGCCCACCCTTCTCACGCCTACCAATATACGGGAAGGATATTGATGATGTCACAGGATTTGTTCTCAGAAATGAGATTTTACTGTCTACCTTCCAAGGTCAGGATAGTTTGAAGCTTAATGCGTTAAAGAGAGACATAAGTTTTGTTCCAGAGTCAATGCCATTGTCAATGCTTTTAGAATTACTTCTCGAACACCGGCAACACATCACCATTGTTGTTAGTGAGTACGGAGGAACATCGGGACTAGTAACACTGGAAGATGTGTTGGAGACATTGCTTGGTATGGAAATTCAAGATGAAATGGATGAAATAGAAGATATGCAGGTTATGGCATGGCAACAATGGCAGAAACGCGCCGAGGCGCTTGGTATCAATGTTTTAGCCACAGAAAAAAATCGAATGAAAAAAGATGATTCATATAGGGGTTAAAAAATCTTAATCGTTAACTTAAGAAGTTACTAACTCGGAGAGGCAAACTTGAAAGAAGTCCAACCCGCCTATTTTGTAAATTCCTGCCGGAAAACCCGCAAGCTTGCTTGTGGGATGAACGGCATCCGCATAAAGTGGGAGTTTTTAGAGGGGGGCAGCCCTCTAATGGTAGATTGCGCCAGTCCTTTAGGACTGAGTGCGGTCTGCTGGTTTAGAAGCCACCGAGCTTGCTCGGTGGTATTCACTTTAAAACGTGGAGAATAAAGAAAGACTTTGCGTTATGATCTTACAACAAGAAAAAGCCTCTCCAGTATCTCCGGGGGTTTCTCTCTCCGAGAAAAGAGCCGGACCTACCCGGCCGGTGGATGAGGCTTTATTCTGTAGTCGAGAGCGAAGCGTGACAGGTGGGCTACCATTGCCCACAGTGAGAGGCCCCACTCTCGATTTTAGGTGTCATCATTTCAGATAGAAGCTATCACAGCTATTCGAGCATCGATAGTCTTTTTTATTTTTACTTATGTATACTACAAAATATAATAAGAGGTCATCAATCATTGAGTTTCTCTCTTGCTCTTGAAGAGCATCTGAAAGAAACAATCCTTCTTGACTCAATAATCATAGACTCTCCGGTTTGAGGATTCCTGCCCTTTCTGGCCTTTTTATCAGTGACATGGAATTTGCCGAATCCGCTGATCATGACGTCTTCACCATTTTTAAGTGATTGTGTGATTGTCTCCAGGACGGATTCGAGCAGGTCTTTGGATTTGTCCCTGGGAAAACCGAACTGATCCTGGATTGATTTGACTATATCTGCTTTTGTCAGGGTCATGGGAAGGTTGCCTCCTTTGATGATAGGATATCTTGCTATTGTATCAGTTGGATTACAGGGGATGGATTACATTGGTAACGACACCCCACACCTCGAAGCCCATGTCCTCCTCAACCTGGATGGGTTTGTAATCCTTGTTTTCAGATATCAGGAAAATACTGTTCTTTGTGATGCGAATCCTTCGTACTGTCAGTTCTCCGTTCAAGACCGCTATGATAACCCTGTTGTTGACCGGTTTGAGAGAACGATCCACGATCAGGATATCTCCGTCATGTATTCCTGCATCAATCATGGAGTTTCCCGATACCTTTACAAAGAAGGTTGCTATGGGGTTCTTGACAAGGTATTGGTTCAGATCCAGCTTGGCCTCTATGTAGTCCTCCGCAGGCGAGGGAAAACCCGCCGAAACCGGAACCATGAACAGAGGGCGGCTGCATTCCGTTGTTTGATCCGGGTGGTATATGGCTGTTACCTTCATGAGTATCTATATATAAAATGTCTCATAATTTCTCAATCTGATAATCTGTGAGAATACAATGAGCTCAGATCTCATTCGCATAGATACTGCGGATCTCCTCCGGCTGGATACAGAGATAATCAAGAGTCTGTTTCTGTGTACTGTGATTGAAGCACACCATCAGTTCCGGGAGTGATCGACCGAAGGTGACCCGCTGATGATACCCCCAGGTTTTCCGCAGAGTATGAGAGCCAAAGTTGCCCTGCAGATTGACAGCCGTGCACCAGCTTTTGACGAGACGGTTCAGAGACGGTACCGTCAGCGTTCCACGCTGTCCCCTGAAGAGGAGATCATCGTCGTGGTATGGGAAGGCAGCCAGAAGGGCAGTAATTGCCTCCACGACCAATTTATTGAGAGTGATACGACGAAGCTTTCCTGTCTTTCGTTCCCGAAGCTCGATCTCATCCATGGGCTTTAAGCCACGGACCTGTCCAGCTTTGATTGCCAGGATGTCGGATGCCCGCAGATTCGTATTTGTACCCAGGATGAAGAGAGCCAGGTTGCGGGGTTGATCGGCCAGGAGCTTTCTTATGGATTTGATATCCTTTATGGAACGGATCGGGTCTACTCGGATCATAGAGCCCTTTGGGGGATGGTTCATATTTCTGGTTTTTGCTTGCAATGACAGCCCTCCTATCTTGTTAAGTATAGCTCATTAAATAATCAATACTTAACAAATAGTCAAGGCCTGTTTTTTACATTATACTCAAAAATAGCCGCAAACCCTTACAGGATATAGGATTGCTCAGATTTGGTACTTGCCAACTTTTAAGGTAAAGTTAGCAAGAAGAAAGCTTTTATTTATAAAAATATTGCACATACGAAGAATGTGTTTGCTTTAAACTGTAGTTCAATTTGAAGGTCAATGAAATACTAAGGCATAATTATCAAGAAGAAAGAGTATTCAGGAAGAGAGAAAAATCCCTTAGAAAAAAATGGGTAAACATAGGCCAGATCATAGACAACGTAAAAAAGGCACAGAGGCTGGGGTACCCATGGAATGATGGCCTTAAACTGGAAGATGAGGACATGGACTGAGTGGACGGAAGAGGATAGATGTCTGTTCGATGATAGGAAATCTTGAAAGAAATATTCCTTTTTTTATTCATCAATCAGCCCCCGGCTGATGCAGTATATCCAAATGCAGTATCGAAAATTTATTTTAAAAAAGAAGCAGGTTCAGGATCCCTGGAAGGGTTGAGGGATTCATAAATTGTCGTAGTACGGGGAGTACAAATGTGAACTGCTTGCCGCATTCCCTTGCTGGCAAACCCCAGCACTGGTAGATCCCAAAACTGTTCTTATCCGGGTCATCGGAATAAGATCTCCATGAATGATACGCCCAATGTATGTTCTGGCGAGCCAGAAGACTGAGAGAATCATTTAGCCATTTTAGATGTCCCTGCTCTTCTGTTGCCTCCATGATCACACCTAATTCCAAACACATGATCGGAACGTTGTTTTTTTTCCTGAAGTCCAGATAGTCCTGAATATCCTCGATCATCTTAGTCCGGTCATAGATTTCTGTAGTGTACCAGCTGATCCCGAAGACTTTAGATGGGCTGCTATTTGACCCGCGTACATCCGCCTGAACGGTGATGCCATCAATGGTCTCATATGAATCGGGTAGTTCAAGGGCATGAGCATGAGTTGGTCGAACAAAACGAGTTTTTAACTCACCAGTCGGTGGTATTGTGACAAAGTGATTGCCAGATTCTTCATCCCAAAACGCAGCCTTTTCGTCCTCATTATTTCCCCACTGATCCCAGCCATCCGGAAATGAACCTGATCCATCCTCAAATTCATTATTGAAAATGTCTTTAACTATGTTTTGTCCGTCCACCTGTATCTGCACGTGGCAGTTATCGAAAGAAATGGGACCTTCGTTATCATATGATTTATATCGTGGGCTAAAATGGCTTACTCCTTCTTGAATTAAGTCACTCCCCAACAAGGTCTCAGACCATGAAGACCAAGTGTCAGAACTCTGAAATTTGGAGGACCAATCAGTATCTTGTGTGTCACAGACCCACTTGAGATCTTCATAGGGATAGTTGGCTTCTGGATACCATTTTGTTGTCCATGTAGCTTTCTGATGGGTGAACTCTATTGGTTTATAAAAATGAAAGTCGTAAGCAAGGTTGTGATTCTCATTATCCTCAAGAATCCTGAAAGGCTGTTCACCTCCTTCGAGTTCCAGAGGGCAGGGAATGACCAAGATATGGTCGTATCCTTCTCCTTCTTCAGTCCTAATGGTATTGACAATTTCTTGAGCAAGATTCCACCATTCGTCTGTTGTAGTCTCTGCACCTACGGGATCAGGTTCGTTCATGATCTCGTAAAGAACATGGTAATGAGTTTTTGTTCGGCTGACAATCTCGCGCCAAAGAGAAATGACATATCCTTTTTCACTCTCTGAGGACCAAATAGTATCACCTTCAGGCTCGACACCATTGTACTGTCTGCCGCCATAGGGGACGTGCATATCGATGAGCAGATAAAGCTGTTCCTGTTCGGCCCAACCAATCCAAGTATTCAACTGGGTAAAGGCAGCCTCTCGATAACTTCCCGGATTGCTGATTGGCTCAAAGAAGTAGTGAGGGAGTTGCAGCCGTATGAGATTGGCTCCCAGCTCTCTCATGAATCGAAAATCATCCTAGATGACAGTCCATGTGTTCATGGCCTGGATATTTGAGAAAAGCTCGACCTCACCTCCCTCCCCATTATATGTCCATTTTCCTGTCTCAGTGCTATAAACGGCATCCTGATAGGCATCAGTATGGGTTTGTACATTGAACCCGCGTAATATGACCGTAACTCCTGATTCTGTTACAATGTTTTTCCCTTGTGCATTGAGCTTCGAGAGGTTTCCCTGTGCCTCCTTCGGGACCAATATGAGGAGAAGGTAGAGCCAGAAAATCAAACATAAGAGGGGAAAAGGGATTGTTCGCGGGCATCGTTTGACCTCTCTGGGTTCAGAACATAATATGTAACTCAATTTATTGATAAATTTGTCCTGCCTCTTTATGAGATAAATAGAATATTTCCAATAAAACTCATTATAAGTTGCTATAAGATTCTTATGTGAGGGCATTAAATTAAAGTATCTGACTATTGCCCCTAATTATCCAGAAGCAAAAGGAAAATAGACTGTAGAGAATCCTTGTAGCCGGTACCAGATAATTGCCTTATCTCAGATGTCGATAAGGCTCTGTTATATATTCTCACTTCATCAATGCATCCTTTTAAAATGTTCGGCAAGTTCCCATGACCATCGCTATATGCATAAGGATATAAACCGATAAATAATGGTTCATCATTTTCTCCACACAAACCATCAAATAGGGTTACATCTTCAAGTCTACCTTCAATATACATTTTAACGTTACTCCCATCATATGTTGTTGCTATATGGTGCCATTGATTGTCATTCAGAGCTGTATTCGATCCTACATATATTTCTGCATCACCATTGGGTGCTTCTGGATCAATGTATACCAACCCGAAACGAGCATAATTGACACCATTATCATTCATGTCACTAAGGAAAAGTTGATAACCAGGGCAAGGATGGTATTCGCTCTTTTTTGTCACCAAACCCACTCTGAAATACTGGTCAAAGTCCGCTTTTATATATGCTGAAATGGTAATTGGACCGGTAATATCCAGACTCGATGAGTCGGGAACTTCTATATAACTCGCTTGTCCATCAAATTCATAAGCGCTATCTGTATTCCCAAGTCTGTCCGTTGTAAGAGTCGCTCCATATACTGTTCCATGATTTCCATTTCCACTCTCATCATTGGCATTACCATTGAATGGGTAATAAGCAATTAGGCTTTCATCCGACGTTATTCCTACCGTACATCCATTTGTACATTCCTTCCAATCACTGTCAGCATAGCCACTCCGAGTAGCTTTCACACGGTAGTAATAGGTCGTACCGCTGCTCCGGCCAGTGATCATCATGCTGAGGGAAGATCCCGAATATGCTGGTCGAAGATCGCTTGTAAAACTTGGATTCGTCGCTTCTTCCAGAACATAGGTTACGCTGCTAGTGCTCGATGCCCCCCAACTCACCGTGTAACTGCCGTCGCTATCGCTCAATGGAACCGCAATGCTTGAAGGAGTGCCAGCTGTTGGTGTGGTCGTAATATTCTTAATAGTTATATCATGTGTATCAGAATCTCCTAGATAACTTGCAGTTATCCTACAGGGTTGATCGGCAGGAACAGCTGATGTAGTCAGGTATCCACTGCTGCTGATACTTGCATAGCTGGAATTGTCGCTCCAACTGGCACTGCTGGTCACGTCAGAATCAGTGCCATCATCGTAATGAGCTGTGCATGTGTATTGAGCGCCGGAATTTTCGTCTACCTCATAATCACCATCGACTATAATATGAGTGAAGGTGCGAGGATGTGTTTCATCCCAGAAAAGCTGATAGAGGGCTGCAACATAACCAATTGCCCTTGTTTCAAGTTCGGGCTGTAATATCTGACCACATACTGCCCATGGCACATTGCTTTCATCTTCAACTTCTCCGAAGTACTCTGTCTCGCCACTAGTATAATGCACTGTTACCCCTGCACCGAGACCACTGATGCTGTTGATCAACAACTGATTAGTGTAAATAATGCTCGCATCATGTGACCAGTTGCAATTAACCACAAAGCAATGACCATCGGCGAGTGCATCGTATTGCTCGATTCCAAAAGTCGTATACCATACTGCTGTGACATTTTTTGTGTAGTCGAAGGCGTTATGCGCCATATTATAACGTGTCGCAGATTCTCCATCTTCATTATCGCTATCGTACCAATCAGCAAAGGTAGCCAAGCTGTAAAAAAGATTGGTAAGGTCGTCGTTATAATCCTTATCTTCCGGTGTATAGGACGACGCCTTCGTATATGGCAGATCCCGGTAGTCCCGCATATAGGCGTTGCTGGATTCTGAGGTGGTGTGCTTATAATGAAACTCCCAAGAAGCCAAAAAATCTTCGTATTCGTCTCCTCCTACGGCCCAATCTGGCCAGTGTGGATCTAACTGAACGTGCGCAGGAACCGACATATCCATCAGCAAATGTGCCGTTCTTCCAAGCCAATAATAGCCCCTCATTTTGTCACCATCAATATAGTAATCGATCGCCTTCTTAAAAGTATCCTCCTGTGCGAGTTCGAGAGCGCTAAAGGAAAAGGGCATTCCATGGTCGTAATCAGAGGTCGGATCCCAAAAGTGATTCCTGGGTCGTGTTGGAAGATCTTCTTCCGTAATTAAATCATCCATATCTTCTTCCCAAGTTCCTTCAATCAGAGATGTGGATTGTGTGTCGGGCTCTTTGGGATCATCGGACCAATCATCAACATCCGGTGCGGAAGGGTCAAAATAATGACCATAGTAGGGCGAAGCTGGATCTATGGGCAGGAACGACGACATCTCTGTTTTAAGAGAACTTCCCGTTGTCGGTAAAGCATACCATGCTTGAAGAGCGATCCACTGATGTATTGGTGGTTGTACAGCATATAATACATGAACCCCATTTTTTTCCCTTAGGTTATAAGTATATGATTTTTTTCTATCGTTCTTAGTATTCAAATCGTCTTCAGAAATCACCGATACCTCAAACTTAACCCCTTCTTTCAATCCTTCCGTTGTCCATTTAAAAATCACTCTTGTTTTATCAATTACATCAACTCCCTCCTGCCTTCCTATCTCCTTCTTTACTTCTCCATCAATTTCATAAATTACAAAATCACACAGCTCAGAATTATAAGTTCCCCTGTTTTCAACATTAGATACAATGTAGATTGGCTTACCTTTCGCAAAAATCATCGGTTCGACATGGACACTTCTCACTGCTACATCATGAAACGGTTTTACTTTTTCGTTCAGTGCTGCATCGGAATCAATCTCTCCACCACCGTAGACTCTATCAACCCCCTTTTCTCCAAGATCCTCAGCAGATTGGATGATCAACCTACGGACAAATGCACTCGAAAGGTCTTGTTTTTCCGACATCAGCATTGCAGCAAGGGCGGACACCATGGGTGTCGAGGTAGAGGTGCCTGTTGCGTAGACATAATTGCAACCCAAACCAGTGGAAATAACATCAACGCCTGGAGCGCAGACATCGATGTGCCTACCACTGTTTGATTGCAACCATATTTTCTCATTGGGGTCTAGGGCTGAAACGCCGATTACATCAGGATAGGCTGCAGGAAACATTTCCTGTTCAATCCCGTCATTTCCGCCCGCGGCGACAAGGATACAGCCTTGTTCGAGGGCATAATCAATCGCATCCTGCAGCATAAAAGAATAGGCATAGCCTCCGATACTGAGGTTTATCACTCTGGCGCCGTTGTCAGCGGCATATATAATTCCTTTTGCCGCGTCTTCGTACGTTCCAAGGCCTTTTTCATCAATTACCTTTACCGGGATGATCTGTGCGTAATCATATAATCCCTTGATTCCAATATTGTTCGAGGTGGCCGCAATGATCCCGGCAACGAAAGTTCCGTGACCATGAACATCAGAAGCATCATTACTGTCCTCAACGAAATTGTAACCATCCAGTATTTTCCCTTTGAGATCAGGGTGAGTTCCGTCTACCCCGGAGTCAATTACTGCTACTGTTATCGGATTATTGATCTTAACCTTTTCCCATGCCTTGTCAAAATTGGTGTCGGGTATGTACCATTGATCCTTAAAGAATGGATCAGAGACTGTCAACGTAGTTGAAATATAATTTGGTTCGGGTATTTTGATTTTGTACTCTTTCCGTATTTGTTTGATTATACTTATCGGGTCTCTCCCATCCGGAATCTTTGCCTTTATGTATCCAATCTTTGAGAGAGTATCATCCCCTGCCGGAATAAAATTGTACTTTCCCAATATTTCCTGGATCTCATCTTGTGAAATACCAAGATGAAATTTCAGCAGGATCTCATCACCAACATAGCGGACAGGAACTTTATTTTTTCCTTTTATGGTAGAGACGATCTTTTTACCTTTAACAGTATCGATTGTTTTTTTTACGTCAGGGACGTTTATATATGTAATGGTTGGTTTTCCCTTTGTAATTTTTGATATGTCCTTACCTTCAGGAAGAATATAGATAGCCAGAAAGGCGGTTTGATCATCGTATGCAACTGCAAAATTCTTTAGAGACATTTCTGTAAGGAGGGTACTTATTGCATAGAGAGGGAGAGATTTTATATTCAGTGAGACTTTTTTGTCGGCGATTCCCTCTGAGATGTTAACCTTAATCCTCGCTTTTTTCTCTAATTCTTTCAATATAACCTTAAAGCTTGTGTTTTTGGCATGAATGTCTAACAATCGATTTTTAACTTCTAAAGTGAATTTGTGGTTTTCACGATTCAAATCTAAAGATTCTGAAGCAAGATTGGTTTTCTGTATGTTTTGATTTACGTCAGACCTTGAAAAATTATCTGGTGGGGTATCGGCATAAATGGCTTTGATTGGAAACTCCAGTGTTATGATTGTAATCATTACAACGAATATTCTAATGACGTATTTGAAAGACATAATTGCATTTGTAGGTAACCGGAATTACATCCGGAAATTTTGCATTAAATGTTCTCTATAGTCCGTTCGATGTGGTTCGCAATATAATATCCGGTAACCTCTTCCTCCTTTCCGTTTTTATTGAAAAAACTATATAATGGACCTTTAACCCGGCCTAATTACAGTATTAAAATTCGCTTCACAGACAAATTCAATCAGCAAGAAAATCTTCTAATTTGAAAGGTAAAATTCTCCCTATTGTTCCTATATTTAGTTTGTTGTTTTCTTTGAATATTTTCGTTTGGAGGATTTGACCGTAAATATTTCTTTTTATATAAAACAAGGGAAAAATTTATGAAATGAATACTATTGAGAAAGTAGATATTCTATGTTGTCAAATAATAATGAAATAAAAGTAAATTGAGAAACTGATATGAGATCAGGTTCTTTCTTAGTATTTTTCCATAAAAAAATCCTGCCTTTCATCACGAAAGCAGGACTCAAATTGATACAACCATAATCCCCCCCTTTGGTTACAGTTGAAAAAGACATATTAAAACATGTTAAAAAACCACTTTTAAGCAATTAACCTCATTATCAAATTATGTCAAGAAATATTTAAGTTAAAAACTTCCAACCTGGAAATAGTCACTTTTCCCCACATATACTTATGAAGAGTTATAAGGGTAAACAAAGATTCCATTGGCTGAGTGATTGTGAAAAGTTTGTAAATGAAATTTCTATCGCTTTTATCCTCCTGAACTAAATAAGTCTTAAAGATAAAACTTAATCGCAACCTTGTTCCTCATTGTGCTTTTCTTCCGCCTCTTTATTACTTTTGGAGGAAGGTGTTGATTCCGGGTTGCCTTTTCCGTACGGCGCCTCCCATGTCGGCATCGGCATATATAGCCCTTCGTTTGGAAGGGGATATAGCTTTATCGTAGAAAGGGATTTGTTTTTTGATCTCACCATAGCTTATATCCTTTTTTTCTATACAGTCCGGCGTTTTAATTGCTTGCCATTTGTTGATTCTCAGTATGTACCTGTTCATATACCTGTTTAAGTAACTGTTGCCCCACTATTTTCTGAAAATCTTTTTCATTCAGGTATCTGGCGGTTATATCTTCGTTCTGTTCCATGCGATCTATGAAAAGACCCTCAAGGGCTTTCAGAAATACGTAACCGAAATTCTCCATTGTATTGGCCAGTGCCGCCTGCCTCAGACTCGAATCGGCCATAGCGTCTTCACGGATTGAATCAAAGAACAACTGATCTCCAGGCTTGAAGTTTGTACCGAAACGTTCATTGAGGATATCAATAAGTTGTGAAAGCTCGATTTGCACGCCATGACTGACGCCCGTTCCTACTTCCGTAGGTCCATATACCGGCTTAATCTCACCCGGATGCAGCCCTATCGCTCCTTCACTGATCTTCTGGAGGCGGTAGTATTTGAGCGCGATTTCATCATCAAAATGGTACATGGGGCCAAGGTTCCGTTTCGGGAGTTTTGTCAGAAGGAATCGTATATATGAATAGAGTTTCTCCAGATCAGAGTCTTGGAATGGAATTACCTGCGAGAGGAAGGCATATAGATTCCTATAGGCCGTGAGCCATCCCCGGAACTCTTCCTGTTTATCCTCGTCGAGCTCTTTGAATCTTTTTACGGCAGGATCAATGCACGCATTCAGTGTCGCATGATCTGCTGGTGTCTGTCGTTCTCTTGGTTTATAGAATACTTTGCTGAACTCTTCAACTTCACCTTTGTAATACACCTGCTGTTCATCCAGCTTGGCCTGTAATTCATAAAGCTGCTGAGCCTTGGCCTGTTCACCTATCACGGTCTCTTCATAATAAGGCTGAAAGGCATCCAGAATCTCCTGGGTTTCATTTACAAAATCGAGCACAAAGGTATCCTCTTTGCCCGGATGGGTTCGGTTGAGACGCGAAAGCGTCTGCACTGCCTGGATTCCTGCCAATCGTTTGTCCACGTACATCGTGTGCAAGAGTGGCTGGTCAAATCCCGTCTGATATTTTTCGGCTACCAGAAGTACTTGGTACTCATCGGTTGCAAATTTCTCGGGAAGTTCTTTTTCCTTGATGCCCTTGTTCATGCCGACCTCGGTATACTCCTTACCGGGTATGTCGGGATCGATCACCGTGCCCGAAAATGCAACCAGGGTTTTGATGCCAGTATAGCCCTTATCACTGATGTATTTATCAAAGGCTTCTTTGTAGCGAACCGCATGGAGACGTGAAGAGGTAACCACCATAGCCTTGGCTTTCCCGCCGATTTTGTGCCGTGTGAAGTGCTGGAAATGCTCCACCATAACCTCGGTCTTCTGGGCTATGTTGTGGGGATGAAAACTCACAAAACGGGCCAGCGCGCGGGCCGCTTTCTTCTTATCGACTTCGGGATCGTCCTCGATTGATTTAATCAACCGATAATAAGTCTTATAGGTTGTATAATGTTTAAGGACATCCAGAATAAAGCCTTCTTCGATGGCCTGACGCATGCTGTATAGATGAAACGGCGTAGGTTTTCCATCGAGTCCGGGTTGACCGAAAACTTCGAGTGTCTTGTATTTGGGGGTAGCGGTAAAGGCAAAAAAACTGATGTTCGGCTGTCTGCCCCGCTTTGCCATTGTACGGAGTATCTCTTCTTCGTGGTCCGGCAAACCTTCTTCTTCGGCCTTTGCCCTTACCTCCTCCTTGATGGCAGCACCAGCCAGCACGCCTTTCAGCTCCGTGGCGCTTTCTCCCCCCTGCGAGCTGTGTGCCTCGTCGATAATGACGGCATATTTCCGTGCAGGAAGTTCCCCGATCTTTTCCGTCACAAACGGAAATTTCTGGAGCGTGGTGATAACGATAGGCGTTCCTGTTGCGAGGGCCTCCGCCAGTTGTGAAGAGTCTATATCGATCTTCTGCACAACCCCTGATTTATGTTCAAACTGATAGATGGTGTTCTGCAGTTGCTGGTCGAGGACGAGACGGTCAGTTACAACGATCACTGAATCGAAGATCTTTTCATCATTATCATTGTGAAGAGAAGAAAGGCGATGGGCCAGCCAGGCAATGGAATTGCTTTTCCCGCTCCCGGCTGAATGTTCAATCAGATAGTTTCTACCGGCCCCTTGCTTTTTCGCCTTGGCAACCAGTTTTCGCACTGAATCGAGCTGATGGTAGCGGGGGAAGATCATGGTTTCCTTTTTGACCTTCTTTGTGCCGACCTTCTTTTCCTCAATCTGAAGGTGAATAAAACGGGCAAGGATATCGAGAATGCTGTCACGTTGCCAGATCTGTTCCCACAGGTATGCCGTCTTGTATCCTTCCTTGTTCTCAGGATTCCCCGCACCGGTACCATTCCCCAAATTGAAAGGGAGAAATCGTGTAGCATTGCCTGAGAGGCGGGTAGTCATGTATACTTCATCGGGATCGATGGCGAAATGCACGAGGATTCTTTTCTTGAATTGGAAGATGAGATCTTTCGGATCACGGTCGCGCTTGTACTGTTCAATGGCGTTCCGCCATGTCTGGCCGGTCATGGGATTTTTGAGCTCAGCCGTGATAATTGGAATGCCGTTGAGGCTGAGGACAAGATCCAGCGTGTTATGATATGCGGTACTATAGGGCAGCTGCCGTGTCACGGTCAATCGGTTGGTCTCGTAGAGTTTCTGTGTTTCGGGATTGAGACCACTGGCCGGTGCAAAGTATGCCACACGAAAAAGCTTGCCGAAGCACTTAAATCCATGCCGCAGGACTGCAAGGCACCCTTCATGATCCGAGTTCAATGCGCGGCAGAGGTCGTCGAGGAGCGTTGCTTCAGCCTTGTCCTTCTGAAGGTTCTTGAGATATGCCCACTCCTTTGGCTGGGTATCCTGTATGAACTCAAGCAGTACCGCCGTATCGAATCCCCGAGTAGGGTCAAAAGTATCTTTATTTCCCTTTTCGTATCCAGCCTTTGTGAGCAGATGACCTTCGATGGCGGATTCAAAGGATGTTTCGGTATGCAGTCCCGGCATCAGGCAACCTCCTTGCGCACGTCGATCTTCCCTGTCACGGCCGCTGAAATGAGAGCGGTGCGGTATTCGTGGAGTTTAGTTGTTGATTCCTCTACCTTTCTTATCAAGACATCAATCTGGACTGTTTCGACGTCAAGGAAGGCAGCAATTGCATTTTGTTCTTCAAAAGAAGGTAGCCAAAGCCAAAATTTTCGAATATCAGCTTGAAACAGGTGTGGTACACCTTGACCGGCCTTCATTTTTTGAATGATATTTTGGGTATAGTCTGACAATAACAAGTAGTATAAAAAGATACTATGTACCTCTAAATTTGGACGAATTACTGCTATTGAGCTATTAACAGTTGCAGGTGCCGGCAACTCTTTGACAACATTTGTGATTCCAAGCGTTGATCCATCTTTCGCAATAAGAACATCTCCGTTTTGCAGTATAATTTCTGGTGATTCATAGAATCTTTCTGATCTAATGTGATTCACATTTACAAAGTCGATAGCTTCCTTTTTGATGTTGGGAGTAGAAAGAAAAATAAAACCTTCATCAACATATTCTTCTGCCTTAAGACCTTTCCACCCCAGGCGTGCTTTGACACTTGCTTTAAATCCAAGTTTGACAATCTTCCAATGCTCCGGGATCTCCCCCAGCCACTCGATACCGGGATCCTTCATCTTTGCATCGGGATTCAGCCCCTTTGTAACGGCGTGGCTAATAAGAGCGGCGCGCTTTTCCTGCAGGAGTTCGATTTGCCGCTCTTTTTTGGCGATCAGCACATCAATGCGCTCCGTTTCACGGTCAAGAAAGGAAGCGATGGTGCGCTGTTCATCGAGGGGAGGAATCAATGTCGGAAGGTTGCCGACGAAATCCCAATTTGCGCGCGGCATTTTTGCACCGTAAGTTGATGAATCGACCATAGCAATAAAGTCTGGATTAAGTACGTAATTCAAAAGGAACTTTTGTTCGACCGCTTTGGGTCGGAGAACCAGGAACTCGCTACTGCATATGCCTTCGATGTCGGGCGCATGAGCTTTTGCCAAGTAGGGTCTCAATTTCCCGAAGAGAACATCGCTGCGGCTGTACAAGTTCGTTTGGCTCTCACTCATGGTATCTTTATTTGTGGAGATTCTTTTGCCCGTCCAGGATTCGATGTGTTCCATCCCCGTGTACGGGAGGTCAGATTCAGCACCGTCAATCTTCGTGTTGATTAGATCTGTACTGTGCTTGAGGCGACGAACTTCCCAATGCTCCGGTACCTCACCCAACCACCCGATGACGGAATCCTTGTATCTTGGATACCTATTCCACGTCATCCCGCCACCTCTACCAGCATATCGGCGATTTCCTTCTCGATCTTTCGAAGGTCGGCTTCTATCTCTTCCAGCGGTCTTGGTGGTGTGTACTTGTAGAAATAGCGATTGAAATTGATCTCGTAGCCGATCTTTGTCTTGTTATCGTCCACCCAAGCATCGGGTACATGTGGATGAACCTCACGGGTCATGTAATCGTTTATGTCTTCCTTAAGGGGTACGTTTTCGTAATCCCGCAGTTCCGGGTCCGGATCGGGATTACCCTTGGCGTCAGTGCAGATATCGGCTGTTTCATCTCTCTCGGATAAGGCCATCAGAATTGTCTTGAATAATGGTGCCGGAAGTACAATTTTTTCCTCTTTGAAAATCGCCTTCATCAGTGTGCTGAACTCATCACGGTTTTTGACGACACCAAGCGGTTCTAATTTCCTTAATGTCTCAAGGATGGCCTCCTGTTTCCGTTTACCTTCAGCGACTTCTGCCTCGGCCGTCTTGGTATCCTTGCGTTTCCTGCTGATTGCCAGATTCATGAATTGACTTGTCTCTTGAACTCTGGCAAGTCGCTCCTCCGTGACTGAAAAATTGAGCCTCAAAGGCCGTTCCACGGTGATACGGTGATAGCCGAAATCACTGTTGTCAAATATCCTTATATATTCATCCTCTTTAAATTCACCATAGAGTTGGGTAATTTTGGCAATATGATCGGGCTTTCCGTTATTGCCATTATTGGTGGCGCTGCCGTCACCTATTTCATGGCGTTTATTGCCGAGGCTCTTGCGCATCTTGACAAAAAAGCTGGTGGCATCAATAAGCTGAATTTTGCCACGCCGACACTTTTCTTTACGGTTGGTTACTATCCAGAGGTAGGTACTGATACCGGTGTTATAAAAGAGCTGATCAGGCAAGGCGACAATAGCGTCAAGCCAGTCGTTCTCAATGATCCACTGGCGGATGTTGCTCTCCCCAGACCCTGCTGCACCCGTGAAGAGAGGTGAACCGTTGAATACGATTGCCAGCCGTGTTCCGCCCTCTTTCGGGTTCTTCATCTTGCTGATCATGTGCTGCAGAAACAGAAGCGACCCGTCGTTAATGCGGGGCAGCCCTGCTCCAAAGCGTCCTCCGAATCCCTGTTCATCATGTTCCTTTCTGATAAATGCCTCTTCTGGTTTCCATTCCACGCCGAAGGGTGGATTTGCCAGCATGTAGTCAAAGGTCTTCCCGGCCATGTAGTCTTCCGTGAAGCTGTCGCCGCGCCTAATGTTTTCCATGCTCTGACCCTTGATCATCATATCGGACCCACAGATAGCATAGGACTGGTCGTTGTAATCCTGACCGAAGACTTCCAGCCGGGCGTCGGGGTTCATTTCACGCAGGTATTCCTCCGATACGGACAGCATACCCCCTGTTCCGCATGCCGGATCGTAGAGAGTTCTGACAATTCCTCGGGTGGTCAGTGTGTCATTATCGGGATTAAAGATCAGATTGACCATCAGACGAATAACTTCACGTGGTGTAAAGTGGTCTCCGGCCTCTTCGTTGCTTGCTTCATTGAAGCGCCTGATGAGTTCTTCGAATATGTACCCCATCTCTATATTGGGAACCTCATCCGGATGGAGGTCGATCTCGCAGAATTTCTTTATGAGAAGAAACAGACGATCTGCCTTGTCGAGCTTCGCGATATGGTCCTCAAAACCGAAGTGATCAATGATATCCCTCGCGTGATTGGAAAAACTTTTAATGTACTGGGTGAGATTGGCGGCAATGTTATCGGGATCTCCCTTGAGCTTCTCAAAAGTAAAACGACTCGTGTTGTGAAAAGATTGCCCGGCTACTTTGTTGAGAATCGGTTCAAGATTCTTAACCTTGCTACTCTCCAGGCTTCTCAGTCTGGCAAGGACGGCATCCTTAGTCGGTTCAAGCACGCAGTCCAACCGTCGAAGTACTGTCATTGGGAGCATGACATCTTTGTATTGATTCGGCCGATAGGGCCCGCGGAGCAGATCAGCCACTGACCATATAAAATTGGCCCTTCCATTGATTTTACTCATTCAGGTAGATTCCTTTTGTTTTGCAATATTAATGCTGAAGCTGAGTTGGCGTGACAATCGGGACTTCTTCTATGTCCGACTGTCTCCTCTGAAGTATTGCTACTAACTGCCTAAAAAACAAAAACCCTGCTTCTCTTTTCGAAAAACAGGGCTGTCATAATCAGACCATAATTCCTTTCATGCTGCGGGTTGTGAAAATCTGATAGAACGAAACAAGTGATTATCTCCATTATGATATCTTGTCAAGGGTATTGCGGTAATAAATTCATAAAAAGATTTTAAGGAGATTAGCCTAAGGCTATAGGCTTTTGATGAGAAAGAGAAAACATCATCAGTATATCCTGGAGTAGCATCTCACTCTCACTATGGAGGTGTGGATCGGACCGGCTGGTAAATACAAATCTATATTTCCAGATAGAACTCAGAGAAAAAGTTAACACGAAATGCAATAGTGCTTAGGCCTGGAAACGGGATGTCTCCTCAATGAATGGTATGCCGTTTTTGATGTAGAGAAACCTAAAAAGGCTGGACAGAAGCTGGACAAAACAAGTGGAATAAGAAAAAGGGTTACAGGCCGATGCTCTGTAACCCTTGCTATTACTGGTACCCCCGGTGCGATTCGAACGCACGGCACACGGATTAGGAATCCGTTGCTCTATCCTGCTGAGCTACGGGGGCAAATGTTTCCGAAGATGGGATTCCTACCATTATTTAAAAAGAGAGTCAACGATATTGCAATTATATTTCTCTGTGTAGCTGTGTGTTTGGCAGCGAAAAATTTACTCCATGGGTGGAACCATGTAAGCCTATTCGGAACCGGTATATCAGTGTAATGTGAAGGTTCCAACTACCTTTGAAATAAATTCTAAATCTTCGTGCGTGTCGATTTCGCCCCAGTTCAAATCGTGGTTTGACACCATGTAGAGCTTGTCTTGATAAGCGGCGGTTTCGTTCGATACTTTTACGAAAACTTCTTCGTATGAATAGTAGGTATTGATCTTTTTATATTTTTGAAACCATTCATCTATAACCGATTGTGCAAATGTGCGTGAAATCTTTGAAATGCCTATGAACGATTCTTTGTCCATGGTGTTGATGCCTATCGATTTCCCTATATCTCTGACAAGGTGAGAAATATTCGGATCAACAGAGATTAGGACATCATCTCCCATATTGAAGGGTTTGCCGGCGAAAATAACATTGGGATGGTCTGAATTCATCAGAGCTTCGATGATTTTATAGTCATATAGGATATCGGACTCCAAGAGCAGAAAATTCTTTTCCAGTAAACCACACACGCTGGCCAAAGATTCCATCGTTCCGCTCGTCAGGTATTCTCTGTTTTGTATATATTGGATCTCAAGATCTCCATAGATATGGCTGCACCTGTTGATAATTTTGTCTCTCTCGTGTCCAACTACTATGAGTATGTTTTTAATTCCCATACGGGATATTTTTTCAATGGATAGCTCTAATAGGCTTTTATTGCCCCTGAGTTCGATCAGATACTTGGGGAAGTTTTCGGTAGTTGGTCGTAGTCGTAATCCCTGTCCGGCCGCTAATATTATTGCCTGCGTGATAGTCTTATTCATCTTACTCCATCGCCATCTTCTTCAAAAAAAGCAGTATGGTAAAGAAGAGGTATGCCAAGAAGATTATAAAAAGGTGTGCCAGATATACCGGAAAAAAGAATGCCGCAAGAGGCCAGACTACGATATATTTTTCGGCTGGCGTGTATGTGATCATGCGAATCTTTTGTGTTTGAAATGTACGGACCGTTTCCATACTCTCCCTGTACATGAGCAAGAAGAGACTTTTGACTACAAGATACGTGCCGAAACCTATTGCAACGGCTTCCGCATTTCCGATTGTTTTAAAAAGGTTTGGGTAATAGTGGATGAAGAGGAATATCTCCACAAGAAAATCTTTAAGGTAATCTGTATACATGTCGAAAAATTTCCCTTTGGAAGATGCGAGACCTAAGGTTCTTGCCCAGATTCCATCTGCATTATCCAAGGTGTAAGATAGGGGGAGAAGGATCGCGAATCCTATCGGATAGCCCGTAAAAAGAAAAACAATCCCAAGCATCACCGATGCGAGCGAGAGGGTTGTAATCAGATTAGGGGTCAACGGGAACCTTTGTGCCCTGTAGCATCCATAGGAGGCGATGCGGCAGCTTAAGTGGCACAAATAACTCAGTGGCACGCTGTTTTCGGCAAAACTCTTGAGAGGAATATTCTTTTTGTCTGTCATTGTGAGTACATGAGATTCACGGGTCAAAGGGGAAAATCGTTCGTTCCTCAAGCGAGTCTATTCTACAGCATGGACAATCCTCTGGTATGTTTTTTCCAAAGGAAAAAGATATAAGGTGGGCGTACCTGTATGTCAACGAAAAACCGGTCACGGCATGGTGGCAAATTGGGGTGATTAAACGATGAATGTGTCCTCAGCAATGACACTCTATGATCCTTTCTTCACAAAAATCGAAGAGTTTTATCTGATCAGGCGTTATACCATCGAGGGCGGCACGGGGGAGGAGTCCTATGAGTTCGGATTCGAGGATGTCAACACCATGCTCGGCAGCCTTTTTGCTGACGGCATCGAAAACCGTGCCTATGGAGGTTTTCTCGTAATCGGTCAGATTCATCGATACCTGGGCGATATCTCTGCTCTCGAGAAGCACCCCTATGGCCTGCACGTGTTCCAATCCGCCGCTTGAGTGCCGTATCGACTTGGCTATCTCCCGGGCGAGTTTGATGTTGTTTGAATCGAGGTTTATGTTGAACGCGATGAGGGGTTTTCTCGCGCCCACGGCGGTCGCACCCAGACGGGGGTTGACCCGGGCGGGACCTGCATCGGGTCTCCACGCATGAGTATCTATTTTATCTCCGAGAGCCTCGTACTGTCCCCTGCGGATGTCTGCCAGTCTCTTCCTCTCCCGGCTGAGCGCCGCTTCTCCGTAGAAGTAGACGGGAACGTCATGGCTCCGGGCAAAAGCATATCCGAACCGGTGCGCTGTTTCGACTGCATCTGCCATCTGTGCGCCCTCCAGAGGAACAAAGGGGACAACGTCTATGGCGCCGATACGAGGATGGCATCCGCGATGTCCTCTCATATCTATCAGTTGGGCTGCGATGTCACAGGCCGCCCTCGCTCCGTTCAGTACGGTCTCAGGTGAACCGATGAAGGTCAGCACACTCCGGTTGTGGTCACTGTCCATACTGAAATTCAGTACCTTGACGCCTTTAATCTGAGCTGCTGCGTCTGCAATTGCCTCAATGGTGCCGGGATTTCTTCCTTCACTGAAATTGGGAATACATTCGATGAGTTTCATACTTATGCCTGGTATATCCTTTGTGACGGTAGTTCGATACAGGTTAGAAATCCGCCATACACCGCGCCCGTATCGATCCCGATCCTGCCGGGACAAAAGAGGGGGTTGGTGTGTGACATGGGTGTGTGGCCGAAGATGACGGTTTTACCGAAATCATGGGAAGACAGGATAAATTCGTAGCGCAGCCACAACAGGTCCTGGGGGTCCTGTTCATCCAGCGGAACGGTATCCCTGAGCCCCGCGTGGACGAAGATATAATCGGCCGTTTCGTACCAAAGGAGCAGTGAACGGAAAAAGCTCATGTGACTTTCCGGCACGTTGATCTTCCTGCCTTCAGGAGTTCTGCGGTATCCGTACGATTCGATCGTGGCGTCCCCGCCGTTGGCCAGATACAGGCTCTCGTTTTTGTTGAGGCAGACATAATCGAGAAACATCTGTTCGTGATTTCCCCTGAGGCATACGACCCTGTCTATCTTTCTTCTGAGATCGAGCACGAAGTCCACGACGCCGGGGGAATCGGGACCCCTGTCTATGTAATCACCGATAAATACGAGCGTGTCTTCCTCGCTGTCTATTTCGATCTGCGGAATCAGATGTTCCAATTTGGAGAGACACCCGTGGATGTCACCTATGGCGAATATCTTTTCCATATCAACCCCGCTATTCAAAGAGGGCATCAACAAACTCTTCACTCTTGAAGCGCCGCAGGTCGTCCAACCCTTCGCCAACGCCGATATATCGGATCGGTATTTCCAGTTCCTGGGCTATTCGTATGATGATTCCCCCCTTTGCCGTGCCGTCGAGTTTCGTGATGACTATTCCGGTGACACCGATCGCCTCGTGAAACATTTTCGCCTGCAGGACGGCATTCTGTCCGGTCGTGGCGTCGAGGACGAGAAGGGTTTCATGCGGAGCGCCTTCCAACTCTCTGCCCATGATGCGTTTGATCTTCTTGAGTTCATCCATGAGATTGGTCTTTGTGTGGAGCCTGCCCGCCGTATCTATGAGCATGACGGCCTCTTTCGATTTTGTCGCGTGGATTGCGTCATAAACGACCGCGGAAGGATCGGCACCCATCTTTTGCTTGATGATCGGCGCACCGACCCGTTCTGCCCATATTTCGAGCTGTTCCACAGCCGCCGCTCTGAAGGTGTCCGCCGCGACCAGCATCAGAGGGATCTTGTTCCTCTTGAACCGGGATGCCATCTTCCCTATCGTGGTGGTTTTGCCCGTTCCGTTCACGCCGACCACCATGATTGTAAAGGTCTCTCCCACGGGGATCTTCAATGGCGATTCGCACTTTTTGAGGATCTCTATCATGCTCTCTTTTATAAGCGCCTTGAGCGCATCGGCATGGGCAAGTTCCTTTCTCTTTGCCCTGTATTTCATCGCTTCAATCAGATCGAAGGTGAAGGCGGGTCCCAGGTCTGCCCCGATCAGGATTTCTTCAATGTCTTCAAAGATGTCTTCCGAGATAACCTTTTCCCCGGAAATCATTTCGTCCAGGTTCTTGATGAACCCCCTTCGTGTCTTCGACAGACCCTGCTGAAGTCTTGAGAAGAAACTTCTATCGTCGTTGTTTTTCATCGTTGTGTTTCCGTTTAAATCTTTTTGTTTCGGGTTTTCCGAAAAAGGTCCTCGATGTGATTCCACCTGCGGGGCCGACTTTCAGGACCCCCTCTTTCCGCTGAATAGGATGCCCGTTGCATACCGAGATATCCCTCCCGGGACAGAGGCCCACTATAAACGACTTTGCCGGTGATAGCAAGCGGGTGATGTCCGGAAAAAATCTGTGGAGGGGATAGTGTGATCACGCAGGACGTCAGTTCATGCTGACGGAGACGGTGGTTGAAATCCCGTTTTTCTGCATGGTTACGCCGATAAGGTTGTCGGCGGCCTCCATGGATCGTTTGTTGTGGGTTATGAATACGATTTGGGAATTTGCCGAAATGTCTCGTACCAGTTCCCTGAAGAGGGAGGTGTTCGCTTCATCGAGGGGAGCATCTGCCTCGTCGAGTACCAGGAAGGGTGACGGGCGGTGCAGGAGGATGGCGAATATGAGAGCCACGGCGGAGAGGGCCTTTTCACCTCCGGACAGGAGAGAGAGGTTCTGTCTCTTCTTCCCCGGTATCTGGATATCGATCTCCACGCCGGTCTCCAGCATGTCTGATTCATCGGTCAGACGCAGGTTTCCTTTCCCTCCCGGGAACAGCCTGGGAAAAACCTGTTTGAAATGGTCGTTCACGGCCTCGTAGGTTTCCGAGAATCTCTTTCTTGATATCTGGTTGATTCTCGTTATGGTCTTCTGGAGGGTATCGAGCGACGAATTCAGATCTTTCATCTGGGATGCCAGAAAATCGTGACGTTCCTTGAGCTCATCGTGTTCGCTGAGAGCCAGAAGGTTCACCTCTCCGAACTCTTCCAGTACCCTTTTCAATGTATCGAGTTTTTTTCTCAGTGCATCCGCTTCCGATTTCTCCACTGGTTGAAATTCCGGCAGCAGGTCGTTCAGGTCGACGCCCAGTTTTTCATATGCGCCTTCTTTGAGGGTTTCGGCCTGGATAACCGCTTCACGTGTTTCCATTTCCATCTCGTTCATCTGCCGTGAAAAACCTTCGGACGTCTTCCTGGCTTTCTGGATCTCCTGCTCTTTCTGCTTGTGGATACTGTTCTCCGTCCCGTGTTCGTCTCTTTTTCTGGCGAGCTCTTCTTCGGCATCGGTGTGGCGTTGGTAGAGGATCTTCAGGGCTTCACCTTCGTCTTCTATGCTCTTCAGGGCTTCTGCCGTTTTTGCCTCGCAGTCGTCCACATCGCCGGTTATGGATCCTATACGGGCATCTGTTTCTCCAATAATACCCTCCAGTCTTGTAAGGGTATCAATACTCGATTTGGCCTTTTCCTCCATGGATGTCAGGAGGATCTTCTGTTCGGTCAGCCGTGTCTCGCTCTCTTCCAGTTCGCTTCTGGCCTCCCTCCATTTGTCCTGTATGGACTGAATACGACTGTCGCCGGCATCCACGTCACTCTTGAGGGCGGCGATTGTATCCTTGACGTCGGCGATCTTTTCCACCGTCGACGTTTCCTCGGACTCAAGATTCTCCCTGTTGAAATCGAGCACATTAATACGCTGTTCGATCCAGCGGATTTCGCCTTCCAGCCGTTCCACATCTTTTCTCCGGCCGTTGATTTCCAGTTCCAGTCCGTGTATATCCGATCGCAACTGTGCCCCATCGCTCTCCATATGTGATATAAGGGCGCTCAGGGTATCCCGTTCTTCCTTCTTGCCCTCAAAGAGATGCTTCAACACTTGAATCTGTTCTTCCAACTCCTCGATCTCTCTCCGGTTGCCCAGCGAAGAGCTTCCGCCGTTTTTGCTTCCACCGGTCAGTGCTCCGTCCGGCCGTATGATGTCACCGTTCGGCGTGACATACGTTTCCGCGAAGCCGTTATTGTTCCACAGTTGCGTAGCAGTGCCCAGATCGGGGACTAGCAGAATGTTTTCCAGGAGGCGTTGGACAATACAGCCGAATTCATCGTCTGTGGCGTGGACAAGATCACCCAATCTGAAGGTCCCTTCGGGACAGTTCTGTCGGGAGGGGGATGGTTTCTTGCTTGTAGCAAGCGGCACGAAACTTCCTCTGCCGGAGGAACGATTTTTCAGGTAGTCGATAGCCTTCATGCCGTCTCCCTGATCCCCGACTATGATATATTGGAGTTTATCATCCAGGACGGCTTCGACGGCAGCCTCATACTCCTTCGGAACGTTGATGTGATCCGCCACCAGTCCGTGAATGGTTCCTTCCAGCACGCGGTCGCGAGCAGCCTCCAGGACATGCCTGGTGCCTTCGTCGCACCATTCATGCCGTTCCCGAAGCTGTTTCAGGGAGGTGAGGCGTGAGTTCTTTGCCCCCGCTTCTTCCCTGATTGCAGCAATACCCTCGTCTGCAGCCTTCAGATTTTTTCGGGCTGTGGTGAGTTCTTCTTCCACGGTCTTTTCTTTTTGCCTGAGAAGCTCAATCCGTTCCTGATCCGATGCCAATGCCGATTCTACAGCGGAGAGGTGGTCTTGTAAGGCGGTGAGCTTTGTGTGGTTCTCATCTATTTCAGCGCATTCCCTCTCTGCCTTTCTCTTCAGATCTTCGAGGTTCTTTGTGAGGGACATGAGGAGGTTGCCCAGCCTGGCGTTCTCCGTTATTGTGTCGATATGTTTTGATTTCGCCCTTTCCAGCTCTTCGCTCAGCTCCAACTCCGCCGCCTTCAGGATGTCGGTGGTTTCCCTGTCACCGGCGATGGAATCCCGCAGGCTCTCGATTGCTTCATCCGATTCGTCTGTCTGTCTTTTCAGGAAGGCTATCTCCTGTTGGGTTTCTCCTCTCCGCTCTCGGAGCGATTCAATTTCCTCGATGTTCTTTTCTTTTTTGTCCTTCAGTTGAGAGATGGTTTTTTTGGCAAATTCTATCTTCTGTTCCCGTATATTGATCTCGTTCTTTACGCCGTAGTATCTGTCCTGGAGCGTTCCGATTACCTCTTCGCTCTCGACGAGCCGTGTCCGGAGGTCCTCAATGGCGGATTCCAGCGTCTGCAGTTCCGTCTGGGATTCGAGCAGCTTTTCTTGCAGAGGAATACGCAGATGCTCAAGTTCCCGTATCTTTACGGACATTTCCGAATATGTCTGCAGAGAGAGGGCCAGTTGACAATCCTTGATGTCTTTCTTAAGCGATCGGTATTTCTCGGCTTTCTTTGCCTGTCTTGAGGTGGCATTCAACTGGGACCGCACCTCTCTCAGAATGTCATTGAGGCGGATTATATTCTGCTTGGTCGCCTCCATCTTGCGGGAAGCGGAGTCCCTCCTCGTTTTGTATTTCATGATCCCCGCCGCTTCCTCGATGAACTGTCGCCTCTCTTCCGGCTTTGCTTCAACGAGACTCGCAATTTTTTCCTGCTCTACGATGGAGTAGGTCCTCGCGCCCACGCCCACATCCATGAAGAATTCCTTTACGTCGAGGAGGCGGCAGGGTACCTTATTGATGTAGTATTCGCTTTCACCTTCGCGGAAGATCTTTCGTGAAACCGTAATCTCTCTGTAGCTGGCATATTTTTCGGGAACTTTGTGTCCGTTGCTTTCGAGGGTTATGGAGACCTCCGCCATGCCCACCGCGGGGGCATCGTCGCTTCCGTTGAAGATGACATCCTCCATCTTCTTTCCGCGGAGCATAGTGATGCGCTGTTCCCCCATGACCCACCGTATGGCATCCACGATATTACTTTTTCCGCAACCATTTGGCCCCACGATGGCGTTAATGTCGCGGGAAAGGTCGATGGGAGTCTTATCCCTGAAGGATTTGAATCCGAGTATTTCCAGTTTCTTCAGTTTCATGCGGCAAAGCCCCTGCCGGTAAGGTAGCTATCGGGAAGGATTTATTCCCCAAAGCCCGCTTTGTCATTCAAAAAATCCCTATACTATCCAAAAATCTATCAGAGTCGCATCCCTTTGTAAAGGAAAAACACTATAGGGTGTATTGTTGAATATTTGAACACAATATGTTGTGTTTTGATAGAATGAATTCATCTTTTTGATCTATTCTGCAGAAATGTATATTTTCCACTCTTGACACGGATCAGAAAGTGATATAGAAAACGAATGCGGGTTGGGGGGTCATTTTCTCTCCAACCCGCTTAATATTTTATGGAAGGAAGAAATATACAATCATGTCAAGTTTTAGAAGAATTACCATGGGGGAGCTTTTGAGAGAAACGGCGTCGAAATTTCCAGATAATGAAGCGCTTGTCTCTCCCGAATTTGGTGTGAGGGAAACTTACAGCGAATTTTTGGATTCCTGTACGAAAATAGCCAAAGGGTTTATGGCACTGGGTGTGGAGAGGGGAGATCGCGTATCGGTATGGTCTACGAATGTTCCGCAGTGGATACAGCTGCAGTTCGCTCTGGGTATGATCGGGGCCGTCTTGGTTACGGTCAATACCAATTGTGAGGCGCACGAGCTTGAGTACATATTGAATCAGTCAGATTCAACAACACTCATTCACATTGAGGCTTACAGGAAGAAGAATTATTCGGAGATCGTTAGGGAAGTTGTTCCGGAAGTCAAGACTTCCAGCCTGGGAAATATCCGATCGGAAAAACTTCCTTTCCTTCGAAATGTTGTGCATATGGGAGAGGAAGAAACGGAACCCGGGACCTTCAAGTTAAAGGATATTGTTAAATTGGGAGAGACCGTATCGGATGAAGAGCTGAGGAATCGTGAACAGTCTCTTGATGCGGACGATGTGGTGAATATGCAATACACCTCCGGAACCACCGGATTTCCCAAAGGCGTTATGCTCACTCACTATAATATCATCAACAATGCCCGTATGGTGGGAGATACCCAGAAGTTGACAGAGGCCGATCGTGTATTGATTCAGGTTCCTCTCTTCCACTGTTTAGGGTGTGTCTGCTGCTCGCTCAATTCCGTGGTTCACGGTTCAACGATGGTCGTGCTGGAGAGCTTCAATCCTCTCAAGGCGCTGCAGATGATAGAAGGGGAGAAATGTACGTCCGTCACCGGAGTTCCCACGATGTTCATAGCCACTCTGAACCATCAGGACTTCAATAAGTTTGATCTGTCTTCGATGCGGACAGGGATCATGGCGGGTGCCCCGTGTCCGGAGGATGCGATGAGGGACGTTATGACGAAGATGCACTGTCCCGAGGTCACCATCGCATACGGAATGACAGAAGCCGCTCCCGTTATAACCATGACGTCGACGGATGATCCGCTGGAAGCGCGAGTATCAACGGTTGGAAGACTCCTTGACGGAATTGAGGGAAAGGTGATTGATTCGGAGACAGGGAAGGATGCTCTTCCCGGTAAAGAGGGAGAACTTGTATCGCGAGGTTCCTGTGTGATGAAGGGATATTACAAGATGGACGAGGCGACCGAGGGGGCCATTGATAGCGATGGCTGGCTGCACTCGGGCGACCTGGCAACGGTCGACGAAGACGGTTATTTCAAGATTACCGGACGGATAAAAGACCTCATCATCAGAGGTGGAGAGAATATATCGCCCCGCGAGATCGAAGATTTTCTCCGCAAGAACTCAAAGGTTAAGGATGTGTATGTGGTCGGTGTTCCCGATGATACGTATGGTGAGCAGATTCTCGCATCCATATCGCTGAAGGATAACGAATCGGCAACCGCTGAGGAATTCGAGTCATTTTGCACCGATAAGATCGCCCGGTTTAAGATTCCGAAGTACTGGGAATTCAACGCACCCCTTCCTCTTACGGCAAGCGGAAAGGTCCAGAAGTTCAAGCTGGCCAAAGAGTTTATGGAGAGAAATGCGAAATAGCGCCACGCATACTGATTTACCTGTCTGTTAGCATTTCACAAGATATAGGGGGAGCATCCATGATGTAACCCGCCACCTCTGCGGGCGGGGTTACTCGCATGAGTGCTCCCCTTTTGTGTCGGTGCCAACCAGCGTAATGCCACCATATCACGGTTTCCGATCAGGCATGACAGTTTCTGTTTCTCTTCCCCTTCTTCTTGATGGTCTTTATAGAGTGGTTGGAATCACATGTGCGGTTTGAGACACATTCTCAATGGTTATTTTCTTGACACCAATCTAAAGAACAATATACAACCGATTGCAATCTTTACAATCTTGGCTTTCGAACGGTCCGTATTTCTATATAAAAAGGGGGGTACATGACGGAAGCTCTTGATTTTGATAGAATATTCAACCCCAAAAGCGTCGTTATTGTGGGGGTTTCATCCAAGCCGGGGTTTGGTTTCGGAAGGGGGATGTTCAATGCACTCGTGTCGATAGGGTTCGATGGGAACATATATCCTGTGAGTCCTAAAGGTGGGGAGATAGACGGTCTCAAGATATATGAAACTGTGGAAGAGGTTCCGGGGAAAATAGATTTCGCCGTAATCTCGATCGCCGCAGAGCATGTGCCAGAGGCTCTGGAGGCGTGCAGAAAGAAGGGCGCAGCGGGAGCGGAGATTCTCTCCGCAGGTTTCAGTGAGACGGAGACACCGGAAGGGGTTGCCCTGGAAGAAAAGGTACGGCGAATCGCCCGAAAGGGCATCAGGGTTGTGGGACCAAACTGCTTCGGGATCTATTGTCCTGAAAGCGGACTGACACTCGTTCCGGGGCCTGATCTTTCCAGAGAGAGCGGGCCGGTTGCCTTTCTGTCGCAGAGCGGTGGCATGTCCATAGATTTTGCCCACATCGGTAAGTGGATGGGGGTGAGATTCAGCAAAGTCGTAAGTTTCGGAAACGGGGCCGACCTGAGAGAGGTCGAACTTCTGCACTATCTGATCGACGATCCCCATACCGGCGTGATAACCATGTATGTCGAAGGGGTTGAAGATGGACGGGATTTCTTTTCCTCCCTTCGGAGCGCTGCCGCACGTAAACCGGTGATCGTGTATAAAGGGGGTCTGTCGGACTCGGGAGGCAGGGCGGTCGCGAGCCACACCGCATCCATGGGAGGTAGTGGCGTGATTTGGAGGTCGGCGCTTCATCAGTGCAATGCGGTTCAGGTGGAAGGAATCATGGAAATGGCGCAAACCAGTCTGGCCTTTTCCCTCCTTCCCCATAGGACATACAAAGGGATCTCCGTTATGGGAGGCGGAGGGGCTCTGGGTGTGAATGCATGTGATGTTGCCGAGTCTCTTGGCCTGGAAATTCCTTTGCTAAAAGAGGACATACAGGCCAGCATTACCTCCATACTGCCAAGGCCGGGTTCCAGCGCGGCAAATCCCATAGATGTGGCGAATCCCTTCGTTTCCGCACAGATATTGAAAGAAGCACTGCTGCTGGCGGCTAGTGATGAGAAGATCGATCTCCAGGTAATGATACCGTTGCTGTACCATTACAAGTCCCTCGCCGGAGGAATCGGAGCGGTATCGATCAGAGATGTGGCGCCTCACCATGAACTGGCACGGGGGGTAGAGGAGGTCGTGGATACCACCGGGAAGCCGGTCGTTGTGGTTTTGCCGAACCCAAAACAGGAGATCGAATCCATGGATATAGAGGAAGTTATGCGCGAGGCAAGGAAGGCGTTTCTGGATAGAGGCGTCCCTGTCTTTGACGATATTTCGGATGCCCTGAAAGCGGTAAACCGTGTCTCGGATTATTGTCGAAGGAAAAACGAAACTTCGTTGAGGAAGGCGGAACCGTAACATGGAAGACGAGAAATGGGAAGTCGTTCATGTCTCGTCGGGAATGATCGACGCGAATATAGTGGCGGGAAGGCTCGAGACGGAAGGTATTCCCGTGAAATTCGGATACGAGGCGGTGGGTGTCATCTATGCCCTTACACTCGACGGTCTCGGCGCGGTACGGATACTGGTACCTACGGAGTATCTGAAACGGGCGCGTGAGGTACTCGCGGAATCCTATGAAGAGTTGCTTGAAGAGTCCTTTGACGACGTGGCAGACTCTTAGAGATCATCCAGGTAACTTTCATAGATACCGTCAAGCCGGGTTTTACAGGCGGGGCATCTCGATTCTATCAGGTCCATATGCTTTATATAAAATCCGTATCGTTTTATCAGTACCCTCCCGCACTGTGAGCAATAGGTATTTTCTCCCTCGTCGCCCGGCACATTCCCGGAGTATACGTATTTGAGACCGGCCTCTTTTCCTATCTCGGACGCCATGTGTATCGTCTCAAGAGGAGTCGGGGGAAGGTTTCCCAACCGGTATTGCGGGTAAAACCTGCTGATATGCCAGGGTGTCTCAGCACCAAGCGAATGAATGTACCGTGCGATATCACGCAACTCCTCCCTGCTGTCATTCAGGGTCGGTATGATGAGGGTGGTAACCTCCACCCAGATGCCAAGGTCCTTCATCTTTTTCAGGCTGTCCAGAACCGGCTGGAGCCGTCCGCCGCATTGCCTCTCATAGAATCCATTGCGAAAGGACTTGAGATCGACATTCGCCGCATCGAGGACGGGGGCAATTTCCTGGAGCGCCTCCCCGGTCATAAAGCCATTGGTAACAAAGATATTCTTGACGCCTTTTTCATTCGCCATCCTTCCCGTATCCAGTGCATATTCAAGGAAGATTGTCGGTTCGGTATAGGTATATGCAATGGTTTTTGATCGTGTTCTCATCACCCGTGCTATAATTTCCTCAGGCATGGAACTGCGTCCTCGAATCTTTCCGTCGTTTCGCGGTATTTGTGAGATGTCGTGATTTTGGCAGAATTCGCACCGGAAATTACACCCCACCGTGGCTATGGAGTAGGACTTGGAGCCCGGATATACATGGAACAGGGGTTTCTTTTCGATCGGATCTATACTTTCAGCGATCGATATGCCGTGTACCAGTGTGTAGAGTGTCCCACTCCGATTTTCACGAACCCCGCAGATACCGGTTTTCGATGGAGCGATTTTGCATCTGTGCGCGCAGAGATTACATTGGACGTAATCGTTGTCGAGTTTTTCATAGAGGAGTGCCTCTTTCATTTGCCTATCCTCCTGCTGGCGACACCGGGCTCGGGGTATCTACCTTTCGCCTTTGCCTTCGATGAATTTCCAAGGTGATCCTGAACGGTTATGCGGTTATAAGTAACCGGGAAAGCGAGCCCGATAAATGAACCGAAGGGATTTTTCATGACAGGAATCCGTTCTTCGATGGCGGATACCGCCGGATGCCACTTTGACGAAAGAAAAATAACACTGCCCCATCGTATGGTCGTATCGGGAAGCGTCAGCCTGATCAGACGAATCAATTCGGGAATACTTGAGGGGTGAGCATCCCGATAGGGCATAGTTTTCATCTTCCCATGGGCCGATGTCGGAGAATACCTGTTTCTTGTTCCCAGGAATATTCTGCCGCGGCATACCCTGATGGCTTCGTTTATGGCGTTTTGGAGATTACACGCCGAATCGGGGAAGATCAGGGTGACGATATCAAATTCATTGTCGGAGAAGGGGAGATCTTCATAATCACCGGGACAGAGTTCCGCTCTCTCTCCCAATTTTCTTCTTGCCAGATCCAGCATGTGTTGTGATGGATCGACACCTGTTACGTCGCATCCTTTCCCCCTGAAGAAACGGGAGTAGGTCCCCGATCCGCACCCTATGTCGAGCAGCCGCTCACCCTCCACGGGTTTCAGGAGGCGCATGATCAGTTCCTTCCGACGTCTGTCCGTGTAATAGTGTAATGGAGATTGTAGCCCAGTCGACATAAGATGACTCCACATTCCCACTAAACCGCATTGCGTTGGCCGGTTACTCCCCTTACCCGCCAATTGAAGACATATTTGCCACGCACTTCCTTCTTTTAGTCCGTTGACAGTTTATCATGTGGCCCCGTGGTTTTCTATTGATAAGATCCTCTATCAGGGCTTCCAGTTCGGCATTACTGCATCCGGATCGAAGGGGTGTCTTAAGATCAACCGTCGGTTCATCCGAGAGGAGACATGCCCGAAGGTGTCCGTCGGCTGTCAAACGGAGCCTGTTGCAGGAACTGCAGAATTCATGGCTCATGGCGCTGATGAAACCGATCTTCCCCGGGGCGTCCTTTATGGTATACAGAGATGCGGGACCCTCTGTCGTAGCGTATATCTTCTCTACCGGCTCCAGATGGTAGACGCTGTTGATGCCTCTCATAATCTCTGTATTTGAGATATATCCCAAATGGTTCTCAAGTGTCGAGTTGCCTATCGGCATGAATTCAATGAATCGTATTTGGTAGGATTTGTCGAGGGTGAGTTTTGCGAAATCGATTATTTCGTCGTCGTTGAATCCTCGTATG
>DAISYQ010000019.1:0-61688 GCA_036825195.1 Syntrophales bacterium
AGTTCTGTCCCTCCCCCGAGGGCAAGGCCGTTAATAGCGGCAATCACCGGCTTTCTCGAATTTTCGATCATGTTCAGGAGGTCCTGTCCCCGACGTGCCATGGCTTCTGTTTCTGACGCAGTGTCGATCTCCTGCATCTTTTTGATATCAGCGCCGGCGATGAACGCCATGCCTTCCCCCGATATGATCACTACCTTCACGGCATCATCGCCGGCAATGCTCTGTAGGGCCGTTTCCATCTGTTCCATGAGCTCTTCATCAATGGCATTCATGGGAGGATTATTGATTTTTAATATCGCAACGCCTTTTTGATCAACCTCGTATCCGCATTTCATTGCAACACACCTCCTTGTGATGGTTCATTCGTATCTGTTCAAGGAATTGTCCGAAACAGCATGAAGCATAAAGTATAACTCTAAGCTAGAATATAGCCCGTTCATCGGCATGTCAAGAAAAATTTTTCATACTCATGATGTGCCGCTCTCGTCGGATATCGTTGCCGCGTGTTTCTGCGCTCCCAATCGCAGCCCCGCATGGACGCCACGATCACGGCCTAGGATAACGGCTTCCTTTACGTGCTGAACAGCCAAGGGGGGACGTTTTGCTATGGTCTCGGCAAGCTTCTGGGCCTGGCGGTACAGATCGTCTCTGTCTTCGTAAAACCCGGTGATAAGGCCCATGTCAAAGGCTTCTTCAGCCGAAAAATCCCGTCCCGTCAGCGAAAGCTGCCGGAACATCCCCTGTCCGATGATAAAGGGCAGGCGCTGCAACGTTCCCGCATCGGCGATGAACCCCAGTCTCGTTTCCCTGATGCTGAAGATGGCGTCACGGCTTGCTATCCGTATGTCGCAGGCACAGATAAGATCGACTCCTCCTCCGATGCAGTGGCTGTGGATGGCTGCTATGGTTGGTTTACGACAGCGCTCAATGGCGCTGAAGCAGTCCTGACCCCATAGAATCGTCCGGTGTGTGATCTCGCGAGAGGCGGCGGAACCGTCGCCGGCGAGAGATTGCAGTGCCTCGAAATCGGTGCCCGCCGTAAAACTTTTCCCTTCACCCCCCATCACCACGACCCGCACATCCGGATCGGCGTCGAATCGATTGAAATGATCTTTAATACCCCGGTAAAAATCGGCGGTCATGGTATTGCGCTTTTCCGGCCTGTTGAACATCAGCCACGCGACATGATCGGTTTGGTGTACGGTAAAAATTTCCTTCCTATCCATAAAAAGCTCCTCTGTAATAAGATTTGTCCGTGAAGTGCCCTTTGTTCCTAAAATCCCTCGACCTTGGAGAGGATTTCTCTCATGATCTCATCGGCTCCGCCGCCTATGGACATAAGTCTCGCATCTTTGTAGTACCGGGAGATCAGGGTTTCGTTCATGAATCCCATACCGCCGTACATCTGCAGGCAGCCGTCGGCTACGCGCGATATTAACTGACCCGCAAGGAGCTTACCCATGGATACCTCCCGGGTAACGTCGAGGCCGGCTATCTTCATTCTGACGATGTGATAGGTCAGCTGTCTCAGCGCCTCTGTATCCGTAAGCCAATCCACGAGCCGGTGTTTCAGTACCTGTTTGGTGATTAAAGGGCGCCCGAAGGCGATCCGCTGTTTCAGATAATCTACGGTCATGTCGATGATATCGCGGGCGGTGACATAGAGGACGGGGAGAGCGGCAAAACGCTCATGCTGAAACTGCTGCATCTGATAAATAAATCCTTCACCTTCTTCACCGATCAGGTTTTCCGCAGGAATGCGGAGATTATCGAAGAAGAGTTCGGCCGTGTCGCTGCTTCTCAGGCCGACTTTATCCAGTTTTTTGTTCACATGAAATCCGGGGACATCGGTGGGGACCACAAAGAGGCTGAAAGAGTGGTATCCTTTATCGTCACTGGTTCTGGCCAGGAGTGTCATGAAGTCTGCCTGTGTTCCGTTGGTGATGTAGGTTTTTGAACCATTGATCACATATGAGTCACCTTCTTTTACCGCCTTTGTCTTGAGTGCCGCCACATCGGACCCCGCTTCAGGTTCGCTTATGGCGATCGCCGCCACGAGATCGCCTGTAATGGCTCCCCGAAGATACGTATCTTTGAGATACTCGCTTCCGAACTGGTTGATTGCTGGTGTTGCCATGTTTGTCTGGACGGCGATGGCCGTGGGGACACCAAACCCCTTGATATGTCCCATTTCTTCCAGAAACACTGTCTCGAACCAGTAATCGAGCCCCTGTCCTCCGTATTTCGGATCATAGCGTATGCCCAGCAATCCGAGGTCCCCCATCTTTTTAAAGAGATCGTGGAGGTGCACTGTTTCTTCTTCCCACCGATCCATGTTGGGATTAATTTCGTTCTTCACAAAATCGGACATGGTTTTGCGAAGCATCTGATGATCTTCGTTGAAATACAACTGCTCTGAAGAATAGGCATGTGCACTCATTGATTACCCTCCTTATTGTGAAAAAAGAATAAAAAAGAACTATATTGAAGTATAACTCTAAACTTTAGATTTTCTTATACCAAACGACATTGAGCTGTCAAGCAGGGAAGTTACCGTGAAAGAAAAGATTGTTAGAAATGTACTATGCATATGGATCTTCCTCTCAACCATATCGACCTCTCATGACATGTATCTGCATCGTCATGCAAATGCAGGAGTTGGAGACATTCGCCGCCTGTAAAATATTTCTTGACAGTCCCCAGGTGAAGCTGTAATAAAGTCTAAAGCGAAGCTTTAAGCTTCATATCGGGTGGGGATAGGTATTCAATAACTTTTCTAAAAGGAGGTGTCTTGTTATGAAGAAAGAGGATTATATGTGGGATTATCGTGATCCCTATGTTTGGATGGACAAAGTCAGGCAGCAGAACTTTCCTCCCATGATGATCACCTGCGCCATTACCGGGGGTGTGCAGGGCAAGGAACTGAACGAGAATCTTCCCGAATCCTTCGAAGAGCAGGCCGATGCGGTCTACGAGGCTTACAAGGCAGGAGCGGTATCTGTTCATCTCCATGCCCGAGATCCTCAGAATCAGTCCATGACGACGAACAAAGCGGAGCACTATGGAGAGATCAATCGCCTCATCCGTGAACGGTGCCCGGACATCATCATCAATAACACCACTGGTGGTGGGCCGTGGCTCTCTACGGAGGAGCGCATGTGTTGTCTCTTCGCCGATCCGGCACCTGACATGGCGAGCCTCAATCTGGGACCATTTGTGCTGAAACTGCCCCTGAAAGACAGAAAGGCGCCGCTCCCTCATCCCCGTGACGGGTTCATGTTTGATCAGTGCATACCGGCTACCTACAGTGATATTAATCTCTATGCCAAGACCATGAAAGAAAAGGGAATAAAACCGGAGGTCGAACTGTACCATCCGGGCCAGTACTGGGTTCTTATGGATCTGATGAGAGAAGGGAATATAGATCCTCCCTATATGATACAGTTTGTCATGGGGTTCCAGACTTCATCCTTTCCGACACCGGCAAACGCACTCTCCCTGATTAACGAACTCCCCCCCCAGTCCATGTTTTCACTCATAGGAGTAGGACACTACCAGATCCCGATGAATGTCCTCTCGATCATCATGGGAGGTCATGTGCGGGTTGGTATGGAGGACAACCTGTACTACCGGAAAGGGGAAAAACTGAAGAGCAACGCCCAGCTCGTAGCAAGAATAAAACACATCGCCGAAGAGATGAACAGGGAAGTGGCAACTGTCGCCCAGGCACGAGAGATGCTCGGACTTTCGTAAAGAGCAAGAAAAAAGCAATAACAGCACAGGTACCTCTCGCAAAACGATGAATCTTCTGCCGTATGTGGAGGGGAGGCTTCAGCCTCCCCTCCTTACCGAGGAACTCAATATGCCCCTATCTATGCACGGTACCGGGAAGGTTCGGTATCAGTTCGCAACAGTACGGGTCGACGGTAAGAAGGATTCAATACATACGCCATATCGGCTGATGTGAGTAATTCATTATTATCGGTATCGTATATGAACCATACTCTCAACATAACGGTTTTATTCATTGGAGTTAATTGAACGTAACAAATGCATAACAGGAGGGATTGTATGGACGTTGAGAACATTTACTATCACGGTCGAATCAAGGTTCCCTACAAATGGTATGTAGGAGAGACGGGCAGCCGTTTTCTCGTTGAGCTGCGAGATAACAAGGAATTATGGGGAATACAGTGCCCGAAGTGCAATAAGGTGTTTTTGCCCCCCAGCAAGACCTGCTGGGAGTGTTTTACCCCCACGGAAAAATGGGTGAAACTGAAGAATGCCGGCGTCGTGGAATCCTATACGATAGCACACTACTCCGAAGGGGTGGCTCCAAGGGATGTTCCGATCATATACGGCCTCATCAAAATCGATGGGGCTGACGGTTCGTTGATACATTTCATAGGAGACATCGACCCCGACAAGGTCTCGGTAGGGATGCGGGTAAAGGCTGTTTTTGCCGAAGAGAGGACAGGCAGCATCCTGGATATCAAGCATTTTGCCCCGTCAGATGAGTAAGGAGATGAACGCTATGGAAAAAGTAGGAATTGTAGGCGTTGGACAAACAAAGTACGAACGGAAAAAAGAGGACACCTTTGCGGAACTGGTATTTGAAGCGACAACCGCCGCTCTGGCAGATGCGGGTGCGGAGATAGGAGATATTGACAATGTAGTCACCGTTTCGAACGATTTCTGGGACGGAAGGACGATTTCATCGATGGCCGTTCAAGATGCGGCGGGTTCGTATAACAAGGATGTCTCCTGCGTGGAGGGTGACGGTGTTTTCGGCGCCATGTACGGCATGATGCGCGCCCTGTCGGGTTCCTTCGACACAACACTGGTGGTTGCCCATGTCAAGGGTTCGGAAGGGAATATGAACCTGATTACCAATGCCATGTTCGATCCGATCTATCAGCGTCAGATCGGTATAGATGCCACCTCATCGGCGGCATTGCAGGCTCGCCGCTATATGGAAAAGACGGGTGCAACGGAAGAGGATTTTGCACGGGTGTCGGTGAAGAACCATAGCAACGGTGTGAACAACCCCCTTGCGCAAATTCGGAAGAAGATAACGATTGACGATGTCATGAAGTCACGGAAGATATCGGAACCGTTGAAACTCTTCGACTGTTCCCCCATCACCGACGGAGCGGCTGCAATCGTTATATCGAACGCAAAAGGAGTGAAGCGATTCAAAAAAGACCCGATATGGATTCTCGGTGCGTCCCATCTATCCGATTCATACACGCTGGGATACCGGGATCTCGCCTATCCCCGGGCACTTGAGGCGGCTTCGAAAAAGGCGTATGCCATGGCCGGTATTACCGATCCGCTCAAGCAGCTCGATGTAGCAGAGCTCGCCGATGCATATTCATACATGGAACTGCTCTGGTATGAGGGGTTGGGACTGTCCCCAAAGGGAAAGGGGGCGGAACTGATACGATCGGGCGCAACCGGCATGGATGGAGAGCTTCCCGTTAATCCCTCCGGTGGTTTGCTGAGCGCTCATCCGGTACTGGTAGCGGGGCTCGCGCGGATCATAGAAGTGACACTGCAGCTTCGGGGCGAAGCGGGCGACAGACAGATCAAGGGCGCGAGCAAGGCCCTTGCACACGGGATCAACGGCCCCTGCGGGCAGGCCCACGGTGTATTCGTATTAGGATCATAAGGGAGGCTGATATGGGCAAGAAAGTAGCAGTTGTAGGCTTTGGTCAGACAAAGGGAAGGAGTTCCAGGAAAGACGTAAACGGCGTCGAGCTTATCAATGAGGCCGTTGTCGCCGCCCTGGCGGATGCCGAACTTACCATAGATGATATTGATGCGATCGTTATCGGCAATATGGATCACTTTGAAGGTATAAACTATGTCGACAGCTGGAGCGTTGAAGGTTCGGGCGGCGTGATGAAACCGATATTCAAAGTCACCACCGGCGGCACCACGGGGACCACGGTGGCGATGTGCGCATATTACCATGTGGCTTCGGGCATGTTCGACCGTGTCCTTGCCATCGGCTGGGAAAAGAACTCCGAATCAGATACGACGGGTGCCATCATCACGGCCTTTGATCCCGTGTGGGAACGGCCCAATCTGGGGGGCGCCATTGCCGGACTCGCCCTGGAAGCGAGTAAGTATATGACGAATTACGGGGTAACTGAGAGGGACGGTGCGAGAGTGGCCGTTCGCGAGCGTCTGCACGCACTCAATAATCCCTATGCCCACCTCCACCAGGAATGGATGAAGGGCCTGGCAGTCGATCAACTCGTGGACCTGCTCGTCACATCAGAACAGAACCAGGTGCTGGCATTCCCCCTGCGAATGAGTGACATGTGCCCCCGTACGGATGGTTCGGCGGCCGTCATCTTTGCCTCCGAGGACGTGGCGGAAAAGATCGCTCCCGTTCCGGCCTGGGTTCACGCCACGGCAAACAGACACAATTTCTCCCTTGCAGGAGATGTTGACATGGATCGAAATACAACCATGGCGGCTGCATCGAAGGCAGTCTTTGAAAAGGCGGGAATAAAGGAGCCGCTCAAAGAAATCGATGTCTGCGAGCTGTACATGCCGTATTCATATGCCGGGTTAAAATGGATGGAAGATTTCGGATTCTGCGCATACGGCGAAGGACCGAAACTCCTCTGGGACGGTGTGACCGATATGGACGGTGAGCTTCCGGTCAATCCTTCGGGAGGCGTTATGAGTTCCAATGCGATCGGTGCGACGGCACTCATTCGCGTCGGCGAAGCGGCAATTCAGGTTATGGGCAAGGCAGGAACCAGACAGGTTCAGAGAGACGTAAACCTCGCCTTTGCGACCGGATTCGGCGGATGCTATTGGGCTGATGTGATGCTCCTTGGAAAGAAGAAACCGGCTTAGAACCTTTGTGAACGCTATGGAGGAAAATGATGGAAAAAAACGTGCAGAAAACAGATGAACAGGAACTTCTAACCGTGTCATCGGGCGAAATGTTTCAGCCATATGACTGGAGTGTCGGCAAATTCGGTTCGAAATTTCTCCATGAACTGAAAGAGAACAAGAGACTCATCGGCAGCAAGTGTCCGAAATGTAACAGGGTGTTTATCCCGCCCCGCAAGGTGTGCGGACAGTGCTTTGCGGCCATGGATGAATTCGTCCCCGTTTCGGATGAGGGAGAGGTGTACGTATGTGCCATTATCCAGTTCGGATTTGTCGATCCCGAAACGGGGAAGCAGCGGCCCGTTCCCTATGGATACGCCTTTATCAAACTCGACGGGGCGGACACCTGTCTGACCCACTTCGTGGACAGTGTCGATCCGGAAAAATTCAAGGTCGGCGCGAGAGTGAAGGCGGTCTTCGAAGATGAGCGAAGAGGGAACTTGATGGATATCAAACACTTCGAACTGCTGTAAGGCCGATTTGCGGTTGATGTAAGGAACTCTGGAGGACGTAATGATAGAAGAAAAATATAAGTTTATTGCCGAGATGGCCGTGACGAGCATAGAAGCGATCAAGAGAACGGGGATCAAGGTGGTTGCCCTGAAAGAGGGGTATGCCAAGATGGTCATGCCCCTCGATGGGAACATCAATCACGTTGGAATGATGTACGCAGGTTCGCTCTTTACCATCGGCGAATTCACGGGTGGTATTATTTACGGCGCCGCCTTTGATGTGGATAAATTCTATCCCATCGTCAAGGAGGTAACCATTCGTTTCAAACGCCCCGCTCTGACCGATGTGACCCTGGAGATTTCCATGAGCAAGGAGGAGGCTCAGAGGATACAGGACGAGGCCAGTGAGAAGGGTAAGTGTGATTTTGTCCTGAATCTCGAGATCAAAGATGCGAACGATGTAGTGGTTGCCCTCGTTGATGGTACCTGGCAGATCAGGACGATACCGAAAGAGATGGGCAATCCGTTCAAATAGACACGTACCATGAAGTGCTGACTGTGCGGTGTCGTGTTGGGGGGAATGCGGCAGTTGTGAAAGGAGGGAATCATGGAAAAGGTGTTTTTTGAAGACTACCAGGTCGATGAAGTCTTGGTGAGTCCCGGGAGAACCATAACAGAGACGGATATCGTCATGTTCGCGGCGCTGACCGGTGACTGGCATCCCATTCATACCAATATAGAATACGCCAAAAAGACGATCTTTGGCGAGAGGATCGCCCATGGGATGCTCGGGCTCACCATCGGGTCCGCCTTGATATTTCGTCTCGGTCCCTATGTCTTTACGCCCAAAAAATTTATCGCCTTTTACGGTATGGACAAGATCCGCTTCACCGGACCGGTCAAGATCGGTGATACGATACGGTGTGAGGCCCGTGTAGCGGAACTGAAAGAAAAAGACGATAAGACGGGCGTTATCGCCTATCAGGCCACCATTAAGAATCAGAGAGACGAAGAATGCGTCGTCTTCTCGCCGAGGATTCTTGTGGGGAGAAAGGGCTGACGGGTGAATCCTATGGACTTTTCACTGACGAGCGAACAGGCGATGTTGAAGGATTCGGTGGCCCGGTTTGTCGACAACCAGGTGATCCCTCTGGCGCCCGAGATCGACATGGACGGGGCTTTCCCGGAGAAAAACTTCAAGACCATGGCCGATATGGGGCTCTTCGGTATATCGATTCCCCCCGAGTACGGGGGGAGCGGTTCAGATCTTTTATCATGCGTTCTGGTCATGGAAGAGCTGGGACGGGGCTGTGCCTCAACGGCCAACACCTTCGGTTCCCATGCCATCCTGTGTGCCGAAAATATCTACCGAAACGGCAATGACGAACAGAGAAAGAAATACCTCCCCGATCTGATCGCGGGAAATATGATCGGCGCCATTGCCATCACGGAACCGGGGGCCGGTTCCGATGCCCTGTCGATGACGACGAGAGCGGACAGAAAGGGTGATACATACGTTCTCAACGGGACCAAGATGTTCATCACCAACGGTCCTCTGGCCGATGTCATGGTGGTGTACGCGAAGACAAATCCCGAGGCGGGACACAAGGGGATCACGGCCTTTATCGTGGAGAAGGATTTTCCGGGATTTTCGAGGGGAAAGTCCCTGAAAAAGATGGGTGTGCGAGGATCTCCCACGGGCGAACTGATCTTTGAAGACTGCGTCGTTCCCGCCGAAAATGTTTTGGGTGTGGAGAACGAAGGCATTCGCGTGTTGATGAACGGATTGGACCGGGAACGGATCGTCTATTCGATCTGCCCCATCGGCGTCGCACAGGGGGCCTTTGACGTTGCCTTTAAATACGCCATGGAGCGGGTCCAGTTCAACGCGCCGATTATCACCTTTCAGATGATACAGGAGATGATCGCCGACATGGCCACCGACATCAATACCGGCCGCATCGTGGCGTACTGGGCCGCCTCCCAGGCGGACCAGGGTAAGCGTGTAAGGCTGGAGGCCTCGTACGCGAAGCTCTTCTGTTCCCAGGCGGGACTCCGCGTCGTGGACAAGGCGATCCAAATTCTGGGGGGATACGGATTCATCAGTGAATTCCCCATTGAGCGTATGTATCGCGATATGAAAGGTATCGAATTCGGTGCCGGAACGACACAGATCCAGAAGCTCATCATCGTCGGCGAGTTGATGAAAAATCTGTCGATGTAGGGAAAAACAAGGGAATCGGTACTGCTTCGGCGCTCTGTAAAGAATTTGATGGATAGGTGTATCATTGGCCCGAATGCCGATCAAGAAACCCCTCTCGTCGGTGTATTCGATGTAGGTTTGATCTTGATGTGCGTTTTGTCATGACACTCGAGACGCAACGCAGGTTACGAAAATAGGTGTTTAACCTGTACCGTGATAGGGGGTCCGGTATGAGCACTCTCTGGTATTGTAAAAGAAGGGAAAATTTTTTATGATTATGATATTCATTACATAAACATTTATTATGCTACGGGTTCTCTGACGCGGTCAAAGACCTTCTTCTTGTCCTCCCCACTCGATACATTTCCTCTTCTCCTTCTATTCGGATCTCGATCTTTTCGTTTCTCACGGTATTCGCCGAAAGGCTCGTTACTCATGCGTCGGAACATTGAGCAGTGAAAGGTACATGCTTTTCCCGAATAAGGTTCATATTCGGTGTGACAATTCTCTTTTGGGGGTAATCGGGGAGAGAAGTTGGTCGTGTGCGGGTTCGAAGAATTCGCACAGACACTAAACTTCGAATCACCGATGATATTCAACACAAAAAGGAGGTAAGGTATGAGCAGTGAAAAGTTATGGTACAAGTCCTATGTGCCGGGAATCAAGAAGAACCTCGAATATGAAAAGGTTTCGATCCCGGCCGGATTAACCAATACGGCGAAAAAGTTTCCTCACCATACGGCTCTCAACTATATGGGACGAAGGATCTCCTACAGCGAGCTGGACAAACTGGTCAATCGCTGCTCACGCGCCTTTATGGACCTGGGTGTAAAGAAGGGAGATAAGGTGGCGGTAATCATGCCCAATCTTCCCCAGACGGTTATCGCCAATCTTGCCGTCATGCGGATCGGTGCCGTGACGGTTCAGAATAATCCCCTCTATACGGAGCGCGAGCTGGAATACCAGTTGAACGACTCCGATTCCATTGTCGCCGTGACGCTGGCGCTCCTCGTCCCGAGGATTCTGAAGATCATGCCCAACACGAAGATCAGAAAGATCATAGGCTGCCATATCAACAGTTACCTTCCCTTTCCCAAGAAGCAGCTCTTCCCCTATGTAAAGAAGGCGATGTATAAAAAACTGGAGACGAATAATACGGTCAAGGTCTTTCAGGACCTTATCAACCGGTATCCCGACGATCCCGTGGAGGATCAGACCGAGTGGGAGGAACTCGCCGCGATTGTGTACACGGGGGGTACCACGGGGGTAAGCAAGGGGGTCATGCAGAGCCACAAGAATCTCAGTTCGAACGTGCAGCAGCTCGCCGCCTGGTTTGAGAACGACCTGAAGCCGGGGGAGGAGAGGCTTATCGGGACCTTCCCCATCTTCCATACGGCGGGATTCATGTCTATCCAGGACTTCATCATATGGCAGGGGTACGAACACGTCGTCATCCCCCGGCCGGAACCGAAGGCCCTCATCGATCTGATCAAGAAGTATAAACCGACATTTATACCGGGGGCGCCGACTATCTTTGTGGGGCTCCTGTCCGATCCGGAATTCAGAAATATGGACCTCAGATTCGTGAAAGGCTTCTTCTCCGGGGCGGCCCCGCTTGCAGCCGACACGATCAGGGACCTCCATGCACTGACGGGTGCCACCATGTGTGAGATATACGGCCAGACGGAGACGAGTCCCGTCGCGACGGTAACCCCCTGGAAAGGTACGATCAAACCCGGTACCGTCGGCATTCCTGTCGCCGATACGGATGTCAAGATCGTCAACGTCGATACGGGTGAAGAACTCTCACAGGGCGAGATCGGAGAGATCCTGATCAAGGGGCCGCAGGTCATGATGGGATACTACAAGAAGCCCGAGGAGACCCAGAAAGCGCTCAAGGACGGGTGGCTGCACACCGGTGACATGGGATTCTTCGACAGTGACGGCTACCTTTCGGTCGTGGATCGCATGAAGGACATGATCATCGCCGGGGGCTACAATATCTATCCCATCGAGATAGACAATGTCCTCTTCGACCATCCAAAGATACTGGAGGCCTGCGCCTTCGGTATCGATGATTCGTATCGCGGGGAAACGCTCAAGGCCTTTGTGGTGGTCAAACCAGAAGAGACGCTGACGAGCGAGGAAGTCGTCAAATACTGCAAGGAGAAGCTCGCTCCGTACAAGGTTCCCAAAGAGATCTTATTCGTCAATGAACTTCCCAAGACCAACGTCGGCAAGATACTGAGACGCGAGGCTCGGGAGATGTACAAAAGGATGAAGGAGAAACAGTAAAGAGTAAAACACCTGTGAAACGAAAAGGCCCCGGGGGGAGAATCTCTTACCGGGGCCTTTTGTATTAATGGTTGAGGATGGTCTTGTTTCTTCCAGGATGTGACGCCGATAACCGGATCGATCCGAGATCTGCGACGATGATGCCGATGTCGTCCAGATTCACCTTCACGGTGCCGCTGGAGGCAACGATATTATCGGAGATGCCCCGGGGACGGATCCCATCGAGATGTTTCGAGAGAAAGCTTTCCAGAGAAAGGCCGTGGCATCGGGCCAGATCGGTAATCCCGTCGGTCGCCAGCAGGGCGACATCGCCATCGCGAAGAGTGATGAAATTCGATTGAAAGAGATTCGGAGACCGCCCCACCATAAAATGATTCGTTCGACTCATCTGGACGATCTCTTTCCCGCCATCGCGGATCAGGAAGATCAGGCTGTCTCCCGTGTGAAGAAGGGCGGCCATGTTATTTTCCCCCACGATGAGGCAGGAAAATGTCGTATTTTCGTGATATCCCGTGGAACGCATCAGGGCGTTTGTTTCCTCCACGATCCTCTCGAAAGTGTCATTTGTGAGGGCATCTTCCCCTGAAAGGAGATCCGATGTCTCGATGAAATCAGAAAACCGTTTAAGAAAGAGGGAGGAGGCGAAGGGATTTCTTTCGGGACCGTCTGCTACGGCAAGAATTCCCAACCCAAGATAGAGAAGGATGGCGTCGCCGGGAGAATTTCCCTTGCGCTGCTTCCCCGGTATCAGCGTGGCGGAGACAATATCTGGTACGTCGAACCGTTTCATTGCTTACGACATGATCCTCTCACTTAAATCGTGAGGGCCGTCTCGAAACCCTCACGCACGGCGTCGGTTATCTTTCTCGGGGAACCGGCGTCACCGATGGTCATATATGCGACGCCCTTTGCCTTGCCCTCCCCGGAGAGTGTGTCCACGGGCCTCGCACCCATGGCAAGAACGACCGTGTCGGCGGGAATTGATTCGATGCCGTGTTCCGTTTCAACTACCACGGAATGATCGGTTATCTCCAGAAGTTTCGTCCGGGGGCGGAGCGTCACACCCATGAGCCTGAGACACTTGAGTAGAGACCACCGGGCCGTCCGACCCACGTTATCGGCCATGCGGTTCACCATGTCGATGACAGTGATCGTCTTTCCCGAATCGTGGAGAAGGTGCAGTGCAAAATCGGGAGATTCGGCGCCGTGATACATGAGATGGGTGAAGATCGCGGGATCGGGCGTCCCCATGGAGGCGATAAAGTGGGCGGTCTCGCACCCCGTGGCGCTGCCCCCCACGATGACCACGTTCTGACCGATGGCGGGAATCTTGTCGAGCAGAATATCCCAGGCGCTGACCACATGGGGCTTGTCGATTCCGGGCACCTGAAATGTCAGCGGTTCCGCTCCCGACGCGACGACGACCATGTCGTATCCCTCATCGATCGTTTCGGGAGTGACGGTGCTGTTTATCCTGATCTCCACCCCGGCGCTTTCCATCCTGGTCTGCATGCTGTCGATCAGCTTCTGCAGTTCCCTCTTCCCCGGAGGCGCCTTGGCCAGATTGACCTGACCTCCGAGTTGCTTCTCCTTCTCGTGAAGAATCACGTCATGGCCGCGTCCGGCTGCAGTGAGGGCGAATTCCATACCGGCCGGACCTCCTCCGGCGACGAGGATCTTCTTTTTTGCCTTCGTTTTCTCGATGATCAGTTCGTTTTCCCTGCCTACCCGGGGATTCAGGATACAGCTCACCGAATCACCCGAGAAGAGGGCATCGAAGCAGCCCTGATTGCATGCGATGCAGGAAACAACTTCGTCGAGTCTGCCTTCCTTGACCTTGTTGGGTAAATCCGGGTCGGCGATCAGGGGTCTTCCCATGCACACCATGTCGCATGACCCACTTCGTAGCGCCCGTTCCGCCACAAGGGGATCTCCCAGCCGGTTCGAGGCGAAGACGGGGACATCCACCTTTGCCTTCACTCCCCGGGCGAGATACACATAGGCTCCGGGCGGCACGTTGGTCGTGAGCTGCGGAACATTGGTTTCATGCCATCCGCCGGTGACATTGATCGCGTCGATGCCGGCCTTTGCCGCTTCCGCCGCAAAGAGGGCGGCTTCCACATTGGTGTTTCCTCCTTCGAGAAAGTCGTTGCCCGCTATCCTCATCCCCAGCGGAATGTCGTTGCCGATCACCTCCCGCACCCGTCTGATCACCTCAAGGCCGAAGCGCATCCGGTTTTCGAAGGAACCGCCGTATTCATCCTCCCGCCTATTTGTAACCGGCGAGAGGAACTGACTGATCAGGTAGCCGGTACAGGCAATAATCTCGATGAAATCGAAGTTCGCCTCGATGGCACGGTTTGCCGCCATGGCAAAGGCGTTCTTTATCTTCTCAATGTCTTCCACGGTCATTGCACGGGGCATCTCATGACTGAGCGGGCTTGGGACCGCGGAGGGGGCGATGGGGGTCTCGCCGGTGAAGAGGGAAAAGGCGTTCCTCCCCATATGGAAGAGCTGGGTTGCCACTTTGGTATCCGTCTCGCTGTGAACCGAATCAACGAAGCTTCGTAATGATTGTATGTTTCTGTCATCAAAGAGGCCCGGCATGAAAGGAGCGGCGCCCGCGGTGTCTATGGCGATGGGTCCGACCGTCATAAGACCGACTCCGCCCCGGGCCCGTTCACGGTAGAAACCGGCGAACCGATCGTTGAAGGTATACGAATCGGTATAGCCGAGTCCCATCGAGGGCATGACGATTCGGTTCGGGATTTCGAGGCCGTGTATCGTGATCGGTTGAAAGAGCCTGATAAACTCCATGGTACACTCCTTTAATATGGATAGTTCTCTTTCCCTTTCCGGATTCGTGTATCGACGAGAAGGGTCTCATGGTATTAAAGTGCGAAGTACAACTTTAAGGTTTATAATATATGTTTCCTCCGTCCTGTCAAGTGATATTTTGTTGGATCATATCTTGTTGTTATAATTGGAATATATTTGATAGAAATGTTGCTATATAGGAAGAATGTCTTAAGGGAAGAAATTTAAACAGGGTCGATGATACATTAAAAAAGCCTCCGCCTTGCACAGCGGGGGCTTTTTGTTGTTTATCGGGTATCCGTTACCGTCGTTCTTTTCGTTGTCGTTCCATATTCAGCCGGGCTTCTCCGTAGAGCCTCCAGATGCACAGGAAGATTGCGAGGATGAAGAGACCGATCATGAAGCTGGGCTCGGTGTTGAATGTGGTGTCGATCCACCGGCCGGCATAGAGGAACAGAAACGACGAGACGACGATGATAAATCCCCATGCACTTATCTGGAATATCTGGGAAAGATTCGACTGCATAGTGATCGGGGTATGGTGTTTATGAGTCAGAATCATTGATCGTGTCCTCCTTTTCTGTATTGGTTAATCCCTTCTAACTGACCATGGTCTTGAGGGCATTGACCACCGGGGAGGTGAAGAGGGCTACCAGGATCGCATAGAGGGCGAAGGAGCCGATGGCCTCGCTGAGATAGAGTTTGGCGTATTTGTGTTTCAGAGAGGTGATGATCAGTCCGCCGAGGACGAGGCATCCGAGGTGGAAGTAGGGGAAGTTAGCCGCACTGGTTGCCACGTATTCCGCATAGCCGAAGGAAGCGGTTGCCAGTACCACAAAAGCCGCCAGAATTACTGTCTGCAGTGTCCTTTTCATGATGTATATCCTCCTGTGTTGGTTTCGTTTTTTATTTTTCCTTTTGTCTTTTAGTAATGAAATAATCGTGCCAGTTTCCTGGTTTCGAGACAGAATATGTGTAACCTATGGTAAATAATGATATTATTGAAGAGAGTGCGGCAGGCAGACGTGGCATTGTAATGCAGATGATCCCCGTTCCATTGAATGAAACGTCCAATGGGTTTTAATGAAATGTTAAGAAAAAGAGGGAAGGGAGGGCATCCCAAATCCCACCGAAAAACCTTTCTGCTGGAAATGCCATACTACACAGTATGGTAATCTTGGTAGCGGATTTAGTCATCGTTTTGAGATGTTATGCCCATACCCCTTGTGTGAGTCCTTCGGCCTGATCCTACAGGAATAGTTTATGAAATTATTCATCTCCGGCGATGTCACGATCTGTCTCTGTTACTTCTTTCATAACTACCTTGAAATACAATTCAAGCATATGTTTTGCACTTAATTCTATCAGATCGAAAAAAAGCTTGAACAATGTGGGGTGAATTTTAGAGAGACCAACGGATATTTAATCAATCTTGTTTTTTAAAATCTTTCGTGGCTTTCGGCAACTTCGTAAACTTGGTATATCCTGCAAAAGAGAAATTGAAGAGTAGGGGTTCAGGTCCCATCCATTTGTGCTTGATTGCCATTTAAGTGATTGGAGCAGCGAACGTATAGTAGTAACCTACGAACTGGAGGCTCTTTCAATCTAGATAACCCTAAAACGATCATTCACATCAACATTCATTCCATGCACTCCAGATCTAACGCTTCAAATAAACGGTACAAATGGAGCATAGCAGAATTAGCATCCGAGTCTATATGTCCTGTTCTACATTGTTACCAATCAAATTCGCCTTCAAATAAGCTATAAAATTTACCATTCTCAATTTTACTCAAAAGAGATAAAAGCGTTTCTGCTGCTTCTCTTGGTTCTCTATCTGCGTCCGGTGATGCGGAGGCGGTTTTTAGTTTGCCAGGATGTATAGAACAAACCTTGATAGTTCTATTCTTATATTCCCGGCTCAAGCACAGAGAAAACATATTTTGTGCTGCTTTAGCTATTCGATATGAGTAGGAACAGGAAATATTATCAAGTTCCCCTGAAGCAGTTTTTGTTATTGAGCCGAATCTTGATGAAATATTTATTATTACACCATCATTATTAATATAAGGAATGATGGCTTGCGTTACTCTTAATGCCCCTAAGCAATGAATGTCAAGTAACTTTCTGACATCATTGACAAGTGTTTCAGTAAATGGCTTTGCACAACTTCCAGCACCCGCATTATTTATCAAAACATCAATAGTAGTTGAGCTTGATAGTGAAGAAGCAATATCAGATTGAAGATTATCTGAAGTTACATCTGATATTATTGGGATACAACGAGAGCTATTCATTTGAACCATTTTGTTTGCATCTTCATCATTTCTTACGAGACAATAAACCATCCAACCCTGAGTAAGAAACTGCTCAACAAGAGCATAGCCAAAACCCCGACTGGTTCCAGTGATAAAAACAGTTTTATTCATAGTAACCTTTAAAACACATAACGTTTGCACTCAGATGACCGAGTAGAGCAAGGGTCGCTAGTGTAGCACATTGTTAGGCGTCATTCGTACTACTCCGTAATGACATTATTGATTCATACATACTTTCGAACCTCTTAACTCAATCCTCGATGGAAAGAATAGGTAGTGGGGGCCTTTTCTCCATGCTCGCTTATAGACTCTTATCCATTTGTTGTACAAACTACAGATTGGTGCCTAATATTCTTAATGAGTGAAATGTGTTACATGATATCATTTTGATAACATGGAGAAAATTTCATATATTCTAATATAGATTAAGTATAGGTGGAAAATCCCTCCTTGATTCTTCACGTTAATTAATATATCTCACTATCATATTGTAAAACAAGGAGAAATTGAATATTGACGTTATATTGACAGGAAAGTTCAATCGGTAAAAAATAAATCTGTCTTTTTATGGTCACGTAAAGGAGGGAGTCCGTCATGCAAGAATCTCGCTTTACCCGAGAACAGGGAGACAGCAACACCACGCCCGCCAGAGAAAAATACTGGGAGAAAAATCTGTCCGCGCAGGCGAGGAAATGGTTTGAAGAGGATAATCGCTACTTCCTCCATCAGAATCTCTCGACGCCCGTCCTGAATGTACTAGCCGGGGCACGCGGCGCGTACATAAAGGATATGGACGGGAAGCGGTACATCGATATGCACGGTAACGGCGTCCATAATGCGGGGTTTAATAATCCTGACATTGTGGCCGCAGTCAGAAAACAGCTGGATTCGGAGCTGACGTTCTGTCCCAGGAGATATACCAACATACCGGCAATTTCCCTGGCAAAAAAGCTCTTCGAGATTACCCCCTCGGGCCTCTCCCGGTCGCTCTTCTGCCCGGGTGGCTCCGAAGCGATAGAGACGGCACTCATGCTCGCCAAACAAGTGACGGGACGGTTCAAGACGATTTCGTTCTGGGATTCCTTTCATGGTGCCGGATTCGCCGCGGCGAGCGTCGGCGGTGAGGAGCACTTTCACGGGGGGCTCGGCCCCATGGTCCCGGGAGCCTTTCATGTGGAATTCCCCAATTATTACCGGAATCCGTGGGGATTTACCGATGAGTCGGATGTCGATGCCGAGTGTCTCCGCCAGATCGAGCTAGTGCTCCGGCGCGAACCGGAGATAGCGGCGATCATTGGTGAACCGGTCTCAGCGAAGCCTGTGGTGCCGGGCAGGGGATTCTGGGAGGGGGTGAGAAGTCTGTGCGATGAATACGGCGCCCTGCTTATCTTCGACGAGATAATCGAAGGCTTCGGGAGGACGGGAAAGATGTTCGCCTGCGAGCACTACCTCACCCCGGATATTCTGGTGCTGGGCAAGTCCATGGGGGGCGGCCTGCTCCCCTTTGCCGGCATTGTCGCCAGAGAGGAACACAACAAACTGCAGCACCGTTCCATCGGTCATTACACCCATGAAAAGAACGCCCTCTGCTGTGCGGCCGCTCTTGCGGAGATCGAATATATCCAAAGAAACGATCTGTGCCGCCATGCGGCTGAACTGGGGATCTACGCACTGGAGCGGCTGCGTGAGATGCAGGAGAGGCATCCACTGATCGGAGACGTAAAGGGGGTGGGTCTGCATCTAGGGATCGATCTCGTCACCGACAGAAAAACCAAAGAGAGAGCAGTTAATGAGGCCGAGATCATCATGCTCAAGTGTCTCGAAAAGGGGCTCTCATTCAAGACGATCGAGGGAAACATCATCACATTGCGGCCGGCCCTGGTCATTACACAAGACGAAATGGATAAGGCCCTGGACATCCTCGATGAAACGATCGGCGAGGTGGAGTGGGGAGCGACGTATTGATACAGGCATTCGTCGTAGTCAGTATCCTAGGCAGTCGTGTGTGCGTTTGGACATTGTAATCTGGTGGCCCAGGATCTGTATGACCACGAAACCATAATCTGAAGTTATCATAATGCCTATAATTAGTCCTTTGACTTATCTCCCATAATGGTTGAGGATATCCACGATCACGTAACCGGCGTCGGGATTTCTAACCGGCTGTTCAAATCAATTCCAATACGAATAAGGGGGGATACAGGATGAAAGTCTTTTGTCTTGGCGGTGCGGGAAAGATATGCGGCGAAGCGGTTCGTGACCTCGTGGAATTCTCCGAATTCGAACGGATCACCATAGGCGACTACAACGAGGAGGCAGGTCGCGCTCTCATGGAAGAACTGAACGATAGCCGGGTGGATTTTAGAAAGGTCAACGTCCTCGAAAAAGACGAGACGATCGATACCCTTCGAGGGTATGACGTTGTTATGGACGGAACGACCATTAAGCTCAATGACCGGACGACGGAATGTATTGCGCGGGCCGGTTGCAGCGGGATCAACCTCAACGGTTTCGGCGAGGAATACAAGTACGACAACATATTCAAGAAGCACGGGAAGATCCATGTACCGGGATTCGGCATGACGCCGGGGACCACCGACATGATGGTCAGATACGCCGCGGACAGGCTCGACACCGTTGAGATCGTCCGTGTAAGCCACGGGGCATTCCGGCCCATCGCATTCTCTCCCTCCATCACCGAAACGACGACCTATGAGTACGATCCCGATCTTCCGGGGAGGGTGGTTTTTGAAGACGGAAAGTTCATACAGGTGCCCCCCTTTGCGAGAGAACGTGAGATCGAGCTGCCCGAGCCCTACGGAACCCATCCCCAGTGGATCATTCCTCACTCCGAGACGAAAACAGCGTACGAATATCTGAAAGAAAAGGGTATCAGGCTCATTGAGGTTCGAGGTACCTGGCCTCCCGCAAATATGGCGCTCGTAAGAGCCCTCTATGAGTGGGGATTCATGAGAAACGACAAAATACGGGTGAACGGTGCGGATATCGGCATCATGGACGCCATCGGAAAGTATCTCCAGCAGGCACCGGAGGGACAGTCCACCAATCTGTACGGTTATGCCCTGCACGTCGAAGTTGTCGGGGCAAGAGGGGGAAAGGCATACCGGCATATCCTGACGCATACGCACCCCTCATCGGACGGCTCTGTTGAGGGATGGGAAGGCCTCAGGGCCTATACGAGATGCGTAGGGATTCCTCTGTCGATCGGAGTCCAGATGATCGCATGCGGGAAGGTTCACGGAACCGGAGCGGTCATGCCCGAATTCGCCTTCGACCCAGACGATGTCTTACCTGAACTGAAAAAGCGTATGATATGGATACATGAGGTAGTCGAAGAGCTGTAGCGGTATGGAAAGAAGCATGAAGACGAATAGTGGTATCCTTCTTTGTGCTTCCGCTATCTGTTAGAAATCAAAACCGATTTTTACTTGAATGCTGAACCAGTCTGCATCTTCCGAATGATGACAATAACGCCGGGTTATCGATAGTATAATAATTATTATTTTGACTTATATTAAAAAAATATATTGTATAAAATCCATGGTGGGGTATGTGAATAGTGCCTTCCGGCCATATCGGGATTTATACGCAATGGAAAGTCATTCCTTTTTTGCGATGTTGTTCACTTTATGGTATTGTCATCAGGTACGTAACCAATACAAGAAATAACTGTTACGCTGTACCCGCAAGGCACTGACAGTTCCTTACTCTATACGATTGTTGCTCTTTGCAATAGTTGGAGACTCTTGATTGTATGCGGTCACCGAACCCATAGGCCGGGAAGGTGCCCACACTTCAGTTCACAGTGTTTCTGAATGAAAGGGGGTGAGTTATCGAGTAAAAGGTGGCTTATTTCTACTACAAACAGTGATTACTCTAAAGGAGGGGTATCATGAAAACGAAATTATCTTTGGCAGTTTTCGTTATTTTTTCAGTCATGGTAGTAGGTGGCAGCGTCTTTGCTGCTGACGAAATAACAGCCTACATGGGCATGTCTCCCGATAACAACATAACCGTCGTAAAGTACATCGAGAAAAAAACAGGAATTCATATCAACCAGACCTTTCAGTCGTTTGGCGAGATTGAGGCCAAGGTAAAGGCCGAAGCGCCCAACTTCAACGCGGACATGTGCCTCGGTGTCGGTTCTCCCCTGACTTTCATGGCAAAAAAGAACAAATGGTCCGCGCCTTACCAATCTCCCAACTGGCTGGGAGTCGATAAGGTATTCGTCGATCCCGAAGGATACTGGTACAACATCTCAAACTTTTCCTTTGTCCTCGTCGGAAATAAAGATGCACTCGATAAAAAGGGATACAAGCTTCCCACCAGCTGGCAGGAGCTTCTTGATCCAAAATGGAAGGATGAAATCGTCATGGCTTCGCCCCTCAGCTCCGGGACGGCGAACATGATCCGTTTCTCTTTCCTCGCTCTCTATGGTGATGACGGAGGGTGGGATTACTTGGCGAAACTCGACAAAAACATCCATCACTACACGCGAAGCGGCAACGCTCCGACCGATCTCGTCGGCCGTGGTGAATTCATGCTGGGAATCACCTCCGATGAAAACGTCAAGAACAGGATCGACCAAGGCTACCCGCTTGTCTGGGGCGTACCAAAGGAAGGTATCGGTTATGACGGAACCTTTGTGTTTATCTTCAGTACAACAAAGGGGAAGAAATTGAGCCTGTGCCAGAAGGTAATCGATGCACTCGGTGACCAGGAATTGAGTGATATTATGGCAGGGATCGGTTACATGACTCCTCGTCCGGCCGCGAACAAACTCTATGGGGCAACGACACCGAAGTATATCGATCTGGACCTCGGGAAGGCGGCTGAAGAACGACCCAAGAACAACGATATCTGGAAATCGAAGTTCAGGACCACCTACAAATAGAGTTCTTTTGATATCTGCAGTTCACCGGAAGTTTTCGCACGAAGGGGAGAAAGATGACTATAACAGCCACATCATACCACACGCAACTCACAGGATGGGAACGTATCAAAGAATTTTTCAACGCAAGGTTTATCAACATCCTGGCGCTTTTGCTGTTTCTGCTGCTCGCCGTCTTTCTCCTCTTTCCCATATTTGCCGTACTGGTAAAGAGCTTTCAAAGTCCCGAGGGGTTTACCCTCGCCCACTACAAGAATTTTTTCACTCATGCATATTTTTTCCAGTCTCTGTATAATACCCTGCTGCTCGGTTTGATAAATACCGTAATATGTGTAGGCGTTGGATTCTGTTTCGCCTATATGACGACACGCGGCCCCATGGCACTCCGTAAACCACTCAAGATCGTCGCCATGATACCGTTGATCGCTCCTCCGTACCTCTTTGCACTTTCCCTGATTATTCTCTTCGGTCGCGTCGGATTGATTACCAAGAATTTCGGCGTTAACTGGGAGATATACGGTTTCGACGGCGTCGTCATAGCCCAGACACTTGCCTTTATACCCCTTGCGTTTTTGATGCTGGAGAATACGATCCAGTCGTTGAATCCCAACCTTGAGGAAAGCGCCTACGACATGGGAGCGACGGAAGGGACCATCATCAGGACGATTACACTCCCTCTCCTCACTCCCGGACTGCTCAAGGCGGCCCTGCTGGTCTTTGTCATGACCATAGCCGAATTCGGTAACGCAGCCGTTCTTGGTGGAAGGGTACCTTTTCTGGCCCCGGACACCTATACGATGATAACCGGAGAGGCCGATTTCAGCATGGGCAGCGTTCTTTCCGTCATGTTGATCATGCCGTGCATCATGATTTTCATAGCCCATAACTATCTCATCTCAGGAAAGAAATTCACCACAATCGAGGGGAAACCCATCGCCTCGGAACCGAGAAAGATGAGTCTCTTCGTAAAGATACCCTTTATCCTCATCACCTTTGTCTTCGGATTCACCATCTTTATCTGTTTCGCTGTGGTCGTACTCGCTGCCTTTGTCAACATTCTGGGTGTGAGAAATGATTTTGTGTTACGGCATATACTTGATTTCCGTTCCAACATGGCAATCTGGAACAGCATAAAGGTATCGTTTATCGCCGCGTTAATCGGCGGTATCATCGGTACGCTTCTTGCCTATGTCATCGTGCGCGGAAAATTCTTCGGAAGGAATTTTATCGAGATGATCGCCCTGTCGGGATTTGCCCTGCCGGGGACCGTTATCGGCGTCGGATATCTCATTGCCTTTGCTGCGCCTCCCATAAAACTGACCGGGGGGATCATGATATTGGCCCTCAACTGCGTCTTTCGTTTCCTCGCTGTTGGCGTCGAAGCGGGGATCACCAAGCTTCACCAGATCAATATCGAGATTGAGGAGGCGTCATGGGATATGGGGGCAACCTTCCTGACCACCTTCAGGAGAATAGTCCTTCCCATCATGTTTCCGGCCTTCATTGCGGGATTCATCTATACCTTCATGACGACAATGGTATCCCTCAGCGCAGTCGTGTTCCTTGTCAGCCCCGGGTATGAGCTGGCGGCGGTGACGATCTTCGATGCAGCGGCATACGGGAAAATAGGCCTTGCGTCCGCCACTACCCTTAAAATGATCACAATCGTTATTCTTTGCATGGTTACACTCAATGTATTAACAAGATTTACAAATCTCGATATAGAACGGAAGGGAGGGGCCGCATAACATGGGTACGAATGGGCAACCAATGTTAGTCTTAAAAGATATCCGTAAATCCTTTGGTCAGAATGTTGTTTTGGACGGCATATCCATTGAAGTGAACAAGGGAGAGCTGGTAACGTTCGTGGGACCCAGCGGCTGCGGAAAGACCACCCTTCTGCGTATTATCGGAGGATTTACCGAACAGGATTCCGGCGAAGTCATACTCGATGGAAGGAGTATCGGTTATCTGCCCCCTAATCTCCGTGACACGAGGATCTGTTTCCAGAATTATGCCCTCTTTCCTCATCTGACTGTCGGAGAAAATCTTGCCTATGGACTGAAAATCAAAAAATGGGACAAAAAGAGGATTCAGGAACGGGTTGATGAACTCCTCAAATTGGTTCAACTGGAGGGATTCAGGGACAGGATGATCGATAAGATGAGCGGTGGTCAGCAACAACGGGTGGCCTTTGCCCGTGCCCTTGCCTATTCACCGAAGGTGCTCCTCCTTGACGAACCCATATCGAACCTCGATGCGAATCTTCGAATCCTGATGCGGGATGAAATCAGGCGACTCCAAACGGAACTGTATATTACGACGGTCTTTGTTACCCACGATCAGTTTGAGGCGATGGCCATATCGGACAAGATCGTTGTACTCTCGGAAGGACGCATACAGCAGATCGGTTCGCCCATCGAGATATACGATCATCCCGTCAATGAATTCATCGCCAGTTTTGTCGGTTATGTCAATTTTCTCGATGGCAGGATCGAAACCATTGAAAAGGAAACGGGAGACGCCGTTGTCTCAACGGAATACGGCAAACTCTCGCTGGATATCAAGCAGGAGGGATTTGCCCCGGGAGATGATGTGCTCTTGGTTATCAGACCTGAAACGATGGAGATAGCCTCGTCCAACGGGACGGTCAAACAGAATGTGATTCAGGGTACACTGAAACGGTACATATATACGGGGGCGCTGGCAAAATGCCACGTCATACTTGGTGACAAAGAGATAATAGTGGATATCTCCGATCCCAGGGATCACGTGCCTCTGAAGGAGAAAGATGAGGTTGAGGTAACCATCTCCCGCAATGTTCATGTTTTGAAGAGACAGGGTGCAGTATCTGCCGATAGATAGGTAAATAGCAAAAGACCCCCTTTTCAATAGACACATGAAAAAGGGGTCTTTTGTCAGCTGTTAACGCAGTTGTTGTGGCCCTTCGGCGGTACCGGGAACATGCCACACGTTCGTGTGCAATCAGTTCCAGATAGCGACGAAGGCTTTGATTAGCAAGTCTATGATGCTCATCTCCCTGATTCTCCTTACACCATTTCTTAATAGGCGGGTTGTATAGATTGCCGCCGTTTACGTTCCATGCCACATACGCTCTATATAACGAGTACGTTACATTTGCGGATGCGGCTTGTAGTTCATTCGCAGGGGAAAGTCAATACAATTTATGATAATATTTGTTATACGTATCATGACGTGACTTCAGAAATATGAGATAGTATGCGGTACTGACGGGTGAACCGATACAATCGGGAAAATTGACAACAGGAACGATCCGATGATACAAGCGGTGCTGTTTGATTTCGGTCAGACACTGGTAAACTCGGCCGACGGTTTCCGCAAGGCTGAGAAGGATGCCCAAGTAAGGCTTTTCTCTCATCTGGGTCTCCCGTCGTGGGATACCTTCATCGCCACATATCGTGAGGTCCGCGGGGAGTTTCACGCACAATCGATTTTTTCTCGGAAGGTTATATGGGAGAATGTATCGGTTCGTTTTGGGCTCAAAGCATGTGGTGTGCTGTACAGCCGGTGGGAAGGAGAGTACTGGAAGACCGTGATCGATAGTACCGTCGTCTTTCCGGAAACCATATCCGTATTGAAGAAGCTTTCTTCGCGCTGTCGACTGGGGCTTGTTTCCAATACCCAGGGACAGGACGGTTCTGCCGGCCATCGTCTGGATCTCTTTCCCGATATTGCTCAATTCTTTGATGCGGTTGTCATAGCGGGAGAGGGAGAAGTGCCGCCGAAGCCCGATCCCGAGCCTTTTCTGCGGTGTCTGACGGAGTTGGGGGTAGGGCCCGAGAAAGCCCTCTTTGTGGGTGATGACTGGCGCATTGACATATGCGGAGCGAAGGGTGTGGGAATCCGGCCCGTATGGCTTCAGCACAGGTCCGTGCATCGCACGTTGCCGGTCGTGGATACATCCGTTCCGATTATTCGCGATCTCAATCCGCTTACCGAACCGGATGCTTTTTTAGATGATTACAAGGAGAACACCGTATGAGCACACGAATCGTCGTCTGTCTGGACGGAACAAATCATCAGTACCTCGCTCAGAGCGATACACCGAACCTTGACGCTATCGCCCGGGAAGGTTTCAGCACCAGTGGAAAGGCGGTTGTTCCTACCGTCACGAATGTGAACAACACCTCCATTATCACGGCCAGTTTCCCGGAAGTACATGGGATCACGTCAAACTATTTTCTCGATCTGTCGACGGGTGAAGAAAAATACATGGAATCGTCGGAATATCTTCTGACGGAGACCCTCTTTGAAAGAATCGGCAGGAAGGGCAAGAAATCGGCTCTGATTACCGCAAAGGACAAGCTGAAAACCCTGATCAACCGAGGTGCCAATATTGCGGAGTCGGCGGAAAACCCGTCACCATGGCTCGTGGATAGAATCGGCGCTCCCCCGGAATTTTATACGATTGAGACCAACCATTGGCTCTTCAGGGCCGCGCGGGAGATCATCGTGACACAGTCACCGGATGTGATGTATCTGACGACGACGGACTACGCGACACATACCTATCCGCCGGAGGACGAACGCTCCCAGTGGAATTTTCATGAGCTTGACCGGCTTCTCGGAGAAATCCTGAACACCTCGTCCGATATGGAGATTATCGTGACGGCGGACCACGGGATGAACGCAAAATCCTATGCCCTTGATCTGACCAAGATACTCGATAAAGCGGGTATACCGGGAATGGCGATCCCGATCATCAAAGACCGCCACGTAGTCCACCATAAAAACCTTGGAGGCTCCGCGTACATATACCTGGATAACCCGTCCGCCATGGATGAAGCAATGGCGCTACTACGGGAAGAAAGGGGTGTCGAAGGGATCATGCCGAGTCCAGAGGCCGCCCGGTTGTACCGTCTCCATCCCGACCGAATCGGGCACCTCTTCGTCCTTGCCGATATCGATACCGTATTCGGAACCCTCTCCGCCGCGAGGGAAGAGGTCAGCATCCGCTCGCACGGTTCTCTCCATGAACAGGAGATCCCAATCTGTGGCCGTGGAAAGGGGCCCATGACCCATCAGCCGCAAGCAAATCCGGAGGTTGCGGCATGGCTTGCTAAGTGATTCAGAAGTTCTCCGATGCCCACTTGACGGTTTCTTCAATCAGGTTGCCGAGAGATATTGAAATGTACTTGTCACGATGGTGAATAATATAAAACCTTCTCTTCATGGAGGTGTCGGAAAGGGGGATGGCGTTCAATCTGCCGTCTTCAATCTCTTCGTTGGCCACCCATCGAGATACCAGGGCGAGACCCAACCCCTGTTCCACCGCCCGTTTAATGGCCTCGTTGTTGGACAACTCCAGCGGAACGGAGACTGAGATATTGTTTTTTTTGATGTACCGGTCAGTGATCCTTCGCGGGGCCGCTCCTTTTTCGTGCATGATCAGAGATTGGTGTTCCAGATCACGGGGATGGATTTCCGTCTTGCCGACGAATTCATGATCGGGGGGAACGATCAGGACAAGACTGTCTTCGAGTATTTCCCTCGTTGTTATTTTTTTGTGCTCTATGGGATAGGAAATGAATCCAATGTCGTTGTTGAGTGTAGCCGTTTTCTCGACAACCAGTTCCGTGGGCAGTACATTGACCGATATATGGATCTTGGGATTGTTTTTTCTGAATTCCCGGATAATCGAAGGAAGATAGTATGCTCCGAAACTTTCACTTGCATGAATCCTGAGTAATCCCCTCCTTCTCTGCTGAAAATCTCGGATGACCTCTTCAGCCTGGGTCTCCATCCCGAAAATCTTGTCGGCAATATCGTAGAGGGCCTCTCCGGCATCTGTCAGGACGAGTTTCTTGCCGAACCGGTTGAAAAATTTGATCTCATGGTATTCTTCGAACCGTTGAATGCCCTTGCTCACGGCGGGCTGTGTTATGTATAGCGCATCAGCGGCGATGCTGAGACTGCCGTATTTTGCCGTGTAATAGAATATTTTTAGCTGGTTAAGATTCATTATAACTTTGATTCATCAATTATATTAGATCAATTATCTTGACTTATGCTAAACATATATTTAATGATATTTCAATCTATTAGTTCTCTCTCCACCATTTATCCGTCTGAAACTGATGATAGGGGGTACGGAATCACCATAACAATCAATACAATGCAAACCAGCAGTACGTTATAAGGATATGAGACGATGGACTTTGACTTTTTTAGGCGAGGACCGGGGATAGAGACACAGATTGATGAGTTCCTGAACAGGATCAGCGAGGCGGGCCTGATTTTCAAGGGTGCCGTTGTCGATTACCTGAAGGGTGATCTGGAAACATTCGTACAGAAGAGAGACAGACTCCATGAGGTCGAACGTCAGGGAGATGTCCTTCGCCGTGACCTTGAACTCATGCTGTACACGAAAACCCTCATTCCGGAATCGAGGGGCGATGTGCTGGAACTCATCGAAAACATGGATTCTCTCCTGGATCATTATAAGGGGGCGATGTGGAAGATAGACATCGAGCATCCTCGGATCTGTAACGAATTCCATGAAGATTTCAAGGAACTGGTGGCGTTTGGCGTTGAGGCGGTAGAATCAACGGTCTGCGCGTGCAGGGCCTTTTTCAAGAATATCAATACGGCTTCAACCCACATGGATAAGGTAATCTACTGGGAAAAGAAGTCCGACGTCGTTTCGACACGCCTCCAGCGCGCCATCTTCGAGCGTGAAGACCTTCGATTGAGTCACAAGCGGCATATACGCGATTTTGTCAGGTTCATGGAAAAAATTGCCGATGAAGCCGAAGATGTTATAGACCGTCTCAGCATCTATATCGTTAAACGTGCACTATAGGAGAACCGTTGATGTTTCTCTTTTTCCTGTCGAGTGGGCTGTTTCTTGGCTGGTCATTAGGGGCCAATCATGCTGCCGCCAATGTTTTCGGGACCGCCGTCGGGTCCCGGATGATAAGCTTTAAAAGGGCCGCTATTCTCTGCAGTGTATTTGTTATATTGGGGGCTGTCATAAGTGGTGCGGGTACGTCTGATACGATTGAAAAGCTGGGCTCCGTAAATGCCATAGCCGGGGCATTTATCGTCGCCCTGGCCGCTGCGCTAAGCGTCTATGTAATGACCGTCGTCGGATATCCCGTATCGACCTCTGAAGGCATTATCGGGGCCATCATCGGCTGGCATTTCTTCACCGGCACCCTGGTTGACTATACGTCTCTCACAAAGATCGTATCCAGCTGGATCGCCTGCCCGATTCTGTCGGCAATTTTCTCGATCATACTGTACAAACTGGTTGTCTTTTGTATCAAAACCTTCAATATACGGATGTTCAAACTTGATAAACTTACGCGGTACGGCCTGATAATCGCGGGCATATTCGGCGCTTATTCCCTCGGAGCGAATAATATTGCAAATGTCATGGGTGTGTTTGTCCCTGTTTCACCTTTCCGGGACATCTCCTTTATGGGGATCGTATCGCTTACCTCGTCGCAACAGCTCTTTCTCATCGGAGGTATTTCTATTGCATTAGGGGTGATCACCTATTCAAGGCGTGTCATGGTGACGGTGGGAACAGGTATTATGAGGATTTCACCCGTTTCCGCTCTCGTGGCGGTATGGGCTCATTCTACGGTCCTTTTTCTCTTTGCCTCTCAGGGGCTGGAACGATTCCTGATAAACCACGGACTTCCCTCTATTCCCCTGGTTCCCGTTTCCAGTTCACAGGCCATAGTCGGCGCGGTTATCGGTATCGGTCTTCTCAAGGGAGGAAAAGGCATACGGTGGAAAACCGTTGGAGGGATTTCTGTCGGATGGGTGGCGACGCCGCTCCTCGCCGCCCTGATAAGCTTCATTTCACTGTTCTTTTTCCAGAATGTCTTTCAGCAGCAGACATACAAACCGGTCGAATATGTAGTCTCCGCGCAGGCGCTGGAAAGGATTGAGCATCAGGGCATACCGGTGAATGAACTCAGGAGCATGGTGGGGAAAAAATTCCCCACGGCATTGAAATTCAACAAGGTCCTGAAGAAATATTCATTCCTTCGACAAGACAATATTAGCTTCATTATGGAGTCGGCTGAGTACCATAAAATGGAGATCACGGAAACGGCTATCCACTCTTTGGATGAAGAGTGGCTCACGGAGGAACAGATCGAAGCCCTGGAAAAACTCGAGGGGCAGGTGTTTATTCATACATGGATGATGGATAAGGCTCTTGCACGAATCTCTCCTGCATGGAATATGAAAAAAGATGATAAACTGTTTAACAGGGCTCTGGAAGACAAACTTGCCTATATCCATGATCTTTTCCGTGACGGTGAAGCCTCGGTTAAATAGATCTCTCCGGCTGTTTCTAAGACCCCATGGATCGGTACGGTGGCAGGGTTTTCATCTCTGCTAACCTGTTAACCCAGTAAGGAATAAAAATCATGAAATCAAAACTACTTAAACATAGTGAGGAAACAGATAAACAATTTAACGAATTTCTTGACAATGTCAGCGAGGCGGGTGTGCTCTTTCGTGAGGCCACGGAAGACTACTTTCAAGGCGATCTCGAGGCCTTTCAACAAAAACGGGATCGGATGAACGACTTGGAACATCGGGGTGATGCTCTGCGTCGCAGCCTCGCACATATTTTATATACAAAAACATTGGTCCCTGAGTCTCGCGGAGATATCATGGAACTTCTCGAGAATATGGACGCCCTCCTCGACCATTACAAGGCCATAATATGGCGCTTCGATATAGAGCAACCGGCTATTCTGCCAGAGCTTTACGATGACTTCAGAGAACTGATCGCCTCAGGGGTAAACGCTGTGGAAGCTACCGTCCAGTCGTGCAAGACGTTTTTCCGGGAAGTAGAAGAGGTCTGCAATTTTACCCACAAGGTCATATTCTGGGAGAGCGAGGGAGACATGGTGTCCACCAGGCTCCAGAAGCGCATCTTCAGAAACGAAAACCTGCGATTGAGCCAGAAGAGACATATCCGCGACTTCGCACGGTTCATCGAAAAGATTGGTGATGAAGCCGAGGATGTGATAGACCGCTTCAGTATCTATATTGTCAAACGGGCTATTTAACCCTTTTCTGTAACCGTGGTGGCTACATCAATACGTAACTTACTTTGAAGACTCAACATATTCCACGATCTTTCCCGCAAGCGTGTGTATCGTTTTTTCGAATTTGTCTATGTCTTTCTCCAGCAGCGTCAACCTGAAACCGGGAAGGGCGGTGAAGAACGATGTCAGCGGCACCACGCAGATTCCTGTAGACCCGAGGAGATAGTAAACAAAACGCTTATCATTTTCTATATTACCGCTCGTTATCCCCTCCACGTATGTTGTTATAGAGGCGTTTTTCATCCGTAACTTTTGTCTGTCGTTAAGCACCGCTTCATTAAACACAATAGTCATATAGAAAGCGCCGTCTGTCCTGTTCACCACAATGTACGGGACATCCTTGAGGATGTTATATGCTATATTAGAGAGTTTTTCGTAGTGTCTGACCCTCTTGCTGAGATATTTCTGGTATTCAGGATGGGTCATAAATCTTGGGATGGCCATCTGGGGCAGCGTCGTGGAGCAGACCTCGGACATCTTCTGCGTTAGTATGGCGTTTATGTATCGGGCAAAGGTCTCGTCCTTGTCGGCGTTGTACACCTCTATCCATCCACACCGTGAGCCGGGCCAGGGGAACTCCTTCGATATACCCTTCATGCTCATACCGGGTACATCCTCGATAATGTCAGATAGGGGAAGGGTCTTAGACCCGTTGTACAGGATATTCCGGTACGTTTCATCGAATACAAGGAAGAGGTCATACTTTCGAGCAATCTCCACGATTCTCTCGAGACTCTTTTCGGGATAGACGAATCCGGTCGGGTTATCGGGATTGATGACAAGGGCACCGACGATCGTATTGTGACTCTTCACCTTTCTCTCGAGTTCCGCGAGATCCGGATGCCAGTTGTGGTAGGGATTCATCCGGTAGGTGTTCGGCGGAAAAGAGGCATGATGAATCTCTGCGAGAAGATGGGTGGAATAGGTCGGTTCCGGCATGATGATCCGCGCATCGACCCGTATGGCACTGTAAGCCCTCGCAATCGCATCGCCGAGGCCGTTAAAGAAGATGATGTCGTTTTTATTCATCTGATATTTGCCCCGCTTATTCACCTCCTCGGCAAGGAATTCCCTCGTCTCATCCATGCCCCGAGTGGGTGAGTAGGCGTAAGAAATATCATTTTTTATAATGTCGGTCAGGGTGTCCTTCATCCACTCAGGGATTTGTTCTCCCTTTATGACAGGGTCGCCGATATTTTCCCAGGTAACGTCGACATCGTACTCTTTTAGCTTTTCCGCTATGTTTACGATATTACGTATTTCGTATGCTATGCCTGTTCCGCTTTTTGCGATATCAAATCTCATGATTACCTCTTTCTCCGGTTTTCCGGCCGGTTTTGCCGAAAGAATCTATAGGGTATAAATTGTATGAAGGCCCATAACTGTATAAGTAAAGGGAAGTTAAAAACTTCCCTTTATGCTTCCTATACCTGAGTAGCAGCAAAAATTCTACAAATAATTTAAGCCACCGAGTGTATGGAATGATCAGGATACAAAAAAACATACAAATTTTTTGACAAATAGTTGACCTGCACGGTGTTGACAGGTATATCAATAAAATTCGGAGTTACACATCAGGGGCATATTGAAAACGATCTCACGAAGGAGAAAACGTATTATACCCCAACTCGGCCCGATACAGGTGATACCAGGAGAAGACAGGAGCAGATTTCCCTCTTGCCGTTCTATTTTTATCGACGATGATGTGAAGATCCTCATCGATCCCGGGGCAGGGTATCAGCGCCTGGCTGACCTGAGAAAGAAGCATTCCGTCGATATGGTTTTCAACACACACTTTCACTATGACCATATCGCCTTCAACTATCTCTTTGATGACTCCCGCATACTGATAAATACCAAAGAAGCTGCCTGTTTTCGCGACAGGAGGGCAATACCTCCGCTCATCGGCATAGAGGAGGTATACGGGGAGAAATGGGCCGATGGCTGGCTTCAACGGATTGCCGATCCTGCAACCAGGAAGAGCCCGTATTCGCCCCAGAACAACCACGAATGGTGGCTTTCCACAGCCAGACTTGATGGGGAATACGAGTGGGGGGATGTGTTCGACTTCGGAAAGACACAGATGCACGTCATCGGCGCACCCGGTCACTCCTCCGGATTCAGTTGCATGTATTTCCCCCGGTATGGCGCCATCTACGTGGGGGATCTGGATCTCACGCCTTTCGGGCCCTGGTATGCCGGGTCAGACGGTGATATCGATCAATTTATCTCGTCGTGCCGGGAGATTGAAAATGTCGATGCCGAGATCTTCATAACCGGTCATGAGATGGGAATTCTCAACAGAGAAGAATTCCAGACAGGCATGGACGGCTATCTGGCGATTATCGAAGAGAGGGACAGAAAGATTATCTCTGTACTGTCTGTGCCCCTTACCCTGGAGGAGGTGGCTGATCGAGGGTTGATATACGGCAGAAAATATCATGTGGATGAATGGGTATACATGTGGGAACTCATTACGATCAAAAAGCACCTCCAGAGAATGGAAAAACAACAACGGATATCGCGGCTTGACGAAAGATTTATCGCGGTATAGAAAAACCGCATCCGCTTGGGGATGTGTCTTAATATTTGTTCGCGTACCGAGAGGTTGAAAACAGTATGTCACATAAAGAATATCCCGATCTCCCCCGCGTCGGTGTCGGGGCGGTGGTGATCTACAACAATAAGGTTCTTTTGGTGAAGAGGGGTATACCACCGAGTGAAAGGCTCTGGGCCATTCCCGGCGGCAACATGAAGCTTGGGGAAACACTGAAAGAAACGGCCGAGAGGGAAATACTTGAAGAAACAGGTATTGTAATTGAGACCGGGGACCCCGTCTACGCCTTCGATTTCATTGAACGCGATAACGAAGGCGCTATCCGTTACCACTACGTTGTTATCGATCTGATCGCCGAATACATATCGGGTGAACCGCACGGTGCCGACGATGCCTTGGAAGCTCGCTGGCATACGTGGCAGGATCTGCTCTCATTGCCGGTCTCAAAAAATACCCTCGCACTCCTCCGGAAAATCGGCTTCGACCGTACATCCGATTCCGCTTGCTGATTCCCTGTAAGATGTTATTATCTTTTGCGGATATTTTTTGATATACCGTAGATACGATTGGAAAGGGGGTGGTGAATAATCGGGTTTTTTGTTCTTTAATTACAGCACCGGTGCGTCGTTTCTAATGTACACATACTTCAAAAAAAGGGGGGGTACGGTATGGATCTTGGAACTCTGGTTGCACGCAATGCGCGGATGATTCCCGATAGGGAGGGAGTCGTATATGGAGAGAAAAGGTATACGTGGAAAGAGGTGAATGAAAGGGTAAACGCCGTTTCCAATACTCTTCTTAAGGGGGGGCTGAAGAAGGGTGATAAGGTTGCCATGTGGATGTTCAACTCGGATATGTTTGCCTTTGTCTTCTATGGAATAGTGAAAGCGGGGGGCGTTGCCGTTCCCGTTAATTTCAGGCTGGCCGCCCCCGAGGCAGAGTATATCTTTAACAACTGTGATGCCATAGCCTTGATCTTTGATGACATCTTTGAACCCCTTGTTCGCGAGATGAAGCCGCGCCTTTCGAATATCAAAGCTTTCCTCTCGGCGGGCAGCGGGCGTTTCGAGGGATTCGATCCTCTCGAAGATGTATTGGCCTCGGGAGATATCGACGAACCGGGAGTCACCGTCGATGAGTTCGATGAAAGTGAAATCCTCTATACATCGGGGACCACGGGAAGACCGAAGGGTGCCCTCTTTGTCCATCACAATCACATAACCCTGGTAACCACGATGACCTCTCTTGTAGGCATAAACCCGCAAGACCGTATTCTCCATGTGGCGCCACTCTTTCACGCAGCGGAACTGACTCTCTATTTAAATCCCGGAACATACCTCGGCTCAACCCATGTCATCATGCGGGACTTCATCCCCGACAAGGTCCTCGAACAGATCGAGAAGGAAAAGATAACCCAGTTCTTCGGAGCCCCGGTCATGTACAGTTTTATGATGATGGCTCCCGACTTTGAGAAATACGATCTCTCGTCAATCCGTTATTACGGGTACGGAGCGGCCCCCATGGCGGCGGAGTCGGTAAAGGCGATGATGGCAAAGTTCAACACAACGAACTTCTTCTGCCTCTGCGGTTTCACCGAAGGCGGCCCCGGAGGAATCGGACTCCTTCCGGAGGATCAGATACGAAAGGCGGGCGCCGGAGGAAAATATGTCGTCAATATGGAATCCCGCCTTGTCGACGAAGCGGGAAAAACCGTTACCGAACCGGGCGTGGTAGGAGAACTCGTCATTAAAGGCGAAACCATCATGAAAGGTTACTACAAAAACCCGGAGGCGACGAAAGCGGCGATTAAGGACGGCTGGGTCCATTCGGGAGATCTCGGCATCATGGATGATGAGGGGTATATTACGCTTGTGGACAGAAAGAAAGATATGATCATCACGGGCGGAGAAAATGTCTACAGCAAAGAGGTCGAGGACGCCATATACGAAAATCCGAAAATCAGGGAAGCGGTTATTATCGGCGTGCCTCATCCGGACTGGGGAGAGACGGTGGTTGCGGTGGCGAGCCTCCACCAGGATACGGCCCTTACCCTCGAGGAATTGCGGGAATTTCTGAAAACCAGGATCGCCGATTATAAGATCCCGAGACGACTTGAGATCGTGAGCGAACTGCCGAGAAATGTTTCGGGGAAGGTGCTGAAATATCAGCTGCGGGAAACCTTGCAAAAGCGATAACAGGTGAAGGCTGAGAGGATATACAGAGGGGCCGGTGTGGTCCGGCCCCTTCTTTGTGCATACAGACGGACCGCTCTCACGATCCGCCGGGGTGGCCGATAGGGGACAAGTTTTCCTTGACTTATATCCTTGTTACTCTATAGAATTTTTCTATTCAGGTAGTCTTGAAAAGAGATAAGAACCGTGGCTGACATGTGCCTGTCAGCGTTGCGCTGTTTCGTGACGAGCGTACGATTTGTAAGGGGGGAACAGGTGATGGGCAAGGGATACATGGGCAAGATTTTGATGGTCAACCTGAGTGGGGGGAACATTCAAGAGGAAATAATACCGGATGAGGTATATGAGAAATACCTGTCCGGCATGGGACTTGCCGCTTACATCCTTTACAACAGAATTCCAGCAGGCGCGGACCCCCTTGGTCCGGATAACATCCTGGGTTTTGTGTCGGGTCTTCTGACCGGCACGGGCAGCCTCTTTGCAGGCAGATGGATGGTCGTGGGGAAATCACCCCTTACCGGCGGTTGGGGCGACGCAAACTGCGGGGGCAATCTTTCACCCGCCATAAAACGGTGCGGATATGACGGGATATTTTTCAAAGGTATAAGCAGCAAACCGGTATATCTGTACATCGAGAAGGGAAAAGCCGAGCTCCGTGATGCATCTCATCTGTGGGGCCAGGATACGGTGGAGGCAGAAAAGATGCTGCTGGAGGAGGCGGCCGCGGGAGCCCGTGTTGCCCTGATTGGTCCCTCAGGAGAAAAGCTGTCGTTAATATCCGGTATATCCAATGACAGGGGGAGGATGGCCGCCAGGTCGGGTCTCGGCGCTGTCATGGGATCAAAGAGGTTAAAGGCGCTGGTTCTGGCCGGTGCGAAAAGAATTCCCGTTCACAATAGAGAAGGTATCAAACGGCTGAGTCAGAAGTGCAATAGATGGGTTCAGTTTCAGCCTCCTTTTGTGTCCGGATCAATGATGCCCTATGTCGGCGCATTCATGCGGATTATGCCCACCGTGCTTGCCCAGGACGGCATGCTGTACAAGACACTCCTCAGAAAATGGGGCACGGGGAGCATGAACCAGGCATCCATTGAGATGGGAGACTCCCCGATAAAAAACTGGAAAGGAACAAATGAGGATTTCGGGCCGAAACGGTCTCTGACCACCAATCCGGATGTGTTCACGGATCGTGAGATAATAAAGTATCACTGTCATTCGTGTCCTCTGGGCTGCGGCGGGATCTGTTCAATGACAGGGAAGTACTCGGAAACCCACAAACCGGAATATGAAACGGTCCTTGCCTTAGGGGGGTTGTGCATGAATGAGGATGTGAACAGTATCTTCCACCTCAACGAGTCCCTGAACAGGGCCGGTATGGACACCATATCGGCAGGAGCAACCGCAGCCTTTGCCATCGAGTGCTATGAGGAGGGGCTCCTGACAAAGGAAGACACAGACGGTCTTGAACTGACGTGGGGGAACTCCGAGGCGATCACTGCCCTTATCGAGAAGATGATAGACAGGGAGGGTATCGGGGATATCCTGGCAGACGGTTCTAAAGTGGCCGCCCGGAAGCTGGGAAGGGGATCGGAGCGGTATGCAGTACATGCAGGGGGACAGGAGCCGGCCATGCATGACAGCAGGAATGATCCTGGTTTCGCTCTCCACTACAGTGTCGAACCGGCACCCGGCAGGCATACCATAGGATCGGGACTCTACTATGAAATGTTTCAGCTGTGGAAAAGGGTGAAAGGACTGCCGAAAGTCGGGCCGCTTTATTTCAAGGGAAGTAAGTATGTGGTGGATGAAGAGAAGGCCGTGAGAGGGGCAGCGTGCAGCAAGTTCACGAATCTGTTGAACGGCTCCGGTCTCTGCATGTTCGGCGCTTTCTTGGGCGTGAAGAAGATACCGACCTTCGACTGGTTGAATGCGGCAACGGGCTGGAACAAGACACCGGAAGAGTATATGAAGATCGGCGAACGGCTACAGACGTTGAAACAGGCCTTCAATGTCAAGCATGGTATAGAGCCGAAGAATTTCAAGATAAGCAGCCGTGCCATCGGGGCACCTCCACAGACAAGGGGTGCGAACAAGGGCAGGTCAGTGGGTTTAGACGAGATGATGGGGGATTACTGGAAACAGTTCGGCTGGGACACGCTGACCGGCAAGCCCAGTGAAGAATGTCTGGCCAGGCTCGATATAGAAGTACAGTGATCTTGGACATGGGGGGAAACAATGGCGTACAGAATAACGGATGCCTGCAACGGATGCGGTGCGTGTCAGAAGATATGTCCCGTGGACGCGATTGATGGAGAGAAGAAAGAACTTCACGTGATAGATGAAGCACGTTGCATAGAATGCGGAAGCTGTGGCAGGATATGCCCCCAGCAGGCGGTTCAGGACGGATTCGGAATCGCATGCGAAACAATCAAACATTCCAAGTGGGAGAAGCCCGTTTTTGATAGAAAGAAATGTATGTCGTGCACAATCTGTATCGATGCGTGCCCCGTAAAATGCCTTGCTCTTTCCGAAGCCGAGGCCAAGGACCCGCACGGGTACCCATACCTGGAGAAAGAGAAAATCTGCCTGGGCTGTGGCTTCTGTGCCTATGAGTGCCCGGTTAACGCGGTTACCATGGCGGTGCCGCAATCTGTTTCTTAAGCGAGAAAGATGATATATTACAAATCCCGGCGTAGGAGAGGGATCTTTCAGTCTTTGCCTCGGGAATCGTGGTTACTTGATGCGATGGTTGAAGGGAGAAGAACATGGATGATTTTAAGGAAGTGACTGTGGGAACAAAACCCTTTAAGAGGGCCTATGTTGCCGTTATGCTGTGGTTCGTCGGCAGGGCCATTCAGGCGGCTGCCAGGGTTGACAAAGAGGTGAAGAGGGAATTTGAAAGACTGCCGGACGGATTCACCTTCTGTCTCGGCGTTCAGCCCCACGGGCCATATATGATTGTGGGAAAGAACGAAAAGGGGCGTGTAAAATACATGGGATGGAATCCCGACGGCAGGCATATCGACCTTGCCATGAAGATCAAGAATATCGAGGCCGCCATATTGATGTTTACCTTTCAGGAGAGTACGGCCGTTGCAAGTGCCAGAGAGCGCATGATTGTGGATGGAGAGCTGCCCTACGTCTGTGCTATCGTCCGCGTGCTGGATATAGGGGAGGTCTACCTGCTCCCGAAATTGATTGCCAGACTGGCGGTGAAGCGGTATCCCGTGTGGTCGTTCAGCCGGAAGTATATCGGCCGGATTCGCATATATCTTCGCGCAATACTGGGGTATTGATAGACGCACACAAAAAGGAGCACACTATGTTCTTCCCAGATACTTACGAATTTTATTGTCCGGTAAAGATCAATTCGGGCAAAAGGGCGCTGGAAAACCTTCCTGTAGAGCTGGATGCCCTGAATGCCAGAAAACCCCTTATTATCAGCGATAAAGAACATGCGAAAAAGGGAGTGGTAACGACGATCACTGATGCTTTAAAGGATTCGGGCATGATCGTAGGCATCTTTGACGGTGTTCCCCCTGCTCCCGATCGCAAGCTGGTCAGGGGACTCATGAACAGGTATCGTGATACCGGATGTGATTCGATTGTAGCGGTAGGAGAAGGGGCCGTTGCAGATACGGCCAAGGCGCTTAACATCGTGGTCTCCGGGAGGCCGGAAGATCTCCAGGAGGCGGCGGGAGCGGACAGGATACAGAATCCTCTGGGACCTTTTGTCTTTATACCGATCCTTTCCGGAACGGGGTTCGAGGCATCCCGATACGCCTCGCTGGAGGAGTTGCACATCTCTTCGCATTATGTAATGCCCGATCTTGTGATTATTGACCCCCGCATCGTAAAGGCTCAGGCGGCGGAAGCGGTTGTTTCCACATCGATGGTCGCCCTTGCCCACAGCGCGCAGGCCTATACCTGTCCGGCAAAGAATCCCATGAATGACACCTACGCCTATACCGCCATACAGTTTATCGGGGAGAATCTGGTCAATGTGATCAGATACGGCGACAAACAAGGGCGTCTTGCGCTGGCCAACGCCGCTATCCTGGCGGGCATAGCCTTTTCGAACTCTCCACGGGGAATGATTCACGAACTGGGGTGGGTTACGGGAGACATCTCTGGACTCTCTCATGGCATATGCATGGGCATCCTTCTGCCCTATATCCTTGAATACCATCTTGACAGTAATGAGTATCACATGTCCGATATGCTGCTGCCCATCGCCGGCGCCGAGGCGTATGCCGGAACGGCGGAGAATCTGAAGGCCAGAATGGCAATCAATCTCATCTATGATATGCAGCATGATATTCACGATTTCACCAAAGGGAAGATTCCTCTCACCCTGAAGGAGGCGGGAATCTCGAAAGATGCTCTGGACAATATAGCCGGAGCGGCCGTCGTGAAAGGTCACGAGGGATTTACCGCGGACGATTGTAGGGTGATTCTGAACCATGCCTGGGAGGGTACGCCGATACTCTCTTCCTGATACCGATACATAGCGGGAGAGACGGACTTGATGTATGTGATGATCATAAAGGAGTAATCGTATGATATTACCTGGATACTATGAATTCTGCTGTCGGGTCAAGGTGATTGCCGGTCATGATGCGCTCGAGAAAATTCCCGGCGCCCTTGCACAACTGCATGCCAAGAGACCGCTGCTTATCACGGATAAGGGTGTCTCCGGGGCCGGGTTGGTTGATACCGTAATCGATGCCATACGAGATGGGGTCGACATCGGGGCCGTGGCGGATGACGTGCCGCAGGATTCATCTCTGACGGTTGTCAATCGTCTGGCGGTTCTGTACCGGGCAAATAACTGCGATTCCATCATCGCGGTGGGCGGCGGTTCGGTCATGGATACGGCCAAAGGGGTCAATATCGTGGTCTCCGAGAATGCGGACGATCTGATGAAATTCAGCGGCGTCGGCGCCCTGAAGAGGGCATTGAAACCGCTTGTCGTAATACCGACAACCTCCGGGACCGGTTCGGAGGTTACCATGGCTGCCGTGATAAAGGACCATGAGAGACACCTGAAGATGGCTTTTGCCAGTTATTTCCTTCTGCCCGATATTGCCATACTGGATTCACGCATGACCCTTACGCTTCCTCCGCACCTCACGGCATCGACCGCCATGGATGCCATGGCACATGCCGTTGAGGCCTATACGGGTCTGGGAAAGAATCCCATGAGCGATGCCAATGCCATAGCCGCCATCAACCTTATCAGCGGCAATCTGTTGCATGTCGTCGAGAATCCCTCGGACAGAAACGGTCGCCTCGCCCTGGCAAACGGAGCAACCTTGGCCGGAGCCGCCTTTTCCAATTCCCTGGTAGGGGTGGTTCACTGTCTCGGACACGCGACCGGTTCCGTGTGCGGCGTTCCCCACGGCGTGTGCATGGCCATACTCCTGCCCTATGGAATGGAGTATAATATGCACAAGGTCGCTCATACTATCGGAGAACTTCTGCTGCCCATGGTAGGACCGGAAGTGTATGCCGCTACGCCGAAACACCTGAGAGCGGAGGGGGCGATTGCCTTTATCCGCAAGATGAATCAGAGCCTGTACGATGCGACGGACGGGAAACATCCCCGGTTTTTCGAGGAGGTCAAAGACAGAGACGGAAGGCGCATGGTGCCGAGAGATAAGCTGGTGGATATTGCCGAGGCGGCACTCGATGACGGATCCATACTCTACAACCCGGAGGACTGCGATTACGAGGATTTCCTGATGATCATGAGGGCTGCCTGGGAAGGGGCGCCCCTCGACAGGAGCTTGATCAGGAAGGGATAAGAATTCGGGTACAAGGAGCGTAATCAGGGTCGGTGCAATCATGAAATGTCCTATTTTTCTCTTGACACACTGCCCTTACTCTCTTATACACCCCAACTAGACAAGGATCTCGAAAACAATCAATTCATATACAGGTGGATGTGAGGAAGAGGGGTGCAATCCCCCCGCTGCCCCGCAGCCGTAAAGGGAACGAAAACCCACAATAGCCACTGTTCCGATATACAGGGGATGGGAAGGCGGGTGAGTAGGGCGCCCTGAGCCGGAAGACAACTCCACCTGCAAATCCTCGAGGGAGGTGTATCACGAAATGGTTTTCCTGTTTTACCATCCGTATGGTTTCACACAAGAGAAGATAGCTTCAACCTGTTGGCGCCGTGGTGCGGCATGAAACGATCTGTCGTCACCTCTCCGTCAAGGATAATCAGGATAAGCGCCGTATTACTCATCGCTTTTGCGGTTGTGGCGGCTGTGTCCGCCCTGACCGGACCGGCCGGAATCGGCATCGGCAGGGTATTGAAAGGTCTTGCATTTGGGTGGCGTGAAGGTTCCCCCGCCCTTGAACCTTTTGAAAAGACGATTCTTGTTTCGGTCAGACTGCCGAGAATCATCTTTGCCGGAATCGTCGGTGCGGCACTTTCGACCGCGGGGGTAGTGTTTCAGGCACTTCTCAGAAATCCCCTCGCGGATCCTTATATTCTCGGCGTCTCAGGCGGTTCCGCCGTCGGGGCAATAATGGGTATCATCATTGGAGTGGGATGTATCCCTTTCGGTATCCCCGCCCTTGCCTTTCTGGGTGCTGTCTTGACGGTGGCGCTGGTTTTTATGATAGGCAGCAGAGACGGGCGCCTCGATTCCAATACCCTCCTTCTCGCCGGTGTTATCGTCAACGCCTTCTTCTCGGCGGTTATCATGTTCTTCATCTCCACCGGTTCCAATGCCGATCTGCACAATATCGCCTTCTGGATGATGGGCGATATGAGTCTGGCCGACTGGGACAAGATCGTACTGATGATTTTCCTGCTTGCGGTCGGGACCGGTATCGTCTGCTGCTGCGCCAGACCGCTGAATCTGATCGTTGCCGGCGAGGAGACCGCCATGCAACTCGGGGTTGATGTAAGGAAGATCAAGATCGTGCTGTTTTTTGCCGGATCTCTTGTGACTGCCGTTGCGGTGTCTTTTACCGGTATTATCGGATTTGTGGGGCTTGTCATCCCTCATATGATGAGGATGATGCTGGGAACGGATCACCGGTTGCTCCTGCCGGCGTCGTTCCTCTTTGGCGCTTCGTTTCTGGTCATTGCCGATACGGTAGCCAGAGCGGTATTCCCCGGTATGGAGCTGCCCGTCGGAGTGATTACGGCGCTGTGCGGAGCACCGTACTTCATATATCTCCTGCGGACGAGGAGTGCATGACATGGCCATGATAACCATTGCAGGGATCGATTTTCGATATAAGGACATATGGGCGCTAAGGGATGTATCGTTCGATGTCAGACGGGGGGAATTCCTGGGTATTATCGGTCCCAACGGTTCGGGCAAAAGTACGCTTATCAGGATTGTTGATGGTATCCTCGCGCCTGAGAAAGGCGACATCAAAATCAATGGGGAGGATATAGGGGGGATGCGAAGGCGGGATCTTGCCAGACTCGTTGCGGTGGTTCCCCAGGATTCCGCCATGATCTTCCCCTTCAAGGCGGTTGAAGTTGTGATGATGGGGAGATCGCCCCATCTGGGGATGTTACGGTATGAGGGAGATCGGGATTTTGAGGTGGTCCGGAGGGCGATGGAGATGACGGATACCCTTTCACTGGCGGAGCGTTACATGGAAACATTGAGCGGGGGAGAACGCCAGCGGATCCTTATCGCGAGAGCTCTGGCACAGGAACCGAAGGTGGTTCTTCTCGACGAATCAACGGCGTTCCTGGATATAAGGCATCAGACGGCATTTTTTGATTTGATGAAGGCGTTGAATGAGGAAAAGGGGCTTACCGTCGTTGCCGCGACGCACGATATAAATCTTGCGGCCGCGTATTGCAACCGGATTATGCTGCTTCGGAACGGACATATTCACAGTCTGGGAGTGCCGGGTGATGTGATTACGGAAACAAATATACGGGCGGTTTATGAAACCGATGTTCTGGTTGATGACAATCCGTTGAACGGATTGCCACGGGTAACGTTAATGAGTGCGAACCTGTCAGGTCGAGGAAGCCGGTCAAAAGCCGGCGCTGCCCCGCAACTGTAGGCGGAACGAAACCCGCAGAGTGCCACTGTTTTCCGGAGAGGGGAGATGGGAAGGCGCGGGAAGTAGGTAAGGCCGCAAGCCAGGAGATTCGACTGACGGGTAAAAATAATTCCCAACCGAGGGGAAAGGAGATTAGAGGGTATGAAAAAGGCAGTTAGGGTGTTGGCAGGTGTCGTTGTGCTATGTACGGTGATCTTTTGTACGGGTGTTTCCTTTGCGCAAGAGGTAAAAAACCCTGCGGAGCTTGAAGAGGTGGTGGTCACAGCTACGGGAAAGGCGGAAGAGGTCCGCAAGATACCCGCTCATGTCACCGTTATTACCGCAAAAGAAATTGCCGAAGCGGGAGCGGTCAGTATTGTGGATGTGCTGGACGGATTGGCCGGCATCAATTTCAGGACTTTCAGCGCCAATCCTTCACAGGCCCAGCTGGATCTGCGCGGTTTCGGGGAGAACGGTTTCGGCAGAACCCTTGTTCTGCTGGATGGCAGAAAGTTAAACAGACCGGACATGGCTTCCGTTAACTGGCTCCAGATACCGATCAGCAATGTGGAAAGGATAGAGATCGTTCGAGGAGCCTCCAGTGTCCTCTACGGTGACTGCGCTCTTGCCGGTGTCGTCAATATCATAACAAAAGCAGGGTCAGGCAAACCAAAAGCGGAGGCATCAATTATTGCCGGAAGTTATGGTCTTCATGATGAACGAGTCAGTGTTTCCGGATCGGGAGAACGGGTCACCTATGCCCTGAATGGTGAAAATCAGGAATCGTCCGGATACAGGGAGCAATCGGACTTTTCATCGAGGGGTGCGGGATTTGATGTAGGGTACGACGTAACCGATACCCTGAATGTATCTGCGGGGGTATCTTTCAATCATACCGACTTTGAAATGCCGGGCTGTCTGACAGAGGAAGAGATGGAAGAAGACCGCAGACAGTATCAACCGGGTCATTCGGATGACGACTCATCGAATGAATACCTCAACGCGGATCTGAAGATAGAATACATGCCGTCAGACCTGGGGATATTCAGCGCCAATCTCGCATACGGAAATAAAAAGATTGAAACGAATACGCCTGCCTGGTTCTCGTATAATAACCTGGACATTGATACGATAGGTCTGACACCCCGGTATGAACTGGAGAGTTCTCTGCTGGGACACGCAAACAAACTGACCATAGGAACCGATTATTATCACGAGACGCTGGATAAAGAAAAGTATGACAGCCGCGGGCGTGATTCCATGACCTTTGTGGCCGATCTGACACGGAACAGTATCGGATGGTACATACGGGATGAATTCAGCCTGACCGAAAACCTGATACTGGGTGCCGGTTACCGGATGGAACGAGTGACCATAGAAGGAGATGAAACGGATTTATCCACTGATGAAAAGGCCTTCGACAGTAAGAAGGTGCATGCGGGAGAGGCGTATGAGACGTCATTAACCTACCTGCTGGGGAAACAGGGAAAGGTCTTTGCCCGGTATGCGAAGGTATTCCGTATTCCCTTTCTTGATGAGCAGGTTTCGTATTACGGATACGCGGGTTCCGATGCCTTTTACAACGATATCGAAAAGGAGACAGGAAAGAGCATGGAGATCGGAACGCGGCTGTACCCCCTTGCATGTCTGGACGTGGGCTTGACTCTGTTCAGGGTCGACATGGAGGACGAGATCGCCTATAACGGTGTTACCTGGCAGAATGAGAACATGGACGAAACGAGGCATGAAGGTGTCGAGCTTTCCTTCTCTTGTAGGCCCGACAGGTGGATTTCGGTATCAGGAAACTGCACGTACCAGAATACCTCCTTTACCGAGGGTGCCGACAAGGACAAGGAAATACCCCTTGTACCGGAAACGATGGCGAATCTGAAGATGGATCTGTCTCTTCCCTTTGATCTGGTGCTCAGTTCCACGATGCAATACGTCGGGACGTGTTATCTGGGTAATGACAGAGACAACAGTTCCGATCAGATGGATGATTATACACTCTTCGACGCCTTTCTGTATTACCGGCCTGTTCCTGAAAACTGCAGAATTTCTGCATTCTTCGGTGTCGAGAACCTGACGGACGAACAGTATTCAACGATTGGATATGAAGGTTCTTGGGGCGGGTCCGACACCTACTATCCGTCGCCGGGGATTACCGTAAAGGGAGGAATCTCGGTCAGATTCTAATATCGTGTGGTGAAAGGGAAATCAGATGCTGAACTATTTTTATCAGGGCGGACCGATCATGTATCCGCTTCTTTTCTGCTCTCTGGTGTCATGTACCATTGTTATTGAAAGGGTTTTCTTCTGGATACGAGAGAAGAGAAGACGGGACAGAAAGCTGCTCGACAGGTTCATGTCTCTTGTCGAAAAAGGAGAGCTTGAGGACGCCAGGGAATGTGTGGAAGATTCGCGCGACCCGGTTGTACGTGTTCTGGTGTGCGGGATCGTCCACCGGGAATTTTCGCTGAAGGACGCCCTCCGTATGAGCGCCGATGAAGAGATCGCCCGCATGCGGCGGTACCTCCCCATCCTCGATACGATGATAACCCTTTCACCGCTTCTCGGCATCTTGGGGACGGTCACCGGTATCATATATTCCTTCAATATGCTGGGGGGAGCCGGTGTGGAGAATCCCGCCATGATCACCGCGGGAATAGGGCAGGCCCTTCTGACCACCGCCTTCGGGCTTGCCATAGCGATCTTCAGTCTCATACCTTATAACTATTTTCTGTCCAGGATCGAAAAGACCACGCAGGAGATGGAGAAATACGGTACCACCCTGGAGATACTCTTTGAGAAGCTCAAGATATGACCGTCATGGTGAGTGTTGATGAAAATTTCGAGGAACCACACCGATAAAGCACGCATCGAGATGATACCCCTTATCGACGTCGTCTTTCTTCTCCTGGTGGCATTCATATTCTTTGCCATGTCGATGACCGTCAACAGGGGAATTCCTGTTACCCTCCCGGTCTCGTCCGCCGGACAGGTCAAGGAGACCGATTGTGTCAGAATCACGATTCGGAAAGACGGAGAGCTGTTTTTCAACCGGGAGAAAATGAATACGCAGGCCCTTCTCGCCCGGCTTGTTCTGCTTCACAAGGAGAAGCCCGGAACAAAGGTCATCATCTCCGGAGACAGAAAGGCGTCGTACGAATCAATTGTGTTGGTCATAGATACAGTGAAAAAGGCCGGCATATCCGGCCTGTCGTTACAAACGGAATTCGACGGGGAGTCGGGTCTCTGATCAAAAAACACGCTACGGGACCATACCTCATGTCTGGAAAAACTCTAGTGATTGCCGCTATCATTGCCGTTGCCCTTCACTGCAGCGTTGCATTCGTGCCTGCACCCGCTGTGGATCTCCTCGAAATCAGAGAGAATAAAACCCTTGAAATGTCGCTTGTTCCTGCTTATAAAGAAGCCTCTGACGTGTCCGAAGTCGAGGAGCGTGAACCGGTAAAGGAAAGACCCACGGTGGTCCACAGAAAAACGGAGCCGTTAAACAAGCGGGTGGAAAAAACCGTAACAAGAAAAGAGGCCGATCAGACGGAAGAGGAACAAAAGCACGATCTTCCCCGGGAAATTATTCCCGCTGAACCATCACAAAAGGCTACGGAAGAAACTGACCCCCCTCAGGAAATTGTTTCCGTAGAGAAGCCCGGGGAGGAAACAAAAGAACCTGTTCCTCCACGGGAGATCGTAGCCGCAACGATATCCGAGGAACGGCCACCTCTTCAGACCGTACCCCATGAAGACGGGCAGTCCGAACAGGCCGTGATTGTACCTGCCATGCCGCGGTATCAATGCAATCCTCCTCCGAAGTATCCGGCAATTGCACGCAGGAGAGGATATGAGGGAAGGGTTTTGCTCTCTGCGATGATATCGACTGACGGTACGGTGGTAGAGCTGACGGTAAAGGAATCATCGGGGCACCTGATCCTGGACCGGGCCGCCGTGAAGGCGGTTGAGACGTGGAAGTTCGATCCCGCCACACGGATGGGATTTCCGATTCCCCTGTCGGTGGATGTTCCGGTGCGATTTGTGCTAAATCACCCGTAGCATTTCCGGAAAGAAGGAGTGAGCACCCATGAGAAGAGCAGGCATACAAATTGTCGCACTGTCGTTATCTCTTGTGCTGTTTCTCACGGTTCAGGCATATTGCGCGTCGTCAAATACCTATTATCTCGAGGGAGATAACTATCTCTCCAAGAAAAAATACGACAAGGCAATCGACAATTATAAAAAGGCGATCGCGATTAACCCCAAGATTGCCAAATATTATTTCAAGCTGGGAGAATCGTATCGGTTGAAAGAGCTGGACGATGAAGCCATCGGCTATTACGAACAGGCGATCAAGCTCTATGCAAAATACTATTCTGCATACGAGGGCTTGGGTGAGATCTATTTTAAAAAGGGAGACCGTGAGAAGGCCGTACAGTGTTTCAGAAAGGCCGTGGAGGTGTGCTCTACAGACAGCAAGGATCATTATTTTCTCGGCAGGATATGCGATATCAACGGGGACACGGACGGTGCCATCAAGGAATATGAAAGGGCGGTACAGATACGTTCGCGTTTCTTCGAGGCCCTTTCCAATCTCGCCGTGAATCATGCCGGTAAAGGAGATTTTGAAAAGGCCGTTTCCTGTTATCTCAAAGCACGGGAACTGCGGCCTTATGATGAACGTGTCGTGGTGGGGCTGGGGATGGCGTACACACACCTCAGGAAATATGACAAGGCACTGGAAACACTGCTGATAGCACTCAAGATAAATCTCTTTAGCCGTGATACGCGCTACTATCTCGGAAAGGCATATTACGGTGCCGGTGATCTCGATCAGGCCATAAAACAGACGGAGAAAGCCCTTGAAATAGATCCCGATAACGCAGAGACCCATTTCACATTGGGCCTGTATTATGATAAAAAGGGATGGGCAGATCTGGCTGTGGCCGAGTACCGTGAAAGTCAGCGGCTTGATCCCAATTATATCATTACAAAAGTTAAAGAAATTGAGAATAGATCGAATAACAGAGGAGATACTATAAAATGAACCATAGCGAAATGAGGACACGACTGGCGCACATGATAGTGGAACGCACCTTCCGATACCGGGACAATCCGCCCTTTACCCTGGTCTCCGGCAAGCAGAGCAACTTTTATTTCAACTGTAAACCCACGACCCTTGATCCGGAGGGAATGAACCTGATAGGGAATATTATGTTTGACATGCTCGAAAATTCAGCCGTTTCAGCGGTTGGAGGACTTACCCTGGGGGCGGATCCGATGGCCAACGCCGTTGCCGTCATATCATACCAGAGAAACCATCCCATCAAGGCCTTCATCGTCAGGAAGGACGCCAAGGATCACGGCACAAAGAGTTCGATAGAGGGAAACGTACAGGAAGGAGAGCGGGTGGCTATCCTCGACGATGTTATCACCACGGGAAGATCGACCATTATTGCCATCGAAAAAGCTCGGGAAGCTGGACTCATCGTCGATCGCGTAATCACCCTGATTGATCGCGAAGAGGAAGAGGGGAAGGAGAACATAGAAAAATATGTGAAGAGGGTCGAATCCATCTTTACGCGGACCGACATTATGGGCCTCTATGAACAGGAGGGGAGGGAATAAATCATGAGGAGCATCGGATCCTTTGTGATGATGCTTTTTTTTATCGCACTTATAACCATCACCCTGCCGGGATCGGTCACAGCCGATGGGAACAGCTGTTTGACCGTGGCCGGCTTTGATTCGGACACGATGGAAAACGGCGCCCCGGCCGGGTGGGAACTGGTGGAGAACAAGGGAGTTGCAAACCTTGCCCTTGAAAGCGCAGGGGACCGATTCACGCTGCATATGAAAAGCGACAGCGAATCTTCTTTCGGAATCAAGAAAGAGATGGAGGTCGCCATACAGGAGTACCCCTTTCTGAGCTGGGAGTGGAAGGTTGCCAAGCTGCCTGCCGGGGCGGATGTCAGGAATGCAGATACCGATGATCAGGCGATTCAGATATATGTCGCCTTCAAACCGACCGGGTGGCCCGCAAAACTGAAAACCCCCACCATAGGGTATATATGGGATGTGGAATGTCCAAAGGATACGGTAGTCACCAGCCAGCAGACACTCGCGGACAAGGTTCGATATATCGTAATCAGAGACAAGAGTGATACGTTGAACGAGTGGTATGAGGAGAAGCGAAATCTGATGGAGGATTACAAAAAGCTGTTTCCCGATATCGATGAAGGGCAGCCGCGTGACATCATCGGCATTTCCTTTTATATTAACTCACAGCACACAAAAAGTGAGGCAGAAAGCTATATCCATAATGTCCGCTTCAGCAGGGAATGACGGAGACGGGTGTCGATTGTTGTAGAGAAGAGGACGTGCTGAGGGCCGCACTGGCGATTTCATGGGTTTGTTCTGCTTTTAACATTCCTGTTGCAACCGTAGCTCATTGACGATCAGGTGCGCCTTCCTCGTGGGTTCGGGCAGGCGATATCCTCTGCAGCTTGAGAGGATGATGTCTACCGCCCTGTCAAGCCCTATCTTATGTCCCTGCGATACGAAGACCGGTTTTACATTCCTTTTTGTGCGGAGAACGGCGCCCCTTGTTTCGCCATCGTAAAGAAGGGGTGAAGTATCGCCCGGTTCGTTCCCCGGTTCATCGAATGATCCGACCAGCAGCGTCTTCGCGCAGCCGATGGATGGTATGTTGAGAAACAGACCCATATGGGACGCAAGGCCGATACCCCTCGGATGAGAGATTCCGTGCCCGTCAAAGATAATGACATCGGGTGAAATGGCGACCTTTCTGAAGGCTTCCAGAAGGATGGGGCCTTCCCTGAATGTGAGCAGACCGGGGATATAGGGAAAGTCGATCGTCCCGCTGGCGGATGCCTGTTCGATAATCTCCATCGTTGCAAAATCGAAGATCGCAACAGCCGCAAAGAAGAGGTTGCTGTTTCTTGAATAGGAAATATCGGCACCCGCTATCGTCTCTATCCGGTCGGGAAGATCTTTGCTGTCGAGGATAAGCGTTTCCCGCAGTTCGTTCTGTATCTTTCTGGCTTTTTCGTAACTGATATTCCAGTCGTGCAGAGGTTCTATGTTCATTGCTTTGTCACGGGGTCGGTCATCCAGGATGACAGAATTTCCCTGGCTCGTTCGATGTCCTTCTGTATCTGCCTGCCAAGTTCTTCGGGATTGTTGAATTTTTTCTCATCGCGCAGCCGGGCAATAAAATGGATAGTGATTTCCCTTCCGTATATATCGCCCTTAAAATCGAGCAAATGCACCTCCGCTGAGATCTCTTTGTTGCCGAACGTGGGATTGGTCCCTATGTTTATGACACCTGAGTGCCTGACGCCATCGAGCTCGGCGATAATGGCATAGACGCCTATGGCCGGGATGACCTTTTCGGATTTTATGTTGGCTGTGGGATAGCCCACCATGTCTGTGCCTCTCCGGTACCCTTTGACGACGGTTCCGGTTACTCCATAGGGTCTCCCCAGCATTTCTGACGCCTGCTTGACATTGCCGTCGAGGATCGCGAGCCGTACGGCAGTGCTGCTGGAAATCATGCCGTCTGACTTCACGGCACCTATTTCCTCTACTTCAAAGCCCAGTTTCTCACCGGACGCCTTGAGAAATCCCGCGTTTCCCTCTTTCCCCTTTCCGAATGCGTAATCATACCCCACGAGCAATTTGCGTAACCGCAGTTTCTCCCACAAGATATTCTCTACAAATTCTTGTGCGGTAGTTTTGGCAAATTCCATGGAAAAGGGGATCAGGATAACGGCATCCACATCGCAGGACTGTATGAGACTCAGCTTTTCATCCAGTGTGGTCAGCATGAAGAAAGGTCTCATTTCCGGATGCAGAATCTTCTGTGGATGGGGTTCAAAGGTAATGACTACGGACTTTGTATTTCGTGCCCTGGCTTCACTGACGAGCTTCCTGAAGAGTTCCCTGTGTCCGAGATGTATGCCGTCGAAGTTGCCTATTGTAACAATGCAATTTTTCAGGTCTTCGGGGATGTTTTCAATGTTTCGTATAATTTTCATAACCCGTTCCGTAAAAATGATACTTATGGAAAACCACCTTTATAAAGACATGCACAATAGCACGTATAACAGGATTTTCAAGGGTAATTTCTCTTGACAATATTGGGGTGTATCAGTATAAGCGTTCAATAGTTTTTGTGCCGAAGTGGCGGAATTGGTAGACGCGCTAGGTTCAGGGTCTAGTGGGCGTAGGCCTGTCCGGGTTCAAATCCCGGCTTCGGCACCATTGATATACAAGGGGGCGTAATCGTGATGGGTTGCGCCTTTTCATTTTTCGCAAGGTGGCATTGAGTGCGGATCTGATCAGACCTGAACGGTTTGCTTCATCCCTGCTCTTATTTATATCTATCTCTGGAATCTCATTCTATTATTAAAGGAGGCACCGTACGTACCCATGACCCTTAGAAAAGCAGATATCATCGAATCGATTCATGAAAAAATCGGCCTTCGTCAGAACAAGGCCGCAGACGTGTTCGAATCCTTTCTGGAGATCATAAAGCAATCACTCGAAGACGGCGAAGACGTCAAAATCAGCGGGTTCGGGAAGTTCTGCATCCTTGAAAAGAATGCCAGAAGAGGACGGAATCCTCACACAAGCGAAAGCCTCATCATTGCACAACGAAAGATAGTCACCTTCAGATTTTCCCAGAAACTGAAAGAAAGCCTGAACAAATAATAAGCGATAACCGAACCCCATAAAATACAATATAAACGGCACGGTACGTATCCTATAAGTGCCGTAGTCTCGGTTGATTACTGAACCCTTGGAAGCCCGTATCTCGGAATGTGTCGCTCGAGGTGCCGTGCCTTATCAGTTGATAGAATCAGCAGCGGTTTGCTGTGCCGGTGTGACGGAAACATCAGGACGGGTCCGATAACGGATCAGCTTTAGACCAGCCTTAGAGGAATCATTATGGACGATTACACCACACTGAGTCTTCTTGAAGAATTGGCTGACAGGCTCGACGTACCAATACGGTACGAAGCACTCGACGATGAATTAACCAGTCCGGGCGGGCTGTGCCGTGTACAGGGGAATTTCGTTCTGATTATCAACTCAAAGGCGACAGCGGACGAAAAGATCCGAATCATGATAGAGGCGCTCCGCAAGTTTGATCTCGACGACATCTACATAAGACCGGCCCTGAGAGAATTGCTGGAAAAATTGACTGATTAAGGAGCGCTAACTTTTTCTCTCTGAGAAGCATCAAAGACACAATATGCCGGGTTTCACTCACAACTGCTCAAAATATTTTATAGACTTAGAGACGATTACTGATAATAGAAACCTTTATCTTGCATATTTCTTGACATAACAAAAAAACGAAGTTAGTAGTTTAATATATTTCTTGATCTTGACCTTATAATCCTATTGAGCAGTTCTAATTCCAAGGAGGGGGATTATGCTCTGATTATCATATAGCCCTGTTTCTCAACATGAGAGATAGGGCTGTTTTTTTGATGGACTAAATCAAGGTGGGGATATTATGCGAAACAGCATCACAGTCCAAAATGGATCAAGGAGGTTATTATGAAATTAAACACCGTACCATTTTTCATATTGTTGATTATGGCTATTGTATGTATTTCATGTAGTGATGACGATGACAGCCACAGTACATATACCCCACCGGATTGTGTATCAGAAATCATCAATTACTATGACCTCCATCTTGAAGGTGATGGTAATCCTGAAACCCAGGAGACAACGCTGCCTGAGGAATTTACTGATGCGAACTGGAGTTTGAAAGCAAGCGTATGTGAACAAGCCGGCTATAACCTATACGATCATGCAGGGGAAAATGTATTGTTAACCAACTACGCCATAACGGAAACATGCTATGGAGAGCCGCTTTATCTCTGGGTCATAACAAAGGATGATGCATGTATATGTCCTTATAAAACGGTCAGAGAGGATAGCGAAGCTGCCCCGGGTGTATATGCTGTTGACGAAGATTGTACCCAGCAGGATTGTGTATCAGCAATTATCGATACTTATGATCTTCATCTTGAAGGTGATGGTAATCCTGAAACCCAGGAGACAACGCTGCCTGAGGAATTTACTGATGCGAACTGGAGTTTGAAAGCAAGCGTATGTGAACAAGCCGGCTATAACCTATACGACCATGCAGGAGAAAATGTATTGTTAACTAATTACACCATAACGGAAACATGTTACGGAGAGCCGCTTTATCTTTGGGTAATAACAAAGGATGATGAATGTATATGTCCTTATAAAACGGTCAGAGAGGATAGTGAAGCTGCTCCAGGTGTATATGCTGTTGATTCATGTGAGTAAACTTTGATTATTTAAAGTTAACATATTCAGACAAAAGAGCACCTGCTTAAGTAAATAATTACTGATTGCGGAAAGAAATAAACAGTAAATTAATCTGAGCCGCTTCCATCGACTTAAGGAAAAATGTCGCAATATAAACCATCTTTAGAGATTTGTGTATCTGCTTCGTAGGGGAAGATTCTGGGGACACAACACATATTTATCTTGAAAAAGGCGGCATACAGGTCTAAATAATTTTCTATGGTACGAATATCTCGCATAGTAGCAGCCGGATACCCGCATCACATTACACAACGCGGTGTACGTTCTATGGATATTTTTAATAGCGATAGCGATAGAACCACCTATTTGCAGTTTATAAAGGAAGATAACACAACATTGCGAGATTGATATTCTCTCCTGGTGTCTGATGACAAATCATGTTCACTTTGTTGCTGTTCCTCACAATGAATCCTTGCTTGCCAAAGGTTTTAGAGAAGCGCATAAACGATACACCCGCATGAAGAATTTCAGTGAAGGAGTACGCGGCTATTTATTTCAGGGGCGATTTGACTCATGCGTACTGGCGGATTTATCTTGGCGAAGAGCAAGAGGATGAATTTAATGCAATCAGAAAAGCAACAAGAACAGGCCGCCCGGCAGGCAATGATGATTTTATCATAGCAATAGAAGGTCGGACAGGGCGAGTAATGCGACGGGCAAAACCTGGGAGGAAGAAAATGTGTTGAAATACGTGTTATGTCCCCAGAATATAAGCGGAATATAAGATCGATCTATCAAGGAGAGTAATTATGAGGTTTAGGAAAAAAGTCACAGTTCTATTTGTTTCACTGTTCATGACACTGTCTATTGGCGTTTACAGTGTAACGGCCCAGGACATTCAGCTATCAGGCGAAAAAATTGGACTGGATAAGGAAGGTAATGCCATTTACCAAATCAATTCCAATGGAATAAAAATTGGGTACAAATTGATTGGTTCTGGTGAACCACTTGTAATGATTGTTGGTCTTGGGAATACAATGGATCTTTGGCCGAAAGAGGTTATCGATAAGTTATCAAAGAAATACCAGCTTATCCTATTGGACAACCGGGGTATGGGACATACCACAGCAAATGATGTGACATTTACATACAAATTGTTTGCAGATGATGTCATCGGACTACTTGACACCCTTAAAGTCGAAAAAACTAATGTTCTTGGGTTTTCCATGGGGAGCGTGATTACACAGGAATTATTGTTGGTGTATCCACAACGTTTCAATAAAGCCGTTATTTACGCAACATCTACAGACGGAAGCAATGTTGTCGCAGCGTTAAAAGGCAAAGCTCCTTCAGATAAATCATCTATCAATCCAATCGTCCTGCGACAAATTGAAGCTACAACCCATTGGAAGACCCCATTGGATCAAGCGGCCAGGATTACAAACCAGGTAATGTTCCTCGTTGGAACTTCGGATACTGTGGTAGGCCCTGAAAGTTCAAAGGCACTAGCTTCTGCTATTCCGGGTGCTTGGTTGGTTCAATTCAAGAATGGAGCTCACCAATTGGTGGTCGAAACACCTACCGAATTCGCCAAGATCGTCTTAGCTTTTCTCGACATAAATGAGACGGTTGGAGTTAAAAAATAGGCACATTTATTTGTTTTCCCACTCTAACAAGCTCTTCCAGCGGAGCGCAAAAAGATGCGTCCGCTGAAGAGCGACGTTCGCAGGAGAAATAATGAACAGGCCATTCCAACGCAAAGGCTCAAAAAGCAATACTCATGTTGGAAAAGAATTTGAAGAAACCGCTATGAAATTTTTCAAGGGGAAAGGTTTATTTCTCCAGAATAACATCTCGGTAAATATCGGTGTAAACGAAAAGCGTCCTCATAGTTTCGATCTCGGCAGCTTAGATGAAAGAATCCTTGTTGAATGCAAGTCGCACACATGGACTGAAGGGGGAAATGTACCAAGCGCAAAGATGACAACTTGGGACCAGGCCATGTATTTTTTTCATATAGCACCAAAAGGGCATCGCAAAATATTTTTTGTTCTTAAAGACTACAGTACAAAGAAACGAGAGACGCTGGCTGAATATTATATTCGAACGAAATCTCATTTGATCCCATTAGATGTCGAGATTTGGGAATTTGATGAAACTCAGAAAAACGGAAAAAACTGAAGTGACCTGCGAGCCAATCACTTCACGGATCGAGGTAAAGCTTTGCGCCCGTGAGTTCACTCGTTATAGAATACGGAAAGAAATCCTCTACTTTTTCTTCACTCTTGAATCCATCTCTTTCAGAGGAAGAAATACATTCTCATCAGGTAGGTCTATAGGATTATAAATCTGACTGGTTGTATCTTAACCGATGTGAATATCCAATCCACACCAACAGCACAGCTCTTCAGTTTTTAGTACAATAAACCGATATGCAATATGATAGAATAGTTTATTTCCTTTTACAATTGGGTATCATATCATCCTCGCACGTAAGGGGTGATGTGAATTAAACGGTGAGTGCGTTACTTGCGCCTTATCGCGGGGTGCTTCAATATCTCGAGTTATGTGCAGGGGGTAAGGAGTTTCATGAAAGGGGGTAGCTGTCATGTCTGATATCTGTTTTCTTACGGCCTTCGATATGGTTCGAAAGATTCGGCATAAGGAGCTTTCAGTCCGTGAGGTCATGGAGGCGCACCTCGATCGGATCGAAAAGATCAACCCGAAAGTAAATGCTATCGTGACGATGGTTCCTCCGGAGATACTCCTCGAAGAGGCCGAGGTCAGGGACAGGGCTGTGGCCCGGGGGGATGATTTGGGGCCGCTGTTCGGTCTTCCCGTTGCGCACAAGGACCTTACCATGACGAAGGGGATGAGAACGACCTTCGGTTCGAAGATCTTCAGGGATTTTATTCCTGAAGATGATTCGCTGATCGTGGAACGGCTGAAGAAGGCCGGTGCCATTACGATCGGCAAGACGAACACGCCCGAGTTCGGGGCCGGGTCGCAGACGTTCAACGAGGTGTTCGGGGAAACGGCGAATCCCTACGACACGACCAAGACCTGCGGCGGGAGCAGCGGGGGGGCGGCGGTTGCCCTTGCCTGCGGAATGCTCCCGATCGCCGATGGGAGCGACATGGGGGGATCGCTGAGAAATCCCGCGAGCTTCTGTAACGTCGTCGGGCTGAGGCCGTCACCGGGCAGGATTCCCGTCTGGCCGTCGCTGGCAGGCTGGTTTCCTCTATCGGTGGAAGGGCCCATGGCCCGTACCGTGCAGGACGTAGCCCTTATGCTCAGCGCAATAGCCGGTCCTGATCCGCGTTCCCCCATCTCCATCGACGAACGGGGGAGCCTCTTCGCCCGTCCGTTGGAGCGGGATTTTAAGGGTGTGCGGGTTGCCTGGAGCATGGATATGGGAGGGCTGCCCGTCGACCCCGCGGTGACGGAAGCCATTGAGGCGCAGAGAGGGGTCTTTGAATCTCTGGGATGCGTTACAGAGGAACGGTGTCCCGATTTTTCCGATGCCGATGAGGCCTTCCGTGTCTGGAGAGCGTGGAATTTTGAACTGGGCTTCGGTGACTTTCTCGATGGCCATAGAGATGAGATGAAGGACACCGTTGTCTGGAATATCGAAGAGGGAAGAAAGCTTACCGGCCCGGAGATCGGGAAGGCGGAAAAGAAGCGAACAGCCCTGTACCACCGGGTGAGAAAGTTCATGGAGACCTATGAATATATGATCTTCCCCGTGAGCCAGGTGCCCCCCTTCGATCTGAAGCAACGGTACATTACGGAGATTAATGGGATTACACTGGGTACGTACATCGATTGGATGAAATCATGCTACTACATCTCCGCGATCGGGAATCCCGCGATCTCCGTTCCCTGCGGCTTCACGAGTGACGGTCTTCCGGTGGGGGTGCAGATTGTCGGGCGTCATCGGGATGATTTCGGCGTCCTACAGCTTGCGCACGCCTTTGAGACTGCGACGGGTTTCGGAAAAAGGAGGCCGAAGCTTTAATCCCTGAGAATGGGTGCGTAAGAATAGGCTATGGCAACGATGAGAGATTACTGTTTGACTATGGCCATGCGGGACGTTCAATAATTTCCCGGAGACAGTTTTCTGTTGAATAGCACGCCGGTTTTTGATATCGATAACTTAATGCGGAACGTGAGCCTGCAGCAGGCAGAAAAATCTATACATGTCAAATATTTTCTAAAGGAGGCTTATTGATGAAAAGAAAAGTATGGTTATTCGGATTGTTCGCTCTGGTAGTTCTTTTCATGACTGCCGGATGTATGGAAAGTATGGTGAAACCGACCGCCACGACAGACACCGGTGAAGAAATGCAGCTTCCTCCGTACAGCGGGCCGAAGGCAAAGGTGGCGGTGGCCGATTTTGAATGGAAGGTCGGCGGGAGCGGAAGCACGACCAAGATCACGGGGCTTGGGCAGGATATTTCCGTCTCTCATACCTCAAATCAGGGATACAGTCAGGGCCTGAGGGACATGCTGACCACCGCTATGGTTCAAAGCAAGCGGTACCGCGTGCTTGAACGCCAGAATCTTGGTGCCCTCAAGCAGGAGATGTCTCTGAGTCAGCAGGGATACGCCGACAAGAGCGGTATCAAGAAGGGCGGTATCAAGGGTGCTGATCTCCTTATTATGGGTGCTATTACCGGTTGGGATCCCGCCACATCGGGCGCCGGGGGAGGCCTGGGATTAGGCGGTCTTCTGGGTAAGGCAGGTGCGGTCGTCGGCGGCATCAAGGGTGCCTTTAAGAAATCATCAATGGCCATGGACATCCGCATTGTGGATACCCATACATCGGAAGTATTGGCGGCTACCCGCGTTGAGGGAGAAGCCAAGGATGTGAACCTCGGAGGATTCCTGGGTGGATTCGGTGGAAGCGGCGGCATGGTGGGCGGCCTGGGCGGCTTTGCCAAGACTCCCATGGAGAAGGCCATACGGACCTGCCTCTATAACGCCGTCAAGTATATCGCTGAGAACACGCCGAGTGAATACATGAAGTATTAATCCGATTCTGAAGCACCGTATTCCGGATCGATACGCCCGCGGTAGTAAAACAATTGAATGTTTTATTGCCGCGGGTTTTTTTATTTCACCAGTCGGGAAATTTCCCTGAACCGGTCGCCACCTGCAATCTTCATCAATTCGAAGAGGGCCATCTCCGTTCCGGTGAGTTTCGCCCCTTCGTTTTTCATCCGTTTGATACCGAGTGTCCTGTTTGCGGACGTTCGCGATGAGATACAGTCCGTTACGATCTGTACATCGTATCCCATGCGGATCAGATCGGAGGTTGTCTGGTAGACACAGACGTGCGATTCGATACCGACGACAATGATCTGTTCCCGCTGTATGCCGTCGAGTTCTTTCATGAACCGATCCTCTCCACAGCAGCTGAAGCTTGCTTTGGGGATGGGCCTGACATCATCCAGTAGAGAAGTAATTTCCGGAATGGTCACCCCCAGTTTTTCCGGAACCTGTTCCGTCACGATCATGGGAATGTCCAGAATCTTTGCCCCCTTGATTATCTTCTGAAGATTATCGAAGAGGACGTTCTTTTCATACATAACCTGCGCGAGGCTCTCCTGAATATCAATCACGACCAATATACTGTTTTCCGGTGTTAGCATGTGTTATACTCCTTCTGTTAATGTGAAAGGTGCATAAGAGCTGGTTCAGTTTTTCAATCCGTCTTTTCGCTGCATACCATATACGATGAAATAGAAACAGTATATTTTCATGCTTGTGTCGGATCATTGTTACAAATGGATCGAGGAGGCCCTTCATCTTGCAAGTTTTTCAGAATCCAACCCCTTCAACAATACAGGCCTGTCCGTCTCATATAGTGGAAGATGTCCTGCGTTTGCATCGGGCGCTTTCCGGGTACGCACCCACACCCCTCGTCTCGATAAACGGGATTGCCCGTGATCTGGGGATCGGATCTTTTCTGGTGAAAGATGAGGGGAGGCGTTTCGGTCTGAAGGCATTCAAGGCGCTTGGTGCGGCCTATGCCGTGTATCGCGCGCTTCGTGAACTCGGTGGCGGCCGCCTCGAACCGGAAGAGTTTATCGGAGCAAGGGGACGCGGGCTGGCGGACGGCATAACCTTTTCCTGCGCCACCGACGGCAACCATGGACGGGCCGTCGCCTGGATTGCGCGGCTCCTTGGAAGACCGGCCGTTATTTATGTTCCCAGGGGAACGGTGCCCGCGCGGATCGATGCGATCCGATCGGAAGGGGCGCGGGTTGTTGTCGTCGACGGGGGATATGATGATGCCGTGAGGCGTGCGGCGGCAGAAGGTCGCGATGGCCGCATGATCATAGCCGATACGGCGTACCCTGGTTACACGGAGATTCCCCTGCACATCCAGCAGGGATACATCACGATCTTCAACGAGGTTTCGATGCAGCTTGCAAGAGAGGGGGAAGATCTCCCGGATGGTGTCTTTATACAGGCGGGTGTCGGCGCCTTCGCTTCCGCGGCGGCTCAGTTCTTCAACAACCCGTCGGATGGCGTTCGTCTGATCTGCGCTGAACCGCAGGCCGCCGATTGTCTCTTCCGGTCCGCGCAGGCCGGAGACGGTATGCCGCACTCCGTTTCGTCAGAAGCAGGCACCATTATGGCCGGACTGAATTGCGAGACACCGTCCATGACCGCATGGCCGGCGGTACGTGATCGGTTTGACGCCTTTGTCTCCATGGAAGATCGCTGGGCTGAAGAGGCCATGAGACGCCTTGCCGCCGGGGGGGTAGTATCGGGTGAATCGGGCGCCGCGGGGCTTGCAGCTCTTATCGCGCTTTGCGCCGAGATGCCGGGTTTCCTGAGCGACAAATTGCAGCTTCGTGACAATGCACGGATACTGGTCATCAATACGGAGGCGGATACCGACCCCGATGGGTATCGACGGATCATAGACGGGTAACAGACCGGAATAACTGTCAAAGGGGGGGGGATATGGAAAACGTAATTATCATTGGCGCAGCGGTACTGCTGCTGATCGTGCTTCTCTATCACATACGAGAGGATAACCAAGGGAAGGCCCTGGTGGTCAAGGCGGCTCTTTCATCTCTGTTTGTCATCGCGGTTCTTGTCCAGCCCTATCAGATGAGCGGATATTATTATTTGATCCTCGCCGGATTGATCTTCTGTCTGTGCGGAGACGTTGCTCTGGCCCTTCCCCAGAAGGGGATGTTTCTCGCGGGACTGGTGGCGTTCTTGATAGGGCATGTGCTGTACATTGTCGGTTTCCTGCGGGTAACGGGGATCGGGCAATGGGCCGGAGTGGGATCTCTGGTGATCGCCGCCACCGGCGTTCTGGTCTATTTCTGGTTGAGGGCGTACCTGGGGCGGATGAAGGTACCGGTGATATGTTATATGATCGTTATCTCCGTTATGCTGGCGGGGGCGTGGTCGATTTTCAACGATCATTCTTTGGCTCGATCTGGAAGGATCATGATCTTTACCGGTGCGCTGTTGTTTTATCTGTCCGATTTGTTC
>DAISYQ010000020.1:0-58446 GCA_036825195.1 Syntrophales bacterium
TTCGCGGGTTGCATTTAAAGAATGCTTCGGTCTATCAAAGACCTGGTGTTGAGCATGATTACTCACGGAACCATATCATGCGGTGTCGCCATTATTCCATTGACTCACAAGACCGTCTTTCTTATACTCGCTTCGCAAAGAAGTTCTTGTCAGAATAAGAAGATATCTTTTCTCTTACCGGGGAATGTGCAAAACTACAGGCATTTCATAATCAATGCGGGGTAAGCCGGGATGGTTCCAAAAAATAACATTAAATACGATGAATTTTTTACGCGTTCAAAGGTGTTTTATGAACTGATGGCGATTAAGGTGCGTGAGATTCTGCTGGTTTCCAGCCCCTATGACGCGTTCATCATGGAAGAAGATACAACCCTTGCATCAAAGATAATCAATGAATACAGTGGATTGAATCTCAGTATCCCTCCTCGGGTCACCCGTACTACTTCGGCCCGTGAGGCGCTATCAATCCTAGAGAAGAAGAAATTTGACATGGTTATTACCATGCCCCATCTGGAGGAGATGGATTCCTTCTCTTTAGGTCTGAAGATAAAAGAGATCAGGCCCGACCTGCCTGTTATTCTTCTGGCCCATAGCCCCAGAGGTATTTATCCCCATCCGGAGAACAGAAATTGCGATGGTATTGACAAGATCTTTATCTGGTCGGGCAATTCCGATCTGCTATTGGCTATAGTCAAGAGTGCGGAAGATGAACTCAATGTTGATTTTGATACCCGAAAGGCCCAAGTCCGTGTCATGATCCTGGTCGAGGATTCTCCTGTGTATTATTCAACTTTTTTACCTCTGATCTACAAAGAAATTGTAAAGCAAACCCAGGCGGTGCTTGAACTTGGACTCAATGAAGAACACAGGCTTCTTACCATGCGGGCGAGGCCCAAGATCCTGGTTGCTGAAAACTATGAAAAGGCCATGGAACTTGTCCGTAAGTACCACGATTTCCTTTTTTGCGTTATATCCGATACGCGAATGCCGAAGCAGGGGAAACTGGATGCCGAAGCAGGGGTCGTATTGCTCTCCCAAATCAAGAAGGAAATCAGTGACCTTCCTCTTCTTCTCATGAGTTCGGAACCGTCGAATAGAAAGAAGGCGAAAAAGATTCCGGCGGTGTTCCTCGATAAGAATTCACCCGACCTTCCCGGTGAATTACATGACTTCTTTCTAGGTCACCTCGGATTTGGGGATTTTGTCTTCCGCATGCCGGACGGAACGGAAATTAACCGGGCAGCCGATCTTCGCTCGTTGGAAGAAAAGATTGCACTGGTACCGGATGCATCCATCTATTATCATGCCGAAAATAATCATTTCTCCAACTGGATCATGGCTCGCTCCGAGTTCTCTCTTGCCTCCGATTTCCGTAGAATATCGGCCTCAGTATTTAGTAATGCCGATGAAATTCGTCAGTATCTTATCTCCAATATTCGAGCGCTACGGAAGTGGCAACAGAAAGGCGTGGTCGCCAGGTTCAATCGTAATAATTTTGATCCGAGCATAATGGATTTTCTTAAGATCGGCGAAGGTTCGCTGGGAGGAAAGGCTCGGGGTCTTGCCTTTATGTCCGTCATGCTGCAGCAGGAATTCGGATTATATGAGAAATACCCCGAAATAAATATTAAGATCCCCAAGACACTCGTGATTACTACAGACGGTTTCGAGTCTTTCGTAACGGACAACCATTTGGAACGTTTTGCCAAGAAGAGTTTCACCGACAAGGAAGTTGCGGAAGCCTTCTTAAAAGCTCGTATGCCGGAGTGGCTTGTAAAAGATCTGGAAGCGTTTATAGCCCAGGTTACGATTCCACTGGCCATTCGTTCCTCCAGCCTTCTGGAAGATGCTCAGTTCCAGCCATATGCCGGTCTGTATCAGACCTACATGATCCCTAACAACCATCCTGATCCATCCAAGCGGCTTGAACATCTCATCACTGCCATAAAATTGGTGTACGCATCTACCTATTATGAAGGGCCCAGGGCATTTTCCAGGGACACCTTAAACCAACCTCATGCGGAGTCAATGGCCGTCATTATCCAGCAACTCTCCGGAAGAGAATACGGGGAATATTTTTATCCTGACATTTCCGGTGTAGCCCAGTCCCATAATTTTTATCCGGTTTCCCATATGAAATCCGAAGAGGGAATTGCCCATATCGCCTTAGGTCTGGGAAAGACGGTTGTGGAAGGGGAAAAAGCGCTCAGATTTTCTCCCAAATACCCGGAGATCATGCCTCAGTTCTCCACTGTTGATGACATGCTGGCAAATGCCCAGCGTTTTTTTTACGCTCTCAGGGTCAAGAATTATCCCGATGATCTCAACTTTGCAATACATTCGAACCTGGAGAAACGGGAAGTAAACGATGCTGAGAAAGAACTTCCCGTACAGACCCTTGCCAGTACCTATATCCATGAGGAACATTCTATCAGAGATACGGCCTATGGTGCGGGACCTAAGATTCTTACATTCGCACAGCTGTTAAAACACCATATTTTTCCATTACCTCAACTATTGAGTGATTTGCTGGAATTAAGTCGCAGGGGCTTGGGCTGCCCTGTGGAGATCGAATTTTCAGTGAATCTAAAGCCTAAAAAGGAAGGTGCGGGCGATTTTTTCTTTCTTCAGATGAGGCCCATGGTCGCTGATAAGGAGCGTCTTGATATTGAAATTACGAAAGAGGATATTGCAAAGGCATTCTGTCGTTCGGCCACGGTACTTGGAAACGGGAAGAACGAAGAGATGGCAGATATCGTCTATGTCAAACCGGATAATTTCGAAACCAAAGCAACCTTACAGATTGTAGAGGAAATAGGGCGTATCAACGCCGGGCTTGCCAGAGAAAAGCGACCCTATCTTCTGGTTGGTCCGGGAAGGTGGGGTTCTGCCGACCGGTGGCTCGGCATACCAGTCAAGTGGCAGCATATCTCAGGGGTGGCCGCTATCATCGAACTGCGAAATAAACAGCTGAAAGCAGATCCTTCTCAAGGGTCTCACTTCTTCCAGAACATTACATCACTGGGGATACAATATATGACTATTACCGAGGGATCGGATTCGGATGATTATTTCGACTGGGACTGGGTAGGTTCCTTGCCAGCGGTAGGAGAAACGACGTATCTGAGGCATGTGAGGATCGAAAAGCGGATGATATTGAAAATCGACGGGCGGGGATCTCAAGGTGTTATAATTAAACCGTAATGGGGAACTGATAATTGATAGGACATACACCGTTATGTGCTGTAATCCAATGATAGTCCAATAACCGCAGAAAAGATTGTATTCATGTCTACCATATGTTCCTTTCCCTCCGTCATGATTGAATGAAGAAAGTCATGCTTATTATCTGGGGGGCAACGACAAAACTGGCGAGTGAAGATATACGTATTCAAAAAATGGTCAAGGATACCTTTATCCTTCTCAGCAGGGTCGGCTTCAGGCCCGTATATGTATCACCACATATGGTTTAAGTTGACGCAAGCGATCTGAATTGGTAGAAGATTTCACTCGAAAAACATGTGCGGCAATGATCGAGGCGATATGTGATGTCGCTATTGCGGATAGGATGATTGAACTTACAGAGATCGATCAGGGAATCAGAGATCTGTAAAACACAACGGGATCTTTTACTATACTTTTTAAGACCGTGACACAAAAGGGATACAACTCGCACGGCCGATAGAAAAGCGAAAGGCAGATTTTTAACCGTTTGAAATCCCGCTTTATATATTTCGTGTTAGAAATGTTTTAATATCTCATGACCGGTAATGAACTGATGAACTCAATTCAATAGGGCCGAGTTACTGATAATGGGAAAAGAGAGAGTTATATCGTCTGTATAAGGAGAAATGCATGAGCACCGGAAACGATAGAGCCCTTCGCTTCTATCATGAGGTTTTAGGGCTGGAAAGATTACACTACGGAATGTGGCTGCCTGAAGATACGGTTTCATTCCAACGGCTCTTGGAAGCGCAGGAACGGTATGAAAACTATCTGGTTGATAATATTCCTGATGATGTAAGAACAATCCTGGATGTCGGATGTGGTACGGGGGTATTAATCAAGAAATTGATCAGCCTCGGATATGAAGCGGAAGGATTATCTCCCGATGTAAACCAGAAGAGAATCTTTATGCAAAATGTAAATGCCTGCCTTCATCATTCGACCTTTGAGGCTTTCTCCGAAACGGATCGATATGATTGCATTATTATGAGCGAGTCAGCCCAATATATCAAAGTGAGTAAACTTTTTAAGAATGCTAAACGGGCTCTTAAAAAGGATGGCCATCTCATGATATGCGATTATTTTGTTTTGAAAAATGTTACAAGGGAACTCGGCAAGAGTGGACATGACTATGAAGTCTTCATGAGTCAGGCTCAAGACAATGGCTTTACGGTAGTATCCGAAAAGGATATTACCGAGAGTGTAACAAAAACGCTGGATCTTGGAAACAACATAGCGGAGAAGGCACTCAAGGCGCTGGATATAGTGACGGAGAAAGCAAGAAATAAACATCCGCATATCTGTAGATTCATATTATGGGCCTTCAGAAAAAAGATTGACAAATTGTTGCAGCAGAAGCAAATGTTGGATTCCGGTGAATTTAAGAAAAGAAAGACATACCGGTTTATCCTGTTACAGGCAGACGGTAATCCTGTGTAAGGTAACCACAAGCGCTTAATGACTCCCTATAATATTTCACTAGCAACCAAGAAGCGATAGAAGTCGTCGGTTTGCATATATGCTATAATAATGATCAGAATATCAATCATCTGATTGACCGTATCAGAATGCCCGCCCTTTGTATCAATTTTTCCTAAGAGTTTTTTACTTCACGGATCATTATATCTATATAACAATCTTGCTGGCATTATATTTTCATGACTAGGTTGATGCCGTAGGCGGGATTTTCCCCCGTACGAGAGGTGCTATACCCTTTACTTTACAAGTCTCCATGCAGTCACCGCACAGTATGCAGTCCGAATTGTTGATACGGCACAGTTCGTCGATTGCCTGTGATTGACAGGTAGCAGTACATCGCTTGCATTGCGAACAGGTATCGTTCATCTGCAACCTGAATGTCCCGGGGAGCTTGGATATCCATCCCAGCACCAAACCGACGGGACAGGCGCCTCTGCAGAAGGGTCTATACATGAAGAGCGATGTTACAAGGAGAATGCCCAGGAGAATCCATCCCGCCGCGTAATAGGATGTGAAATTAAAGGCTACCTTAAAAGGATCGATCTCTTCAAAGAGGTTCATCTTCGTTATTGCAAGTTGAATTATCAAAACGACAAAGAGGGTATTCCGTATCCACCGCAGAATCTTTTGTGCCCTATCGCCTTTCAAAAAGCCGAGTCTGTTGGTGCGATAGAAGAACTCCTGGAGGGCCCCTAAATGGCAGACCCAACCGCACCAGACACGCCCGAACAGGTAGGTCAGTACGATGACTCCAAGAAACCAGACGATATTGTAGCTATTGATGTCTACTCCTAATCCCAGGAGCAGGAGATTTTGAAAGCTGGATATTACGCAGGGGCAACCGCCGTTTACGAACCCGAATAGTACGAGAGACGTGAGGAGCATAAGAGGACGGAGAACGCGGGTTCCTCTGAAATGAACAAGTATCCCGGAGATTGACGTTATAACCAGGGCAAGGAGAGGGTACTTGAGTTTGTCGTAAATCCCATAACCAGTCTTATCAGGTTTCGTGCCGGTTGCCGGTACGATTGTATCGACCGAACCAAACCCTCCTGACGGCTCCAAAGGCTTGAAAGTCGGCACCTTTGCCTGTTCAGCGTATGCCGAATCCTGCGCTCCGCCCAGGCCCGAGATACCTCCGATGGATATAACCGCAACGGCCAGGATTACTGCCACCATCAGGAGGTATAGTCTTTCCGTTTTTATCATAGCGCCTCCCCGCAGGATGATTCGTCTCGATGTGGCCTCTTTACGATGTCACCTTCAAGCGCAGAGAAGCGTATCCTCCCTCTTTCGAACAAACACGTTTTGCCTCCATGAGTGCTTCACCGGTCTCCGAGGGAAGGATCTCTACCTTTATCAATCGTTCAAAGTTGTTTCTTGAAGTTTCCGACCATTCCGTCGCACCGAGCACTTTGAGGCTTGATACTCCGAACTGGGTTGTGTCTATCCCTTCGGGACAGTTCCTGTGTGTCAAGTATACCGTTACCTTCAGTATCAGTTCGTCACCGACGGAGTATGTGTCTTTTGCAGTTCCGTCCACCCGTATATCCATCTTACATGCTTCAGCCGGAGTCGCCATACCTCCTGATATGAGAAGAGCTGTCCCGAGCATCAGTGTCAGTATCGTTGTCTTGCGGATTTTTTGTATCATTACGCACCTGCTTTTGCCGGCCCCATTGAGAAATAATAAAGCCAGCATTGTTATTGAAAATCGAACGGCATCGGTATGCCATGCATGACCCACGTATCCGTACTATTACTTTACAACGTATAGTAGTAATTTTTGAAGGATTGTCAACTGTTGAGGGGGCGGAGCGAGTATGTATTTTATTATAACCGCTCGCCATTGTACGGTCTGGAGGCCGGCAAACCGGCCCTGGAAAGTGCACTTTCGAGATGAGCACCGGGGAGTATCTCCCTCAGATACCGAGTGGTTTCGAGGAGACCTTCCACAACGATGCCGGTCTCTATTCCCATCTCATTGAACATGAAGACCTCATCCTCAGTGGCGATGTTGCCGGTCGCTCCCGGTGCAAAGGGACACCCTCCCAGTCCTCCGATGGAAGAATCGAAAGAACGGATTCCCGCCATGTAGGCGGCAAAGGTATTGACAAGTCCCAGGCCGCGGGTGTTGTGGATGTGACACCGGAATGTCACATTGGGAAATGCTTCAATACAAGCGACGGCAGTATCATATATCTGTCGAGGATTTCCGAAGCCTACCGTATCGCAGAGAGTAATACGGTCAAACCCCAGTTCGTGCGCCTTGCCGACGTAATGAAGGACATCTTCCCGCGTCACCTCAAGCTGGAAGGGGCATCCGAATGTTGTAGCCAGATCCACGGTTATGACAACATCGGGGTAGTCGGATCGGAGACGAGCAATTTCCTTGAGATCTTCCAGGGACTCCTCGGGAGTTTTACGAACGTTGCTCAGGTTGTGAGCCCTGGAGACGGAAAGAACGAAGGCGATCTTTCTTATACCGCATGCGAAGGCCTCTTGTGCGCCTCTCAGATTCGGCACCAGCGCCGTGAAGGTAACACCCGGTATTTTCCCCACCACTCGATCGGCAACCTCTCTGATATCTCTGAACTGAGGGACCGCAGAGGGATTGACGAAGGAACCTATCTGAATCTCACGGAGGCCGCTTTCGGCAAGGCGTTGAATAAGGACAACCTTCTGTTCGGTCTTGACGAATTCACCGAGGTTCTGCAGGCCGTCGCGGGGGCCGACCTCTACAATCTCGACGCTGTCATGCGGGATAATCATACCGTACCCCCTAATTTTCGAGCTGTCGCCCAAGAATGGATAAAGATACCACAAAAGCTCATTTTATTGCTACCATAAGGTGGCCAACTCAGGGCCGTTTCGGAGCCATCGTCGTATCATTCCGTTGTGGTGTGATCGTTTACGCCGCATGGCACGGTAATCGTTGCACCGTAAAGAAATATTCGCGTTTATCTAAAATATTGCATTTTGTATGGTTTTCCACTATTCATGGTATCATGACAGTTTCATGAGGAGAGTACGATGCTTTCACCTATCACAAAACTCCGATCCGATGTTGCGGGAAAGTTTTACGGTGTTTTTTTTGATATTGACGATACCTTCACAACCGGTGGTCGGATTCCGGCATGCGCCTTTGATGCGCTGTGGAGGCTGAAGGAAAACGGTCTGAAGGTAGTTCCGATAACCGGAAGACCGGCCGGATGGTGTGATCATATTGCCAGGATGTGGCCCGTGGATGGTGTCGTCGGAGAAAACGGGGCCTTTTATTTCTGGCTCGATGAAAAGGAGAGAAAACTGAAGAAGGTATTCCTCGATTCACCGGAAGTCAGGACGGCCAACCGCGAACGGCTGTGGCGTGTGGGGGATGAAATACTCGCTAACGTACCCGGAACGGCAATCGCCAGTGATCAGTTGTACCGGGAGACGGATCTTGCAGTGGACTTCTGCGAGGATGTGTACCCACTGAATGAGGAAGGGGTGGAGGCGATCTGCCGGATATTCAGGACACATGGTGCAACATGCAAGGTGTCTTCGATTCATGTGAACGGATGGTTCGGCAGGTATGACAAACTGGGGATGACAAAGAGGTTTGTTCGTGAACGCTGGGGGATGGACCTGGATGATACGAAAGAACACTTTCTGTTTTGCGGGGATTCACCGAATGATGAACCCATGTTCAGATACTTTCCTCATTCCGCAGGGGTGGGAAATGTTCTCCGTTTTGCCGATCAGATGAAATGCCTGCCTGAGTTTGTGGCAAGCCGGGATGGCGGAGAGGGATTTACCGAAATTATGGAGGCCGTTCTTGAAGGCAGAAAGAGCGGAGACTGACTGTAAGAACGTATATCCGGCTGTTTGACTCTATGAGTTATCAATAGATCGAAGCCGTACTCTGCGCGTCAAAGATATGGAGGTGGTTGAGATTGAGGGCGAGCCGTATTTCTTCTCCGACGTGTATGATTCTTCTTCCCTCGCTTCTGGCCGTCAGTTTTACCCCTTGTATATCCATGTGCATGTTTGTTTCTCCGCCAAGGGGTTCAACAACCTCAACGATACCTTGTACCTTCCATTCTTCCGGAAGATTATTGCCGTTGTTGCCATTATCAATTGTCAGGTCTTCAGTTCGAAGGCCCATGATTACGTCCATACCGTCTTTGATGCTGCTGTCCGATCTTTCCGGGATCGGGATCCTCAAACCTCCGGGGAAATGAAGCTGGGAATTCCCTCCCGTAGAATCAATCCTGGCGGGTGTCAGGTTCATCGGCGGACTGCCGATAAAGCCGGCGACAAAGATATTTGACGGTTTCTCGAACAGTTCTATCGGTCCGCCTACCTGCTCGATATAGCCATCGTTCATCACAACGATTCTGTCGGCCAAGGTCATGGCCTCCACCTGATCATGGGTGACGTATATAATCGTGGATTGAACCTTCTGGTGCAGAAGTTTCATTTCCGTACGCATCTGGGTTCGCAGTTTTGCGTCCAGATTGGAGAGGGGTTCATCAAAGAGAAAGATGGATGGTTTCCTGACCATGGCCCTCCCCATGGCAACCCGCTGACGCTGACCGCCTGAAAGTTCAAAGGGCTTTCTGTGAAGCAAGTCTTCCAGTTCGAGGATTTCTGCTGTCTCTTGTACCCTTCGTTCTATTTCGTTTTTGGGTGTCTTGCTGATCTTCAGACCGAAGGACATGTTGTCAAAGACGTTCATATGCGGGTATAGGGCATAGTTTTGGAAGACCATGGCGATTTCCCGGTCTTTGGGTGCCACGTCGTTCACAACCTTCCCACCGATCAGGATTTCCCCCTCTGTGATCTTTTCCAAACCGGCGATCATCCTTAGTATCGTCGATTTTCCGCATCCTGAAGGCCCGACGAGGACTACGAACTCATTCCCCTCTATCTCAAGATTAACCCCGTGAACAACTTCCACTTTCCCAAATCTCTTTACCACATTTCTCAGGGTTACCGTTGACATGACGACGACCTTTCCTTCTTTTCGGTGGGTTGGCCCGTAACGAGAGGCTCTTTCCGTGGATGCCTATCCTCAAGCCGTATGTGTACTATTACAAATAGGAAGTTTCGTCAAGGGTGGGTTACGGTATTTTTTAATGAATTTTGATATCATTGAAGTTTCCAGCGACACGTTGCGGAGAATGCTGTCACCGCACCGTTCAAAAAAGTGGAAGTGACAGGAACTTAATCCTTGACTCAACCCTTGTTTGTCTCTAAACTCTGATGTGCCCGGGAGCTGGAAAAGGGATCGTAGCCGGGTATATTAATCAAATACATTTCAGGGATAGGAGGCGTTATTATGAAAGTACGTAAGCTGTTGATGGTCATTGCCGTTGCTGCATCGCTGGTTTTCCTGACCGGTCAGGTCATGGCTGAACCGATCACCATTCACTGGTGGCACGCAATGAAGGGACCCCGAGGCCAGGTGGTTGATACCATGATTAAAGCCTTTAACGATTCCCAGTCAGAGTATGTTGTGGTTGGTACCTACAAGGGAGATTATGACGAGACGGTCAATGCCGGTGTAGCCGCTTACCGGGCAAAGAAGCAGCCCCATATCCTCCAGTCCTTCGAGGTAGGTACCCAGACGATGATGCTCTCAGGCGCCATTTATCCCGTGTACAAACTTATGAAAGAGGAAGGGTACGACATCGACTGGAAGGGGTATCTTCAGCCGGTCCTTTCCTACTACATGAACGCCGATGGCGATTTGATGTCACTGCCCTTCAATTCATCTACTCCCGTCATGTATTACAACGTCGATCTCTTTAAAAAAGCCGGTATCCCGATGCTTGATAAAACAACACCTGTTACATGGGATGAAATGGGTGAGATTACGGCGAAACTGGTAAAATCCGGCGTAAAGGGCGGATTGACATTCGGCTGGCAGTCGTGGACCCAGGTGGAAAACTACAGCGCCATGCACAATATCCCTTTTGCCTCAAAGGCGAACGGTTACGAGGGTCTCGATTGTGAACTCCTTATCAACAATCCAACGGTTGTCAAGCATATCGGCATGCTGAAGGAATGGATGAAAGACGGGCGCTTCTTCTACGGCGGCCAGAAATTTCAGGGGCCCACGGCCGAGTTTCTCGCTCAGAATGCCGGTGTTTATATCGATTCCATCAGCGCTATCGCAAAACTTCAAAAATCAGCCAAAGACTTTAAGTGGGACGTCGCTCCCATGCCGGTTGAAGCTTGGATGAAGAATCCCCAGAACAGTATCATCGGCGGAGCATCTCTGTGGGTATTCAAAGGCCACGATAAGAAGGACTACAAAGGTGTTGCGGCATTCCTGAAACATCTGGGCAGACAGGATATGCAGATATACTGGCACAAGGAGACCGGGTATTTCCCGATCACCCTTGCCGCCTATGAACAGCTAAAGAAAGAAGGGTATTACAATGAATTCCCCTATCAGGAAGTAGGGATCAAGCAACTGACGCGTCAGGATCCGACAAAGGTTTCACGCGGTCTGCGTCTCGGGTATTTCATCCAGATCCGTAATATCATCAATGAAGAACTGGAACTCGTCTGGAATGACACCAAGACACCGCAGGAGGCCCTTGACAGCGCTGTCAAGAGGAGCAATCAGCAACTTCGTGAATTTGAAAAGATCTATAAATAGTCAGCAACTATAAAAAATTCGATATGGACAACGCTTCCCCCTTAAACAGGGGAAGCGTTGTTTTGCGAACAGAAGAACAATGATAAAGAGATCTATCTTTGCCTCAAAAACACTTCCATACCTGTTAATATTTCCACAAATTTTGGTGACGCTCACCTTTTTCTACTGGCCTGCCGCCCAGGGGCTGATGCAGTCGGTAATGCGAAGCGATCCGTTCGGTCAGCACAGCACCTTTATCTGGTTTTCGAATTTTGTGGCGCTTTTTACGGATCCACTGTATCTCAAGTCCATAGGAATTACGATTATCTTCAGCGTTTGTGTCGCAACAGTGTCCATATCCACCGGTCTTTTTATCGCCACGATGGCAAATAGGGCACTGAAGGCGAAGGCCGTTGTGAGGACGCTTCTTATCTGGCCCTATGCGGTGGCACCGGCCATATCGGGTATCCTGTGGCTCTTTCTGCTTCACCCTTCATACGGGGTTGTCGCTCTCGGGATCAAGCGCTGGTTCGGTATTGACTGGAACCCGGTTTTACGGGGATCCGATGCGCTCTTTATGATCATCATGGCGAGTGCCTGGAAGGAGATCAGTTATAACTTTGTCTTTTTTATTGCCGGACTGCAGGCGATCCCCAAATCACTTATCGAGGCAGCGGCAATAGACGGGGCGAGTCCCTTCAGGCGGTTCTGGACCATAACGGTTCCGCTCCTGTCGCCTACACTGTTTTTCGTTACGGTCATGAACATCATCTATTCGTTCTTCGATACCTTCGGTGTTGTTCATGTTATGACGCAGGGCGGCCCCGGAGGCGCTACGAATATACTGGTGTACAAGGTCTATCAGGACGGATTCATAGGCCTGAATATGGGTGGATCGGCATCACAGTCTATCGTGCTCATGTCTCTGATCATTCTGGTTACGGTTTTGCAGTTCAAGTATGTGGAAAGAAAGGTTCAATACACGGGATAATGGCCAATGGTTGAAAAAACACCGATTCTGGATACACTGACATATATTTTTTTGATAGCAGGGATTATTATTGTCGGGTTTCCGATTATCTACGCCATAATCGCCGCGACGCTTCCCATTGAGGACGTGTCCCAGGTCCCCATGCCGCTGATTCCGGGAGATCAGTTCCTGGTGAACATACAAGCCGCCTGGGAAAAAGGGAATTTGGGAACGAACCTCTTGAATTCATTCATCATGGCATCGGGTATAACCATCGGCAAGATCATCGTTTCCCTGCTCGGTGCCTTTTCCATTGTGTACTTCGACTATCGGTTCAGGACGGTGGCCTTCGTGTCCGTTTTCTGCACCCTCATGCTTCCGGTGGAAGTGAGAATACTACCTACCTATGAGATGGCGGCGAACATAATGAGTCCCATCATGAAGCTGTGGACAGCCCTGAATCTGGACGGTGTCGCTACCTGGATAGCGGGTCATGAGATAACGGTGACACTTGAGTGGAGCATCCTCGACAGCTATACGGGGCTTATCCTGCCCCTGGTGGCATCGGCGACCTGCACCTTTCTTTTCCGCCAGTTCTTCCTCACCATTCCCGAGGAACTCTGCGAGGCGGCCAAGATGGACGGAGCTTCGGCGATGACCTTTTTCAGGAAGATTCTCATTCCGCTCTCCAAAACGAATATTGCCGCGCTGGTGGTTATTGAGTTCGTCTATGGATGGAATCAGTATCTCTGGCCTCTGCTTATTACGACGAATCCGAAGATGATGACGGCCGTCATCGGTCTTCAGCACCTGATTCCGGCGGCGGATGACCTGCCGTACTGGAATATAGCTCTTGCCGGTTCGCTGCTTGTGATGCTGCCACCGATCCTTGTGGTCCTCTTCATGCAGCGCTGGTTCGTCAAGGGGTTGGTAGATCCGGATAAATAGCCCCGCAACCTATCCCTCATTCATGCATCTTTTTCTGGAATCGGACATGCCAAAGGCAAGCGTTCCTCTTGGATTCATGTTGTTGTCGGGGACGCATTTCCGATACATATGAAGTAGAGATTCCTCTTCTAGTAAGGGCTCAACTCCCTGATAAGCTGTTAAAATGAATACATAACTACTTGGCTTGGAAAGGGAACGCACTGTTCGGGAGATATGCAATCAAAGATATATAAGGAGCTTGTGGTATTTGCAGATAAATTATGGTATTATTCTCAGGTTTTGAAAAGAATTTTCCAGGTACGGTATCGTGCCTGTTATCATGACGGAAAGAAGAACAATGAAAACGGAAACGATCAAGACTTTTATACTGCGTAACTTCAAACATTTTAATGCCGCCACCCTTGTTGATGCGGCGGAGGGATATCAGCGGTTCGTCTCTTCAGGGGGGAAGATGCTGATGGCCGTTGCCGGAGCCATGAGCACGGCGGAATTGGGCATATCTCTGGCGGAGATGATACGCAGGGATAAGGTGCACGCAATCAGTTGCACGGGAGCCAATCTGGAAGAAGATGTCTTTAACCTGGTGGCACATGATTATTATGTCCGTATTCCGAACTACCGGGACCTGACACCTACCGATGAGCAAAAGCTCCTGGAGCGCCAGTTGAATCGCGTGACTGACACCTGTATTCCAGAAGAAGAGGCGATGAGGCGCATCGAACATAAGATGCTGGAAGCCTGGACGGAAGCGGACCGGAAAGGAGAGCGGTTTTTCCCTCACGAATTTTTCTATCGTCTCCTGCGCGAAGGGAAGTTTGAGCCCTACCAAATCGATCCCAAAGATAGCTGGCTGCTCGCGGCGGCTGAAAAGGATCTTCCCATATTTGTCCCAGGCTGGGAGGATTCCACCCTTGGAAATATCTATGCCTCTCACTGTATCAGGGGTCACATCCAAAACGTCAACACCGTGCGCGGCGGCATTGAGTACATGATGTCTCTGGCCCAGTGGTACCGGGATACGTGCAAAGATTATCCCGTGGGATTCTTTCAGATCGGCGGGGGGATCGCCGGTGATTTCCCCATTTGCGTGGTTCCCATGTTGCGGCAGGACATGGGGTTGAAAGAGGTGAATCTCTGGAGATATTTCTGTCAGATCAGCGATTCGACAACCAGCTATGGATCATATTCCGGGGCCGTGCCGAACGAAAAGATAACTTGGGAAAAGATCGCCGTGGATACCAAGGGGTACATCATCGAATCGGACGCCACCATCGTGGCGCCCCTTATCTTTGCCTATGTCCTGGATTCGGATATGTAGTGTTTCTATATGTAAGCGAAGATACGATCTATGACAAACCGGAAGTTGCGCTTAACGTCCTCATTCCCGGTAATGATGTTCATGTGACCCGGGAAGAGCCAGTCCGTATCGAGCTCAGAAAGTCTCCGGATACTTTTTTTCAGAAGTTCGCCATTGCCTCCGGGGAAATCCGTTCTCCCGATGTTCTGATTGAATATCACGTCTCCCGGGAAGAGGGCTTTTCTGGAGGGCCAGTACAGGGCGATCGATCCCGGTGAATGGCCGGGTACGTGCAGTATTTCGAAATCTTCGTCTCCGAGTTTGAGGGGTCCTTCCTCCAGCACCATGTCTATGCTGACTTTCGGGGCGTCCAATCCGAACAGACCGTACATGTGCCCGCCGGCACCCTTCAGGAAATCGATCCCGTCTTTGTGCAGGCCTATCTTGATATTTGTATCGGCATCGAAGGTTTCGGACGCCTCGAAGTGATCCGGATGTGAATGGGTGTTTAGTACATATTTCATATTCTTCGGATCTATGCCGTCCGCTTTCATTTTCTCCAGAAGATCGGGAAGAAATACCTTGAGACCGGGATCTATCAGTGCCTGGACACTCCCACCTATGAAAAAGCTGTTACAGTTATTTTCAAACATATTCGTCCACTCATACACATAGATGTCATTATCCAGTTTCATTACTCCTCCTATTTCTTCTTGGGAAGGTACGCGAGGGGATCTTTTACCCTGTTTTTGTACCGTATTTCAAAGTGCAGATTTGGTTTACCCGACTTTTCCTCTATCCCTAAAAATCCGATCAGTTCCCCCTTCTTGACGGTGTGACCCGTTTGGCGTATCCGTTCCCTTAAGTGAGAATAAACGGTCGAATAGAGATCGTTATGCTTTATAATAATAGTTTCTCCGTAGTATTTGATGGGCGCGGAATGTATGATCGTCCCATCCGCGGAGGCAACGACGGGTATTCCCTCCTTGCCCTGTATCTTGATCCCGTTATGCCGTATTCCCTTATATGTGCCGAATTTCGAGGATACCGTACCGTCCATAGGCCATATGAAATCGGGCCTGGAAGATTTTTTTGCGGGTTCTTTCGGAGTGCTCGGAACACTCTTGGGCGGTACCACTTCGGTGATGGACTGTTTATCCTTTTGAATATATTTCGAAGGTTCTTTCTGATCAGCCTCGACAGGTTCTCTTTGTACCGGTGCTGCTGCAGATTCCTTTTGTATCGGTGTGCGTTTCTTCGGTGTCGGGGGTGTTACAGGAACCGATGGAATTTGAGGTTTCGATGGTGGTTCGGGAGCGGGCTTGATGGAAATGGGTTTTGTTGCATCGGGGATAAAGAGCACACTCCCTGTCTCGAGATTGTTGCCCGACAGGTGGTTGATCCTGGCAAGTTTGACGGGATCGCAATTATAGGCCTGGGATATTCTCCACAGCGTTTCACCCTTCTTCACCCTGTGGTACACGCCCCCCGATTTGGGTGTGGTGGCACAGGCAGAAACGAATACCAGGAGAAGGAAAAGGATAAAAAGGGTTTTCTTATTACACGCCATACGAATTCACTTACAGAAGATACTTGATTAATACAAAACCTCCGATAAGGAGCACAACAAAGACAAAGGCCAGAATGTTGAAATAACGATCGATAAACCGTTTGATACTAGGCCCGAATGCATATATGAGCCATCCTACGAGAAAAAATCTCGCGAACCTGCTTACCGCCGAGGCGAAAAGAAAGATCAAAAAGTTTATCTTGAATGCGCCTGCCGATATGGTGAAGACTTTGTAGGGAATAGGCGTAAAACCGGCCACTCCGACGGCCCACGCATTGTACCTGTTATATAAATCGCCCACCGTCCGGTATTGTTCCGTAAAACCATAGAAGTCGACGATGCGAAATCCCACCAGATCCATGAACTGGTACCCGATCACATAGCCGGCCATACCGCCCAGTAGCGATCCCACGGAGCATATCAATGCGTATCTGAAGGATTTGGCCGGAATGGATATTGCCAGCGCGATCAGCAGGACATCGGGAGGCACGGGGAAGAAGCTCGATTCCGCAAAGGCGAGCAGAAACAACGCCCATGATCCATAGGGTGTTTCGGCCCAGTGAAGAACCCAGTCATATAATCTTCTCAGCATGCCCTATGTTAATCCTTCCAGCCGTGTTCTCCTATCAGATCGACAAAACGACATCCGCAGAGATTTTCTATTCGTATGTCATCCGGGTCTTCCGACAGACGGGTTACGCGTAACAATACCTGTGAACTTCGGTCACCGACCGGGATGACCAGTTTTCCCCCAACGGTCAATTGTTTTTTGAGGGTCTCCGGGATCGCCGGGGCGCCGGCCGTGGTTATAATCGCGTCGAACGGGGATTCTTCACTCCAGCCATACGTTCCGTCTCCGACCCTGATCAATATGTTGTAGTAGTGGAGCGAATCGAGGGTCCTCTGGGCCCGGAAGGCGAGGGAAGCGATCCGTTCGATGGAAAATACCGTCTCTGCCAGTTCTGACAGAATAGCCGTTTGATACCCGCAGCCCGTGCCTATCTCCAGGACCCTCTCGGTTCCTCTCAACTGAAGGGCTTCGGTCATGAGTGCAACGATATACGGTTGAGAGATCGTCTGCCGCGAGCCGATGGGAAGGGGATTGTCGGAATATGCCTGTTCCCGGAGTCCCTCGTCCACAAAAAGATGTCTCGGGACCGTTCCCATAGTATTCAAAACCCTTTCATCGGTAATACCGCGTGCGATGAGATGGTTATTGACCATCTGGGCTCTTTTCTTGCTAAATCTGCCCATGAGCGCTGTTCAAATGTTTCCTTTTTGGCGGAATCCTGTATATCTCTTCAACCCATGTGTGCCTGCGAAACCCCATGGCCTCCCGCGTGATTATGAGGTAGTGATATCTCAAAGCGGCATACTCCCGCGCTTTGTTGTATCGGGATATCTCTCTGTCGATTCTGTCGGATAGCTTTTCAATATCATCAGGTTCTTCCATTCCGTTGAATCTATTAAGTTTATCAAGATTCCTGTCAATGTTCTTCTCGATGACGTTAAGCTTTCGAAGGGCATCGGAAAGCGCTTCACCCGTCCGATACAGAACATCGGCTCTTTCCCGGAATATCTCCTCTAATGTCTTTTCGAATCCATTGGTATGCATATCATGTTTCTTAAGGGTCTGAAATGGTTCGGACACGAAAGATACGAGTAGCTATCATGTACCAGTCCGGTTTTCAACAAAAAACGCTCTGAGGGGTATGGCTGACTGTGCGTCGAAGCCGCATTGCGGGAAGTACCGGCAGGGGATACTGTCATATCATTTGTACTTTGCTTTTGCTCTTTACTGTAGTTTCAAGCGGGTCCTGGCAATGATTTCCTGTTTTGCTGAATCATGCAGGTCGTCGAAGTAAGCGCAGTAACCGGCAACCCGCACCACCAGCCCGGGATATTTCCCCGGATTGGCTCGCGCGTCCTCCAGCTTCTCATGATCGAGTACATTGAGCTGTACCTGCATTCCCCCTGAATCGAAAAAACCTCTTACAAGTGCGTCCATGATCTCTATTCCGCGATCCCCCGCCAGCGTTGCGGGGTCGAAACGAAGATTGAGGGCGTACCCGTTCGGCGCAAGGGTTGCGTCCACATGGGCTACAGAGTTGAGGACCGCTGTGGGCCCTAAACGATCCCTCCCGTTTCCCGGCCCCAGGCTGGATGCGAATGGCTCTCCCACCCGTCTTCCGCTGGGGAGTGCCCCCACACGCTTCCCGAAGGCGACATGGCAAGTCACGGAATAAAATCCCGGTACATAGGGACCTCCCCGCGTGTTTCGATGCATTGCGAGGGCCTCATGAAATATGCGAACCACCAGGTCGGCATAACCGTCCGGCACGGCCTGATCATTCCCGTATTTCGGAGCATTGAGGAGTTCCGCCTGCATTTTTGGATCAAGAGAAAAATTGGTGCGCAGTGCCTTCAAAACCTCGGCCATGGTGTATTTCCTGCGTTTGAATACCACATTATCCAGTGCGGCGAGGGAATCCGCGATGTCGGCCACTCCGACCCCCTGTATTCCGCTTGAATTGTACATGGCACCCCCCGCAGTGACATCATTTCCCGATTCGATACAGCCGTCTACCAGCATGGAGGAGAGAGGAGTGGGGTGGTAATCGCGATTCCCTTTCTCTATTATGTGCAGGTGGCCAATCATCCGTGTCGCCATGTTGTTCACCTGCGCCTTGAAAGCCTCTATCACCTGATCAATACCGGTAAACGATTCGGGATCTGGAGTGGCTACCCCTTTCAGCCGGTGGCCGTTGAACCGTTTCCCGCTATTGAGGGCCAGTTCGAGACAGAGGGGAAGATTGAAGAGTCCTGCGTCGGTTGAGAAGAAGCTTTTGCCCGGCAGTGTCAGTTCCACACAGCCGACCGTCGCGTAATCTCGCGACTCCTGAAGAGGGTAGCCGTGACGGGTGAGAGCGGCTATCGACGCCTCATCGCTGAAGAGGGCCGGAACTCCGCCACCCTTCCTCGCCACATCCACCACCCGATCAAGATAGGCTTTCGGTGAACCGGAATGAACCCGTGCCTGATAATTGGGATCACGGAGTCCGGATTCTTCCATCACGTCAAGGAAGATATAGGTAAGATCATTGACGGCATCGTTCCCGTTTTGATCCATTCCACCCACTATCGCCGCCTGGACTACCAGAAAACCTCCATGGTATTGACTTGTCCTTTCCGCGAGGAGAAAGACATGCTCTGCGGCCTTGGCGGAAAAGCAGAGCAGAAGTTCCCGGGCGCGCTCCGGCGTTATTCTTCCTTCCTCCATGTCCCGCCGGTAATACGGATACAGATATTGATCCATTCTCCCGAAGGAGATTGCGGAGTTGATTCCCTCAAGATTCACCGCCATATGAGTCAGCCATAAGGACTGCAACGCCTCATGAAAGGTTTCGGCCGGTTCCCGGGGAACCTTGCGGCAGATACGCGCTATCTCCGTCAGCTCTCGGATACGTTCAGGATCTTCCTGATTTCCGGTTGCTCTCTCGGCTTCATTCGCCATTCGGTCGGCAAAATCGATCAGACCCTCGCATGCAATTTTGGCCGCCCGGTGCAGGTCTCCATCTTTTCCATCCATGGCATTCACATAACCCTTCACGCCAAGCTTGAGCATCTTCTCGTAGTTTGGGAGGAAATGTCCGATACCACCGGCTTCGTTAATCAGGTAATAGGTCGCGTTAAGCTGATCCGATGCATAACCGATAAGTCTGAAGATGTGCGGGTAAAAGGCGCGAAAGGTCAGATTGCGGGTCAGCCAGTATGGAAGGACCCGGAAGAGTAACCGCAAGCGGTCAGCCCACGAAATCCGAAAAGGGGTCGTTTTTCTTTTGTCGATCCATAGCAAATCTTCACTCATGAAGACCCCTGCCAGCTCCGGCTGAATAATCGCTGAGATACGCCGGCTGCCCATGTTCCCGACGATCAGTTCATCGGGATAGATGTGCGCTGACTTATGCCGGAGGATATGTCGCAGGGCCTTCGCCTTGCGGATTATCATGGAATCGTTCACATCATCATGGTGCCTGAAATAGTCAGTCACGAGGTACGCGCGTTCCGGGCACAGGTAGATTGGAGTGGACAAGAGTGTTTTCTTGATGCGGTCGAATCGCTGGGACATCTTCTTCGCCTTGATCGGTTCCCCGACATGACGACCATGCATGGTAGCGATAGACTCAGCCATTATCGTCTCCTTATCGATATCTTTTACCAAGATTAGTAATGAGTGATTCTATCACATAAAAATATCACACCTTAAAGTAGAAATCTGTTTTTTCTCGTGTAAAAAATTCAGCCATTTACAGGCTGACTTACAGATTTCATCTACAACTGTTCAGAGTAATTCCAGAAGAAAATCGATGATTACTGATTGAAAGTCTCACGGTAAAATCACTTGACAATATGTCATCATGGAGTTACCTAAATAACGCTTTTGATCTTTATTTTTTCTACTTGTGAACGGTTGTAACCAATGGAGGGATTATGGTCTGATCAACTAAAGCTCTGTTTCTCAAAATGAGAGATAGGGCTTTTTTTGTGAACAGCTCAGATTAATATTACGATCACCAAGACGAGGAAAGGGGTGTTATACAGTTTCTGTATAACACCCCCTAATAGATGGGAGTTTTCTTTATATATGAATGTATAACAGTTGCTTATGATTAGATAACTAATATGTCTTCGAGGGATCTTATACAGCTCTACTAACTGTGTTTCGTTTTTATACAGAAAACTGTCTATTTAAGGTTAGCGGAAAGGAGATTGAATGGAATCGAAACTCCAAATATTCATTTCATCAACTTATACAGATTTGATTCCCGAGAGACAAGCCGCAGTTGAATCGATCCTCAAAGCCGGTCACATACCGGCGGGCATGGAGCTCTTTACAGCGGGGGATCGTAGCCAGTGGGAAGTAATTCAGCGCTGGATCACGGACGCCGACATTTACATGTTGATCCTTGGTGGACGGTACGGGTCCATAGAACCCGATTCTGGCTTGAGTTATACGGAACTTGAATACGATTTTGCCGTCAGCTCCGGAAAGCCCCATTTTGCAGTCGTAATCTCGGACGGTGCTTTGGAAACCAAAGTGAAATCTTCGGGCAGCAGTGTCCTTGAGAAAGATCACCCCGACAAGCTCAAGACTTTTCGAAAGAAGGTCCTCTCTAAGATGTCTTCTTTTTTTGAAGACTCAAAGGACGTCAAACTGGCCGTGCTGGAAACAGTGCCTCAACTTGCAGCAGAATACGAGATCAAGGGATGGGTACGTGCAATAGAGATACCGGACACAAAGGCGCTCGCCGATGAGCTATCACGTCTTCATGCAGAAAATAGAAACTTACGGGAGAAACTGAGCACGCAGGCGAAAGAACTCGACAAGAAGGGCAATACCCGCCCCGGAATGGAGGAAGAGTTCTCGGAGCTTTATGAACTCCTTGCTGATACCAAGATCGACATGACGACGGCAAAGAAAGCTTTCAAGTACGCCAAAAACATTCCAGATTTGGTATCGCTGCTTGATTTGACCTTCTCATGCAGAGATGCGCTCATGAGTGGGGTGACGAACCAGATGGGAATAAACGATTATCAGAGCTTCATATTCTTCACGCTTTGTCCGAGGCTCCAGACCTACGACCTCGTGCAAAACGAGAAGGTGGCTGGCGTTCGGTACAGACGCTACGCCATTACGAAGAAAGGCACTCAGTTCTTGGCATATATCGACAAGGTCCTGCACAAGAAGAACTCACAGCAAAAGGCATCGACATCAACGGAGAAGGTAACGGCCCAGGGAGTACCAGATACGAAACAGGCGGACACAAAGAAGTCCACTCCCAACAAAGCCATCGATAGCAACAAGAAAGCAACTGGCGGGAATTAGAAGGTATGTCAGGAATACGGGAGCTGAAAATTTCTCTAGTTTGGAAGAGGTATCGGCTAAAATCAAAAAGGGAATCGCTAACGAATTAATTCAGTCGACGCAAAAAGCCGTGCGGCTTATTAGCAGCGTTACTAATTCCAAAAAGAAATATCCAGTATCTCGGCCCCAATTTATTCTAACACTTTCAGGAAAACCTTCTGAGGATGAAAAAAGAGAGAAAATATAGGGATACTATCGTGGGTGGCCAAAGGCTTGCTGGTCTTCGGCCACCCAATATATAAACAGAGAGGTAAAAACTCTCTGGGACTTTAAAAAGGGGGGGGCCGGTGAGCGGAAAGGAGGGAAATAAAACCACCCACCGGCAAAAATCTAATCTTCAGTAAATTCAGACAGGAAAAACTTCTCACTCAACGTGGTATTTTTTGATACTTCGACGGTTACGTTCTCATTCGCATTCTTGTCAGAATCAGCTGAAGCAACCATTTTCTTAAGCTGTTTCTTATCAGATTCCGGAGGTACCGAATGATTGTCCTCTGAAACCTGTCGTACTTTATTTTTCTTCAACTTATAATACATTGTGTCTCTACTACCCATTCACCACAATTTCTTTAATTTACTTTTTTACATTTGCAAGAAGAGTGCCAAAAGAATGCCGGGCAATAAAAAATTGAATTTTAAAATTAGTAAATGAATCCAATGGGTTATAAATTAAACCCAAGGTGAGTCGAGATTTGAGTTAAATTGATTATCAAAAAAATGGGGTTATTGAGGCCGGCAACCTGCTTGATGTGTGCTATATTCGAACGATATTTTGCCAATGGGGGGATGTAAAAGCCAGCAAAATAGGGGGAGCGTTCACGAGTAGAACGCATTGTTCGTAAATCGCACACTTTTGGGCTGCATTACATGAGGGGTGGATTATTGTATCTGTGTCGAGACCATGTGCGAGGAATGGCATGAAATGTTGCTAGGCATTGCCTTCTACGAAGCGCACTATATAAAGGGCGCTGCTGTAGGTCAATGGAATATTCATTTCCAGATGCAGAAAGCGGTTTGGATGGCAGAGGCAGGGATTCGGTGAATCATTGTTCCTTTTTTGAAAAAAGTTTATGGTTTTGGCGAATCTTCCGCAATAAAGGCAAGCTTGACAAATCTCTCCGCCATACTCATTATATGTGAGGCATCGCGGCTGGATGCGGTTGTTCTGGGCTCGCGATATTGGTAATATGCGGCATACATGTAATGCGGCTTGCAAAGGGGAGTGGATTCCTGTAATAAGAAGATCATGATAAAAATGGCGGTCTTGTGGGTCCCCCCCATTGGTAAGTTTCAACGCATAAAAGCGTACAAGTAAGGGTACCACCGTATCGGGTGAACACAAAGGAAACTTTACACTATTACCATCACTGAGAGTGAGTCCTCAGGCAGTGTCACCGATACAATGCCTATCGTCTGGCAGGAAATTGCCTCCATGATTCCCTGTCAGGTGTTCGATCTTGTTTTCCTTTACAGATACGTATCGTGCCGGTAAACGATCACTGTGATCGAGTGACACGTCCTGAAGACGATGACTCGAAGGGGGAGAGGAGGGTGCGACCATGGAACTGAAGATTAATGATGCGGTTATCGCCCTTGTTCTGGGAGATATAACCAGGGAAGAGACGGATGCCATCGTCAACGCCGCAAATTCGGGATTGCGAGGCGGCGGTGGTGTGGACGGGGCCATACACAGAGCGGGAGGCCCTTCCATCATGGAGGAGTGCAGGAAGATTGGCTCCTGTCCCACGGGACATGCGGTAATTACCGGCGGAGGCAATCTCAAGGCGGCGTATGTTATACATGCCGTCGGTCCGATCTACCGGGGCGGTGGAAAGGGTGAAGCTGATCTCCTCAAAAGCGCCTATCTTGAGAGTCTCAAAAGGGTTACGCAAAAAGGATTGAAGAGCGTTTCATTTCCCGCGATAAGTGCGGGGGTCTACGGTTATCCACTTGAAGAGGCGGCATCCATCGCTCTCAAGACGGTTATCGATTATGTGCGTGATCACAGAGAAATAGAGCTGGTTCGATTTGTCTTGTTCAGCCAGGATATATACGATGTATTTTCGGATGAACTGAAAAAAATGATTTGATGTACCTATGGTGATGTTACTATGAATTTTTCTTTTGAGCAGGGCCCTATACGACCTCCGAGTGAGGCGAACAGCCTTTTGATACGGGTTACAAGAAATTGCCCCTGGAACAAGTGTATCTTCTGTCATACCTATCGGGGAACCAAGTTCGAACTGAGGTCTGTGGAAGAGGTCAAGGGCGATATACGGGAAGCCAGGAACATAGCGGATCAGATACGGGAGATATCGTGGAAACTGGGACAGGGAGGCGCGGTAACCCGACCGGTCATTGATCGCGTTTTCGGGACTGATGGATTGTATGATTACAGCTTCAGACAGATGGCGGCGTGGCTCTATTTTGGCGGTGAATCCGTTTTTCTCCAGGATGCCAATTCCATAATAATGAAGACTGATGATCTGGTTGAAATTCTATCTTTCATCAGAGAGATGTTTCCTTCTGTCAACAGAATTACTTCGTACTGCCGGTCGCAGACCGCCCGTCGAAAATCTGTTGAGGAGTTGCGCATGCTTCGAGACGCCGGTCTGTCGAGAATCCATATCGGTTTGGAAAGCGGATCTGATTCTGTCCTGAAGTTTATGAGAAAGGGCGTAACCGCTGAACAGCACATAGAAGGAGGGAAAAGGGTCGTTGAATCGGGTATCTCCCTTTCAGAGTATATCATGCCGGGTCTCGGGGGTGATAAGTGGTCACGTGAGCATGCATTGGAAACTGCACGGGTCATCAACCAGATAAATCCGGATTATATACGGTTGCGGTCGCTGCAGGTACGAAGGGATACCGAACTTTACCAGGTGATGAAGGAAGGCGAATTCAACCCGCTCGGCGATGAAGATGTGGTACGGGAAATACGCCTGTTTATTGAAAACCTTGAAGGGATTGAAAGCAGGATAGTCAGCGATCATATACTGAATCTTCTGGAAGAGTTGGAAGGAAAGCTCCCCGAGGATAAAGAAAAGCTGATCGCCGTCATCGACAGATTCTTTGCCATGCCGGATGACGACAGACTCATATATCGTCTTGGCAGAAGAAAAGGCATATACCGAAGACTCGATGATCTCAAGGACATGCGTACCTATAATGCGCTCAAGGCTGTTATTGAGGAATACAAACGAGAGGGCTCAGGTGATTTAGACAGGGATTTGTACAGTGTCATGCAAAATTACATCTGATCCATTGCAGCGTTGTCTATTTTCTTGACATGTTTAGATGATGCATATAGTCTCACTAACTTTTGACATCTTTGTTTGGAAGGGTGGTAATGACGACAGGTAAAACGATACAGAAAGTTCTGGTTGCCAACAGGGGTGAAATTGCTCTGAGGTTGATTCGGACGATCAAGGAGTTGGGGCTCGGCTCCGTGGCCATTTACGAGAAACCGGATAAGGAAGCGCTCTTTATCAGATTTTCGGATGAGGCAATCATGATAGGCGATGGACCGAGAAAGGATTATCTTGATATTGACCGGATGATCTGGGCGGCCCGCAAGAGTGGTGCCGACGCAATACACCCCGGGTATGGGTTTCTGGCGGAGAACCCTGATTTTGCACGCGCCTGTGAAAAGGCGGATATAGCTTTTATCGGTCCTCCCCCCGAAGTTATCCGCAACCTGGGCGATAAGATAATTGCCCGGCAAATTATGGAGAAGGCGGGTATACCCGTAACACCCGGCACCGGAAATCTTGCCGCGGGTGAGGAAGGGAAACAAGAGGCCATTGCCTTTGGTGAACAATACGGCTACCCCCTTATGCTGAAGGCATCCTCCGGCGGAGGAGGGAGAGGGATACGAAAGGTTGCGAATAAAGAGGAACTTCTGATCCAGATACCCCTTTCACGGGCTGAAGCCTTACATGCCTTCAACGATGGTAATATCTATATAGAAAAATGTATCGAAAGTCCCCGTCATGTCGAGATCCAGATACTGGCAGACAAGTACGGAAAAGTCATCCACCTCGGTTCGCGGGATTGTTCCATCCAGCGGAGACACCAGAAACTGATAGAGATCGCGCCTGCCGATCTTCCGGTTGATGTCCTTGAATCGATGTGCGAAACAGCCATATTGGCGGCACGCGAGTCCGGTTACGTCAATGCGGGAACCGTTGAGTTCCTGGTTGATCCCGAGACGAATAAGTTCTGGTTCATGGAGATTAACACACGGCTTCAGGTCGAACATACGGTCACCGAAACGTTGAGCGGTATCGATATCGTGAGGGAGCAGATAATGATAGCCCAGGGGGAACATCTGGATATTCCCGAAGTGCGGTTTCATCTTCTGGGCAAGGCCATTCAGGTACGAATTAATGCGGAAGACCCGAGAAACAATTTCATGCCGGAAGGCGGAAAAAGGGTGGAGGTATACCAGTCTCCGGGAGGCCCCGGCATACGGCTTGATGGTATCGTGTATCAGGGATACAAGATACCGACCGAGTATGATTCTCTGCTGGTAAAGATGACCGTTCGAGGTCATAACTGGGAGCAGTCTGTACAGCGTCTCAAGAGGGCGCTGAATGACTTCCTGATTGTCGGGCCGAAGACGACGATACCGTTCTATCTGGCGATCTGTAACGAACCAGATTTTCAGAAGGGCCGGTTCAATACATCGTATCTGGAAACGCATGCCCAGGTATTTGACTATCCCGAGAACAAACGTGAGATTGCCAAACTCTCGCAGTTGATCGCGGAAATTCATGCGAAAAAAATCAATCCCTATGCATATTGAAGCTTCGGATTTTGAACGTGAAGAGCAACATAAAACGGTCAGCGACGAGAAGTGGGCTGAAAGACAGGACAGTGACTGAGGGAAAGGAATAAAAGTAGTGCGCCAGAGCATAGATGAAAGAATTACTCCTCGTGATTTGCGCGAGGGCGGGGTACGACATGTTCTCGATAAGATCAGAAAGGGAGACGGATACTATATAACCAATACGGAGAGGGATCTCTCACAATCCGACTTCAAGAACCGCATAATGCCGCATACTCAGATTCTGGTCTCGAAGGAGAGAAATGCAGCGGGATACCTTTCGCTTGAGATAACGGGAGGGGCTTCGATTCATGTCGATATGCTGCGCAAGCAGATCGATCCTCTGGAAAAACTGCAGATCCTCAGCACATTGATGCCTGATACCATGTTTCAAACGCTCTGCCGAGGCATCAATTTGTTTGGTTACCGGCCCTATCCTGAAAATGTGATTCGTTTGACGGTCCGGACCTTCGCTCCCTACGTGCACCTGTGGAGGGTCTTTGATTTTCTGAATTACATACCGAACATGACCGCGGTGTTCGAGGAGGTAAAACTTGCCGGATGCATACTGGAGCCTTCGATATGCTTCTCGACAGGACCGGAACACACCGACGAGTTCTATGTCAAAAAAGTCGGTGAGATACTTGATGTGACCGGTGAGGACATCATCCTCTGTATAAAGAATCATGGTGGTTTGGGAACCTCCAAGAGAATCGGAGACCTGACAAAATCCATTCTGGATCGGTATCCCGATGTCGTTATCCACTACCATGGCCACAACACGGATGGGAACGATGTGGGAAGGATTGTTGAAGCCGTGAGAAACGGAGCCAAGATCGTGGATGCGGCGGATCACGCCTTTACCGGCTTTTACGGACCGCCTCCCTTATTGACGGTTATGGATACGCTCGAAGAATACGGTCATCGCGCGCTGGCTATGGACCGGCAGGCCGTTATCGACACATCGAATAAACTGCGTCCGGAGAGAGAATACTATAAAGATCTTGAATCTCAGTTTCTTGGATTTGATCCCACGGTTCAAACACATAAACTGCCCGGCGGAGCAACGGGATCGAGTTTTGAACAGGCGGTCAAGGGTAATTTCCTCCCTTTGATGCCGGAAATCCTTCAGAGGGAATTGCCCCGTGTTCAGGTAGAACTTGGCAACTGGTGGAGCGTAACGCCTGGTTCGCAGATCCTGTGGACTACGGCTGTCAATAATGTCCTCAAGGGGAAGAGATATAAAAACGCAAATGATGATTTGAAAAACCTGATGCTGGGAAGATACGGAGAATTTCCTTTTTACAAGCCGTCCGATGAAATATATGAGATGGTATTCGGACCGAATTGGAAAGAAATCGTGGAAAGGGAGTCGGGGTATCAGAAGATAGATGATATCGATCTGGATGTAGAAAAAAGGGTGCTTGAACATCGTATCGGCCGGAAGGCAACGGTAGATGAATTTGTGCTGTATCTGCAACATCCCAATGATGCGGTCAACTTCTTTAAGTTTGAGGAAAAGTATGGCAAGACATGGGTATTGCCTCCCTGTGTATGGTTTAAAAAGGGCGGATTCAATCTCGGAGAGCGATTTGAATTTGCCGATGCCTATGGGAAACATCATATTGTAGAGATCGGTCCGAAACGAATAACAAAAACAGGAGATGCCGTTACCTATCTGTCCATCAACTACCATCCGGAGCCCATATTGACGGAAATCGAACGGGAGGGTGAGAAAAAGGAAAGAAAAGTCCTCCTGTCCGCCAAGGAAATAGAGGAACTTGCACAGTCGGGAGATGTCAGATCCCCCTTAAAGGGAACTGTAAGCGAAGTTCCCGTTGCGGAATCGGAAGAGGTTTCTGCAGGGCAGATACTCATTGTTCTTGAAGCAATGAAGATGCTCAATAACATCGTATCTGAAATAAACGGAGTGATTTCAGAGGTGTTGGTTTCGCCCGGAGACGAGGTAAACGTGGGCGATCCGCTTATCGTAGTCGAAAAAAAGGCATAGTAACCATCCGGCAATCTTGACTTGACATTTAAGACATCTATGGTAAACCTGCTTAAATCAGAGAATGATGTGCCGATGGTTCTGTAGGTAATCTCCAAGCGCTTCAGAACGTAATGAAAACCGATCTGCGAAATAGCGACAGCATATGACAGACGAAGGGATTTTCTTAGGTTCTGCGGTAGATGGTGAGTGAAAGGATCCGGAATGGGAAATAAATATTATACCATTCTTGCCATTCCCCAGGGAAAGGGATCAATAAAAAAATTCAGGATTTCGACCACATTTCTATCACTCGTCTCCATCCTATTGATAGGCTCTCTGGTATCGCTTTGTTACCTTTCTTATACGTACGTAGAGACCAAAGCCAAACTGTTAAAGCTCACCAGACTGGAGAGGAAAACGCTCCAGCAGGAGGACCAGCTCAACTTCTTGGCGAGCAGGGTAAGTGATTTTGAAAACAGAATGGTGGATCTGGTTCAATTTGATAAAAAGATACGGATCATGACCAACCTTGACAATGCGCGCAGCGGCAGTCAACTGCTGGGTGTAGGGGGGCCGGTACCCGAGGAGGGCAGGGCGGTTTCCCGTGCAGCGGAGATAGAGTCCGATCTTATCGATAGAATACATGAGAATATGGATCAGTTGCTTGAAGAGTCCACCCTTCAAAAAGACAGTTTTGTTGAACTCCTTGATTTCCTTGAGAAACAAAAATCCATACTTGCCTCTACGCCGTCCATATGGCCTGTAATAGGCTGGGTGACTTCTGAATTTGGATACAGGATTTCCCCTTTTACGGGGAGGAGAGAATCTCATAAGGGTATCGACATCGCGACAGAGATTGGCAGGGAGGTTGTGACTCCCGCGGATGGTGTCGTGGTTCGTGTCGCTCACGAAACATCTTTGGGGAATCTGGTTAAGATAAACCACGGAAACGGCATGACGACAATTTACGGACATCTGCTCAACAAAGATGACGTCAAGAAGGGACAAGAGATAAAGAGAGGAGATGTCATAGGATATGTGGGTAATTCCGGCAGGAGTACCGGTCCTCACCTCCACTACAGCGTTAGTGTGAACGGTGTATATGTCAATCCCCGAAGATATCTCTTTTAATACGAATCGTCCTTGGTTGCTGTTTTATCTGCTTCTGTAAGACTCTCCCGGTAATATCGATTGCCGGGTTTTTTGTGGTGTATATATGATAAATTACATACTGAAAAAGATCATCGGAACGAAAAATGACAGGGAAATAAAACGTCTGAACGTGATCACGAAAGAGGTTAACGAACTCGAATCGCTGATGGAAGGTCTGAGTGATACCGAACTCAAGGCGAAGACGCCATATTTTAAGGAAAAACTAACGGGCGGTGCCGGTCTTGATGACATCCTCGTGGAGGCATTCGCCGTCGTCAGGGAGGTGTCGAAAAGGACCCTGGGAATGAGGCCCTTTGATGTTCAGCTGATTGGCGGTATTGTTCTGCATGAAGGTAAGATCGCGGAGATGAAGACAGGCGAAGGAAAGACCCTGGCGTCAACCATGCCGGTATATCTGAACGCACTCACCGGCAGGGGTGTTCATGTGATCACCGTGAATGACTACCTGGCAAAGCGAGACGCGAACTGGATGGGGCCCATTTATGAATTTCTCGGTCTCTCCGTCGGCGTAATCGTCCACGGTATGAACGATGTCGAGAGAAGGGCCGCCTATGGAAGCGATATCACCTATGGCACCAACAACGAATTCGGATTCGACTACCTACGCGACAATATGAGCTTCCAGCTTGAGAATTATGTTCAGAGGGAATTCAATTACGCTATCGTCGACGAGGTTGACAGTATCCTTATCGACGAAGCGAGAACGCCCCTTATCATTTCCGGGCCGTCCGAAGAATCCACCGACAAGTATTACAAGATCAATCAGATCATCCCTCGGCTGAGAAGGGAAGATGATTATACGATAGATGAAAAGAATCGAACGGTTGTTTTGACTGAAGATGGAGTCGCCAAGTCCGAAAAACTGCTCAATGTCAAAAACCTGTACGAACCTCAGAATATGGAGATCCTCCACCATGTAAACCAGGCACTCAAGGCCCATACCCTTTTCAAGAAAGATATCGATTACCTTGTAAAGGACGGGCAGGTCATTATCGTAGATGAATTCACCGGAAGGGTGATGCCCGGAAGGAGGTACAGCGACGGTCTCCATCAGGCACTTGAGGCAAAGGAACGAGTCAAGATAGAGCGGGAAAATCAGACGCTGGCCTCCGTTACATTCCAGAACTATTTCAGGATGTACGAGAAGCTGGCCGGGATGACCGGAACGGCGGATACGGAGGCAACGGAGTTCAAAAAGATCTACAACCTCGATGTTGTTGTTATCCCCACCAATATGCCGATGATACGGATCGATCATACGGATGTTATCTACAAAACGGAAGAGGAAAAGTTTGATGCAGCCATCGAGGAGATCAAGGATCTGCATGACCAGGACAGACCGGTTCTGGTGGGGACGATCTCTATCGAAAAGTCGGAGCTTCTCAGCCGGCAGCTCTCGAAAAGGGGAATCAAACACAATATCCTGAACGCCAAGAATCATGAGAAGGAGGCGGAGATCATCGCTCAGGCCGGACAGGCGGGAGCCGTTACCATATCCACCAATATGGCCGGAAGAGGTACCGACATCAAGCTGGGTGAAGGGGTGGCCGATGTGGGTGGCCTTCACATACTGGGTACCGAGCGCCATGAGAGTCGGAGGATCGACAACCAGCTCAGGGGAAGATCGGGGCGTCAGGGAGACAAGGGATCGTCACGATTTTACCTGTCTCTTGAAGACGATCTCCTCAGGATATTCGGAGCCGAGCGCATATCGGCCATTATGGACAGAATCGGTGTGGAGAAGGGGGAACCGATCGAACACAATCTCATCAGCAAGGCCATTGAAGGTGCCCAGAGGCGTGTTGAGGGACAGAATTTTGATATACGGAAACATCTCCTTGAGTACGATGATGTGATGAACCGGCAGCGGCAGGTAATCTATGAGCAGCGCAGGAATGTTCTTGGAGGGAGCGACCTGTGGCCGACGGTTGATGATATGCTGCACGAGCTCGTTGAAGATCTGGTTTGCGATTATCTTGATGAAAAGATCAGGCCTGACGAATGGGATCTTCAGGCGCTGAGTGAGGCCATATACAAGCAGTTTTATCTGAAGAAGACCTTCGATGATTGGGATCGGACGGGCATGAAACGGGAAGAGATCATGGCCGCGATTGTCTCTGACGTTACCACCCTTCTGCGTGACAAGGAAGAGAAATTCGGCAAGGATCTCATGGCGTACATCATGAGAGTCATTATGCTCCAGGCCATTGATTCACACTGGAAGGATCACCTCCTCGGCATGGACCACCTCAAGGAGGGGATCGGTCTACGCGGGTACGGACAGAAGGATCCCGTTCGCGAATATCAGAAAGAGGGATACGATATGTTCATGGAGATGGTCTATCGTATCAAGGAGGACACGCTGCAAAAACTCTGCATCGTTCAGATACAGAGTGATGAAGATGTGACGGAGATTCAGGAACAGCAGAAAAAAGATTACATAATGAGCAGAGGGGACAGCGACGCGAAACAGACTACCGTTAAGAGAAAGGGGGCGAAGGTCGGGAGGAATGACCCCTGCCCCTGCGGTAGCGGCAAGAAATACAAACATTGCTGCGGTAGATGACAATGATGGAGACGACTATGAAAGACAGTATACGGGTACCGGGATTTTCGGGCAGTGCGGTGGCCTCAGGGATAAAGAATGGAGAGAGTAAGGATCTTGCCCTGATCTTTTCAGAAGTTCCCGCCAGGGCGACGGGAGTGTTCACCACCAACCGTTTTAAGGCGGCCCCCGTTATTCTCGATATGGAAAGGATTAAACAGGGGATGGCCCAGGCCGTGGTGGTGAACAGCGGAAATGCCAATGCAGCGACCGGTACGGAAGGTGATGCGGATGCCGCAACCATGTCGAAGGTTGTATCGGAAGCACTCGGCATCGAGGATCGATTCACCCTGGTTGCCTCTACCGGCATCATCGGTGAAAAACTTCCCATCGAAAAGATTGTCAGTTCAATCCGACCTCTCGTCGATGGTTTGAGTGCGGACGGCCTCGCCTCGTTTGCGGAAGGCATTATTACTACCGACCGGTTCCTGAAGATCGAGCACCAAAAATGTTCTATCGCTGGCAAAGAGGTAACCATCTGTGGCATTGCAAAAGGGGCAGGTATGATAGAACCGAACATGGCTACCATGCTCTCCTTTGTACTGACGGATGCCGATATCGAATATGCCTGCCTGACGAGAATCTTCAGAGAGGCTGCCGATAGAAGCCTGAATGCCATGACCGTTGATGGGTGCATGAGTACGAATGACACGGCCATCATGTTGGCGAACGGCGTTGCCGGAAATGACAGTATGGGCGAGACATCGGAGGACTTACCGGCATTCAGGGAAGCGTTGCTCACGGTAATGGATTCTCTTGCGAGATCAATTGTCAAAGACGGAGAAGGCGCGACAAAACTGATAGAGATTATCGTTGAAGAAGCAAAGACGGTTGAGGATGCGAAGAAGATAGCATATGCCATAGCAAATTCGAATCTTGTAAAAACAGCGTTTTTCGGCGAGGATCCGAACTGGGGGAGAATCATTTCAGCCGCCGGTTCGACGGGGATTCCGTTCTCGACCGATGCTCTGGAACTCTATATCGAAAACATGCCCCTGTTTATGCATGGCATGGGAACCTCGGGAAAACAGGAAGCGGCCGGTATCATGAAAAAGGATACCATACGTGTTCTGGTACGTCTTGGCATGGGTAGCGAGACATTCAGGGTATATACGTCCGATCTTTCACACGAGTATGTGAATATCAACGCTCTGTACCATAGCTGATTTGCCTTGATTATTTGTACGTTATATGATATCCCGCTCCAACTTAATACGCTCACCTTCTGATTGGCAGGGAGTTGCCTGAAACCAGGTCCTCTGGCAAGGTGATGGAGGTGGAGGAAAAAACAAACAGGAGGATTGTATGGCACACGTATCAATGAAGATGTTGCTGGAATCGGGGGTCCACTTCGGACATCAGACGAACAGATGGAACCCCAAAATGAAGCCCTATATATTCGGGGCACGGAATGGAATCTACATCATAGATCTTCAACAGACGGTACAGATGTTCGATGCGGCCTATAATGCCGTGGTCGATGCGGTTGCTTCGGGCAGGGAAGTACTGATGGTGGGGACCAAAAGACAGGCGCAGGAATCGATCAAGACCGAGGCCGAGAGGGTGGGTATGCCCTATGTGAATCAGCGCTGGCTCGGTGGAATGCTGACAAACTTTGTCACGATAAAAAGGAGCATTGACAGACTGAACAAACTTGATTCCATGTTTGAAGACGAAAGCATCAACGCATTCCCTAAGAAGGAGATACTTGGCCTTCAAAAGGAGAGAGAAAAGCTTCAGAAAGTTCTCGGCGGCATACGGACCATGAAGGGCCATCCCGGGATCATCTTTATTGTCGATCCCAGAAAAGAGAGCATTGCCGTCAAAGAGGCCGGCAAACTGGGGATTCCCATCGTGGCGATCGTCGACACCAATTGTAATCCCGATGATATAGATTACGTTATCCCGGGTAACGATGATGCCATTCGGGCCATCAAACTATTTTCTTCCCGGATTGCGGATGCCGCACTCGATGGAAAGAAGCTGCTGAATGAACGTCTGCAGGCGGAGAGCGACAAGGGAGAGGCGCAGGAGGATGAAGAACAGGATGTCCCGGAAAGCGTTGAGACCATTGAAGGAGAGGCTCTCGATGGTGGCGCTGAAGATATAGATAGAGAGGAAACTGAGGAGGTAGAATAACATTGGATATTACAGCATCGATGGTAAAAGAATTGAGGGTAAAGACAAATGCGGGCATGATGGACTGTAAAGAGGCGCTGACCGCATCTAGTGGTGATTTCGAAAAGGCCGTTGAATATTTGAGAAAGAAGGGACTGTCTGCCGCGACCAAAAGGTCTTCGAGGGCTGCAAAGGAAGGCATGGTGGAATCGTATATCCATATGGGCGGCAAGATAGGGGTCATGGTAGAGGTGAACTGCGAAACGGATTTTGTTGCCAAGACCGATAATTTCAAGGCAATGGTGAAGGACATTGCCATGCACATTGCTGCCGCAAATCCCACATATCTGAAACCGGAAGATATTCCGGAAGCGGTTATGACGGCCGAACGGGGGATCTATCGCGAACAGGCTCTGGCCTCGGGAAAACCCGAGAAGGTCGTAGACAAGATTATAGAAGGCAAGCTCACCAAGTTTTACGAAGAGGTGTGTCTTCTGAATCAGAAATTCGTCAAGGATATGGATGTGACCATTCAGACGCTGGTGAACAATATGATAGCCAACACCGGAGAAAATATTCTGGTGAGAAGGTTCGCACGATTCCAGCTGGGTGAAGATCTATAAGGGCCAATGGCCGAGGGGTTGGGAGCGAGGCGGTAAACCTCTCTCCCTCAATCCTGTAATCGTCTGTTAATCATATACCGTTTTCGTTCCGGTTTGTCCGGACGAGGATTGAATCGTGGATACACCCATATACAGAAGGATACTCCTTAAATTAAGCGGAGAGGCTTTGCTGGGGAAGAGTTCATTCGGCATTGATACGGATGTGCTCAAGTTTATGGCGGAGGAAATTGCCGATGTACGGACCCTCGGCGTTCAGATCGGTATCGTAATCGGCGGGGGAAACATCTTTCGCGGAGTGGAAGCGAGTACCAAGGGAATCGACAGGGTTTCAGCCGACTACATGGGGATGCTCGCCACCGCCATGAACAGTTTGGCACTCCAGAATGCGCTTGAAAATTGCGGTATTCCAACACGAGTACAATCTGCTATTGAGATGAGGGAGATAGCGGAACCGTTCATAAAGAGAAGGGCGACCCGGCATCTGGAAAAGGGAAGGGTGGTCATCTTCGCCTGCGGCACGGGAAGTCCTTATTTGACCACGGATACGGCCGCCACTCTGAGGGCTATGGAGATCCAGGCTGATGCCATACTGAAGGCTACCAAGGTGGATGGCATCTATGACAAAGATCCTGTGAGAGATAAGGATGCCACGATATTCGGTCAAATAAGTTATACCGAAATATTGACAAAGAATCTGAGAGTCATGGATTCAACGGCAGTCTCTATGTGCAGGGACAACAACCTTCCCCTCATAGTATTCAACCTTGAAAAGAAGGGGAATATACGGGGCGTTGTTTGTGGAAAACCCATAGGCACCGTTGTAGGAGGTGACAAATGACAGATCTGATTTTTGAAGATTTGCAGGAAACCATGGAGAATCACATACGGTCTCTCGAAAAATCGTTCCATAAAGTACGTACCGGCAGGGCATCGGTGGCTCTTCTTGACGGAATCAAGGTTGAATACTACGGGACCATGACACCACTCAATCAGGTTGCCACACTCTCCACACCGGAGAGCCAGCTTATTCTTATCTCTCCATGGGATAAGGGAGCGATCGATGCCATCGGAAAGGCCGTGCAGAAATCCGAACTGGGGCTGGTTCCCAACAATGACGGCAAGGTGATCAGAATCAATATTCCGCCCCTCACGGAAGAAAGAAGAAGAGAACTGGTGAAGCTGGTAAAAAAGATGACGGAGGAGTACAAGGTCAGGATCAGAAACGCGAGAAGAGACGCCAACAATGATTTGAAGAAACTGAAAACCGACGGTGATATATCAGAGGATAACCTCCATGATTATCAGACCAGAGTGCAGAAAATAACCGATGATTACATCACGAAGACAGATCAGATCCTCGCGGCCAAAGAAGAGGAGATTATGGAGATATAGGGTTGCCTGTAAGAGGTAACAGGGGCCTTCGGGCCCTTTTTTTTTGAGCAAAACAGAAATATTCTTCTTAAGATACCTGTTGAAAATGCAGGGGTGCTGTGGTACTTGATTTAGGGGTTGGGAGATGTGTATGCACCGAATTAACAAAGAAAAGCTTCCGAGCCACATAGCCGTTATTATGGACGGTAACGGCAGATGGGCGAAGAAGAATATGCTGAAAAGGGTAATGGGTCACAAGAAAGGTGCAGGCGCGGTCCGGACCGTGGTGGAGACCTGTCGGGAGTTGGGGATCCGATATCTTACCCTCTTCGCATTTTCGATTGAAAACTGGCAGCGGCCGGAAGATGAGGTGCAGGCGTTAACCACTCTACTCGAAGAATACCTCCTGACGGAACTTGCGGGATTGAAAAAAAACGGAATACGGCTGGTATCGATAGGAGATATAGACAGACTGCCCCAAAGGGTCAGAGACACCCTCTCCAGGGCCATTGAAGAAACGTCGGGAAACCACGAAATGGTTTTGGATCTTGCCCTGAGTTATGGCGGCAGGAATGAGATTGTCCGTGCGATAAAACGAATTCTTACAGACAGTAGATCAGGAAATATCGATAAAGAAACGATTACAGAGGCTTTTTTCTCGCAGTATCTCTATACCGCAGACATGCCCGACCCGGATTTGCTGATACGGACGGGTGGAGAGCGCCGGTTGAGCAATTTTCTCTTATGGCAACTGAGTTATACGGAACTATATTTTACCGATGTGCTATGGCCGGACTTCTCCAAGGATGATCTATTGGAGGCCATTGTAGATTATCAGGGCAGAGAACGGCGCTTTGGATTGATAAGCGACCAGTTACCGAAGGATTAATGATATGAATTCCCATGCAAAAAGATGGATTACAGGAGTTATAGCCGTACCCATACTTTTCGTGGTCATTCTGTACGGCCCTCCCTTGCTCTTCTCCGCGGTTATAGCTTTTTTCGTCGTAGGAGGTGCCGTCGAGTATAACTCCATGGTCTTTAAAGAGAAGTACTATTGGGAAAAAACCGAGGGATTGGTCATAGCTTTTCTCATACCCCTGGCGGCATATCTTGGTGGTGTTCAGTTGATGTTTGCCACGGTTACGTTTTCCTTCATCATAGTCTTTCTGCTGTTTCTCATGCGGATGAAAAACGGACCGGCCGATTTTACGTCACTTGCCAAGGTTGTGTTCGGTTTTATGTATGCACCCCTCCTGATATCGTATGTTATTCCTCTCAGGTCTTCCGACCATGGAATTACCTGGGTATTTTTTGTTATCATAGCGGCCTTTGTAGGGGACAGCTCCGCCTTTTATGCCGGAAGATCCATGGGTAAGACAAAACTGATGCCCATGGTCAGCGGGGGAAAGACGGTGGCCGGGGCAATCGGATCCATCGTCGGTACCATGGTAGGGTGTGTTGTGTTTAAGCTTATGTTTTTCCATGATCTACCCGTCATTCATGCGGTAATCCTCGGTTTTCTGGTAAGCATTGTCGGCCAGTTGGGGGATCTGTGCGAATCATCCCTCAAGAGAATCTCCATGGTAAAGGACTCGGGATATATTCTGCCGGGTCATGGAGGCATCCTCGACCGCGTAGATTCTTTGACTTTCATGATCCCCTTTGTCTATTATTACAGCGTCTTAGTGGTCAGATGAAAAATATATCGATTCTCGGATCAACAGGTTCTATAGGGGTAAACACCCTGGACGTTATAAGCCGAAACCTCTCACAGTTCAACGTGGTGGCCCTCGCGGCCGGGAAAAATCTTTCACTTCTCAAGAGACAGATCGAAATGTTCGAACCGGATGTAGTCTCCGTCATTGATGACGAACATGCCCGGCAATTGATCGAATTGATCGGACGTTCCGCTACGGTCACGGTACTGTCGGGAGAGGATGGATACCTGGAAGTTGCATCGTGGTACAAGGCGGATATGGTCGTGTCGGCCATAGCCGGAGCGGCGGGACTTTCTCCGACGATAGCTGCTATCGATGCGGGAAAAGACATCGCTCTTGCCAATAAGGAAACGATGGTGATGGCGGGGGCACTCGTCATGGAGAGGGCCGCTGCATGCGGGGTCAAGATCATTCCCGTGGACAGTGAGCATAACGCCATCTTTCAGTGTCTGGCTGGCCACAACAGGAAAGAGGTGAAGCGGCTCATACTGACGGCCTCGGGGGGACCTTTCTTGCACCTCCCGAAGGAGCGATTTGCCTATATAACACTGGAAGATGCCCTGAGACATCCGAACTGGGAGATGGGCCGGAAGATTACCATAGACTCGGCAACCATGGTGAACAAGGGTCTCGAGATCATAGAAGCCTGCTGGTTGTTCGGTATGAATGCCAATAACATCGATGTCTGTATTCACCCGCAGAGCATCGTCCATTCGATGGTTGAATATGTTGACGGTTCCGTCATAGCCCAGATGGGACTACCCGATATGCGAGGGCCCATATCGTATGCCCTTTCCTATCCGGAAAGGACGGAAGGCGCGGTGGATACCCTGGATCTGTGCAATATCGGAAAGCTGGAGTTTCTCTACCCCGACCGTGCAAAATTTCCGGCTCTTGGGCTTGCCTACGAGGCTGCCAAGCGGGGCGGGTCCGCACCGGCGGTTCTGAATGCATCGAACGAGGTGGCCGTGGAGGCCTTTACGGAGAATACAATAGGATTTGAGGATATTCCTCTCATTATAAAAGAGGTTCTTGATTCGCATCTGACGAGGGAGATCGGGACTATCAACGATGTCTTGGAAGCGGACGGTTGGGGACGGATCAAGGCCGGGGAGATTGTTGAGAAAAGGAAGGTATCTTGATTGGAATAAATATTATATCGGTGATAATCCTGCTGGGGATACTGATTTTTGTGCACGAGCTGGGTCATTTTCTTGTGGCAAAATGGTCCGGTGTGGGCGTACTGAAGTTCTCGCTCGGTTTCGGCCCTCGGTTGATCGGTAAAAAGTTCGGGGAAACGGAGTATGTCCTGTCCGCGTTACCTCTCGGTGGGTATGTGAAGATGCTGGGTGAGTCCGGAGATGATGAAGAGATTCTGTCGCCGGATGATGAAAAGCGGTCGTTCCACAAACAGACCGCCCTCAAGAAGATATTGATTGTGGCAGCTGGTCCCCTCTTTAATTTTCTCTTTGCAATTGTTGCTTTTGCCGTGGTTTATGCTGTCGGAGTTCCCGTTTCCACATCCAGGATTGGAGATGTGCAGAAAGGGAGCGCTGCATATGAAGCGGGCATGCAGAGCGGGGATGTCGTTATAGCGATAAATGATGATCAGATTTCACGATGGTCTGACCTGGCGAATGCCATCGGCGGGGGTAACGGTGACAAACTCAGCATCGCCGTTGACAGGAATGGTGCCATCATCACTATGTATGTAACTCCCGAACGGGTGAAATCCAAGAATATCTTTGGAGAAGAGATTGAGACCTATCGGATAGGTGTGGGTATATCCGATGAAACGGTCATGGAACGGCAGGGTCCGGTGAGGGCGCTTTCTTCCGGAATTGAACAGACATGGGGATGGACAAAACTTACCTGTCTCGGTATCGTCAAGATAGTGCAGGGTGTCGTCTCTCCGAAGGAACTGGGAGGCCCCATATTGATTGCCCAGATGGCAGGTTCACAGGTTCGCAAGGGTTTCTTGCCCTTTATTTTCCTTATTGCGGTGTTGAGTGTAAATTTGGGATTACTGAATCTGCTCCCCGTACCGGTGCTTGACGGAGGACACCTCTGTTTCTTCATCATAGAAGCGGTGACGGGCAGAGAGGTTAATATGAAGTGGAGGGAGATAGCACAGCAGGTTGGGTTCTTTCTCCTGATTCTCCTGATGATATTTGTCTTTTATAACGATATATTGAGGATTTTGAATAATTAGATATGATTATACTATCTGCGGATACCTCTGCAAAGACGACGAGCGTTGCGTTGCTCGAGAACGATCATGTTCTGGCGGATCTCTTTATGAATACGGGAAGAAATCATGCGGAAACACTCCTGCCTACCATTGATGGATTGCTGGTTTCCGTGGGAATCGAGGTCGAGCAAATAGATCTGTTCGCCTTTACTATGGGACCGGGTTCCTTTACGGGTTTACGGGTAGGCGCAAGTACCGTTAAAGGTCTGGCATTTGTCCTTCGGAAACCGGTTGTCGGCGTGTCCACACTCGATGCACTTGCCCTGAACGTCCCGGATCTTTTCCGTACGGAGGTTGCTGTTTGTCCTATGATGGACGCCGGAAGAGGAGAGGTATATACCGCCCTCTATGTTCCTTCTGAAAAGGGACTGTATGAAAAAACGTTGAAAGAATGTGTTGTACAACCGGATGAATTCCTAGGTTCAATGGATGGAGAGATTATCTTTCTTGGTGATGGAGCTCAGAAGTACCGCCATGTCATCGAAGATTTCTTACCGGGCCGGTCATTCTTCGTGCCACCGCACCTTAATCATGTACAGGCGCGGGCAGTAGGTCTTGCAGGGAGAATAAAGTATGGTGCCGGCGATATATCCGATATCTTGACATTGGCACCTGATTACCTTCGCGCTTCTTACGCGACAAAGGGTTAATGGATGTTTCTCGTATGCGCTACGAACAGGTTGACACAGGACCCATTATCTAATATAGACCGGATTTACCGGTGTATTCGGTAAAATGAAGTGATTTGAATTAGATGGTATCTCTATGAATGATAAAACATTTCCCATCGTCCCCGACGGATTTCTTTTCATCATACCCCTTGCAGTGCTCGGCATACTGTGTGTACTGCTCGGAATTCGATGGGCCGGTGTTCCCTTTCTTGCCGTAGCTCTTTTTGTTATGTGGTTTTTCCGTAATCCCCACAGGGTGACCCCTGAAGATGAAAAGGCTATAATATCACCGGCAGACGGTAGGATTATAAAGATAGAAGAGGTGGAAGAACAGGAGATGCTCAATGAAAAGGTGAGAAAAGTGAGTATCTTTATGAGTGTCTTTAATGTCCATGTAAACAGGGCACCCTGCTCCGGTACCGTAGAGGAGATCAATTATTCAAAGGGCAAGTTCTTTCCCGCGAATCTTGACAAGGCATCGAAACTCAACGAGAGAAATTCAGTTCTTATCAGAATGGCAGATGGAGGACGGATACTTACCACGCAGATAGCCGGTATCGTTGCGAGAAGGATAGTCTGCTGGATCGGTAAAGACATGCCGATTCAGAAGGGTGAGCGTTTCGGGCTTATCAAATTCGGTTCCCGCCTCGAGGTCTTTATGCCCCTCGATACAACCATTGCAGTAAAGGCCGGAGACAAGGTTAGGGCTGGAGAAACCAAGATAGGATATCTGACATGAGAAGAAATCCCAAGATAAACCGTGATAACATGAAAAAAGGTATTTATATCCTCCCCAATCTTTTCACGACGGCGAGTCTGTTTTTCGGATTTTATTCGATTATAGCCTCCATAGGCGGAGATTTTTCAAAGGCGGCTGTTGCCATAATTATATCCTGTATCCTTGATGGACTTGACGGAAAGATCGCACGGGTTACCAATACGGCCAGCAAATTCGGTGCAGAATATGACTCTCTTTCCGATCTGGTTGCTTTTGGTATGGCACCGGCGGTACTTGCCTATTCCTGGGCGCTCATATCGTTCGGACGCTACGGATGGCTTGCGGCGTTTCTCTTTGTGGTATGCGGAGCCCTCAGACTTGCACGGTTCAACGTGCAGATCGGTATTATGGACAGTAAGGTATTTAACGGCCTGGCTATCCCTGCGGCTGCGACCGTCATAGCGACGTCGGTACTGTTCTATTATTATATGGGTGGGGAAGGGCAGTTTAATAATGTGTCTGTTCTGGTGGGGACCGTTGTCCTGTCTCTGCTGATGGTGAGCAACATAAAATACTACAGCTTCAAGGACATGGACTTCTTCTCGAGAAAACCTTTTATGACCTTTGTCCTGATCATATTTATGCTGACGGTGATTGTCCTTGAGCCGCAGATTATGCTCTTCGTGCTGTCTCTTGGTTATGGTCTTTCCGGCCCTGTGTGGAAGTTGTGTCAGATTGTAAAGAAACAGCGTCAAGAAAGAACGGAAAGCTATTATCATAAGACATAATGATACAGTAACTACTCTGATTCACGGATCGGGGTTGTTGTACGGGTCTGTCGATCCCAACCGTAGCATCAGCGGTTAAAGCACTTCCTGAACCGCGATACCCTTCGCGTGATATTCGTTTATTTAGACCGTAGATCGTGAATCAGTGAACATATTGAGAAGAATGGCTGAGCCGCAAGAAGCTTTGCGGTTCTTAATATCGTGAAAGAGAAGATATGGGCATGAGAAAATATAACGTGGCGGTTGTTGGTGCAACGGGATTGGTCGGAACAGAGATGATCAGTACGCTGGAAAAAAGAAATTTTCCGGTACAAGAGATTACGCTCCTTGCTTCCGAACGTTCGCTGGGCAAGGAGTTGAGCTTCAAAGGAAAGAATTATCCCGTCAAGATTTTGAATGAGGATTCATTTAAGGGGATCGAAATAGGGCTCTTTTCCGCCGGTGGCAGTATCAGTGAACGGTTTGCACCGATAGCGGCGAAGGAAGGTTGCGTGGTTATTGACAACACCAGCGCCTTCAGAATGAAACCAGACATTCCTCTGGTTGTCCCCGAGGTCAACCCTGAAGATATCGGTGTGTTGGGCGCGGGGAGGATTATCGCAAACCCGAATTGTTCAACCATACAAATGGTTGTGGCGTTAAAACCCATTTATGATGCGGTTGGTATAAAGCGGATCGTAGTCTCCACCTATCAAGCTGTCTCTGGCACAGGAAAGGAAGCCGTTGAAGAACTGGCGGAACAGACGAGGGCGCTCTTGGCCATGAAAGACCCGGAAATAAAAGTGTATCCTCATCGGATAGCCTTCAATTGTCTTCCCCATATTGATGTATTCCTGGATAACGGCTATACGAAAGAGGAAATGAAGATGGTCAATGAAACAAAAAAGATCCTTAAAGATTCCTCAATAGCTGTTACCGCTACGACGGTGCGGGTGCCGGTCTTTTACGGCCACTCGGAATCCGTTAACATTGAAACGGATAAAAAAATAACCCCGGACGAAGTGAGAAAAATACTGGCTCAAGCTCCAGGCGTTACGGTAATGGATAACCCTGATCGGTTGGAGTATCCCCTTGCCAGCAATGCGGCCGGGAAAGACAATACCTTTGTCGGAAGAATCAGAGAAGATGAGTCTATTCCCAACGGGATCAACATGTGGATTGTGGCCGACAATATACGGAAAGGCGCGGCATTGAATGCGGTGCAGATAGCTGAGATTCTTATAAAAGGAGAATAGCTGGACTGATAGATGAGAATAACGGGAGGACGCGCGCGGAGCAGGAAACTATATGTTCCGAAGAGCGACAAGATCAGATTGACTTCCGACAGGGTCAGGGAATCTCTGTTTAATATCCTCCCGTCAATGTATGAGACTTTATTCCTTGATATATTTGCGGGTTCCGGCAGTGTGGGTATTGAAGCACTAAGCAGGGGAAGTGCCGGGGCTGCGTTTATTGAGAAGGAGGCGCTTCATGCGAGGGTGCTTGAGAAAAACCTTAAGCTGTGCGGTTTCGGAGAATCAGGCGAGGTATTAATTCTCTCTGCGGAACATGGAATCCGCATGTTATCGGGACGCAACCAGCAATTTGATACGATATTTGCCGATCCCCCCTATGATAGGGGATTGGTAACGGAAACCCTCGATATGCTTGGAAAGTATAATGTGATTTCAAAAGAAGGTATTGTGGTTATGGAACATTCCTTCAGAGAAGCTATAGCACCCAGAGAGGATTTTGTTCTGGCCGATCAGAGGCGCTATGGAGATACGGTGCTTTCTTTCTTGCAATTAAGAACGTAAAGAGGTGGAGGAGTAAGAAAATGGGGAAATCGGCTGTGTATTCCGGTTCATTTGATCCCATAACAAACGGTCATGTGGATATCATTAACAGGGGACTGGGTGTATTTGATAAACTTATTGTCCTTGTCGGGTTTAATCCCCACAAAAAGACGCTTTTTTCCGTGGAAGAGAGGATCTCCATGATCAGGGAGGTCGTTGGCGATAATCCCAGGGTTGAGGTCGATTCTTTTTCGGGACTTCTTGTGGATTATGTAAAGAAGTCGGAGGCGACCTGTATATTGAGAGGGCTTCGTGCCATGTCGGATTTCGAATATGAATTTCAATTGGCACTCATTAACAGGAGATTAACGAGAAATATTGAAACGGTCTTTCTGATGACCGGATCAAAGTGGTTTTATTGCAATTCGAGTGTCGTAAAAGAGGCCGCCAGTTTCGGCGGATCCGTCAAGGGTTTGGTTCCCGATGTTGTGTTAGGGAGACTGAAGGAAAAATTCCCTGATATGAAAATCAATAATTCGAGAAAACAGCAAGACTGTATATAAACAAGGAAAGACGATATGAAATTCGCACAAAGAGTAGAGAGGATAAAGCCTTCACCAACACTTGCCATTACGGCAAAGGCAAATGCCCTGAGGATGGAGGGAAGAGATATTATCAGCTTCGGCGCAGGAGAACCCGATTTCGATACTCCGGAAAATATCAAAGAGGCGGCTATCAACGCGATACAGGCCGGATTTACCAAATATACCCCTGTCGGAGGCATAGACGCACTCAAGGATGCCATCATTGAAAAATTCCGGCGTGACAACGGGCTTGCCTACAAGAGGTCGGAGATAGTGGTGTCCTGTGGGGCAAAACACGTGCTGTACAACCTCGCCCAGGCCCTGTTCGACGAAGGCGATGAAGTGATTATTCCGGCGCCCTACTGGGTTTCTTACCCGGATATCGTTTTGCTTTCCGGTGCCATTCCCACAATTCTTGAGACGAAAGGGCCCGATGGCTTCAAGATAACTCCTGATCAACTGAACCATGCAATCAACAAAAGAACGAAGGCCCTTGTCTTGAACAGCCCCTCGAACCCGACAGGGTCAACGTATACATTCGAGGAGTTACAAGCGCTTGCAGAAGTGATTGTCGAAAAAGACATACTGGTCGTATCGGATGAAATCTATGAAAAAATCGTGTACGATGGTTTTTCATTTTCCAGTATCGCCATGGTCAATGAAGACGTGAAGAAACGTGCTATTGTCGTTAACGGTGTCTCGAAATCATATGCCATGACGGGATGGAGAATCGGGTACGCGGCCGGACCGGAAGCTGTCATTTCAGCGATGGCAAAGATCCAGAGTCAGAATACCTCAAATCCGACATCAATCTCGCAGAAGGCCGCAGTTGAAGCGCTGAATGGAGATCAGGGTATAATCGTTGAGATGGTTGAAGAATTCAGAAAGAGGCGTAATTATATCGTTGATGCCTTTAATGGCATGACAGGCATACAATGTATGAATCCCGAAGGGAGCTTTTACGTCTTTCCCGATGTGTCCTCACTGTACGGTAAGAATTGTGATGGAAAAACGATAACAGGTTCGGCGTCTCTGGCAGAATACCTTCTCGATAGTGCAAATGTTGCGGTAGTCCCCGGCGTTGCTTTCGGAAGCGATGATCATATCCGTCTTTCCTACGCTACGTCTATGAAAAACATCAGGGAAGGTATCGCGAGAATTGAAACCGCTGTAAAGAATCTGGGATAGGAGCGTGGAAAATGATTCCAGGAATAATTTTAATTGTTGCGGGTGTCCTTATAGCCGTGTACCCCCCACTTCTATCGATCATAGTGGCGTCAGTCCTTATTCTTGTCGGTATCGGGGTGGCATCTATCGGTTATCGCTTTAAAAAAGCGCAGAAGAGATTTGATGATCCATTTCTTGATTTCTTCTTTCGCTATTAGAAAAACAATAGTTGTCTGAAGACATCCTTGCTGATTCCATACGGTGCGACCTACTAGGCGACACTGTACCTCGGAAGTCGACAGCGTGATGTCTGAAAGAGAAAACAGGTCTTACTATACCTATAATAGACGTAAAAATAGGGAAAGGGATGATTTGGGGTATGCTTTTGGCTTGACTTGACTTTTTTATCCCATTATAAAGATAACCTTTCAGGGTTTTGATTATAAACAATAAAGAGGAGGAGGAATTATGAAAAACCATTTCGGAAAAGTTTTTGTTGCTGCAATCGTCTGTATATTTGCGGTCTCAATGATGACGGGTATAGGACTCGCAGCTGACACGATAAAACTGGGGGTTGCCGGTGCACACAGCGGTGACCTCGCATCGTACGGCATACCTTCCGTAAAGGCCGCAGAGCTTGTGGTCAAGGATATTAACGCGAAGGGGGGAATCCTTGGGGGTAAACAGGTAGTCCTTCTCGTGGAAGATGATGTATGCAAACCGGAGGTTGCTACAAACACGGCCACAAAGCTGATCTCTGAGGGTGTCGATATCGTAATGGGTCATATCTGCAGCGGTGCCACCAAGGCCGCGCTCGGTATATACAAAGCCGAAAATATCATTTGTATGTCACCATCCGCAACCAATCCGCCCTTGACACAGAGTGGTGATTATCCCAACTTCTACCGGACAATCGCTTCGGATGATGCCCAGGCGCGACTTGAAGTTGATTATGCACTGAATGTATTGAAAGTAAAGAAGATTGCCGTCTTGCATGACAAGGGAGACTACGGTAAGGGACTGGCTGAGTTCGCGAAAGGGTTTCTTGAGAAAGACCCCCGGGCCGAGCTGGTTCTGTATGAGGGCGTCACTCCGGGTGCCGTCGATTATTCTGCGGTTGTCCAGAAGATAAAACGTTCCAATGCGGAAGCTGTCATATTTGGAGGGTACCATCCCGAGGCGTCAAAGATCGTCATGCAGATGCGTAAGAAGAGAATGAAGACCGCCTTCATCTCCGATGACGGTGTGAAGGACGATACCTTTATCAAGGTAGCCGGCGAATATGCGGAAGGTGTCTATGCCACCGGTCCAAGAGATACCTCGAAGAATCCTCTGGCGATCGCGGCCGTCGAAGCACATAAGAAGGCATACGGAGCCGATCCGGGCGCTTTCTTCCTCAACGCCTATGCCGCGACGCAGGCTCTTCTGAATGCGATCGATAAAGCAGGGTCAACCGATTATGATGCGGTATCCAAAGCCCTGAAGACCGAATACGTTGAAACACCACTCGGAAAGATCAAATTCGATGATAAGGGAGACGCGATCGGAATCGGTTTTTCCATATATCAGGTACAGAACGGTCAGTATGTGGAAATAAAATAACGCAAACGATACGAAGTTATTATTCAATAAATCAGGGGTCAGGTATATGCCTGCCCCCTGATTTATTGATATGAGACGGATCGCAGCAGAGGTATCGCGGGAATGCGGTCGTAAAGAGTCACGATTGTTTGTGGGGTCGCGTTACGTGCGGGCCTACCAATCAATCGTATGGCCCAGTAAGAAAAAGATTATTCTTACAAATCGAAGTGAAAGACAATATCTTTGATTGTAAGTGATAATATCGATATTGGGAGACGAAGTTATCTGAGATGGATTATTTTCTTGAATTGTTTTTAGGAGGACTCACCCGAGGGAGTATTTATGCCCTTATTGCCCTTGGCTATACCATGGTGTATGGCATTATTGAATTGATCAATTTCGCCCATGGTGAAATCTATATGATCGGTGCATTCACGGCGCTGATAGTAATATCCGTCCTTACCCTCATGGGTATGAATGCAGTTGCCATACTTGTTATAGCCGGAGTTGTTGCCGTCATATACTCCAGCGCTTATGGTTATACCGTCGAAAAGATAGCCTACAAACCACTGCGTAATGCACCGCGTCTTTCGGCTCTTATCAGCGCCATTGGGATGTCTCTGTTTCTCCAAAATTACGTTCTTCTCGCCCAGACCTCCGATTTTCTCCCCTTCCCGAACCTTGTCCCCGATTTTGAGTTTATGGAACCCTATGCGCATATTATCGGTTCGACGGAGGTTGTTATCCTGATAACGACGGCCATTGTCATGGTCCTTCTGACAATCCTGATCAAATTTACGAATATCGGAAAGGCAATGCGAGCTGCGTCCCAAGATAAGACGATGTCCATGCTGGTGGGGATCAATGTGAACCGTGTTATCTCCGTTACGTTCGTTGTCGGTTCGGCGACAGCTGCGATAGGAGGGGTATTGATAGCCTCACACATCGGCATGATAAATTTTTACATCGGTTTTATTGCGGGTATCAAGGCATTTGTCGCCGCTGTTCTGGGAGGGATCGGGAGCATCCCAGGAGCCGTTCTTGGCAGTTTTGTCCTAGGCTGGACGGAGAGCTTTGCAACCGGATACGTGTCAAGTGATTATGAAGATGTCTTTGCATTTCTCTTTCTTGTGCTTATCCTGATCTTCAGACCGGCTGGGATCTTGGGACGATCCGAAAAAAACAAAATATAGAATATTAGCATATCGAATGGGTAATAAAGTTGATTAATTTTGATGAGATCAAAAGAGCATGTATGGTTTCCGTTTGGTTCATGTTTTTGACCTTTCCCATCATGGTCATCCGCGTCAATCCCGTTGAACATGTCGTGGAGTGGCGTTGGCTCAACATGGTACTAGTGGGAATCGGCAGCTTTTTCCTTTCCTTTGTGTGGAATTATTCCATACGGCGAAAGGAGATTGGGGCCAAAAAAAGTGAAACCGGTGAAGGAACAAACGCGATTCCATTGTCCCAGCGTCTGCTGAAAAAGAAAGAGGTGTATAAGCCGGCACTGGTTATATTCGGCATATTCGCCTTGACGTACCCTTTTATCTTTTCACTGTATCAGACGAACATTATGATATCGGCGTTGATCTACGTTATGTTGGGACTCGGTCTTAACATCGTTGTAGGTCTCGCAGGACTTCTCGATCTGGGATATGTCGCCTTTTACGCCGTTGGTGCCTATTCTTACGCCCTGTTGAATTACCATTACGGATTGAATTTCTGGATGGCCCTGCCCATAGGTGGGGTGTTGGGGGCTATGTTTGGGATACTCCTCGGTTTCCCCGTGCTCCGTCTGCGTGGAGATTATCTCGCCATCGTTACACTCGGATTTGGAGAAATCATCCGCATTATTCTGGAAAACTGGAATGAATTTTCTTTTGGGCCGAGCGGTATAGCACATATTCCGAGACCGCCGCTGTTTGGCATCGAGCTGTCAGTTCAAGGTTCCACGATATTTGTATATTATATTATGATTGGCCTGTGCCTCTTTACCATCTTTGTGGTTAATCGATTGCAGAATTCCAGAATTGGAAGGGCATGGATAGCACTCAGAGAGGATGAGATTGCCTGTCAAGCCATGGGGATCGACAAGGCAAAGACAAAACTGACAGCTTTTGCCCTGGGCGCTACCTGGGCAAGCATGGGAGGGGTTGTCTTTGCTGCGAAGACCACCTTTGTAAATCCCGCGAGTTTTACCATCTGGGAGTCGATCATAATTTTATGTGTTGTTGTGTTAGGTGGTATGGGGTCCATAGTTGGAGTTATCGCCGGAGCACTTGTATTGATACTCATGCCCGAATACCTGCGAGCATTCTCGGAATACAGGATGCTGGCGTTCGGCGTACTTCTTGTCGTGATGATGATCTTTCGCCCGGGTGGGATTATCCCCAATGTACGCCGCGTCTATACGTTCGGTACCGGATCGCAAAATGATGAAAGCTGATACAACCATGGAATCTGTACTGAAAGTTCAAAATCTTGGTATGAACTTCGGGGGTCTGCGGGCGCTTGATGATGTAAATCTGGATGTCCGCAAGGGTGAGATCATCGCTCTTATCGGCCCCAACGGCGCGGGGAAAACGACCTTTTTCAATTGTATTACCGGAATATACCCTCCCACCGACGGTGATGTGTTGATACGATCGAGAGGAGGGAACGGTCTGGAGAGAATCAACGGCCTGAAACCGAATAAAGTTACCGAAAAGGGTCTGGCACGAACCTTTCAAAACATTCGTTTGTTTCTCAATATGACCGTTCTTGAAAATGTTATGATCGGGCGTCACTGCCGGATGCATGCGGGTGTATTGGGTGCCGTGCTGAGGGGAGCCTCAACGAAGAAAGAAGAAAAGAACGTGGTAGAGGAGAGCTATGCGATCCTCGAAAAGATCGGACTAGCCCAGTTTGTAAACGAATTCGCAAAAAACCTACCCTATGGTGCTCAGAGACGTCTCGAAATAGCCAGGGCAATGGCCACAGAGCCTTTTCTCCTTTTACTTGATGAACCGGCCGCAGGTATGAATCCCCATGAAACCCAGGAACTTGATGAGTTAATAAAACGAATTCGCGAAGAAGAGGGAATATCCATACTCCTCATTGAACATGATATGAAACTTGTTATGAGTCTGTCCGATAGGATATTCGTCGTGGATTACGGTAAGAATATAGCGCAGGGTACTCCGGAAGAGGTTCGAAACAACCCTGTTGTAATAAAAGCCTATCTTGGAGAAGAGGTTGATGCTTAAACTGAGGAATGTCCAGACCTTCTACGGAAATATTCAGGCTTTAAGGGATGTCACCATAGAGATTGCAGAAGGGGAAATAATTACCCTTATCGGGGCGAACGGAGCCGGAAAGAGTACAACACTTATGGCGATCTGCGGAATCGTTCCCCCGCGATCAGGTGAGATATCGTTTCTTGGCGAACCGATAACCGGTATGGAGCCCGATAAGATCGTCTCGTTGGGAATCTGCCAGGTGCCGGAAGGTCGGCGGATCTTTCCCTATCTGTCTGTTGCTGAAAATCTCGACATGGGTGCCTTCTTACGAAAAGACAAGACCGAAATCAAAAAGGATATGGAATATGTCTTCGATCTATTCCCGATCCTCGCTGAAAGGCGCCATCAGGCCGGAGGAACATTGAGCGGAGGAGAGCAGCAGATGCTGGCAATATCCAGGGCTCTCATGGCCAGACCGAAACTCCTCCTCCTTGATGAACCTTCCCTTGGACTTGCCCCCCTGATTGTCAAACAGATATTCGAGATATTAAGTAAGATAAATACCGAGAACAATACGACCATCTTTCTTGTAGAGCAGAACGCAAACCTTGCGTTGAAAGTGGCGGGCAGGGGATACGTTATGGAGAACGGACGTATAACTCTCTCAGATTCTTCAAAGAATCTTTTAGCCAATGAGGAAGTGAAAAAGGCCTACCTTGGTCTGTAGGACCGCCATGAAAAGAACGGTAATCAGACGGTTCTGATTAATTCTTCTTATCTTGTACCTCAGCCTCCTTTTGTTCGCCGAAAGCGAGCGTTTCCACATACCGAAATTCGCCATCTTTCACGCACAGTATCAGAGCATCTTTCACCGCATTACCATCCGCATCCATGTCCATAATCCCCGAAACTCCCCTGAAGCCTCTGGTACCCCCAAGGGCTTCCCGAATATCCGACCCCTTTGTTGATTGAGCCCGCTCAATGGCATCGATGAGCAGAAAATATGCGTCCGCGGCGAGTACGTCGAATCTGCCTGCTTTCCCCCCCGTTTCCTTTTCATAGGCATCGATATACGATCGTGATATATCTGAAGATGCGTTTCCTTTGTCAAAATCACCGGTGAAGGTAATACCTTCCACATATTCGCCGCCCAAGGTAAGGAATTCAGGTAGATGGATGGTGCTGGAAGAGAGCATGTGGGTGTTGACCCCCATATCCACGGATTGCCTGCATATGAGGGCGACTTTGGCATGAGAGTCCGGCAGGTACAGCACGTCGGGCTTTGCCGCCATTATCGATGACAACTGGGTGATAAAATCGGTATCTGCGGTCTGACAGTACGCTAGTGCAACAATAGCTCCACCCATCAGGGTAAAATTCTTCACAAAGATGTCCGCCAGTTCTAACGAATAGTCCTTGTCTATCGTCATAAGGACAGCCGCTTTTCTCGTCTTCAGATTGGAATAGGCGTATCTGGCGGCAACTTCGCCCTGAAGGGAATTGGAGAGACACACGCGAAACGCGTATTTCCGGTCCTTCGTGGTCGCTAATTCCGTATAGGTGGGAATAACGGTAGGTCTCTTTTCTTTCTCGGCGATAGCCAGTCCTCCAAGCGGATCGGAACCCGACATCTCCCCTATCAGTGCACAAACGTTATTCTCTTCGATCAAGCGGGTAACGGCACCGGTTGTGCCGGCAGAGGTATCCTCTGCCATTACATCGACCAGAACCAGTTCTATGGCCTTTCCCCGTGCCTCCGGTTTTATCCTGTTGGCAATCCTGATGCCGTCATATTCGGCCTTCCCCTGTGAAGCCATGGGTCCTGTCATGGGGAGGTACACACCTATTTTGATAGTGTCCGGTGTATCGGCAATACAGTCGACCATCAAAACGCCTGAAAAGAAACATGAGGCCACTACGATAATAAGCGATTTTCTTAAATCCATATCGTTCTCCTTTCAGCGTTCCGCCCCCTTCTTTCTGAAGATCAGCCGTACCGGCGTATTCTCGAAACCCAGCTCTTCATGTATCCTGTTGGAGAGATAACGTTCATAAGAAAAATGTATTGCCTTCGGTTCGCGGGCAAAGAACACGAAGGTGGGCGGTTTTACGGATATCTGGGTTGCATAGTTTATCTTATTGGGCCTGTTCCTGTATCGGGGAGGAGAAAGCCGTTCGGTAAATTCCGCCAGTTTTGTATTTAAGAGAGAGGTGGAAACCCTTTTTGTATATTGATCGTACACCTTCTCTATCAGATCGAATATCTTTGTCAGTCTCTGACCGGAGAGTGCTGATACGGAGATTATAGGCGCAAAGTCCAGATATTTCAGACTGTCTTTTACGTGCCGTACATACGTGCCGATCGTGGAATTGTCCTTTTCGATAAGATCCCATTTGTTCAGAATGATAATACAGGCCGTACCCCGTTCATGGGCCAGTCCCGCTATCTTTGTGTCCTGTTCCGTAATACCTTCCTGAGCGTCTATCATGACGAGAGCTATATCACAGCGGTCAAGCGTCTTTATCGCTTCTATGACACTGTATTTTTCCAGTTGCAGACTGACTTTGCTCTTTTTCCGTATCCCGGCTGTGTCTATGAGGAGATATTTCCGGTCATTCAGATTAAAGGCCGTGTCCACCGCATCTCTCGTAGTTCCGGGGGTGGGGTTGACAATCGTCCGTTCATAACCGAGGATCTTGTTTACCAATGAAGATTTCCCCACGTTGGGTTTTCCGATGACGGCTATCCGTATCCTTTCTTCGGGTTCCTCTTCATCAGGGCTTTCCTGAAAGTGTTCGACGACGTCATCCAGCAGATCACCAACTCCGAGACCGTGCTGGGACGATATGGCGTGGATCCGATCGACGCCAAGGCGGTAGAAATCGAACGTGAAATCCTCCTGCTTTTGATTGTCTATCTTGTTTACCACATAGAAAACGGGCTTTTTTGTTTTCCTGAGCAGTTCGGTAATCTCTATGTCAGAAGGAGTGAGACCTTCTCGGCCGTCCATGAGAAAGATAATGGCATCGGCCTCCTCTATGGCCAGGTTTGTCTGTTCGCGCATCTGTATGAGCATTCGTTCATTCGTTACGGGTTCAAATCCTCCCGTATCGATGATCATGAACGTTTTACCGTTCCAGTTCGAATCGGCATAATTTCTGTCCCGTGTGGCGCCGGGCTGATCTATGACGATAACCTTTCTGGTTTCGGACAGACGGTTGAACAGTGTTGACTTTCCGACATTCGGCCTTCCTACGATCGCTACGATGGGTTTCATCCGTCTCTATCCTCATTCATTTGTATATCCAAAGGCGCCGAGCATCTTCGAATCCTGTGACCAGTCCTTTTGCACCCTGACAAACAGCTCCAGGTATATTCTGGTACCGAAGAACCGTTCCATCTCCAGCCGAGCGCTGGTCCCTATCTTTTTCAGCATACTGCCTCTCTTACCGATGATAATTCCCTTCTGTGAGTCTTTCTCAACATTCACAACCGCCTGTATGTGGGTCAGACCCTTTGCCGCATCCTCCTTGAAAGACTCGATCGCGATGGCGGTAGCGTAGGGCACCTCTTTATGGGTCAGGATGGTTATCTTTTCCCTGATAATCTCGGCCGCGAGAAATCGTTCGGAACGATCCGTTATCATGTCATCCGGGAAATACTGCGGTCCTTCGGGCAGGATATTCCATATGATATCCAGGAGTCTGTCAACATTAAATCCCTTCAGGGCGCTGATCGGTACAATCTCTTCGAAAGCGTAAAGGTGTCTGAGATCATCGATCATGGTCAGCAGTCTTTTCTTGTCTATCAGATCAATCTTGTTGATCACCAGGACAACGGGAAGTTTCGTGTTCTTGAGTGACTGCACGGTCACATGATCATCATCCCCGATATGCATCCCGGCATCGATAAGCATGAGCAGCATATGGACATCACTGAATACACTCATTGCGGCCGATACCATCTGGCGGTTAAGGGGTGTCTTCGCGTTGTGTATCCCCGGGGTGTCCAGGAAGATAAACTGGCCCGCCTCGGTGTTTCTGATCCCCATGATCCTGTTTCTCGTTGTCTGGGGTTTATGTGTAGTGATCGCTATCTTTTCCCCCACTATGTAATTCATGAGCGTGGACTTGCCCGCGTTCGGCCTTCCTATGATTCCCACAAAACCTGATTTAAACAAAGTCGACACCTCTATCGACAGGACGGGTCATATGATCTCCAACGACCATCGTTCCTGTTTTTTATTTTCTCTGACCTCTATCCCGGTCAGGTTGAAAGATTCCTTCAATATCCGTATATTCCGGTTTTTCATCCCCCTGAGGTTCGAAACATCCCGGGGGGCCACCGAAAAGACCACATCCGTATCCTTCAGACCTGCTGATTTCAACAGGTCTGATGCGAGGTCCAGAAAGATGGACCCCTCTACGAGTGACCGGAATGCCGGATGAAACGGGCCGGCAATGACGTTGTTGTCTGACTCCATCTCCTTCGTGGTGTGAAGCCCCAATCTTATAACAGGTATGCCGGCTTTTTGAAACCTCAACAGTGCATATTTACAGAGTTCAACGGCTTCGTCCAGTGTCGGAGGTCGATACTCACCCTCCATATATGATGTTGCCAGGGAGGTGTCCTTGAATACGATAGTCGGATGAATTCTCACCGTATCAGGCCGGATCCTGATGATCTCTTCCACGGTATAGGCAAACCGTTCCTGGGTGTCGCCGGGAAGACCTACCATCAGGTGCACTCCGGTTGCAATCCCCTTTTCATGTAACAGCCTGACCGCGGTTCTCACATCTTCCGAAGAATGCCCTCTTCTCGAAAGAGACAGCACTGCGTCAACCATAGACTGAGCGCCCATCTCCACCGTGGCGACGCTGTAGTGCGTGAGAAGCTCGATTCTTTCGTCATCGATATAATCGGGTCTTGTCGATATCCGTATGGAGCGTACCATACCGGCATTCACATAGGACTGCGCGATATCGAGCAGTTCGATCTGATAGGTGCGGTCCATTCCGGTAAAATTGCCTCCGTAAAAGGCGATCTGATCGAATTTCGTCTTGCTGTTTGTGAGATGAAAGTCGCAGATAGTACGGATGGTATCCTCCGTAAGTCTGTCTGGATAGTCCCCGGCGGTTATCCTTTCGTTACAGAACACACAACGGTTGGGACATCCCCTGTATATCACGAAGATGGGGATTATACGCGGTTTCATATTTTTTCCAGTTCCTGCAAAACCTTCATGGCTGCGTTCTGTTCGGCTTCCTTCTTGCTTTTCCCGGTTCCGGTTGTCGAAACGATATCTCCAATGGATACCTCGATTTCGAAGGTCTTATCATGATCAGGTCCTGATGCCTGTACGATACAATAGTGCGGCATTAGTTTAAACCGGCCCTGACTGGTCTCCTGAAGGAGTGATTTATAATCCACATATAGGGGGCTTTCGACTCGCTCGTTGACAAGAGATTGGAAGATTGCCCGTATAAACAGAAGTACTTCTTCGTATCCTCCGTCGAGATAGATGGCGCCCAAGATTGCTTCGACTGCATCTCCGAGGAGGGAATCCTTGTCCCTCCCTCCAGAATGGTCCTCTCCCTTGCCCAAAAGCAGATAGTCACCGATTCGGTACTCCCGTGCCAGGCCGGCCAGCAGGTGTTCGTTCACCATGGCAGCCCGTATCTTTGAAAGTTGTCCTTCAGCGTAATCGGGAAACTGTGCTATCAGTATATCGCTTATGCAGAGCTGCAGGACGGCATCTCCAAGAAACTCGAGCCGTTCGTTGTCTTCTCCTGTAAGATCCGGATTCTCGTTTGCATAGGAACTGTGGATAAGAGATATATCGAGCAGTGCAATATCGTTGAAGGTATACTTCAATCGCTCCGACAGTTCATGGAGACGTTCAATCCTCTCTTTGTTCATCCCTTTCAATCCTTCCAACGACCTTTTCCTTCATCATATGTTCCCCAATGACCCCTACGATATGGTTTGCAAGAGACATATCACCTCCGGGGATGAGTACCGGAACGTAATTATCTGAAAACCCTTTCACATACGTGGTTTCCTTGTCTCTGCTCCCTTCCACCAGAACGGAAAGCTTCTTCCCTATGAACCCGCTGTTGAATACTATCCTCTTCCTGTTTCCTATGTTCCGTAATATTGAAGCCCGTTCTTTTCTGACCGATTTTCTGACCTGATCGGGAAAGGAGAAAGCGCGCGTTCCGGGCCGCTGAGAATAGGGGAAAATGTGGAGATAGGCAAGCTTCAGCTTCTCGATGAAATCAGCAGTGTTTTGAAACTCCTGTTCACTTTCACCCGGGAATCCCGTGATGACGTCGGCCCCTATGGCAATATCGGTGATTGCAGTTTCCAGTCTTTCCACCAGATCGCCCACTAGATCTGTGGTGTACGGTCTCCTCATGATTTGGAGGATACGGTTATCACCGCTCTGAAGCGACAGGTGGAGATGCCGGCAGAGTATCTTCGAACTCCTCATGTGATCGATCATCTCCTCCGATATCTCCGTCGGATTAATGGAGCTTACCCGTAATCTCTCAAGGTCTGTATGGTCTTCTATTGCTCTCAGCAGATCGAGAAGGGTGAGGGGAGAGGACAAATCCTGACCATATGCCCCCAGGTGGATGCCGGTGAGGATGATCTCTCTGTGACCGGCTTCTGTCAGTCTATGTATCTGACCGATCACTTCCTCCTTCGGGAAGCTCCTGCTCCTGCCCCTCGCGTAGGGTATGATGCAGTAACTGCAGAATGAGTCACATCCGTCCTGTATTTTCAGGTATGCCCGGGTCTGGCCGGGAAATTTTGTTACCGGCAGACCGCTGAATCTCCTCTTTAGACCGATATCGCTGACCATAACCTCCTGCGTTTCATGGGTAATGTTTTGTATGATCGCGGGAAGCATCTCCTTCATCTCCGTTCCCACGATCATCCGTACCCCTGGTAGTGCTCTGAACTCCTCCGGGTCGGTCTGGGCATAACAGCCGGTTACGATAATCACCGCTGATGGATTGGTTCTGTGTGCCCTGCGTACCAGCTGTCTTGATTGGAAATCCGTCTTGGAGGTAACCGTGCAGGTGTTAACGATATAGATATCAGCGGAAGAAGAAAAGGGGACAACGGAAACACTCTCCTTCTCCAGTTGTTCGATGATACTGGCCGATTCATAATGATTCACCTTACATCCGAGCGTGACTACG
>DAISYQ010000021.1:0-58119 GCA_036825195.1 Syntrophales bacterium
AGACCGTGGCGAGACTGTCAAAAATCAGTAATATCGTCGGAATAAAAGAAGCTACGGGAGATCTGAAGCAGGTAAGCAAAGTCGTAGAACTGTGCGGTGACGATTTTGACGTCCTGTCCGGTGACGATTTTACGGTTCTTCCTCTTCTTGCGGTAGGAGGGAAGGGAGTCATATCCGTTATCTCCAATATTATCCCGGGAGATATGGCTGCCATGATCGATGCATTTGAGGCGGGGGATCTGGAGAAAGCCCGTGAACTCCATTACCGGATGAACCCGATCATGGAGGGGTGCTTCCTAGAGACGAATCCCATTCCGGTAAAGACGGCACTGGCGATGATGGGTAAGATAACGCTCGAGCTGAGACTTCCCCTCTATAAAATGACGGATGCAACCTACCAGAAATTAACGAAGATCGTGACCGATTACGGCCTGATCTGATAATGGTGAATAAAATGATAAAGGTTATAGTTGCCGGAGCTGCAGGAAGAATGGGGGGACGCATCATCACCTTGATCCACTCCGACCAGAACGTTACACTTGTAGGGGCGGTGGAGCAGGAGGGGCATCAGCTCATAGGACGTGACGTCGGGTCGTATCTGGGACTGGGTGAAACAGGCGTTGTTTTGGGAGACGACCTGGCCGGATGTATCGAGAAGGGGGACGTTGTTATTGATTTCAGTAATCACATTGCCTCTGTCGAACATCTCAGAACCGTGGCCGAACATCATAAGGCCATCGTTATCGGTTCTACGGGGTTGACACAGGATGAAATGGAGGAAGTAGCGAACATTTCCAAAAATGCGAAATGTGTCCTGGCTCCCAACATGAGCGTGGGTGTCAATGTGATGTTCAGAGTCCTCAAAGACATGGCCGGCATACTGGGCGATGCGTATGATGTTGAAATCATTGAGGCCCACCACAATCAGAAAAAGGATGCCCCCAGCGGGACCGCTGTGAAGATGGCACAGATCATAGCCCAGGCCCTTGACAGAGATATCGATAAAGTCAGTGTATATGGACGAAAGGGAATGATAGGTGCGAGACCGGAGAAGGAAATAGGCATCCATACCGTGAGGGCCGGTGACATTGTCGGAGAACATACGGTTCTCTTCGGTGGTATGGGTGAGAGACTGGAGTTTACCCATCGTGCCCACAGCCGCGATAATTTCGCCAGAGGGGCGATCAGGGCGGCTGCCTGGATCGTTGACAGGGAAAACGGTCTCTATGATATGCAGGATGTCCTGGGACTGAAGGATTAAAACAGGGATATCACCGTGGATGATGGCGTTATCTGTTTTTTGGGTATCGGTTCAAATATGGGAGATGCCGCTGCACAGTGCAACGCTGCCATAGAGAACGTATCCGATGTACATGGTATCAGGGTCTTGAGACGTTCATCACTCTACAAGACGCAACCGGTTGGATTTGAGGAGCAGGACTGGTTTGTCAATGGAGTTATTGAGATACGGACAATGCTTGAGCCGCGTTCCCTCCTTCATGCCATGCAGGAAGTGGAAAACAAGATGGGGCGAATCAGAAACAAGAAATGGGGACCCCGGATCATCGATATCGACATCCTGCTCTATGATCAGTTGGTCATGGATGAGAAAGACCTTGCTATTCCTCATGCGGAGTTTCATACGAGACGGTTTGTGCTCGTCCCGTTGAATGAAATAGCCCCCTGTGCTATACACCCTGCATTCGGGATCTCCGCCCATGGACTGCTGGTCAGGCTTGAGGATAACCATGTCGTTGAACGACTGAGCGGTGAAGGCCGCTCCCTTGATTGAGAATGATTCGTTTAGTAATTGCAGGCATTATCGTATATGTGGTATACCGCTTATCGAGGTTTCTTTTCACATCGCCGGAGAGGGTATCAAAGAATCATCCCGGTGAGCCGCCTCGCATTGAGGGAGAAGACCTCGTACAAGATGCGTATTGCGGCACATATGTACCGATTAACAGTGCCTACAAGACAGTCATCAATGGCAGGACGCTCTATTTTTGCAGCAAGGAATGTCTTGAAAAATATAATAAAGAGAATGGTTGAGGAACATAGATGAAGTTTTTCATAGATACCGGTAATATTGATGAGATCAAAGAGGGATTAAGTCTGGGAATGGTTGATGGCGTTACCACAAATCCTTCTCTCGTGGCAAAGGAAAAGAAAGATTTTGACACGGTTGTAAGAGAAATACTGGAGATTGTAGACGGCCCCGTGAGCCTCGAGGTGGTGAGTGAGGACGCTCAAGGTATGGTTGCCGAGGGAATAAAGCTGTCAAAGCTGGCTGAGAATGTCGTCGTGAAGGTACCAATGACTACCGAAGGACTCAAAGCGACACGAATGCTGGCGGATCAGGGAATCAGTGTAAACCAGACGCTCATCTTCTCTCCGGTGCAGGCGCTTCTTGCCGCCAAAGCGGGCGCTGATTACGTCAGTCCCTTTGTTGGGAGACTCGACGATATTTCCCACAACGGAATGGACCTTGTGGAAAAGATACTGACCATCTTCGATAACTATATGTTTGGTTGCGAGGTTATTGTTGCCAGTATCAGGCACCCCCTTCATGTACTCGACGCGGCGCTTCTTGGGGCCGATATTGCCACGATTCCCTTTAAGGTAATACAGCAGTTGGCCGGACATCCGCTAACGGATATTGGAGTAGAGAAGTTTATGGCCGACTGGCGCAGGGTTCCGAAAGGATGACATGATTGATTTTCTGAAGGATTCCTTTGATAAACTGACGATATTGAAGGGCAGGAACGAAATATTCAACCTGCCGAACACTATTACTCTCCTCAGACTTGCGGTGATTCCGGTATTGTTTCTGCTTTTACTTTCTCCCGGTCCGATATTGAGTTTGGTTATTGCCATCCTTTTTATCATAGCCGCGATCACAGACCTGTTAGACGGATATATAGCGAGAAAATACAACATCGTCACCACCATGGGGAAGTTTCTTGATCCTGTGGCCGATAAACTCGTCGTGACCACGGCTATGATCATGCTGATTCCCATCGGCAGAATTCCCGCATGGATAGTCGCTCTTATTATCATGAGAGACCTGCTTGTTGATGGCCTGAGGAGTATCGCGTCAGCCGATGGTCACGTTATTGACGCGAGCAGGCTGGGCAAACAAAAGACGTTGTGTCAGATTGTTGCGGTTTCGGCTCTGCTGATACACTATGACACCGTATTCGGCCTGAACGCGCATGCCATCGGTATGGTTATACTTTACATCGCCCTTGTTTTGACGGTATGGTCCGGCTCGGATTACTTTAAGAAGTTTTATGAGAAAAAAATTCGGAAATAGTGTACGGGTTTCTGAAACTTTTCATTGACAAGGGGAGCGTATTTTATTATTAGAGGTTTTCAAAAATTGAGCGGGCGTAACTCAGTGGTAGAGTGCAACCTTGCCAAGGTTGACGTCGACGGTTCGAATCCGTTCGCCCGCTCCAGATTTCGGCGGCATAGCCAAGTGGCTAAGGCAGCGGTCTGCAAAACCGTTATTCACCGGTTCGAGTCCGGTTGCCGCCTCCAGTGCTGAGAGGGGGATGAGCCTTTGGCTTGTCCCCTTTTTTTCTATATTGCCCTGCCGTGCGACTCAAGAGGAGAAGAAATATGGCCTTTGAGAAAAACATCCTGTGTATCGGGGCGGGTTACGTGGGTGGCCCAACGATGGCAGTGATAGCCTATAAATGTCCTCAATACAGGGTCATGGTCGTAGATACGAACCCGGAGCGCATAGCCGCATGGAATTCGGACACCCTCCCCATATTCGAACCCGGTCTCGATGAGATCGTGCGGGAGGTTCGAGGAAGGAATCTGTTTTTCGATACACAGATCGAACGGGCGATAGAAGAGGCGAGTATCATCTTTGTCAGCGTGAATACTCCGATCAAGACATTTGGTGCGGGTGCCGGTATGGCTGCCGATCTTCGGTATTGGGAAAAGACGGCCAAGCAGATACGCGATGCGTCTCAGTCCGATAAGATTATCGTGGAAAAGAGTACCCTTCCCGTACGGACTGCACAAGCGATGGAACGGATACTTACCGCAACTGCCAGTGGGGTTCAATTCGATATCCTCTCCAATCCGGAATTTATGGCAGAAGGGACAGGAATCAGGGATCTGGAAAAACCGGACCGAGTCCTCATCGGATCACGCGAAACACCCGAGGGAGTCAGGGCGAGGGACGAACTGGTGAAGATCTATACCAATTGGGTGCCGAAAGAACGTATCATCACCTCCAATATCTGGAGCAGTGAACTGTCCAAACTTGTTTCAAATGCCTTTCTGGCACAGAGAATATCATCGATCAACGCCATCTCATCGTTGTGTGAAAAGACGGAGGCGGACATAACCGAAGTTGCCCGGGCAGTCGGGATGGACAGCCGCCTGGGAGACAAGTTTCTGAATGCCAGCATCGGGTTCGGAGGATCGTGTTTCAAGAAGGATCTCCTCAATCTCGTCTATCTGTGTCGGCAGTACGGCCTTGACGAGGTGGCCGATTACTGGGACGGCGTGTTGCGGATCAATGACTATCAGAAGGAACGATTCATCCTGAATATGCTGGGCACCATGTTCAATACGCTGGCAGGTAAGAAGATATGTCTCTTTGGTTTTGCCTTTAAGGCCAACACGGGTGATACAAGAGAAAGCCCTGCCATATACATATCGAAAAGGCTTATCGAAGAAAAGGCCGAACTCGTAATCACCGACCCCAAGGCGCTGATAAACGCCCGGACGGACCTGGCGGACCTGCAGGAAAAAGTGGACTTTATCGAAGATCCCTATGAGGCGGCCAGAGGGTGTGATGCCATTGCCGTTATGACGGAATGGGATATCTATGCATCGCTCGACTTTGAAGAAATATATACGGGCATGCGAAAACCGGCTTTTATCTTTGATGGCAGAAATATCCTTGATCACAGGAATCTGTTCGAAACCGGTTTCAATGTCTTTCCGGTGGGAAAACCTCCCATGACACACTTTTAATACACTATGATTCAATGGTCTGGGTCCGTAATCATTTGTCGAAATATATTTGACAGATGTTACGGTTTGTCAGATACAATCCCATCAGATACGGCTTCTGGAACAGAAACGCCCTCGATTGGTCTTTAATCTCCTTTGCCGCATACATAACGCTGTATCGAAACGTCGTATAATCGAACGTAATACTGCGTGCAAAATAGAGGGGTTTCAGGGCATCGATAAGGTTCTTCTTTGTTTCTTCAGTGGCGCCGTCGAAGAGGAAGAGAAATCGGTATACGATCTGCGACCAGATCATTGTATCCAGATCATAATTATCAATCGTGAACATATACCGAATCCTGTTGTAGATATATGGGTTCAGGTACTGTTGAATCAGATGGTTGTATCGTTCGTATTCGTCTCGGCATTGTTTTTTAAGAGCCAATATGTCTATGGACAGATCTTGAGGTTCCGTCATCTTTTCAAGGCCGTATTGGTGTATTGGGTGTTGAGGTCGGTATATATCGTGTGAATCATCCCTAAGAGGGGTTTCAAGCCATATGTCGCGGTAACGGAGGAGTATTGAAAAAAGTGTATAGACTACCTCTTCAAACATCTTTCCCAGTTTGGGAGAACTTGCGTTGTGGATTTTGTTCCCGAGTCCCGACTGACAGATCTTGAATCCACCGAAAAGGGCGTTGAGAGACATGAAGATATCGATTCCATACTGCCTCGTCATTTCGGTCCATTCCTGCTCGAGCCAGTATGTACAGAGCCGTCGGGAAAAGGCGAAATCTCCGCCGATCGGCTGTTGAGTATCGAATCGTGCCAGGGAAAATATAAGAGGATAGCACAGATGGTTTGTAATGGTGGCGTCAAACTGGTGCCGTGAATAGAGAGGGGTGACGTAATCTGCCCCCTTTTTTATGGGATAGCCAAGGAATTTTATCCACTTGGGTGTTATCGACCGGAGGTCGGCATCGACGACAATGATAACCTGTGCATCCACATCTTGGCAGAACCGGAAGAGGTTAAGGAAATTGTTCCCCTTTCCCTTTATTCCTTCAGGAGTGGAGATATATTTTTTGTTGACCTTGTCGGGGATGTCAGCGGAAAAGAACGCCTCTTTTGTGCCATCCGGGCTGTTATTATCACAGTTGACGATAACGCTTCTCGCATCGGGGAAATATCTGGCAAGCCCCTCTCCGACCATTCGGGTTACATGTCCTATCGTTTGCGATTCATTGTACGAGGGAATGCCGACTACCACATCGAATTTCTCTCTCATCGTTCCTCCTTGTCGGATTGTCCCGAATCGGTATTTATCTGACGGACAATGGAACTTATCGAGTTCTTGTAAAGAAAGCCGTTTCCTTCACGACGGCATCCCGTATGTCGTTAAGGATGTCCGGTTGTTTCATGATAATCCGTTCCCATGAAACGGTCTGAGGGATTTCGAATATCCTGTTTTTGCTCTCTTCCTCGTATGACAGAAGGTCGTCAACCAGGCCTTCATCCTTGTATTTTTCGAACCTTTTGTCGCTCACGAGGAGGTGCAACAGATTTTTACTGAAAAGACGGTGTGATGAGGTGAGAAATTCTCCGGCAGCCAGGATAGAATCCCGGAATACTCCTTTTACCATGGCTTCCTCTGCGTCCCGATCGTACTCCAGGTTTGAAAACGATGCATTTTCGGAGTATTTCTTGATCAGTTCATCGGCGATGTTCAGGTAGGTAGCGGTAATATCCCGGACAAAATAATCGGATATCTCAAATCCTTCTTCAATGACGAGTGTGGAAAGCAAGGTTGTCACGATATCCATGGACATCTTATAGAGGCCCGATTTAGGGCCATCCGTCGCGGTAGGTTGATGCTTGTGTTCAAAGGGGACTGATGAGAATTGAACCTGCGCTATGTTGTTTGCCTTACGATAGGCCTCAATAAGGGTAAAGAGCTCGACTCCCCAGTTGGTGGCAAAATGCATGCGCTTGAGGAGCGTTATCTCAAAGGCAACCTCACCAGACAGTTGATAGTTGAATGCCAGCAGATAGTCGATGAGGCTGATGAATTTCTCGTCCTCCGATTCCCGAAATTTCCGTTTAAGGGCCAGGAGAAAGGGATCAAGGAGGAGACGTTTTACCCTCCCGTACATGCGATTGTTTCCGATTCTTATATATGCTGCCTTGGAAAACTGATAATTCAACATAATAATGGGGTAAAAAAGCCGGTCGAGCTGTTTGTGGTGAAATGTCCGGATGTCGGCATCGATGACGCCGACATAATTGGCTCCGATTGCTTGGGCTACCCCGAATGACATGAACATGTTCCTGCCCTTTCCGGGTTGTCTGAAAGCGGCGCTGAGGTTATCGATCCTTTTGTACAACTCTTTGAACCGGTCCCCTTCGTTATGCTGCAGGATATAATTGCGTATTCCGTGTTCCTTAAGAAGGGCTGCCAGCTCAAGCGCCTCCGCATCGGTGGCGGCATCAAGTCCGAAAATGATTTTTCTGAGGTATGAAATCTTACTGAGTTGTTTGAGAATGTTTATAAAGACAGGCCTGTTGTCATCATCCGTAAATTCTGTTGCCAGTGTTGGAATAACCAGAATCGCCTTTTTCCCCTGCAAAGCGGCTCTCATCTTGGGGCCGAGTTTTTGTTGCTCCTTGTCGATAAGATAGAGGGTGGTTATATCTCTGCATTTCTGCGAAAAGTTTATCATGGTTTCTCCTCCTGTTCGTAGGGCTCGTTAAAAATAATTGATTCCAATGATCCTGTAGCATTGTATAATAAAGGGGAGAGATTCACATTACCCCGTGAGGTTTGTTGAACCGTTTAGGGATATGGTGTTCATTCTCGTTGAATGTGCGCCTGTATTAGTGTATGGTACTATGTAGCAGATTTTTATGAAGATGACAATAATCCATTAGAGCGCGTTTGTTTGTGAAACCACCATCTCATTCTCATTCATACCCATCCGATCAGAATATTAAGGTGTCGTACAGATAGTATATAAGGCAGGTTAAGAGGTAACGTTGTGAGACTTGCTGTGTTGGATACGGAAAAATGTATTGGCTGCCAGAGTTGTATGTTTGCCTGTTCACGGAGAGTCGGGGAAGCTGGCCTTGCAAGATCTTGTATTGGGGTGCGATCGATCGGAGGTATGGAGAGAGGCTTTTCCGTTATCGTATGCAAGGCATGTAATGATCCCCCCTGTGCAAAGGTATGTCCCACCCAGGCTCTTACATCCAGAGAGGGAGGCGGGGTACGCGTCATTCCTGATAGATGTATCGGCTGCGGTCATTGCCGGGAGGCCTGTATTATTGGGGCCGTGTACTGGAACGACGAAACCAATAAGCCGATGATCTGCCTCCACTGCGGCTACTGCGTGGATTTCTGCCCCCATGGCGTCCTGGGGATGCAGAAGAGGGAGCTCGAAAATGTTGAAGAATGATTCCCTTGAGAATGTCCTCTATATCAACCTGACACGAAGAACGTTCAGGGTTGAGAGAAGACGTGAACTTTTTGAACAGCATATCGGAGGCACCGGCGTTGCTACACAGCTACTGCACGAGGAATGTCGCGAGGGGTGTGACCCTCTTGGACCGGACAATCCCATAATCTTTGCTGTCGGTCCGTTAACGGCACTCTTCCCGCTCGCATCGAAGGCGGTTGCCATGTTCAAATCTCCCTTAAACGGAAATCTTGGCGAAAGCCACTGCGGGGGCAGAAGTGCCATTGCGATCCGCATGGCGGGATACGGCGCCATTGTCATACAAGGTGCGAGCACCATGCCGGTCTACCTCACGATCAACGGCAATCAGATACACTTCAGGGACGCCTCATCCCTGTGGGGTATGGGTAATTTCTCGACAGGGCGTATTATCAGGGAAAACGAGACGGGGTCAGGATTGCGAACCATCATGCGTATCGGCAAGGCGGGTGAGAAACTCATTACCTATTCGTGTGTGATGTCAGAGACCTTCAGACACTTCGGACGGCTGGGACTGGGAGCGGTCTTCGGAAGTAAAAAGCTCAAGGCCGTTGTCGTGTCCGGCAGGTCCTCACTACCCATATCCGACAGGAAGATATACCGGAAGCTCTATGATGAAGTATACACGACTGCCGTGGATTCCACCGTGATGAAAAAATACCACGATCTGGGGACCGCCGAGAACATCGTACCGCTTAACAGGTTCGGCGGTCTTCCTACGCGCAACCTCACCGGGGCGCAGTTTGAGAATGCTCCCAGGATATCGGGTGAAACCTTCGCCAGACAGTACCTGGGAAGGCGGCTTGCCTGTTCCCACTGTCCGGTGGGCTGTATCCATATTGCCGCTCTCAGAGAACCTTACGAAGATGTGGCTTACTTTTATAAGACATCAATGATTTCCTATGACTATGAACCGATCTATGCACTCGGTACTATGCTGGGCATATCCAAACCGGTCGATTTTCTGAAATTGATGGACCGGGTGGAAGAGGCCTGGGGCATGGATGCCATGAGCCTCGGTGTGATCCTCGCCTGGGCCACGGAGGCCTTTCAGCGGGGCCTTATAACAGAGGACGAGACCAGAGGTGTTAAGCTGAAATGGGGAGATGCCAAGGCATATGTAAAGGCAGGAGGGTACATCATCGATCAGCCGAACGATTTCTATCAGACCCTCGCTCGGGGTGTTGAGTATGCATCTTCCATCTATGGGGGTAAGGAATTCGCCCTTTCCTTTGGCGGCAATGAAATGCCCGGATACCATACAGGCCCCGGGGCCCACCTGGGAGTCCTCATCGGAACTCGTCACAGCCATCTGGACAACGCTGGATACAGTATCGACCAGAAGAACCTTGTGGAAAAGAAGATGAAACCGGAAGAGCTTGTCGATGTCCTCCTGAATGAAGAGAGATGGCGGCAGATACTGTCAAGCCTTGTCGTCTGTTTCTTTGCACGGGGAATCTATTCCCCGGAACTTGTCACCCGACTGCTCGATGTAGCCGGTTTTGACTTGTCCCCCGATGATCTGCAGCGTGTTGGCAGAGAAATACACACCGAAAAATACCGCTTCAAGATGCGGGAAGGATTCTCTCTGGATACCGTACGGATACCGGAACGGATATTTGAGACTCCCACTCCCATACCCTGGCTGAATAAACAATACCTCAAGGAGGCGCTCACCTACGCGCAGAAAACCATTGTGCACGAACTAGAAGAGAAAAAGTGAAATTCTCCGTAAACTTCATGTAAAATGAGGATGTTGTTCGCATCGATGCTTCGCTGACCATTACCCTCCCGTTATATCGGTCTTTTTCCCCCACAGGCCGAGGGCCCGTCCGAGTTCTTCGTGTTCTTTCGCGTACTCTTCCAGGGGAATTCCCTTTATTGCGGCATCAATAGCCTGGCGAAAGGCTCGAGCACCGGCTGTGGAACCCTGCGGGTGGGCATGAATCCCCCCTCCTGAGCCGATCATGATATCACGTCCCATAGTATTGACTGCATCGGCCACATTCGCGGGTGTAATACCCCCCGAAGGCATGGGCAGGACGGGCTTCAGATCGCCGAAGGGGTAGGTCATGCAGTTTACACTCTGTTTGAATCTGTCTCCCATATACATGGCCTTTCCACCAAGCGCAAAGGGTATCACCATAGAATCTGCACCGCACATACGGGCCATCTTGCCGAATATGAGGGGTGATGAAATACCCTGGTTGGGTGACATGAAATAGGCACCGGCCACATCCATATGGGCGAGGATGGGAACATTGATATGGGGATCTTCGGCAAGGGCGCGCATCGCCTCGAGACCGACGGCGACGTAGTTGACCATCAGGGCGTTGGCACCGGCATCGACGACGCGTTTTGCCAGTTCGAACATGCGGGGAAGACGATCGGTTACATTCACACAGTAGAGCGTGTGTTCCCCGGTCTCATCGTAGACCTGCCGTTCTTTTTCCATATAGGCTTTGACCCGTTCCACAGCGGTGTTGTATTCCATGTCGGCGATAAGCTCATCATCTTTGATAACGTCACATCCGCCCAGAGCGGCCTTATAAAAAAGATCGACACCGACCTCCAAAGGATATCCCGAGCAGGGCTTGATCATGTTGTTCAGGAGGGGGCGGCCTTTTCCCACGCCCAGAGCCTTGTACCAGCCGTCGATGCCGAACTTAGGACCCTGGTATCTATTGAGTGTATCCTTCGGAATGCGGAGGTCGATAACTTTGAGATTCGGCACCATAGAAATATTGCCCACCGTTGCCGTCAGAAGCATGGAAAATTTGTCTTCAAAATTTATCGACGGAAAGGCGATCTGGACGATATACTGACGTTCCGTGATGCTGTCCGGAAGCCCCCACTCATAGTAGGGAGCTTCATAGACACCGATTACCTTGGCAACATGTTTAGCACGGATCTCCGGTGTTTCTCCGGGGACGGGAACCCACGTTCCGGTGGACTGTTCCACCGCCATAAAGGCCCCGATATCCAGCATATCGAAGTCCTTCGGGATGGAGCAGTAGTAGGTTGCAATAACATGTTTCTCCATGTCTACCCCTTCCGGAAGTGCCCATGGTTGTGATTCGAATCTATTCATCGTATCCTCCTTTCAGCTACTCTGATCGTTGTATTGATTCCATCGTACCGATATCAGCAATGTCTGTTCAATCGGGCGCACATACCTCTGTTATGCCTGTAAATACAGAGGAATTCGTTAAACAGTTCGTCGTAGATTTTTCTGTTATCGGGATTGGGCGTGAAAACATTCTTAATCTTTACATAGTTCGGTATATCGTCAAAGGTTATATGACCCAGTGCAACGGATGCAAGGAAGGCGCTACCGCGGGCATTTGTCTGTATCGGATCTTCCATCTGCTGTATGGTCCTGTCCAATATGTCCGCATGGATCTGACACCAGATATTCGAGATCGCACCTCCTCCCACCATGTTAATGGGATCCATCTTTTGTCCGATAAATTTCTCGATATATTTCAGTACCCACTTTTGATTGAAGGCCACCCCCTCAAAGGTCGCCCTGACAATATCCTCCCGAGTCGTAGCAAGAGATATGTTATGCAGTCCTCCCCGAATCAGATGGTTTTCAACGGGCGTCCGTTCACCATAGAGCCAGGGTGTGCAAATAACCCTGTTACTGCCGGCAGGAACCTTTTCAGCGATGCTGTCGAATATCTTAAAAACGTCGGGTACGTTTTCCTCCAGAAGGAGTTCATCCTTGTGGTAAATGATGTTGTCCCGCAACCAGTTGAGTATGCCGCCCGCAATCTCCTGTTCGTTGGCGATGAAGTATCTGTCGGGAATGGCACTGGGAAGCGAGGCGATGGAGTGAAGAATATCTGTCTTCTTGAACGGAATATGGGCCGAGATCCAGGAAGATGTCCCGATGTAACAGTGCCCTTCATAGTCCCGGACAGCCCCCGAGCCTATGGCGGCAACCGGGACATCGGGAGAACCCATGATAACCTGTACGTTCTCTCTGATTCCGAGTTCCTGTGCCACTTCTTTCTTTACGGGCCCCAGAATATCAATCGCCCGTTTCAGATCGGGAAGCTTATCTCTTTCGAGCCCCACTATTTTGAGCAGTGCGTCATCGTAGGTAATATGGGATATGTCGCGGTTGTTCGTTACCCAATGCAGGGTGATGGAGTCGTAGGAGGCAGCAAACATTCCCGTAAACCGCAGATTGACATAGTCCTTCGGCTCGAGAAACTTATAGGTCTTACGAAATATTTCGGGATATTCTTTCCGGATATACAGTATGTGGCTGATGGGATCTTTGCCGGATGGACCCGGAGCTCCGCCTGTCTTATACAGCCATGTGAGTAGCTTCCCTATCCCGTATCCCTCAAAATTGATACTGCCTTTCCTGACGCGGTCGATACATCCGGCTCCCCGAGAGTCCATCCAGATCACGGCATTCATGAGGTGGTTGCCTTCATTGTCAACGGCAACCGTTCCGCTCCACTGGGTCGAACAGCTTATGGCCACAATATCCTCGGGAGGCACCTCGCTTTTTGAAAGAAGTTTCTTGGTTGTCGATATGATGGCATTCCACCAGTCGTCAGGGTCCTGCTCCGCGCCTCCGTTGGGGAGGAGGTGAAGGGGAACCTCCTGAAATTCGAAATCAATGATTTCGCCGAAGATGGTGGCGAGGGCCGTCTTACTCCCCGATGTTCCAAGGTCGATGGCAAGTACGTGTTTTCCTCTGGAAACAGACATAGCATGTCACCTCCTGTTTACAGGATACATTTTCAAAAGCCGTGACAGACGGGAAGGTTACGTCGGTTCTATCCCCTTATGCTCGAGAAGCCCGGAGGACAGAACCGTAAACATGGTGTCGATGAAAGCCTCCTGCTCCGGGTGGCCGTTACCTTTGAGATAGTAGTTGCACAGGCCGTCCAGAAAACCGATAACACCGACAGCGGCCAACGTATCGTTGACTTCCTTCAGATACCCCCGCTTATGACCCTCATCAAGGAGATCGGAGATAAAATCGACATAGCGCTGGCGTACCCGTCCGATTTCTTCCAGTACGTCACTTCCCACACCACTGGTGAGTTCGTTAAAGACGATGGTGGAGAGATCACGGTACTTCAGATACAGGAGAAAATTCGTTCTGATAAGTTTTCTAAAATGCTCTTTAAAGGGAAGTTCGGAGGTGAGTTCCTTTTCGACCTCACCGATGATCTCTTCCATCCCCTCGGTGACGGTTGCGGCAAAGAGTTTGGACTTACTTGTAAAAGTATAGTAGAGGGTTCCTTTCGCCACTTCAGCTTCTTTCGCTATCTCATCCATCGTAGCTTGGTGAAACCCCTTTTGTGAAAAAACGGTAGCCGCAGCTTTCAGGATTTTCTTTCTCTTATTCACCGGTTTATTTTTGCCGTTCATGATATTACCCGTTATCCGACTTTCCGTCTCTGATCAGTTTGAAGAGCAGTATGGTATCTTCGGGAAGGGTAGAGATATCCTGTCCCGTAGAAAGCGCATCGGCATATATGGTCGCTGTTTTTTCAACCAGTTCCGCATTGAGGCAGGCATGCTCAAGGGTCTTTCCCAGACAGAGAACTCCATGGTTTTGCAGAATATAACAGTTGCAGTTATTACCCAGCCTGGCGGCAACGTTATCTGCAAGCTCACGGCTTCCCGAAAGGGCGTAGGGGACGATATCCACAGTCTCGCCGATGTTCATGCACACCTCGTCAAAGAGCGCCGGTATGGGGCGGTTGATGATGGAGAAGATGCTTGCCTTGGGCTGGTGGGTATGCACGATTGCATGTACATCGGAACGACACTCATAGACGGCATGGTGCATGCCACTTTCCATGGAGGGTTTCTGTGTCCCATCGATCTGGTTCATTCCAAAATCGAGGATGCAGATATCGTGGGTGTCCAGCTTCGTGTACGGTATTCCCGAGGGGGTTATGGCAAACGCCCTTTCACCCTCTATCCGCACTGAAACATTACCGCCGCTTCCCGTGAGAGAGCCGAAATATCCGTTTTCGGACAGCCACATCGCATATCTTAGTACATCGTCTTTATATTCGGTATATCCTGTCACCTGTCAACTCCTTCAATATGTTGAAATACCCTGTCAAATCCATCAAGGGCTTCGTCGATAACATCGTTCGTATCTGCCATGCTGGTATAGAGCCTGCTGCCTGCAAGAGAAATAATCCCTTCGGCCATAAATGCCGCACCCATCTCTTCCATCATATGCTTCCGTGGGCTTAGCTCCGTAAAGATATTGGGATTTGTGATGTCGAGAAGCATCACTCCCGATGTCTCGAGATGACAAATCGAACCGTGGTTGAAGGCCACAAAGGGAAGCCGGTATCGAGTGATAATCTTCTTCAGTCCTTCGCAGAGTCTGTCACCGGCACGGCCTGCCTTTACCGGGGCGTTATTTTTCTCGATCTCGAGTATCGAGTAGTAACCCGCCGCGCAGCTCAGAGGATTTGCGGAGAGTGTCCCACCCACATATGCCCGCGGCTTTCCCGCCTCAACGCCTGCCGCTAGGGTGGACATAACATCCCTTCTGCCGCCGATTCCTCCAGCAGCCGGATAGCCCCCGGCCACACATTTGCCGAAAACGGTAAGATCCGGTTTGATATTAAAATATCCCTGGGCGCCGCCCAGTCCCATCCTGAAGCCGGTTACCACCTCGTCAAATATTAAAAGGGTATCAAATTCGTCGCAGAGTTCGCGTACACGTCTGTTAAACTCGGGAAGAACGGGCCGTGTTCCGCTTTCGGGACCGAGGGGTTCGACAATAACGGCGGCGGTGCCGCCATCCTTCTCATTTCTCTTGAGAAGTTCATAGAGGCCATCGTCATCGTCGGTGTTATTCGGGAAAAATTCCTGTGTCGTTTCGAGGCATCCCGAGGGGATGCCATGGGCCTCGTAGGCACCGGTTCCGGGGATGTGGAGGCCGAAGACCATTTGATCGCTCCACCCATGATAGCCTCCTCCCACCTTGATAACCTTAGATTTTCCGGTAAAACAGCGAGCGGCCCGTATCGCAGCAATGACACTTTCCGTTCCGCTCCCGAGCATTCTGAAGAGTTCGACATTCGGCATATGTCGGTTAATCAAACGGGCAAGCTTGAGTTCGTATTCGTGAAAAAGGCCGGTAACGGGACCACACCCTTGTATAAGCTCGAGTATCTTTTTCTGAACGGGTTCATAATTGCTGCCCAGGATCGTGGGACCACCCGCCTGCAGAAAATCGATATACCTGTTGGAGTCAACATCCCAGAGATAGGGACCCTGTGCCTTTGCAACGGCAAGCGGAAAAGGGTAGTTGAAGGCGAGATTATGCTGGATGCCTCCGGGGATGTATTTCTTTGCCTCATCAGTCAACTCTTTTGAACGTCGGCACCTGGTCTCGAAAAAGGAGAGGTACTCCTTCATCTTATCGCGCCTGATGGGACGCATGGGTTGATTGACCAAACGATTGATGTTCTCTAGGATCGCCTCAGTATCCGGCCAGTGTGAAATGGCATACGAGGCTTGGGTCATAGTCTTCTCCCTTCTTATCTGATGGCTTCATGCAAAGCCTGTTTTCATCGATCAGGTTACAGAGAAAAAACATGAACTATGAGAAACATTGAAACGGTGGATATAAGAAATTATATTCGAGACTAAGGGCATGTCAAGAAAATACTGACTGGTCAGTTCATTTTTGTTACGTATTGCTTTCTGTCGCAACCCGCCACGGTTTCATGTCGTTGCGAGCAATGGCAAAGCTAAGGGAACCGTTGAATTTCTGAAATCGAGTATACTATCCAATACAGGTTTCCTATTTTGCGTGAAGCAACGACACAATTCCAATGGTATCTTTGCACATAAAAAAGCCCTGTCGTTCATTATGAAAGACAGGGCTCCAGATTGTAAACCATATCCGATTCGTAGTTAATGGTTTGGACTTGAAGGGTCCATCCGCACCTTAGAAGGAATGTTCCTCAGCCGGGAATCTCTTGTCCTTTACTTCGCTGATGTACTGACCTACCGCAGTGCCGATATCTATATTCAGCTGTTTGTATTTCTTGACAAATTTAGGTGTAAACTTATCAAACATGCCGAGCATGTCATGTACGACGAGGACCTGTCCGTCGCACTCAACACCGGCTCCGATACCTATTGTTGGTATTGTCAGAGACCTGCTGATTTCTCCCGCGAGTTGGGCAGGGACGCATTCAAGAACGATGGAAAATGCACCCGCTTCCTCAAGTATTTTTGCATCTTCCATTATTCTTCTTGCGGCTTTGTCATCCTTACCCTGAACCTTGTATCCGCCAAACTGATGCACTGATTGAGGAGTAAGGCCGAGGTGTCCCATGAGGGGAATGCCTGAAGAGGTAATCTTCGTGACAATCTCTGCCACCTCTCTGCCGCCTTCGAGTTTTACGCCATGGGCACCGGCCTCTTTCATGAGACGTCCCGCGTTGCGAAGGGCCTCTTCAACCGATACCTGATACGACATGAACGGCATGTCTCCAAGGACCATTGCCCGCTTTGCCGCTCGAGATACCGCTTTTGTATGGTGGATCATATCTTCCATGGTGACCGGCAGTGTGCTGTCATATCCGAGGACGACCATTCCCAGGGAATCTCCCACCAAGATGAGGTCTATCCCTGCCTCATCCATTATCGACGCAGTGGGATAGTCGTAGGCGGTCAGCATTGAGATCTTTTCTCCATCCCTTTTCATCTTTTGTACAACGGAGGTTGTAATCTTGTTAATCTTTCCTTGTTTGCTCATTTGAAATTCCTTTCAACAGTGTTTTTATGTCATCGGCCCTGTCTTCGGACAGCGTATCGTTTTTGAGCCCTATATCCACGGTGAATAACCCCATTTCGCAGTAGAGATTCAGGAGGGCAGGCATCTTGTTTTTGAGAACATCGAGATGTCGGCGGATTGTTCCGATATCACCTCGTGCGATGGGTCCGGTCAGCGATTTTTCAGTTCCCCGGTCTTCCATGTTTTTCATAGTTCCCTTGACGAGGGGCCAGAACGATCTGACTGCCTCATCCGCATCGATCCCCAAGTGCCGGTAGACACCCTCTACCATATTCATGAGAGTAACAAGATAATTTGATGCCATACAGGCGGCTGCGTGGTACAGGGGTTTGTTCTCTTCCGACACAAAGAATGGAATACCACCAAGATCTCTTACCACGCCTATCGACCAGTCGTTTATTTCATCGTCGGAGGTTATCCCGAAGGTGCTGCCCGGTATGTTTTCTATGACGCCGGCTATGTCGACAAAAGACTGGAGCGGGTGAATACTTGCAACATATGCTCCGTATCTGCGCGCCGACTCCAGGAGGGCGAGTCCGCCGGCTCCGCTCATGTGGACCACCTTTTTGCCGGGACCAAATCCACCGCCTTCTGCTATCTCGTTACATACGGGTTCAATGAGGTCATCCGTTGTCGTAATGAATATGGAATCCGCCAGCAACGAGGCCTGAAGAGGATCGCCGCAAGCCTTTCCACCGGTGTATTCGATACCGTTCTTCAAAGCACTGGTAGATCTGTCCGAAACCGCGCTTATCTCGTAACCGGCCTCTCGCAGGAGATAGCCAACAGCGGTGCCTACCTTGCCGAGTCCTATTATTGCAATCCTGTCTTTCATAAAAGAAAAGGGGCCTTTCCGGCTGAAATCGGAAAGGCCCCTCCAGATATACTATGATAAATTTCTTGTCTTTTGGCCATTCCGTCTCAGTCCGTCGCTTTCGGATCCAAGCGGTTTTGGGAAGACGTATCATACCGGTAAATAGATTGTCAATGTGTTATTTCATTGATTTTCATCTTTTTATTACTTGTAATTATCGGGATAGTTACTATATTAAGGTTCAATAAGGGTATAATGTCCAAGGGTTGTACGTCGAACCCCGGACTTCTTATCAAGATATATAACTACGGGTGTCAAAGCTGTTGAGTAGTGAGCTCAATAGCTTACTAACTCTTCAGGGGAAAGATGAAAAAAATTGATCTGATGATCTTTGACTTTGATGGAACACTTGTATACTCCGGTGACGATCTTGCGAATTCCGTTAATCATACGTTGGGACAGCTCGCCATCCCTCTCCTTGACCGGAAAACCATTATAGGATTTGTAGGTGATGGGGTGGCACGGCTCATCGAACGGTCGCTTGACGACAAGCACAGTGAACTCTTCGATCAGGCAATGGAAATATTCAAGGCCCATTACGCCGAACACCTTCTCGACACAACGGGCCTGTACCCGGGAGTGACGGACGTCCTTGAACATTTTAGGGATAGAAAAAAGGTGATCGTTACGAATAAACTCTACGGCTTTACTTTGAAAATTGCCGAGGCCTTAGGGATAGACGGATATTTTGAAGATATCATAGGTTTGGACAGTTTCCCCCGCAGGAAACCCGATCCCGGTCTCTTGATCCCCCTCTTGGAAAGATATGGTGTCGATAAGAGAAAAACGGTGGTTATCGGTGACGGGGTAAACGATATCCTGTTCGCGAAGAATACCGGAACACTGAGCTGCGCGCTGCTGAACGGATTGGGAGACAGAGATAAACTTCTTTCCCTTGATCCTGATTACAGCTGCGAGGATATATCTGAATTAAAAGAGTTGTTTGAGTAGGTACACACCCATGCTGAAAGTGAAAAAGGCGATCGAGAAATACTCGATGCTGAATCCGGGTGACAGGGTTGGCGTCGCCGTATCAGGAGGTGCCGATTCAGTTGCCCTTCTGATGGAGCTCTCGGCTATTTCGGATACGTATAATCTTAAACTGTTTATGTTACATTTGAACCACGGAATCAGAGGTGAAGAATCCGACAGAGATCAGAAATTTGTCATTAAACTGGCCGAATCGATGGGTATGCCGTACGACACTGAGAAGATTTCCATCCCGGATTTAAAAAAAAGAAAGAAGGGATCTCTTGAAGATATCTGCCGAAAAGAGAGGTATGCCTTCTTCGAGAGGATGTCAGAAAAACACAGACTCGATAAAGTCGCTTTGGGCCATAATCTGAATGACCAGGCGGAAACGGTCATCATGAGGTTTCTCAGGGGAAGCGGCCTCGAAGGTCTGAAGGGATTTCTACCTGTACGAGACGGAATCTATATCCGGCCTCTTATCGATTCTACGAGGGATGAGATACTCTCTTTTCTCGAGGAGCAGGACATGCGGTTTGTAACGGACAGCTCCAACGAGGAAAATGTGTATCTCAGAAACAGGATACGGAAAGAACTGGTGCCGGAATTGAGGGCATCGTACAATGCAAGACTGGAAGAAAATATCAGCCGTACGGCCGAAATCCTGAGGCTCGAGGATGATTTTATCCAGGAGTCGGTTCGAAAAATTATCTCTGACTGGAACATTGGGCAGGGCGCCGCACGGATACCTGCTCATGCATTGAAACAGCTCCATCCGGCTCTGCAATGGAGGCTTATAAAGACTGTCCTTGAAGATCGTTCTCCTGCCGGGAACGGGATCGGATATCTCCATGTAAAATCGGTTGCGGAGCTGATTGAGAACGTGAGCCCGAGCGCCTCCGCGGACCTTCCCTTTAACATCAAAGTCCGGCGGGAATACGACAGCCTGATCATTTCACAGAAACAGGGCAGGGCGCTGCGCCTCACGAGAGACGATTCTTCCGATAAGGGGAACAAGAGCGATGTCTCTTACATTGTGGAGATACCGGGGAGCGTACATATTGTCGAGACAGGCAGGAAGATGGTGTTCGATGTGATTGATGAGAGAGAGGAGAATCCTCGCGGAGATAATGCCGTCTTCATGGATTATCACTCCATTTCCTTCCCCCTTGTTGTGCGGAAACTCAGGACCGGTGACAGGATGCAGCCCCTGGGGATGAAGGGACGGAAAAAGATATCGGAACTTCTGATTGATGAAAAGATTCCAAGGGCCAGCAGGGGATCGATTTTCCTTCTGGCAGATCAGAAATCGGTGCTGTGGGTGCCCAACCTGAGGTTGAGCGACAGGGTCAGGATCACTGATATGACGGAAAAGATGGTAAAAGCTACAATTATTTGATAGGAAAAATCCAAATTTGTTGACAGGGAGTTAAACGTGAATCAAATACAGAAAAATATTGCCCTCTGGATCGTGATAAGCCTCGTGTTTGTTTTTCTCTTTCAGATGTTCAACCAGCCCCATTCAAAGAATGAAGAGATTGTCTACAGTGATTTTATCGCTTATCTTGACAAAGGGCAGGTTACGGACGTCACTATACAGGGCGAAAATATCGAAGGCCGGCTCTCAGATGGCAAAACATTCAAGCTCTATGCCCCTCAGGACCCCAACCTGGTTTCTTTCCTTCAGAAAAAGGGGGTACGGATTGCGGCGAAACCGGATGAGGGATCTTCCTGGTATATGACCATTATTATATCGTGGCTTCCCATATTACTGCTTGTCGGTGTCTGGATCTTCTTCATGAGACAAATGCAGGCTGGCGGGGGCAAGGCGATGTCCTTCGGAAAGAGCAGGGCCAAGTTGATGACCGACAAGACACAGAAAACCACCTTTGCCGATGTGGCGGGTGTCGATGAAGCCAAGGAAGAACTTGAAGAGGTCGTCGAATTTCTCAGAGACCCGAGAAAGTTCACAAAACTGGGAGGACGAATACCGAAGGGAGTCCTTCTCGTAGGACAGCCAGGCACCGGTAAGACGCTCCTCGCGCGGGCCATCGCCGGGGAGGCGGAAGTTCCGTTCCTGAGTATCAGCGGCTCCGATTTCGTGGAGATGTTCGTGGGTGTCGGTGCGTCACGTGTGAGAGATCTCTTTAATCAGGGAAAAAAGAACGCCCCCTGTATCATCTTTATTGACGAACTCGACGCAGTCGGAAGGCAGAGGGGGGCGGGACTCGGAGGCGGACATGATGAGAGGGAACAGACCCTGAATCAGATGCTCGTGGAGATGGACGGATTCGAATCCAATGAAGGCGTCATTATCATGTCGGCCACCAACCGTCCGGATGTTCTTGATCCGGCGCTGTTACGACCGGGTCGATTCGATCGGCAGGTAGTGGTGCCACTGCCGGACGTGAAGGGAAGGGAAAAGATATTCGAGGTTCACGTTAAAAAAGTTCCTCTTGAAGATGACATAGACCTTTCCGTTGTTGCCAGGGGAACACCGGGTTTTTCCGGTGCGGATATCGCGAATCTGATTAATGAAGCGGCCCTCTATGCGGCGCGGTCGAATAAGGATAAGGTTTCCATGTCCGATCTGGAATATGCCAAGGACAAGGTGCTTATGGGTGTGGAAAGAAGGAGCATGGTCATAAGCGATGAAGAGAAGAAAAATACCGCGTATCATGAAGCCGGCCATGCCCTGGTTGCCAAACTGATTCCCGGGACAGACCCCATACACAAGGTTACCATCATACCGAGAGGGAGGGCTCTGGGACTGACGCAACAGCTTCCCACGGATGAAAAACATGCCTATCCCAGCTCGTATCTGGTAAACAATATTACAATTCTTCTCGGAGGAAGAGCGGCCGAAGACCTGATCCTGGATGATTTTACCACGGGAGCGGGTAACGATATAGAGCGGGCTACGGACATTGCCCGAAAGATGGTCTGCAACTGGGGAATGAGTAAGGAAATGGGACCGCTGACCTTCGGCAAGACGGAGGAACAGGTATTCTTGGGTAGAGAGATTGCAACGCACAAGAATTACAGCGAAGAGACAGCGGAAAGAATCGATAAGGAGATATCGAGGATCGTTACCGAAAACTACGAACGGGCCAAGAAGCTCCTCTCCGATAATATCGATATCCTCCATAGGCTCTCAAAGGATCTTCTGGAAAAAGAGGTCCTGAACGCAGACGAACTTGATGAAATTATAAGCGGGCAAAAGGGAAAGAAGGATCGGAAGGCCGATGCGGAAAAGACGGATGAAGAGGCTTAGGTGAGGTATCTCCATATACTATCCCCCGATCAGGCGGAGGATGAACTCAAGAGAGTTGGGGCGGACCAACCCGGAATCGATGCCATGGTTCCCAAGATGAAGAGTCTTAATCTTCTGGTTGAGGGAATTGAATGTAAGGTAGCGAACATATTAAAACAAGAGATGCTGTCTATCGGCGGTGATGTCGCTGTCGCACGGGGATCGGTATCGTGCAGTATCGACAGAACGGATGCCGTACTGATCGGTACCATTAAACAGATGAGAAGATTCGCGGACAAGATAGCGCCGCAGCCTTTTGGTCTGAGAAAGATATCCGAAGATATCAGAAAAGTTCTTGCAAATATCACAAAAGATGCCTTTGTGCTCAGAACACCGAAACGGGAAATAGCCATCGGCAGGAGAACCCTTATTGCGGGCATACTGAATATGACGCCCGATTCCTTTTCCGATGGCGGTATGTTCGTCAACGTCGGAGAGGCCGTGAGTTACGCACTGAAAATGGAGAAAGACGGGGCGGACATCATCGACATAGGAGGTGAGTCTTCACGACCGGGTTCGGAGCCGGTATCCGTTGCAGACGAGCTTGAAAGGGTTATCCCTCTGATACAAAGACTTGAAGGATTGCTTTCCATCCCCATATCTGTGGACACGACAAAGGCAGAAGTCGCGCGTCGTGCGATAGAAGCAGGAGCTGAAATTATCAATGATATAAGTGCTATGAGATTTGACGACCGGATGCCCGGGGTAATTGCCGATTACCGGGTGCCTGTCGTGCTGATGCATATGCGGGGAACCCCAAAAACCATGCAGAAGGGTGATCTTTCGTACCGGTCGCTTATGGGGGAGATTACGGGGTTTCTGGAGGAAAGCATGGAGATAGCCCGATCATCCGGTGTAGACGTGGAAAATGTAATCGTCGACCCCGGTATCGGTTTCGGCAAATCCATTGCAGATAATATCGCCATCCTGAGACACCTTGCGGAATTGAAAACACTGGGAAGACCGATTATGGTGGGTACGTCGCGCAAGAACTTCATAGGGAAAATTACTGACGAGGAACGTGCCGAACATCGCATTGAAGGCACGGCGGCGAGTGTCGCGGCTTCCATACTGAACGGCGCCCATATCGTACGGGTTCACGATGTGGCATTTATGAAGAAGGTATCGAACCTTACCGATGAGATAAAGGGATGATCTACGCAATAGGAACAGACCTTGTTGAGATATCGAGGATCGAAGGAATCATAGATAAGCGGGGTAAAAGATTCGTAGAAAGGGTGTATTCCAAAGGAGAAATACGGTATTGCAATGAAAGGGCATTTCCCGCCCAGCATTTTGCGGCACGCTTTGCGGCAAAAGAGGCGTTTTTTAAATGTATGGGCCGGGGAATCTTTGATGGTGTCGGGTTAAGGGATGTGGAAGTCATAAACGGGCCGGATGGGAAACCGGAACTGAAGTTTTATGGAAAGGCGAGAACCATGGTCGACAAGGCCGGTATAACCGGTAACCACATCAGTATTTCCCACACGGACAAATATGCAATGGCCTTTGTTGTTCTTGAATGTGATAAAACTCACTGATTTCTATCCTCGGTTTTATGTATTTCTGTGTTCTGAATCCCATCATTTTTATCTTAAGATAAGGGAAAGATTTCAACATTGCGTAATCGACGAATAGTAGCCGTTTATTACGGGTGAATTCTGAAGTACGGGCTCAATCTGATAGGGAGAAATATCGATGGGACATATTGAAACCAAGATGAAAATGAAAAGACTTCTTCAATGCAGTGCCTTCTTGCTGATACTTGTTCTATTGCTGCCTGAGTATGCTTTTTCTAAAACAGTCTCGCTGCCCCTGTCGATCGATTATCCTCTTCTCAGATCGCTGGTTATTAATTGCGCCTTCACCGATCAGAATCAGACATCTGTTGTCCTTGATGAAAACAACGGCTGCAGGAAGATTACCATATCGGAACCGATCTTTACGGAGGAAGGTTCACGCATCCGGTTCGAAACGAAATTGAAGATCCATGTCGGTACGAGTATCGGCAGCACGTGCATTATGCCGATCGAGTGGGAAGGGTATCTCGCATTATTCGTGAACCCCCGAATCGATAGCAGCACATGGGTTCTTTCATTCGAAACCGTTGATTCCATTCTATATGAAAAAGATCATGAACCGGCACAGGTCGCCGGTATTATCTGGACATTCGTCAAGACTCTCGTTTACGATTATTTAAACAATATCCGTATCAGTCTTGCCCCACCCGTATTGGAGGTGCAGTCATTTCTCCTTTCTCTGTTTCCTCCGGACTTGGAGCTCAGCGCAAAAAAGATGATAACCAGTTTCAGGCCCGGAGAGATACTGACAACTCATGACGCAGTACGGGTTGCCGTTCTCACAGATATTGAGGACAGGGCTGAGAGGGAAGAAGATCTGAAGCCGGAAATACTTTCTGAAGAAGAATTGGAGAAATTCATTAAGGTATGGGAGGCGTGGGATCCCTTTCTCGTACATATGATCACCTCGCTTTCTCAAGAACCGTTATCGGATGATGATCGCCAGATTCTGCTGGATACGCTCCTGGAAACAAGACACTCCTTTATTACAAATTTACTGAACGGTACGGTGAAGCGGGATTTTGTGAGAGAACAATTTATCTCTGCGTGGACACAACTGTCTCCGGTATTCAGACATCACCTGGGAGACAAACCTTCCAATGCTTCCATAGGGTACCTTGCCTTTTTCAGCGCATCCGATGCACTGTCGGCATTGGATGAGATCGGCCCCACCTTAGGCATTGAAATCAGCCGCAACGGCCTTATCCGTCTGGCTCGTCTGCTGGGTGAACAGGAATCAGCCATCCTTGCTTACAATCCCGCTGTCGACCCGAGGCTCAGAGATGTTTTGGGTCTTGGGGCACCTCCAGATGTTTCGGGACCGGACTTTGATGTGGATGAATTAGAAATTGATAGTGATGAAGCAGCCTCTGGTGACAGGTCTGATCGACATCTGCTGAGTGCCGTTATGTCGTTATTCTGTTCGCCGGCCTGGGCGAAAAAGGGTGATACAGGAAATCATCTCGAGGCGGTGAAGCAGTGGATCGTTCCGAAACAGGATCCGATCCCCTATATTGAGAAGGTAACGACCCTGCTACGAAACATCTCTTCCGATACCTTGAAAAAAAGCACTCTTGCCGAGAGATATCACGATCTTTATCGGCAGATCGTTCTTTCCGCAACATGGCAGGAAAGTTGTTTCCGACAGTTCAAGGTCAGAAAAGGCAAGGTGACCTATTTGCGATCGTATAACAATACCTCAGTCGGTTTGATGCAGATCAACGAACGTGTTTGGCGAGGTGTGTACGATGCCAATCATTTGAGGTGGGACATAAGCTATAACGCAAAAGCAGGCTGCGAAATTATGGATCTCTATTTCTGCAGATATGCATTGAAGCGAATGAATACAATGAAGCTCGATACAGCATTGGATGATGATACGCTGGCAAGGCTCATGTATGCGATGTACAACGGTGGGCCGGGAGAGTTCCACAAGTTTCTCAAACGTCATAAAAACGGTAAATATTATCCCAGCGACACGCTTTTTTTCGAGAAGTACTCCTGGGTTAAAAATAAACAGTGGGAGAATATCAACAAATGCCTCATCGGCAGCAGTTAAAACACCCAACTTTGTCGCTGTCTCGGATTACTCCACATCTGTCGGCGAAATGAAATCATACGGAATCATTTCCATTCATCTTTACATTGATTTATGTCACTTTGTGGTGTAAACCTCACCGGTAATAAACTGAAAAATTTTGTTACATTGATTATTACATGACAAGCTTCGATTTGATTTCTAAAGGACCCGAGGATACGCTGGCCATCGGGCGAATTATAGGGGAGTACCTGACAGGCGGGGATGTCGTTGCCCTTACGGGAGAACTGGGAGCAGGTAAGACCTGTCTCACACAGGGGATTGCGAAGGGACTCGGTATCCCTGAAGGCTATTACATTACCAGTCCCACATTCACCCTGATCAATGAATATCCCGGAAGGATCTCCCTCTATCACATGGATGTATACCGTCTGTCCGGTTCTCTTGATCTGGAGGATATGGGCTATCAAGAGTATCTGTATGGAGATGGAGTGGTAGTCATTGAATGGGCCGAAAAGGTTGATGATATTATTCCCCCTGAGGCCCTGGTAATCAATCTGGAACATTGCAACGGAGACAAGAGAAAAATAAAACTTTCCTGTGAATCGGACATGTCACCGATTGGCAGGACGCTGAAGAAGGAGGACTTTAATACGTGGCTGTAATTGTGCAGAAATATGGAGGAACCTCTGTAGCTAATCTTGAAAGGATACAGAACGTAGCAAGGAGGGTGATAAAGACGAAGGAAGATGGGAACGATGTGGTAGTCGTACTATCCGCCATGGCCGGTGAGACAGACCGGCTTGTTCAGATGGCCTCCAGCGCTTCCGGAGGAACACCCGATGAAAGGGAATATGATGTGCTTGTCTCTTCAGGAGAGCAGGTATCCATATCACTTTTTTCGATAGTCCTGAAACATATGGGCTATAGGGCGATATCCCTTCTGGGTCATCAAGTGAAAATCCACACCAGTGAAATACACAGTAACGCAAGGATACTAAAGGTCGATACCGAACTGATATATGATGAACTGAAGAAGGGGAGAATTGTGGTTATAGCCGGCTTCCAAGGTGTTGACAAAGAGGGAAACATAACCACCCTGGGGAGAGGCGGTTCGGATACGAGCGCGGTCGCTATCGCAGCCTCTCTCAAGGCGGATTACTGTGAGATATTCACGGATGTGGATGGCGTCTATACAACGGACCCGAATCTCTACAGTAAGGCACGAAAGATCAAGAAGATATCGTATGATGAAATGTTGAGCCTTGCGGGTGCGGGAGCAAAGGTTCTCCACCACCGCTCGGTTGAATTGGCAAAGACGTATGGTGTTCCCGTATATGTAAAATCCTCTTTCAGCGAGGACAGCGGAACATTGGTTACCAAGGAGGATAAGGATATGGAAAGAGAAGTTGTTTCCGGTGTGGCATATGATAGAGATCAGGCTAAGATTACGGTTGCTCATGTGCCGGATAAACCGGGTGTTGCAGCACGGTTGTTTACACCTCTGTCTGATCATGACATTAACGTTGATATGATCATTCAGAACGCAAGCAGCGAGGGTTATACCGATTTGACCTTCACCGTGTCTAAGAAAAGCATAGAAAAGGCCCGAAAGCTTCTCGATACGGTTGCCAAGGAAATGGGAGCATCTTTGATAGATTACGATGAGAATATCTCAAAGATATCAATAGTCGGAGTCGGTATGCAAACCCAATCCGGTGTAGCCTCGAAGATGTTTGCAGCCCTTGCGAACGAGGGGATAAATATTCAGATGATCAGTACTTCTGAAATCAAGATATCGGCAGTTATAGAGGCAAAGTATACGGAACTGGCGGTCAGAGTCCTCCACGACACCTTTGGTCTTGATCAGGAGAACGGGAACAATTATTGAACATCCCGCAAAAAGATGAAAGAGAAAACCCTTGTAAGGAGGCAGCTATACGGCGCTATCACCATTGTTGTCGTAATGGTGCTCGGATATGTTGTAAGGGATATTCTCCGATATGTTCATTTCTTTGGAACACCTGCCATCTGTTGTGAGCATGAAACGACAGATATTATTGTGGAACTTTCCGGGGATGAGAATCATGACGGATTCTATTTTCTCCCGAGCCAGGTAACGGTTCACGATCTTTTCGAGAAAGAAGGAATGGGTGATATCGGAAAATTCAGGGCATCGGACCTTACAAGGGTGCTTCACTCGGGTGACAGGATCGTCTGTGACAGGGCTCAATCCATGTTGACCGTTGGTGATATAGCAGTTCCGGCCAGACTCGCTCTCGGTATGCCTATCGATCTTAATGGAGCAACGGCAGAAGATCTTGTCCTTATTCCCGGAATAGGGCGAAAGACGGCATTGGCAATAGTAGAGATGAGAGAAGAGGCTGGGGGATTTTCGAAGGTCGACTCCCTGAAACAGATAAACGGGATGGGAGCGATAAAATTCAACAGCGTAAGAGAATATCTCTATATTAGAACTTCTTATCCTTGACAGAAAATAACTATAGTGATACTTGAGCATCAAAAAGTCGGGGCGTAGCGCAGTCTGGTAGCGTATCTGAATGGGGTTCAGAGGGTCGGAGGTTCAAATCCTCTCGCCCCGACCATTTTTGACCAAGAAACCGCCGTTGCTGGCGGTTTTTGTTTTGAAATCACCATCCGAAAGTCACACGCTTCGCTGTTGACAATCAGTTATGCAATTACTATTATAGCAATACGTTTGTGGATTGCGAGAGTGGCGGAACTGGAAGACGCACTGGACTTAGGATCCAGCCCGCGAAAGCGGATAGGGGTTCAACTCCCCTCTCTCGCACCATGCTGTGTGACAACTGGAGAGTATAAGAATTATAATGACTGTGTGATATAACGGTCATGTGTAGTAGAAAAAATGTACGTATATATCTGTCAAATACCTCAAAATCGCCAAAGGAGCTAACGAGTGGAAGATATGGTTGCCGAAGTAAAGATAGAAGATTTGAGTTCCGTTAAAAAGAAGTTGTCTTTTGAAATCCTTTGGCCTGATGTGAAGAAAGAACTTGATTCAGTATATAAGACGGTAGCCAAGAGTGCTAGGATCAGGGGATTCAGGCCGGGTAAAGTTCCAAGAAATGTTCTGGAAATGCACTACGGAAAGCACGCGGAAGAAGAAACTATATCCAATCTGATTACGAAACATTATACCGATGCCGTTGAAAAAAACAATATCCTTGCGGTAGCACAGCCGGTTATTGATCAAAACGGTATAAAGAAGGATGAGAATTTTCTCTTTGACGCAACCGTTGAAATCCAGCCTGTCATTGACCCAAAGGACTATACGGCTCTCAACCTGGAGAAAGAAGAACTCGATGTTACCGAGGCTGATATTGAAGCGAGGCTCGATCAGATCAGACAGATGTATGCCACCGTCGAAGATGTCGAAACCGACAGGACGCTTGCAAATGGTGATCTTGCCGCGATTAGTTTTGAGGGAAAGCTTGATGGAGAGGTAAGAAAAGAACTGGTATCTGAAGATCACCTGCTCGAGATAGGTTCAGGAAGTTTTGTGGCAGGATTTGAGGAACAGTTGGTGGGCATGAAAAAGGGAGAATCGAAAGATATCACCGTAACGTTCCCTGAGGATTACGGCGCAAAGGATGTGGCAGGAAAGGAAGTACTGTTTTCGGTAGCTCTCAAGACTATTCGAGAAAAGGTGTTACCCGAACTGGATGAGGAATTTATAAAGAATTTCGAAAAATACGAATCCCTGGAAGGTCTAAAAGCGGACATAAAAAAATCGCTTGAAGAAGAAGGGGACGCACGGATAAAAACAGATATCAGGAATTCCATCATTGATAAGGTTTTGGAGAACAATGAGTTCGAAATTCCTTCCGCTTGGGTGGAACGGCAGGTTTATACCATGATGCTGGATGCACGGCAAAGGATGATGCAAAACGGCATGCCGGATGATAAGGCATCTGAAATAAGTTATAATCTGCATGATGGATTTAAGGATCAGGCGGAAAAACTTGTCAAGGCATCCTTTGTATTACAGGAGATCGCAAAGAAAGAGTCGATTGAAGTTACCGAGGAAGATGTTGATGAAAGATTGAATTTCCTTGGCCAACGGTATGGACAGGATCATGATTCCGTCAAGAAGTTTTATGAAACCAACAACATGATAGATCGCCTTAAGGACGAATTGCTCGACCAGAAGGTCATAGATTTCATCGAAGGGAAAGCTACTGTTACCGCAACCAAAAAGGATGCGAAAAAGGGAGAAAAATAATGGCGCTCATTCCTATGGTGATTGAACAGGATGGCCGGGGCGAAAGGGCCTTCGATATCTATTCAAGGCTCTTGAAAGATCGGATCATATTCCTTGGATCGGCTATTGATGATGATGTGTCAAATCTGATCATCGCCCAGATGCTGTATCTGGAATCTGAAGATCCCGAGAGGGATATCTTCTTTTACCTGAATACGCCCGGCGGCGTTGTGAGTGCCGGTCTTGCCATATACGATACGATGCGGTACATAAGACCTCCTGTCAATACTGTTTGCATGGGACAGGCTGCAAGTATGGGCGCCCTTCTCCTTGCGGCCGGAGAAAAGGGGAAACGGTGTGCACTGCCCAATTCGAGGATAGTCATACACCAGCCGCTCGGCGGTTCTCAGGGACAGGCAAGCGATATCGGAATACAGGCAAAGGAGATATTGCGGCTGAAACAGGAACTGAATAGTATATTGGCCGAGCACACAGGACAGCCCGTTGAAAAGGTTGAACAGGATACGGACAGGGATTACTATATGACAAGCAGTCAGGCCCTGGAATATGGCATCATAGACGAGATTATTGTCAAGAGAACTCCTGATTACAAGCAGAAGGAGGCTTCACATGGTAAGAAAGCGTGATGATGGAGTGGAGGGCTTGCTCTTCTGCTCTTTCTGCGGGAAGACGCAGAATGAAGTAAAAAAACTGGTTGCCGGTCCAAGCGCTTATATCTGTGACGAATGCATAGAGCTGTGCAAGTGTATTGTTGAAGAAGACAGTACCCGGGGCATTGAAAACGCGAAAGAAGATATCCCTCAGCCAAAAGATATTAAAAAGTTCCTGGATCAGTATGTCGTGGGACAGGAAAGGACAAAAAAGATCCTCTCCGTTGCCGTCTACAACCATTATAAACGGTTGTTTTCGGATATTGAACTTAATGATATCGAGCTGCAGAAGAGCAATATTCTCCTGATCGGTCCCACCGGTTCCGGAAAGACCCTCCTCGCAAAGACATTGGCACGGATGCTGAACGTGCCTTTCGCCATTGCTGATGCGACCACTCTGACCGAAGCCGGATATGTGGGTGAAGACGTGGAGAATATCATACTGAGCCTTCTCCAGAATGCGGACTATGACGTGCGAAAGGCATCTCATGGTATCGTCTATATAGACGAGATAGACAAGATATCGAGGAAATCCGGTAATCCTTCCATCACTAGGGATGTGTCCGGTGAGGGAGTCCAGCAGGCCCTTCTGAAGATCATCGAGGGAACACTGGCGAATGTGCCTCCCAAAGGGGGTAGAAAGCACCCGCAGCAGGAATTTATACAAGTGGACACGACCAACATCCTCTTTATATGCGGAGGTGCATTCAATGGCCTGGAAGATATTATCGAAAAGAGGTTGAACGTCAGCTCCATGGGGTTTGGGGCCGACATAAAGGAGAGAAAAGAAAGAAATATCGGCGAAACGCTGTCTGAAGTACGCCCAGAAGACCTGTTAAAATATGGTCTGATTCCGGAGTTTGTAGGTAGACTCCCGGTTATCAGCACGCTCTATGACTTGGTTGACGACGATCTGGTAAGGATATTAGTGGAACCCAGGAATTCGATCGTAAAACAGTATAAAAAGATGTTCGAGATAGAGGGCGTAAAGCTTGTCTTGACAGACGGAGCTCTGAGAGCCATAGCAAAGCTTTCGGCAGACAGGAAATCCGGAGCACGAGGTCTTCAGTCTATCATGGAAAACACCATGCTCGATATCATGTACGATATTCCATCGAGACATGATATAAAAGAATGCCTCATCAGTGAAGATGTGGTGCTCAGCGGAGAGAAACCGATTCTCGTTTTTGAAAAGGCTTCCGAGCCTGCGGAAGATGACGAACAGAAAAAAACAGGATGATAAAAATATATGTTTGATTTCAATAAAAATAAAGAAGAACGACTCGCAATCCCGATGCTTCCATTGAGAGATGTTGTCGTGTTCCCCCATATGATCGTACCTCTCTTTGTGGGAAGAGAACGGTCCATAAACGCCCTTGAATCTGCCATGCGGCATGAAAAAGGAATATTCCTGGCCGCGCAAAAGAGCGCTGAAATTGATGATCCCGTAGAAGACGACGTTTACACGGTAGGAACTATCGGGAATATCATACAGCTGTTGCGGCTTCCCGACGGAACGGTGAAGGCGCTGGTAGAGGGAGTAAAAAGAGGCATCATCAAGAGGTATGTACCAAACGAAGAATTTTATCTGGTGGATGTAGAGGAACTGAGCGACGAATATGCTTCTGTATCTGATACGAAGATTGAAGCCCTTATACGAAACATCACGGATTCGTTTTCACGGTACGCAAAGCTCAGCAAAAAGGTCCCTCCGGAGATGATGGGACCCATATCGAATGCGGACAATCCGTCAAAGTTTGCCGATACCGTCGCGGCATCCATGCATGTCAAACTGGATGAAAGACAGCGAATTCTGGAGGCTACGGATCTCATTAAGCGACTCGAAAAGATATATGCTCTGCTGATGGCGGAGATAGAGATACTCGAAGTCGAGAGTCGTATCAGAAAACGTGTCAAAACTCAGATGGAGAAGACCCAGAAGGATTACTATCTGAATGAGCAGATGAGAGCCATTCAGAAGGAAATGGGAGAAGAAGACAGTTTTAAGGGCGAGATCAAGGAACTGGAGAAAAAGCTAAAGGAAAAGAAACTCTCAGAAGAAGCTCATCAGAAGGTTGAGCATGAGATCAAGAAGATGAAGATGATGTCGCCCATGTCCGCCGAAGCGACGGTGGTAAGAAACTATATCGACTGGATATTGGCGCTGCCCTGGTTTGAAAAGACTGAAGACAACAATAATCTCAAGGAGTCGGAAGTGATTCTTGAAGAGGATCATTATGGACTCAAGAAGGTGAAGGAGAGGATCCTCGAATACCTTGCGGTTCAGATTCTGTCCCAAAAGAAAAAGGGCTCCATACTCTGTCTCGTTGGTCCTCCGGGTGTGGGAAAAACCTCGATAGCAAAATCGATTGCTCGAGCCACGAACAGGAAGTTTGTCCGATTATCCCTCGGAGGTCTGAGAGATGAGGCCGAAATCAGAGGCCACCGGAAGACATATATAGGAGCTATGCCGGGAAAGATCATACAGCTTTTGAAAAAGGCAGGTTCGAGCAATCCCGTCTTTTGCCTGGATGAAATCGACAAATTGAGCTCAGATTTCAGGGGGGACCCGGCGTCTGCGCTTTTGGAAGTGCTCGACCCGGAGCAGAATTCCGCCTTCAATGACAACTATCTTGAAGTGGATTACGATCTGTCCGATATCATGTTTATAACGACGGCAAATGTCCTTCAGACGATACCCGCCGCTCTCCAGGACCGCACCGAAGTGATCCGCATCGCAGGATATACCGAGCCGGAGAAACTGAATATCGCCAGGAAATACCTCGTTTCGAAAGAGATGGAGACGAACGGCCTGACAGGGAAGAATATCGCATTCACCGATGGGGCGCTGTTGAACATCATACGTAAATACACCCGTGAGGCCGGAGTCAGAAATCTGGAGAGAGAGATCGCATCCATATGCAGAAAAGTGGCGCGGAAGATTGTCACCAATGGAAACACCAAAAAGATAAAGGTAAGCTCGAAGGCCGTAGAGAATTATCTCGGCATACCGAAGTTCCGTTTCGGGGAAATCGAAGACAAGGATAGTATCGGGCTGACAGTCGGTCTTGCTTGGACGGAGGTCGGCGGTGAATTGCTGACCATAGAAACCTCGGTGATACGGGGAACCGGCAGGTTAACGCTGACTGGGAAACTGGGAGACGTTATGCAGGAATCCGCTCAGGCTGCGCTGACCTATGTCAGATCGAGGGCAAACAGTTTTGGTCTTGACGAGAATTTCTATAAGAAACTCGATGTCCATATTCACGTTCCTGAAGGGGCAATTCCGAAGGATGGACCATCCGCCGGAATTGCCATGGCAACATCGATGGCCTCTGCATTTCTCAAAAGAAAGGTGAGAAGCGACCTCGCAATGACCGGAGAGATAACACTGAGAGGACGGGTGCTCCCAATCGGCGGGTTGAAGGAGAAAATGCTGGCCGCGCATCGTGCCAATATCAAGACCGTGATCATACCCAGTGAGAATGAAAAAGACCTTGCCGACATCCCCGCCAATGTCCTCAAAAAACTCGAGGTGGTTCTCGTGGATCATGTGGATGATGTCCTGCAGAGGGCCTTTGTCCAAGAGGACAAGGAAGAACTATACCATTATAATGCGGGAACGGCAGGGGAAGGAAAAGAAATACGTATCAATGCGTAAATATTTCTTGACAGAACACTCTTTTTTGTTTAGTTTGCCGACTTCGGGTTCAGGGGGTTGAACAAGATTGGGCGGATAGCTCAGCTGGGAGAGCGCCACGTTTACACCGTGGATGTCACAGGTTCAAGTCCTGTTCCGCCTACCATATTTGCGGGGTCGTAGTTAAGTCGGTTATAACGCCGGCCTGTCACGCCGGAGGCCGTGGGTTCGAGTCCCATCGACCCCGCCATAAAAGTAACGAGGGGTTAGGTCATGTACTTAGCCCCTCTTTTTGTTACTCCTCGTTGCTGTAAGATCATGGCTCAGGTTATAAACGTATCATATGGTGCTTAATTTCGAATGGCCCAATATTCCCCTGGCCGGCTCTACCATTTAAGGCTGTCGTAAAGTTATGTTTGAGCATCTTTGAGAAAACTTGACGGCGATCAATACTCCGGGAACATCTCTTTAATTACCGCATTAATCGATCTATTCGGTGACCATATTACATCTTCAATCATAGTTGAACCTTACAAGGTGAATGCGCTGGTTAAGCGGCGACCTTAAAACAACACCTCGAAATTGCATTAAATTACATTTTTCTTAGTTTTACTTTTTTCATTGTCTCAGTCCTAATGAACGCCTTACCGGCGCGCGGCGGGCTTCCGCGCGTCCGCGTAAAGGCGAAAGTTATATTCCTTGTGTTTTATATTTGTTGATAAATGTACGCCATAGACTCCAGCACTGTTCAGCAATTTCCAATGCATCAAAAGATTCGTTGCCTAAAAAGATTATGAATTCGGACTTTACTCCAAGTTCATTATGCATATTTGCTGATTGATGAGTAGATAAACCAATGTGGGGCTGGTCTCCAGACCAGAGTTTCTGTTCCAATCGGCAATGTTTCGCATAATTTGCTAAGTCGGCACAAATTTGTATTGGCTTATTTTCACGTATAAATTCAATAATATCTGATTTGTTAATGCCAATTTTGTTCAAATGAAGGACCCAATCTCTTAAATGGTTACAATGGACGAAAAATGAATAGACGTCATCTTTATGGTAGTGCCTGTCTTCCCATTGCAGCGAATTACTACCGTTATACATTCGCCGCAACCTTTCTAAATATCTTTCGACTATTTCGAGCTGTTCCAATTTATTCCCTTAGAACATTCCGCATAATCGGATGGCAATGGAGCGTAGCGGAATTGCCAGTCCGAATTGATTCGGTGGTTAGCTAGCGTCTCTTACTTCGCCCCTTAACATCCTGCTCATTTCCCGATAGAACTCAATAGTATCTATCGGCGAAGGCTTGCATTCAACGAACGAATACCAAGATTGACCAACCTCGAACACATCAGCAACGTATGATGCCGTTTTCGCCCATTCTTGGGCACGGTCTGGTGCAAGGATAGGTAACTGGATAGCAAAAAGATACAAAGGCATAACATTGGGGATAGCACGTTTCGCTTTTGCGCCGACTTGATGTGCTGTCGCAATTTGATCAACACTCAGAGGCTCAATACTCTCAAAAGAATGCATTATAAGTTGGCGGCGAATATCCTCTGGTATGTCATCCTTCCACTCTGGGAATATCCCATTCCTGGGAAAAATCTTTTTGTTATTAATAACACGATATGACTTGACGATATCCTGTACGATGTTCTCCGTCAGATGATTGAATTCTGGAACTAAATGAGTATAGTGAAACCAACACGACACTGCGTTTTCTACGTAGCGCGAGAGGGAAGATAGCGGTCCGAAGCAGCCAGCTGCGTCTTTCGCAGCCATGTAAAAGCGACGTTTACGTTCATTATGTGGCATCGCTTGAACTTGATCTTCGCTTAGATCGATATTCCAACAGTGGTCTGGAGCTAGGGCAGCAGCTTGTATTTGTTCGCGGATGACCGCGGATATACGGCTTAGATTTAACCAGAAAAGGCGTGGCCACTCATCTAAGTCAATAATACCAGATGTGTCTGGAAGCGGACGTATAGCCATGCCAACATTTTTCAGATCCGGTCGTGGTTGAATATTAAGGATGCCAGTAAGAGCAATGTAGAACATCATTTTTTCATTGACCCATTCGATTTTTTGCCAATGTTGCTCATTCAACTTTCGAGTATCAGTTGGAAAATTGCGTGCTGCGATCCAATCAACTTGTTCCTGTCTTAGTTGACCCGATTGAGTCTCCCAGCTTGCATGGACAATGGCATTGCGGACGTACTTGATTGCGAGGTAATCGTCAAAGACATCATGTTTGACTTTGATTCCATTGTTGACAAACGCTTTACGCAAGCTCTCCACCCGATCTCCATTTGTAACGCCCTGAGCAAAATAGGTGTCAAGAATATTGAGGTTGTCCTGAGTGCGCCATCTTTTGAGCATGGCTTCGATGCTTCCAATCATTACGATTGAGTATAAACGGCAAAAAGACGCATTGCAAAGTTCGGGGACCGTAGTTAGCAAAGGGTGCGTCAGCAGGGCAGTGCGTCCCTCTCGCAGATAAATTACATCGTCAGAATATGTATCTGTAAATTCATCGATGGCCATCAGTACACCTCTTTCCGTGTCGTAAATTGATAGAATCTATGGACATGACCCTTACAGTCGATTGGGTTCTCATCTATCAGCTAACTATTAAATGTTAAGAAATAAACCGATGCTATTATCTATTGATATGTAATTTTTTTGATATTAATCCTGCATTGATATGCTGAATTTGTGATGGAAAAGCAAGAATTTTATAAATGTATAACATAACAAAATTTGCACGTTGATAGATCAAGCTCCGTATTAATGTAACAAATGAAATCAGATATCCACTCAAATAATCGGATAGATGTTTAAGGAAGCTCTGAAAACTAAAAATGATCATTTGGTAAAATGTGTTTATGCAAAAACTGTTTGTGGCGATATCGTGATGGGGGTTAGACTTGCATTAAAGAAAATCGATGAAGAGTTACATGCCTGTGAGTTGAATAAAAAATTGTTATTAGGTGCCGGCTCCTTGAAATCATCGTGTATCAGTAACGTTAACGCAGGGTTAACCCCCGCAGCTTACCACATTTCATTCCTATACTATAAATCGGATATCGGGTTCTGTTATTCCTCCTCTTCTTCATCCAAGGGGCAGATGGTGATGCCCTCTGAACTTCCAAAAACGTCCCAGCTTTCAGCATCGCTCCCCTCAAAGGGATCATCTTCAAATCCCTCTATGAGCATCTTCATTTTTCGAACTCTTCTAATTTCCGCTTTCATTCTTTCAAGATCAGCTTTTTTCATGCTGTTTCCCCTAGCAACGTCCTGAGCAATCCCTGCCCATCCGGAAATTCATAAAAAAATAAACCGACTTTTCTGTTTTTTTTTCTTTCGTTTGTACCTCCATATCGTTTCCTTCCTATATATAAACGTGGTTATTGTATCGGGTAATTATACATCACGACGATGTTATACCGTACAACCCTATTAAAAAGGCGCTATCCTTTACCCATTATTTCATCATATTGCAACATTTTATAAAATATTTATTTCTCAACATCAGACCATCAGTATCAGTCTTTAAACAATGATAGAACTCCTAATAGTAATCCGCAAGGCCTTCAGGATAGAATTCGAGACGCGCAAGGTCGATCATTTTCAGTTTTGTCTCTTCGCTCAGATCAGGATGCATACCGTTGCGTATGGTTTTCGTCCCCACCTCACGGTCAAGAAAAACCCTTCTGAACCAATCAATTCCGTTACCTTCGAGCATGTGCTCCGGGCCAAGAGCCCGTCGTTCGACATATATATTTCTTTTTTTGCTTAATTCAACTGTTTTAAAGGCAAAGCCGTAAAAAAGTTCGGGTGTGATCGCCGTAATATCATATTTGACGGAGAGTGTGACCCCGGTAAAATCAATGTGCCCCCAGAGGGATGCCTTGAAATAAAGACGCTCCTTTCCGCTTTCAAGAGCCCATAGCCCCTTTGTCCCGGGGATGTCCCCAAGTTGATTTGCACAGGCAGCTATACGCTCTGCGTCTCCTCTGATTGAGAGGTTACGGATCAGTCCTGTGTCGGTCAGGTCTTCGTGGGGTTTCTGTATCAACTGTGCCCCTCTCCGACGTGTAGCCGCCTTCTGATAGGTATGTTTGTAGATAAAGGAGCAGTAGTTGATGGGAAGGTCTATCCCTCGCTCAAGGGTGTGCAGCATTACCCTGAGCGCCGTCAGTTCCGATTCAAGTACCGTCACCTTGGGACCGTGAAGAAAGGTATAGTTACGCTTCGATAGATTTCTGTAGTTATAAGGAGTCAGGCGCAGTTGATGGAGGTTCAGGTAATCGACACCTCTCTCCTTCAATTCAGATACCTTTTCCTTCAAAAGATCAATGTCCTCCGGTACTGCCGGAATCTCGACGGTGACAACATCGAAGAGACCGACAGCCATGGATATCGGTTCCAGGTGATAATCAAGACTTCCGATGTCAAAGCGGATTTCGTTGAGGCCGGCATCACGGAGTGCTTTCAATCGTTTTTCAGAAGCCAGGGTTCCGTTGGTGTACATCCACAGGTGTACGGTATCTCCCAGATGCTGTCGCACCATCCTGATATAACGGAGTGTCTTATCATAGGTCATCAGCGGTTCACCGCCGCTGATACTGACTCCGGTAAAGCCGAATCGTTTTAGATAATCCACGTAATCATGGGGATCGGCGAAGGAGACGGTATTTGTCTGAGGCACGTCTTCAACGGTCTGCTCCGAGGGACAGTAGAAACACCTCATGTTGCAGATACCGTTGATAAAGAGACAGGACCAGCTTCCGCTGCCGCAGGCGCGGCATCCCGGCGACAGACGACGGACATCGACTTTGGTCCCGCCGTGGCTGAAGATCACCCCGTGCGAGGTAAGGTCTTGAATGAGACCATCTCGTTCGAGCCTTGCTTTTTCACTCGTTGTTTCATCGATCCAGTGCAGACTGTCGTATCCGTTTCCGTATTCTTTCTTGTTCTGTTTGATATTTTGTTCCCGTTCAAAAGGATTGACCGGCATTGTAAGTTCTCCAAAATGAATGTACGGGTAAGTAGTTCATCGCTACATGAACTCTTTTCCTTAAGAAGGAAATTTTATTCCATTACTCTGGAATTGAAAATAGAAATTTATCGAATTGAAAAAAGAATGGAGGCGACACGACCCGATAATATGCTTCCCACGCTCTGCCGTTTCGGGATCAGGCTAAGATCATCAGGAGCAGGGGAATCGTTATAAGGCTTATAATGGTTGTAACAAAAACGACGCTTGAGACAAGATCCACCTCGTTGTCGTATTTCATTGCCAGGATCATGGCCAGCACCGCTGCAGGCATTGCAGAATCGAGAATGACAACGGATTTCAGAATGCCGCTGAGTCCAAACAAGTATGTTGCCAGAATGCCCAACAACAGACCTACGCCCACTCTGAGAAAAGAGGCAAGCAGGGTGGTCGGAAGGGAGGTTATCTTTATTCTGGATAGGTTATAACCGAGGGTTATCAGAATCAGCGGGAGTGCCATGAGCCCGATGAAATTGAGGGGTTTGAGAATAATATCGGGAAGGTGGATCTTCGACAGGTTGCACAAAAGCCCCAGAACCGCCGCATAAATGAGAGGTACCTTAAAGATCTCTTTGATATTCTCTTTCCAGTGCTTTTTCGATGCGATGTACACGCCCAGCGTGAAAACGAGGAAAACGTTCGGAATGTAAAAGAGGGTTGCCGCGAAGAGACCTTCACTACCGAAAGCAAGATAGATTATAGGGAAAGGGATATTTACCGTGTTCATGATCACTATGGGGATATAGAGACCGGAGTGTTTTTTCTTGAGTGCGGTAAAGACGATCCACGCAACCGCCCCGCACCCGAGCATTATGATAAGAGCGGAAGCCCATACTTTCATGGCATCCCTCAAAACGATTGATTTCTCAAGCATGGAGGTGAATACAAGAGCGGGCAGACCGATATAGAGGGAGATATCCACCACGGCGGACATATCTATCTTCCTTACACGGCCGAACAAGAAGCCGATAAGGACGACAATCAGTGTGGGCAAGATGACGTTGATAAGGTTTTCCATTCTCTTTTCCTGACAGGAGTGTTTATCTTTTCATGGGAGAGTATATAAAAAGGTATAGCGAGTCAATGCCATAACGATTGAAATGGATAGAATGGTATAGTGTATGTCGGATAATATGGATGGCGTTATTTGAGGTGCTCGTATCCATCCAGAGGGGCTTTCATCCACAGGTCGTAGTTATTGCGGGGTAAGGCTTGGAGGTTATTCATTTCATATCTGTTCTGTTCAAGTTTGTATTTGTCGTAAAAGCCGCTCTTGAATTCGTAGACGTCACCGGTATCCGGGTCATAGAGACGTTCCTTTTCCAGAATGGCATCGCTCCGCCGTTCCGCAAGAATATCGTCCGATTTGTTGCGGTTCTCCCATCCCTGCATAATGATGTCGGAAGATTCACTCAGAGTCTTTCCCGCCTTGAGGATGCCGGAGTAGGTACTCGCCTGCTGTTGCAGGCAGTTGTTCACGTATGATTGGTGTACGGTATAGCTCTGTATCGATCTGGTGAGAATACGCTCGATGTCACGGAACTCTTTCTTCGGCGCCGTTATGCCGGTTACCAGAAATCCGTATGCGATTCCCGCTCCCGGTCCTCCATTGAAGGGGAGGAGAGGGGCGACGGTAACCAGAAACAGGCCCTCTCCAAGATGTTGCCCTTCCGTGAATAACGCCCGTAGGAGGCCCGTTGTTGCACCACCGATCGGGCTCTGCTGTGGAATTGATGAAATGACCTGCAGATTATCCAGCTTAGGGCACTGGGGCATAAAATTTTGAGCAATCCCTGTACGGGCAATGAGATGAAACTGAGTAAGAAAGTTATCCGGCGTGAGGGGACTGACAACCGGCATTTCGATCCAGTTCACGGGATAGCCGCCCATGTTCATATACTGGTAGTCGATCTGTTTTTGCTGCATGCTCATATAGACCGGTCCCACTTCTCCGAAATGAAATATCTGATGGAGTGGTTGTGACGGATCTCGAATCAGGAAGGCGAAACTGCCGCACATCCCGGCAGTAATGACATTCCATCCGCGAGGCTTGTCTATCGAGAAAAATCCTCCGTCGAACCGCTCCAACTTCAGTTCGGCCGCTCGGCTTTCCAACCCGCCGACGAGAAAAAGTACGATCAAAACAACGATACCCGCTACGGTTTTCAACGAATAGAACCTTTTCATTCATGCCTCCTTGCTTCGAGGTAAGTGATCAAATAAAAACAAAGAATTCAATGTACCTGATTCCCCAGGAGTGAGATCCCGTTTTCTCTAAATACCTTGGCATAAAAATCTTGTGATAGATTGAGGGCAAGCAGACAGTCAATTTCTTCCTCTCTGGGATGGATAAGGTTCGGGAAATCCGAGCCGTAGACAATTCTGTCCTTATGGGTTTCGAGCAGTTCCGCTTTCTGATCGAACATAAAACCCGATCGTGGAAGGAACGCCCAGGTTGTATCAAGATATATGTTGGGATAGTGATCCAGGAGCCTGATAAACTCTCCATATTCCAGCCCACCCATGTGCGCCACATTTGCTGGCAGGTCGGGGTATCGTGCAAGAAGCTTTCGGAAATTGTCGATACCGACAAAGTCGTTCCCAATGGGACCGGTACCGACGTGAAAAAGGATTCTTTTCCCTCTTTCAATGACCATCTCGTACAGGGGGAAGAGCCTTTCATCGTGCGGAGCAAACTTCTGGACGAGAAGCTGGAGTTTGAAGCCGAGTATCCGCGGATGGTCAAGGAAAAATCTCGCCATAGCAAGGGAGTCATCATCGTCGGGATGATATGCCGCGAAACAGAATAGCTCAGGGTAGTCTTTCAGTACCTTGATGTTCCACTCATTGAGTCCCTTTGCAACGCCCTGTTTATGGGCATAATTTGAATAGGCGATATATTCCACCCCTTTTTCATGCAGATAATCGATACTCTCCTTATAATACAGTTGATGAAGGATGTCGCTTTCATAAATGGTTGCGAAATAGTTCCAGATAGCGTCGAACAGCCTGTCGGGAAATAGATGAACATGAAAATCGATTATCTTTTCCGGGAACCCTCGCACCGCATCCTCCTGGCACCGCAGGTATCGATATGCCGTGAATGATGTACCACAAAGATAGGGTGAACTCAAAATGAAATTCAGACAGGTACACAATGTTCGAAACACTGCCATTACGAGGGATGAACATGCCGTACCGGGATAATATTAATGAATCCGGGAGGATAATCCTCGTGACGTATTCCGAAGAACTCGATTATTTCATCTGTGCGCCATCGAAATACGCACAAAGTTGTATTGACATACTCAAGAATTCCTGTCATTTGAGGGCTACGGAATACGATCAGCATAAGACGCTACGTGGGCTGATACAATCTCTATCTTACAAAAGAAATGAGTGAAAATGATTATTGTAACGACTGTACTATTCAATGAAGAAAATGTGTGCGAGACGAACAAACACAGTATTGGACTTCCTCCCGTACCCGATTATATACATATGATGGGGCCGTACATTACAAATGTCACCCTTGGGGGCGATATACAGGTGGTCAACCTGTTTGAATTTGAGGAATCCAGACTCGATGAGGCCCGAGAGTTTATAACTGATCGCATGGCGGCTTACCATAGACTGATAAATATGACCTATTCGGTGGATCTGTGGTTTGATGCCGAAGATGCCAAGAAAATGGTTGACGATCAAATAGAAAAAACGTGTCTTCGCAGGTAATTCTCAATATCGAAAACCCGCATTCACTAGCAGTATCTTTTATTATTTCCCAATAATCATTGACAATAGATTTATCCTGCAATACAAGGTGCATTTCGTCCCGGTGAGTCGGGTTCTTATGCGTAAAAGATAGATGAGGTTAATCGACGAAGGAGTATACCCTTGACGGGAACACTGGTTAATACGGGAGCTATTTTAGCGGGAGGATTGATAGGAATATCCATAGGAAAACGTCTTCCCGACAGGATCAAGACAATTATGGTCCAGGCGCTCGGACTTTCCGTTCTGCTGGTCGGAATACAGATGGCACTTGCCGTTACCGACCTTATCGTGACCATCGGCTGTATGCTCGTCGGCGCAATAACGGGAGAACTGATCAGGATTGAGTATTGGATAGAACGTCTCGGAGAGTGGCTCAGAGAACGCACCAGATCGAATTCTTCGACCTTCGCGGAGGGATTCATGTCCGCTTCGGTCCTCTACCTCACGGGAGCGATGATGATCGTTGGTTCCATACAGGATGGTACTGTCGGCGATCCGACCACGCTCTACGTGAAGTCTCTTCTTGACGGTGTGATTGCGATACCCCTCGCGTCGACACTCGGTATCGGTGTGGCTTTCTCGGCGATTTCCGTGTTTCTGGTTCAGGGGAGTCTGACCCTCCTTTCATCACACCTGCTGTTCATGCAGGAACCCGCTGTTCTTAACGCTGTCACGGCAACCGGTGGATTGCTTATCATCGGGATCGGCACGAATCTTCTGAAGGTAACGAAGATCCCGGTTGGAAATTTTCTGCCCGCCATTTTTTATGCAATCGTGTGGGCTGTATTTGCTTAAGAGGAACAAGGTATGGAGATAGGTTTAATCGGTCTGCCGAACTCCGGTAAGACGACCATTTTTAACGCTCTCACCGGGAGGTCGGCTGAGGTCACGGCGTATACGGATGTTACGGCCAAGCCGAATGTCGCCGTGGTGGATGTAATTGACGAACGGATAACGCGTCTCTCAGAGATGTATAAACCGAAAAAGACGACCTACGCGACGGTGCAGTTTGTCGATTTTGCGGGTCTTGCGCGTGATTCGGCGGGAAAAATATCCTTTCCCGATGCCTCCATCGGCATGATGAGAAATGTCGATACCCTTGCGCTGGTTGTGAGGAACTTCACGAATGTCTTGGATGAGATTTCCACGCCGATCGAGGATATCGAACAGGTGGAAACGGAACTTCTGATTTCGGATCTGATAATCTGCGAGAGGCGACTGGAGAAGATCGAACTCGGCAATAAGCGGGGTCAGAAGACGGCCGCGTCTCAGCTTGAGGAAAGGGTCCTGCGGGAAATCCTTGACTATCTGAACGGCAACAGACGCGTCGCAGAACTGGAGCTTGACCGAGACGAACAGAAGGCGATAAGCGGCTTTCAGTTTCTGACGGCAAAACCACTCTTAATAGTACTGAACTCAAGCGAAGATACCTTCGGAAAAGATCAGAATCTGCTGCATACGATTGGTGAAAAGCATACTGTAGTCGAATTTGCCGGGACCTTTGAGATGGAACTGGCTTCACTTGACGACGATGAGCGGGTGCTTTTCATGGAAGACATGGGGATACGGGAATCAGCCAGGGATCGCTTGAAGAGGTCGGCATACGAGATATCGAGCTCCATCAGCTACTTTACCGTCGGAACGGATGAGGTACGGGCATGGAATATTACGGAAGGCCAGACAGCGGTTGAGGCTGCTGGCGTCATCCATTCGGATATCGCCCGAGGATTTATTCGTGCCGAGTGTTTTTCCTATGAAGACCTGATCGAGTGCGGCTCGGAAAAAGGGGTCCACGACAAAGGACGATTTCGCCTGGAGGGGAAGGACTATATCGTCAGGGACGGTGATATACTTTCATTCCGCTTCAGTGTATAATATTAAAAAATTTTAAATAGGTTGATCGCCACCCAACGAGATTTCAAACATCCGCAGGCAATATGTGGAGCACAACAATGAAAATATACCTGAGAGTGATCTTGACCACCTTTCTCGTTACATTCCACCTTATCTGTCTCGATGCGTATTGTGGCAGTAGTGCCCACGCCACCCCGCAGGTCTCCTCTGCAGAGATGTCTGAACCTTCCAATACACCGGAGAGCCAAGAACGGAGCCGGTGCGATGCGGAACTAAGCTGGAACGGGTTCGTGGAGTTTGAGAGTTTTTTCAACACGGGAACGGGAAAGAACCTCAGGAATGCCAATGTGAAGGACGAAATCCGGAACCGTATCGAAATCACGTACGGAATGGAAAACCTCTATCTCTATACCACATCCGATATATATCTGTTCCTGACATATTTGAACGATCATGCCCAGGAGACGTATGCCTATTCATCGGACCGCACCCTGTCGAGAAATCTGAGGATATCGTCACAGGAAGCAGAGTTGTGCTTTAACGAGCTGTACCTGAACTACGGCAGGGAGAACTTCAGACTGCGGGTGGGGAATCAGATATACGGCTGGGGGACCGCCGATGCCTTCAATCCGACCTCGTATTTTAATCCGTCCGATATGCGTGAACTGATCTTCAGGGATGACGATGAAGACAAGGTGGGAGTTCCATCCCTGTCCGGTATGCTTTTCCTGAGCGATTATACGCTGGAAGCCGTCTTCGTTCCGGTGCATATACCCGCGATCATGCCCCCGGAGGGAAACTTCTGGTCTCTGCCGATGAGCGACAACAGTTTCGAGGCTGTCATCTTCGATGAGCCTGAGGAGCTTGACGCTAAAATCTCTCACTGCGGATATGGCATCAGACTGTCGACCAGTGCGGGAGGGGTGGATATATCGCTCAGTGCCTATCGCGGACCCGATAAAGATCCGCTCTTTGTCCCGGATGAGGTCCTGTATCTGTCGGGCATGCCTGTCGGAATACGGATAATGCAGCGATCCTCAGTCGTCAGTATGTTTGGCGTCGATTTTTCATCCGCTATCGGTGACTTTGTCGTCCAGTTTGAGGGTGTGTATTCTCCCGACAAGGCGGGAGTCGTCGAACAGGATCTGGATAACCTCGCAACAGTGACATTGCCCTTTGAGGTTGACCGGTATCGCCATATATCCTACGCCACCGGGTTCAACTATTTCATTCCCATGGATAGCATCATAGACGGACATACGGGCGATGCCGTCTTTACCTTTGAGTGGTTCCAGTCGAAATATCTGGAGGACGGCGTCTATTCTCCCTTTATCACCGATATCGTGAGCTGCAAGTTTCAAGACAGCTATCTCGACGGCCGTATCAAGATGACGGTCAAGGCTCTCTTCGATACACAGCACGGGGGTAAGATATTCTGGCCTGAGGTGGAGTACGACTTTCAAAACGGCCTCTCCATATCACTGGCATATGCCGATATACAGGGAGATAAAGGGGCGACCTTGGAGAGTGATTCGATCTTCTCGTACTACAACGATAACGACCTGCTGATGGGAAAAATCCGTTACGAATATTGATCCGTTGATTCTAGTGCGGATTTTTATTTTTTGAAGAAATGTGGCGTGCATGTTTTTTGTTGGCGCAGGAGAGGAGGAAACCATGCGGGATAACGACAGGAGTGCTCTGGTCCTGGGTATCTGTATTTTCCTGGGCCTCGCGTTTTTGGGATTCTTTCTGGGACACAGCGTTCTGAAATTCAAGGAATATGAACGCACAGTGACCGTGAAGGGACTCTCGGAGAGGGAGTATCCGGCTGATATAGCCCTGTGGCCGATCCACTTTTCATCTTCAGACAATGACCTGACCGCACTGTACGCATCCATTGAAAGAGACTCGAAAGAGATTGTCGGCTTTCTGAGGAGGAACGGATTCGAGGAAAAAGAAATATCCGTTTCTCTCCCCGGAGTGACAGATAAGCTCTCCCAGGGGTACGAAAAATCGAAGATCGAATTTAGATATACTGCCTCCCGTACCATTACGGTGTATTCCAGTAAGATCGAGACGATTCGAGCCACCATGAACAAGCTGATGGAACTGGGGCAGAAGGGGATCGCATTTACCGACAACACATACCAGGGACTGCCGGAAGCAGAATACCTTTTTACCCGGTTGAACGAAGTCAAACCGGAGATGATCGAGGAAGCTACGACAAAGGCCAGGGAGGTCGCGATCAAGTTCGCAAAGGATTCCAAAAGCAAGCTCAGAAAGATAAAGAGGGCGGGGCAGGGTCAGTTTTCGATTACGGACAGGGACAGGAACAATCCCCACATAAAGAAGGTACGGGTGGTCTCAACGGTGGAATATTATCTGTCGGATTAAAGCTTATCGCTAGACGAATAGGGTATCGTAATCCTTTGGGCGATGCGAGAGATGCAAGCCGGATATAGCTCACTTTGTCCCTTACAAGATGCGGATCGGTTCGAGTCCTTTATGCCGTCGGATTGATTCGAGGAGCCCGATTGTTCCCGTCATCATATTGTCTCCTCCGGGGGCACCGAAGGTGATCGGCAGGTGTGATCCTTCCAGGATACCCCTTCGGGGGCCCGTCGCGATAAGAATATCAACCGCATCGAAGCCAAAGCTTTTTCGGAGATAGGCTCCGTGGCCTCCCTCCTGTAGAATCTGTTCATGACTGATCCTTCCGTTCGCGAGGTCCGGAATGAGCTGTTCCATACGGTCCTTGGTTATGTCCCGTGTATGGTATTCAAAAAAACCGGCGATTTCATCACTCGTAAGGGCGGCGCACAGCGTGTGGGACGTCGCCACATCCATAACGATGATGTTCTCTTTTGACCGTGCCGAAATGTCCATGGAGGCGCCCACAATAGCCGCCATACCGCTGTCCATCACGTAGACCTCGTTTGTGGGCAGGGTTCCGGCACATGACGCAATAGAGGAGAGACGGTTCATCGTTTCGGGTACAGTTCCGCTCTCGTACAGGAGGGTATGGGGACAGGGGTTGCCGTTCAATGCCGCCGTAAAAATCTTGTGCCGGTAATCGAGGTGTGACATCCCCGGTGGTGGCACACCGTGATCCTGCGCACAGGCACCCACGACATCAAATGCGAAGGGCACGCCGAATCCCGTAACAATCTGCTCAAGACGTTCCGGTTGGAGATCTCCCAGAACAACGTGCCGGTATTTCGTGTCATTTCTCATCTCATCGGCGGTCTGATCGCCCACGACGCGGATACCAAGGGACCGGACCCTCTCCATATCGTGATGTATGGTGGCTGCTGAGGAGACAGACATGGCAACCTCATGATACCGGGCCCGCTCTTCCAGTATGTTTGATACGGCTCCGCCTCCCATTTCGGTTCCCGTGACCAGGAGATGGCCGGGTATTGCTGCAACCGTTTCGGCCAGAGTTCTCACCGGAGATTTGACAACAGCCTTGTAGTGGATCTGCGATGAACTATCGTAATAGAGGATATCCATGGTTCCGGCACCGATATCGATTAGCAGGAAACGGCTCAACTTGTTTCTCCTTTATAAGTTAATAGGTGGTGTTGTTGAAATTAGGATACGCTGTATGGCAAATCACATAACGTCCGGTCTTGGAGATCATTACCGGAGAGCCTCCTTGTTGAAGGTCGAATCCTTGAGATCTCTGTTGTATTCCATCTGCAGCATCTTCAGCTCCGTATGCCCTTTTTCGTTCGCAAGGGTCATGGTGGAAGCAAAGGGTGTCAGGATACCGTCAACTGTTCTGATATCATGGTTTTCCAGATATTTGTGGAGTTCATTCTCCTCGTAAAAATCGATCCTCACGATAAAGTAGTCCGATTTTCGTACATACAGGATCAGTTTGCTGTAGACTTTTTCACCGGTTTTCTTGACTGCTTCCACCGCGTAGCAGTCGAAACCCAATGCCTTTTCTTCTCCAGTGAGGTTATACGTATAGTCGTCGATATCCCGGGAACCGATATCTTCGTAATAGAGGTGTGAATTGACAAAGGGCTTCCCCTTGTCGGAAGAGGCGATCCTCTTTATCTTTCCCGATGAAAGCCTGAGCCACTGATCGTCATCTGCTCCCTTGTGGGCGTGAGTAAGCAGTTTGATTTTTGTCGGTTTTGTAAAAGATATGAGGATCTTGTCTTCACCATCACCATACTTTTTGGATATGCTCTCAAACTCTTTTTCGATAACCCTTCCGCCCTTGTGTATCAGCATCTGTATCTCGCTTACGGCGGTTTCGGCCTCCGGAAGGGCATCGTTCTTCTCCATGATCTCCCTCCCCGTGAGAGCGAAGAGAGGATTGGCGAGAAACAATACAAAGAGAATCATGAGCAGAAATCTCGGTTTCATCGACGGCCTCCTTTTTCAAGTCGTTTCAGTCGGTTTGTTTTCAGAATCATTCTGTTCCATTCCGAATAATTTGTCAATTCTCAGATATCTGCCGAAACCGGAGTTGTCTGTCGGTTTGTCGAGCCTGATCCCGGTAGCTTTGATGACGGAGGGAAGGATCAGGAGAGCTCCGATCGTCGTATTGATCATCGTTGTGGCGGTCAGGATTCCGAAGAGGGCTATGGGCAGAAAATTTGAAGCTATGAGTATCGAGAATCCGAATATCAGCGCAAGCGATGTAAAGAGTATTGCCTTCCCGGAAACGGTAAGCGTGCGTCGAATCGTTTCATCAACGCTCAATCCCTGTGCCTTGTTATGACGGAATGTGTTGAGGAAGTGGATGGTGTCATCCACGCCGATACCGATGGTTATGGCAGCGATAACCGAGGTTGCCATATCCAGATCAATTTTCAGCCATCCCATGATACCGAAGTTAATAATAACGGCGATACTCATGGGTATCAGTGCCAGAGGACCGGCCTTGATCTGCCGGAACAAGAGGGCAACGATAAGGCCCACGACCAGGAGTGAGAGCAAGAGGCTCTGCATCTGTCCCATGACGATATAGTGAACCAGCTTGACATCCATCATCGGAAATCCGCTGATAGTAAATGTGGTGCCATCAGGCAAATTCCTGTCAAGATAGGCCGCAATCTCATCGGCTATCTTACTGATCTCCTTTGTCCCCACATGGTAGTCTTCTTTTTCGCAGAGCCGGGCCAGCAGGTTGCAATTCCTGAAGTCGATATCGACAAAGGGTTCGAACTCGTCGAATCGGCCGTCCGAATCCTCGTCATCGCCGGAGTATATCTCCAGATAATCCATGATATCCGATGAATTTTCGGGAATCCTGAAGAAGGATATGTCGTCATTATTCATGGCCATGTGCATGGTTTTGATGAAATCGGAGAAGGATTCGGTTCTGCCGATATTGAGGTGGGGGTTATCGTCGGAGGTGAGCCAACATCTTAGATCTTCAATCATGGCGAGAAATTCGGCGTTTTTGACACCATCGACCTTTCCGGAATCGATGAGGATATCATATGACCATCCACCGCCGAACTTGTCACCGATGGAAAGGGCGCTCACCTTGACTGGGTCGTGTTCCCTGAAATAATTCATAAAGGTGGTTTCTATGTTGATTCGGAATACCCCCGCAATCGATACGGCTATGAGAATGCCGACGACGATCAGAACCGTGCGGTAGTGAACAATGGCGCCCTTCGACATCAGGGCTATAATCCGGTCAACCATCGTCGTTTGTGCCTTGTCTTTTTTAAACAGAGTGGAAGGCCGTGCCCTCGGCATGAGGACGAGAGCGGCGGGGATCAGAGAGCATGAGATAAAGACAGCGAACATGACACCAATGGCGGAGGCGATTCCCCACTCGCGTATGGCCGAGACCTGACTGGTTGCCAGGGTCATGAAGGCAATAAAGGTGGTCAACCCCGCCAGGAGGATGGTCAGCGATATGTGCGACAGGGATTCAGAGAGTCCCGCCCGCTTATCCATCTTCATAATGGAGTCGAAATCGGCATAATACTGGTTCAGCAGGTGGATGGCATAAGAACTCCCCACGGCAATCATCAGAGGGGGAATGGACACGCCGACCCCGGTGATCCGGTAACCGATATATCCCATGAGACCGAGGATCCACAGCTCCGCCAGGCCGAGCGTGATAAAGGGCAGTATCACACCCCGGACCGACCGGAAATTAATGTAGAAGACGATAACGACAACCATGAGAACAAGAGGAATATTTCTGAAGAGGTCCGAATGCATGTACTTGTTCATCCACATATTCACAACCGGAACACCGGAGGATGTAATCGTAAAATAGTTGCGGTAGCTGTCGATGACCTCGGTCATCTCCCGTATGGCAGGGTCCTGATCGTCCAGATTGATGAATTTGATGACGATACCGAAATCGGTTATCTCCCCGGTCTGAGGGTCTCTGCTGTAGAGCCCCTTTTCGAAGGAGGGGTTACGCTCCAGCCTCTGTCTAAATGCGACTATCTCCTCCTCGGACGAGGGGAGTATCCTCCTCCCGCTTTCATCCTTTTCGACAAGGTCGTAGGTCTCAAGGGTGTCGTTTTCACCTTTGATATCTTCCATTGTCAGGGGTGAGATGATGGTGTCAACGATCTCATGTTTCTTGAAGTCCATGGAGTAGATAATACGATCACGCAATTTCACGAGTTCGCGTACCCGTATCAGGTCGGACTCAGAGGATGTTCCTATCTTCCTTTCCAGCAGTCTCTGAAAGGCCGGATCATCATCAAAGGCCGTCATCAGATCGCCGTAGGTGAGAGCTCCGTGAGATACGATGGCGTCGTATTTCTTCAGCCGAGAAGTCTCCCTCTCTTCGTTGAAGTCTTTGTATTCTTCCAGGTCGGAAAGAAAAAGGTCAAGCCGCTGAAGCGTTGCGGCACTCCACAGATCCGGACTGGACAGGGCCATGATGGCAAAGCGGCCGTTGTCTCCGTAGATCTCTTTCATCTCGTTGTAATAGATGTACTCATGGTCGTATTTCGGCATGAAAGATTCAACGGAGTTGTCGAATTTCAGCATGGTTATGCCGGGGATCAGCATCGCCGTCAGTATGACAAGCATGATCAGTATGGGGATCGGTCTTTGCAGGACAAAATTGATATATCTGTTCATAAGAAACCGGTCAGCAGACTTTCAGTATTGTGCAGACATAAATTGTGTAAGCTATATATGTCTCATGACAATGTCAAACGATTTATGGCAAGGTGCCGGATTTTGCAGATTTACCGTATTCCTGTGAGAGATATCATTGAGAGTTTTCTCCCTTGCTTTTCCCGACCAAGATACTTTACTATGAATTCAATTGATACTATCCAAGGGTCTACCATTGTGGTTTAAGGATTACAGTTCATGCCTCCTGATCGGTTACAGTCAGCATAAAAGCGAAAGGAATGAGAAATGAAGGTAAGCAGCGTGGCGCAGATGAGAGAGCTGGACAGAGCGGCCATTGAGGAGTTCGGAATAGAAGACAACCTGTTAATGGAGAACGCCGGTTTTGCGACATGCACCGTTATTCAGAGCGAGTTTGGCATAAAGGGAAAAAAGTTCATCGTATTTTGCGGCATAGGAAACAACGGCGGCGATGGGTTCGTCATAGCGCGGAAGATACATTCAAACGGCGGAACCGTTACGGTGTGTATTGTCGGAGACCCCGACCGTTTCACCGGTTCGGCAAGGATGAATCTCGAAATTATCAGAAGACTTCCCGTGGATATCGAGCAGGTAAAAGATGCCGAATCCTTGAGGATAATGGTTGCACACAGCGACGCCATCATAGATGCCATCTTCGGGACAGGTCTCACTCGGGATGTGGCCGATCTGCACCGGGATGTGATAGACTTGATAAATGCCAGTGGAAAGACGGTCTTCAGCGTTGACATCCCTTCGGGTATCAATGGCGATACGGGAATGGTTATGGGGGCGGCGGTACGGGCGGATTATACCATTACATTCGGTCTCCCCAAAACGGGAAACATGCTCTTCCCGGGATTCGATCTGTGCGGGAAACTGTACGTGACTCATATATCCTTTCCTCCATCGCACTACAATAATGATTTCATCAAGGTCGAAATCAACAGTACGCCGAAGATTCCACCAAGGAATGCGAATGCCCATAAGGGAAATCTCGGCGATGTCCTCTTTGTCGCCGGAGCTTCTGGATATATGGGTGCCCCCTATTTCGCGGCCTATTCATTCATGAAAGCGGGAGGCGGTTATGCACGTCTTGCGGCACCTCGATCGATCACGCCTTTTATAGCGGGGAAGGGGAGTGAGATTGTTTTTATACCCCAGGAAGAGACAACATTCGGCGGTATTGCCTTAAAGAATAAAGATGCCCTCCTGGAACTTTCAGAGAAGGTGGATATGGTCGTGCTGGGTCCGGGTTTGTCGCTTGACGGAGAGGTGCAAGCGCTTGTGCGGGACCTTGCATATGGTATCAATAAACCCATATTGATCGATGGTGACGGTATCACCGCCCTGTGTGTGAATCTCCATATTCTCAGAGAGAGAAAGGCTCCTACCATCCTGACGCCCCATCTGGGTGAGATGTCCAGGATCACAGGTGTTGCCGTTGATGATATACGGGCAAACAGAATAGAGGTGCTGCAGAAAACCGCTTCAAACCTGCAGGCGATCGTAGTCATGAAGGGTGCACATTCGCTGATCGGCTATCCCGACGGAAGGGTCTTTATCAATTTGAGCGGCAATGCCGGAATGGCGACGGCCGGATCAGGAGATGTGCTCACCGGAACGATTGCAGCCATGTTCGGTCTAGGCCTGTCAATCGAGGATGCGGTCAGGAAAGGCGTGTTCATCCATGGATTTTCCGGCGACCTCGCTGCCGGTTATGAAGGTGAAGACGGCATAACCGCCCAGGATATCATGGATTATCTGCCCCTCGCGGTAAGGACGGATCGTGAGGGGTTGGACGAGGCTCTTCGCGTAAAGTATGAGGGATCAGTTATCCTGTAAAACTATGCCTTATCCCGGTATCTTTATGTTGAAGGCATACTGTATCACGACGTAGATCAGATACACCCCCAGCAGCCATGCTCCCTGCCACTTTCTGAACCATCCCTCTTTGTTCATAAAGATGAATATCCTGAACGAATAGAGAATGATCAGCATGGCGGGGAAGTGGAAGGCGAAAAAGTTCGGGGGTATGCACAGTGGCTTGACCGCCGCAGCCGCACCGATGACGAAGAGGCAGTTGAGTACGTCTGCCCCCACCACATTACCGACCATGATCTCCGGGTGGCCCTTGCGGATGGATGCGATAGCGGTCATCAGTTCCGGCAGCGATGTGCCGAGAGCCACCATCGTGGCGGCTATGACATCATCCGGTACGCCGATTCTGCACGCAATCTCCGACGCAGCAGGGACCAGTAAGCGCGCCCCTACGATAACCAAAAGCAGTCCTCCCGCAATCATGCACAGACAGATACCCGAATGGGGGATTTCGTCATCAATATCGTTCTCGTTGCTGCTCGAACCTGTGTCCTGTCTAGACCATCGGTAGGTCACATACATATAACCTGCGAGGAGTATCAGGAAGAGCATCCCCACCCACCGGTTCAGCATCGGTTCACCGCTTGCTGAGCCGAAGGCACAGAGAGAGATTATAACAAGCAGCGTGGCAACCCCAACCTGAACCCAGCCTGTTCGGTTGAGAATAAAACGATTGACCGGAATAGGCGCCAGTATGCAGGAAAGGCCGAGTATCAATCCCGTATCGGCTATGATGGAACCGACGCCGTTGCCGAGGGCGAGTCCCGGATTCCCCATCCATGCGGCCATGACGGAGACAAAGGCCTCCGGCATCGTAGTGCCGAGAGAGATAATGGTTGCGCCGATCACGATCTTTGGCAGACCCGTCCGAGTTGCCAAACCGACAACACCGTCAATCATCCAGTCGGCACCTTTGGAGAGGATCACGATGCAGATGATGATTACAGCAAGCAAAAGAAGGGTAGGGGCTCCGACCATTAGATTGTTAAGCACATCCCCGTCCCACAGCCATCGAAAAGTGCTCATAGTAAACCGCCCTGTCTCATTAAATGTTTTATCAAAGACAAAATTGCCAGCACATAAAATATCGGAAGTTTATTAGATTTTTACATATCAAACTGAACGCCTTCTGACAATTGATATCTCGATTTTCTGTCAAACAAGATAGTGTGTCTTGACGGGGAAATCGAAGTTACGTTGATCGGGGTGAACAAATTAGAAAAGGACTCAGCTTTTCCAGGGATGAGGTCTCGTCTTGCGTCTTTACGAAAAATGTATTACACAAGCAGAGTGTAACGCGGTTCTACAAATGAGTATCACAGGAGCTTAATGCTATGGCAATCTCGAAGAAAGTTGAAGAATTCATTGAAACATCTTCCTGGATACGGCGGATGTTCGAAGACGGTCTCAAACTGAAACAGCAGTACGGCGCACAGAACGTGTTTGATTTCAGCCTTGGTAACCCCAATGTCGACCCACCGGAGAGGTTTCGTGAGCTGTTGGCCGAGATCGTAGAGGAGTGCGGACGTACGCCAGGTTCTCATATGTATATGCAGAATGTAGGGTATACGGATACGCGGGCGGAGGTTGCCGCCTATCTCTCGCGCGAACATGCAGTCTCACTGTCGGCAGATAATATCGTCATGACATGCGGTGCCGGAGGGGCACTCAATGTAGTCTTCAAGACCATCTTTGATCCGGGTGATGAGATTATTATACCGAAACCCTTCTTCGCAGAATATACCTTCTACGTGGATAACCATGGGGGAATACCCGTCTATGTGGAGACAAATGACGATTTTTCACTGAACCTGGATGCCATCGAGAGGGCCGTAACCGAACGGACGAAAGCCGTCCTGATCAATTCTCCGAACAATCCCACCGGCAAGGTCTACGATCAGGAATCGATCGATGGCCTGGCCAACATAATCGATGAGAAAGGGCGAAAATACGGAAACGATATCTACCTCATTTCTGATGAACCATATAACACGATCGTCTATGACGGCATCACGGTCCCCAGTATCATGAAGGCCTGCCGAAACGGCATACTGATTACCTCCTATTCGAAGAGTCTCTCTCTGCCGGGTGAGCGTATCGGCTATATTGCCGTAACACCCGGGATAGCAGAGTATGAAAAACTGATCGGCGGGATGACCATTTCCAACCGGATACTCGGCTTTACCAACGCCCCGGCACTGATGCAGCGCGTTGTCGGACGGATGCAGGGGGTATTCGTCGATGTTGAACATTACAGGAGAAAACGAGATCTCTTATGCGACGGTCTGTGGAAGGCTGGATTTGAGTTTGAAAAGCCCGGTGGAGCCTTTTATCTCTTCCCCCGGACTCCGATAGAGGATGATGTGGCCTTCGTGCGCGCTCTCCAGAAAGAAAATATCCTTGTCGTGCCGGGACGAGGATTCGGCGGGCCGGGTCATGTACGCATCTGCTACTGTGTGGATGACAACACGATCCTCAATGCAATGAAGGGCTTTGCCAAGGTAATGGATCAGTACCGTTAATACGATCCGGAAGGGAGTATATGAAAGAACATCGACCATGGGGATATTATCAGGTACTCTCTGATGAAACGGATTGCAAGGTAAAGAAGATAGTCGTTCATCCCGGTATGCGTTTGAGCCTCCAGAGACATCGCTATCGTGATGAACACTGGTATATACTTAGTGGAGAGGCCATTATCACGATTGGAAGCGATACGGTGCATGTAAAAAGCGGGCAATCGGTTGACATTCCACGGGGTGAGTTCCATCGCATAACGAATCCAGAGACAGGGCCCGTAGCGTTTATAGAGGTACAGACCGGTGACTACTTCGGTGAGGATGATATCGAACGGGTCGAGGACGATTACGGACGGGTATGAGCCAGGCCCCTGATATGGGAACAATGAAGATTACTATCCTTGGGTCGGGAACCTGCGTACCCTCTCTTACGCGCAGCTCTTGTTCCGTACTCATTGAGATCGAAAGCGCAAAGTTTGTCTTTGACATGGGTGCCGGAACGATACGGCGTCTCCTCGAATGTGGCATCACGATTGGAGAGGTGTCTCATATCTTTTTCAGTCACTTTCACCCTGATCATATCGGAGAATTGGTCAGTTTTCTCTTCGCGAGCAAATATCCGGGGGGAACCCGGAGGCGCGACAGGTTGAAGATTACAGCAGCCTCGGGATTTCTGGATTTTTATGAAGGGCTGAAGAAGGTGTATGGGCGGTGGATCGAACTGGAAGAGGGGATTGTGGAAATTTTTGAAATGAGTAATTCAGGGCCGGACCGCATGCGGCTCGGAATCGCGAATATCACTACCTTTCCAATGAATCATATAGAAAGCAGTATCGGGTATCGGATCACGACACCCGATGATAGCTCCATTGTTTATACCGGGGATACCGATTCCTGCGAAAACGCAGTGCGGCTTGCCATGGGTGCCGATTTACTGATTTGTGAATCATCGTTCCCGGACGGGTCGAAGATCGACGGGCACTTGACTCCCTCGCTTGCGGGCAGCATTGCCTCCGAGGCCGGAGTAGAGAATCTCGTCCTCACCCATTTTTACCCTGATTGCGATAAGATTGATATCGAGGCACAGTGCAGAAAGACCTACAATGGCAACGTTGTATGTGCCGAAGATTTCATGCAGATGGAGATCAAAGACGGATATTGCAGATTCCAGCCCTGAATCGATATTAACATTCCTGCAATCTAATATTTGGTCGATCTGCTTCCTTTATTTTGCCGGGTCAACCGCGTTCACCCCGGCGTAGCAGCTTCCGTCGGCTCTCTTCTCGGTATCATAAAAGAGGGCGAAGG
>DAISYQ010000022.1:0-58092 GCA_036825195.1 Syntrophales bacterium
TTTTCATTCTTCTGATTGTCATGGTGCTCGGACTGTCATTCTTATCAAACCGCATATGGGGCGGCAAGACGGAAAAACCGCCCATGCCGAATACTCTGATTATCGAGGAAGGGATGACTGTCGGACAATTCGGTCAGGCAAACGCCTTATCGAACCAGTCCTTAAAGAACATATTTGACCTTCAGACGAAATCGGAGCTGGACAATAAACTTGAGCAGTACGGCACATCGGACCAGGTATCGGCGCTGACCCTTAAAAAACTGGCGCTGGCCTCAGAGCACGCCTCCAAAAACTGGATCAAAATCCTAGTTAAATTCGTTCTCTGGGTCGTCTTCCTGGTTGCTATTTTTCTGACCTGTAACCGACGAAAAGTTACCACGCTGTTCAGGAAAGGTCTGCTTCTCGCCGCCGTAGCGATCTTCGGCGTCGCTCTCGGTTCCGACCCAAGTCCGATGGGCACGGTAAAGGATGCCATACATCTTTACGCTTCGACAGGAGCCGTCTTCCCTCCCCGGATGATCGCCCTGACGGTCTTTCTGCTCCTTGTCTTTCTTGTAAACAAATATATCTGCGCCTGGGGTTGCCAGGTCGGGACCCTGCAAGACCTCATCTTTCGCATCAACCGGACCGATAAAAACAAAGCGGTCATAGGGACGCAGATCAAGGTACCCTTTGTCGTGACAAACACGATCCGGACAGCATTCCTTGCGCTGTTTACTCTCGTCGCTTTTCTGTGGGGATTTGATATGATTGAGCCAATAGACCCTTTCAAGATTTTCAACCCGGGTCATGTTACACTCACGGGGGTGATCTTCATCGGCGTTCTCGTCATCGCCTCCCTTTTTATATACCGCCCCTGGTGCCACCTCTTCTGTCCCTTCGGACTGGCGGGCTGGCTCGTGGAGAAGGTCAGCCGTGTCCGTGTAAGCGTCAGGTACGATACGTGCATTGCCTGTCAGAAATGTGCTGCCGCGTGCCCCTCAACCGTCATGGGCGCCATCCTGAGGCATGACAAGAAGACGATACCCGACTGCTTCTCCTGTTATACGTGCCGGGATGTATGCCCCACCGGTTCCATACAATTTTCCACGAACAGAAGGACAGTGCCCCCCGAGGGCCATTTTGACAAGCGAGGGAAAGGGGTGACTTCGTAGGGCGTCACGTATGGATACCGAAACGAGATCGGAAAACCGCCGTCACCGTATCATTCCCGGTAATGTGGCCTCTCCGTAACCGTCGTCTTTGAAGACGCGAATCCCCAGAGCTGCGACAGCAACATGCCGGAGAGCATCAGTGCACAACCTCCCATTTGCCGCGACGACATCACTTCGTCCAAAAGAATCCATCCGGCGATGGCCGCAAAGACCGATTCCATACTCAGAAGTATCGCCGCATGTGCCGGATGGGCCTTCTTCTGAGCCACTACCTGAAGGGTGTAGGCTATGCCGACCGACATAATCCCCCCATACAGAATGGGAATGGCGGCACGATAGATCCCATCGATTGTCATTGATTCTATGAACGCAGCCGTCACGAGGCTCATGACCGAACAAGCGGCATACTGAAAGAAAGCAAGTTTAAATGAATTGAATTTGGGCGACAGCCATCCGATGACCAGCACATGTCCTGCCCAGAAAAAGGCACCCAGGAGAACGAGAAAGTCTCCGTATCCCATTGTAAACTGAGCAGTCACACTGAGAAGGTAGAGTCCGAATACTGCGAGAAAGGCACCGATCCAGGTCCCGGCAGTGGTCTTCTGCCTGAACAGGAGTCCCATAATAGGGACGATGACCACATAGAGACCCGTAATGAAACCGGCATTCCCCGCTGTGGTATAGACAATTCCCACCTGCTGAAGTGACGCTCCCCCAAAGAGGAAGACCCCTATCAGAACCCCCCCGAAGATCATGACACCCCTGCCGACAGGCTTCTCTTGGGAGCGATCCCTACCGTTGCTGATCGTGTTGGTCATAATCAGAGGCAGGAGTACGAGGCTTCCAAGGGCGAAGCGGATTCCGTTAAAGGTAAAGGGACCCACAAAATCCACCCCCACGCGCTGCGCCACGAAAGCGGTCCCCCAGATGACGGCGGTCAAGAGGAGCAATCCATCGGATCTCCATGTTTCGGACGGTGTAATCATACAAAAAGTCTCTTTTTCATGCATGGTCTTTATTCCTTCCGTCCCGGTCAACAGAAACGGATCCATGCCATCGTTCAAAACAAAACCCCGCCCTATGCACTCAGACGGGGTGACGAAATATTGCCTTTTACATGCTTGATCATCCTGTGTCAAGCCGACATATACAGATGGTTACACTCGTTTCTACGAATAACCGTCTTTTCAATCGTACACCTTTCGGCACACTATGAGAAAATTACCTTGACTTTGTGTCATCGATGACATATGCCTTTCGTGGCACACAATAGCAATGAAAACGATAGTCTCGTGCCGAGACGATTACTCCAGGTTGCGGCATTTCGGCCATACGTTGAAACAATACAACAGGACATTGGCTCTCGATCCCATCGTGCTTATAGAAACAAGAAAAACATCCCCATGTAATTGTTTTAATAAGGAGGATATCGAGAGTTTGGATGCCTTGGACTACGACCACCGTGCATCTTCTTAATGTCCGTCTCCTTTTGTGTCTTGTGCTCGTTTGGATAAGGAGGAAATGTCCCCTTTCGCAGTAAGCGTTCTTGTTGAAGCAACCATTTGAGACGTATCGATATTCATAACTTACATACTGAGGTGCATTGATGGATAGAAACTCATTTACTCTGAATGGAAGGAAGGTTACGTACGAGCCCGGTCAAACTATTCTCGATGCCGCGACTGAGAACGGAATCGAGATACCGACCCTTTGTTATTTGAAGGGAACAACACCAACCGGAGCATGCCGCATGTGCCTTGTTGAGGTATCTGGAGCGCGGTCGCTTATCACGGCATGCAGCACACCGGTTACGGATGGTATGGAAGTTCAAACGGACACCGAAAGGGTCCACAAGGCACGGAAAATGAACGTTGAACTTCTGCTTGCCAGTGGTACCCATGATTGTCTCACCTGTGAAGCAAACGGAAACTGCCGCCTCCAAGATCTGGCATATCGTTACGGCATCAGCGATATCCGCTTCCCGATTACCCCGCAGCCCTATCCGAAAGAAGCGGATAATCCCTTCATTATTCGCGACTTCAGCCGCTGCATCCTCTGTGGTCGATGCGTCCAGGCCTGCAATGCGGTTATGGTCAATCGGGCCATCAGTCACGGGTATCGAGGCAGTGCTTCAAAGATCGTTGCCGGTTCCGATCAGTCGTATTTCGACAGTGACTGCGTCTTCTGTGGTCAATGCGTTGAAGTCTGCCCCGTGGGGGCCCTGATTGAAAACAAATCGAGATATATGGGCCGTTCGTGGGATCTGAAAAAGGTACGTACCACCTGTCCTTACTGCGGTGTGGGATGCCAGTTATGGCTTCACATGAACAAAGACGGAAAGATCGCGAAGGTTACTGCGGTAGAGGACGGTGCCCCCAATAAAGGACGTCTCTGCGTGAAGGGTCGTTTCGCCTATGACTTTATCTACTCCGAAGATCGCCTTACAACGCCCCTCATCAAAGAGAATGGAGAATTCAGGGAGGCATCGTGGGACGAAGCGTTGGATCTCGTCGCCCATAAATTCATGGAAATCAAAGAGAAGTACGGACCCGATTCCATAGCCGGTGTCAGCTGTGCCCGAAGTATCAACGAAGACTCCTACCAGATGCAGAAACTGTTCAGATCGGTCATTGGGACAAACAATATCGATCACTGCGCCCGTACCTGACACGCTCCGACCGTCGCCGGTCTGGCGGCCTCCTTTGGTTCCGGAGCAATGACAAATTCATTCGATGAGTTCAGCAAAGCAAAGATGTTCCTCTGCATCGGTACGAACATGACCGAGGCACATCCCGTTGCGGCAACGTTCCTCAAGAATGCCGTCCTCAACGGCGCCGAACTGATCGTCGTCGATCCGAGAAAACAGCCCCTGGTTTCATTTGCCACGCTCCACGTCCCCATTAATGTGGGTTCCGACATTGCCTTTCTGAACGGAGTAATGCGCGTCCTGATCGATGAGGATCTCTACGACAAGGAATTTGTTTCTTCGTGCTGTGTAGGATTCGAAGAACTCAAGGCAAAGATTTTGGAATATCCTCTTGATAAGGCGTCTCAAATCTGCGGCGTCTCCGAGGATCTGATACGAGATGTAGCCCGCCGTCTCGCAGCGGCTGAATCCTGCATGCTCTGTTATACCCTGGGTATCACCGAGCACACCTGTGGAAAGAACAACGTCATGTCCACCGCAAACCTCCAGATGCTTCTCGGCAACATGGGGATAGAGTGCGGTGGTGTAAACCCCCTTCGCGGTCAGAACAATGTTCAGGGAGCCTGCGACATGGGTGCTCTCCCCAATGTCTTCCCCGGGTATCAGGCCGTCACCAATCCCGATGCACGGGCCAAGTTTGAAAAGGCGTGGGGTGTGGAAAACCTTCCCGATAAAAACGGCCTCATGATCCCCCAGATGATGGAAGGTCTGGTGGACGGGTCGGTAAAGGCTTTTTATATCTTCGGAGAAAACCTTGCAAACAGCGAACCTGATATCGCAAAGGTAGAACATGAACTTTCATCCGCCGAATTTATCGTCTGTCAGGATATCTTCCCCACGGAAACAACTCGATTCGCCGATGTCATATTCCCCGCAGCGGCATGGTCGGAGGATAACGGTACCTTTACCAACAGCGAACGCCGCGTGAGCCGCGTCCGTAAGGTAAGCGAGCCCCCGGGAATCGCCAAGCCGAACTGGTGGATTTTCAGAGAGCTTGCAAAACATATGGGCCATGCATGGACCTCGGAAAGTTCACAGGAGATCTGGGACAATGAGGTGTCCGTCCTCTCGCCGTCCCTCTGCGGCATCAAATACCGAAGGATAGAAAACGACGGGCTCCAGTGGCCGTGCCCGGACGAAGAGCATCCCGGTACCTGTTTCCTCCACAGAGAGGGTAAGTTTACTTGCGGTCTCGGCCAGTTCAATCCCGTGGACTGGACACCGCCTGCGGAGGTACCCGACGAGAAATATCCCTTTGTCCTCAGTACCGGAAGGAGGTTGTACCAGTACCATACGAGAACGCAGACCGGCCGGTCAGGTATGGACTTTCTCCTGCCCGAAGAAACGGCCGATATCTCCCCCGCCGATGCACGACGACTCGGCATTACTCACAATGAAAAAATCAAGGTGCGTTCACGCCGGGGAGAGGTTGAGGTCAAGGCCAATGTTACCGAACAGATTCCTCCCGGTATGGTGTGGATGGCATTCCACTTCCGTGAAGGCTGCGCGAACTGGCTTACGAATCCGGTATTCGATCCCGCCACGCAGACTGCCGAATATAAGGCATGCGCCGTGACAGTGGAAAAACTGTAACAACAAGAAAATGAAAACAAAAAAGGGAGACGGCTTTGAAATGCCGTCTCCTTTTTCATTCAATTCCATTGTTTGATTTGAACGTTCCTTATGCGGCCTCGACTTTCACCGCACAGACCTTGTATTCGGGGATCTTCCCTACCGGGTCGAGCGCGGGGTTGGTCAGGAGATTCACGGCCGCCTCGCTGAAGTGGAAATTCATGAAGATTGTTCCCTCCGGCGGGGTCTCGACCACGCTGGCCTTGACCTTGAGGCTCCCGCGCCGTGATGTGACGGTCACGAAGTCTCCATCCTTGATTCCCAGCCTCTTGGCGTCTGCGGGATTGATCTCCGCCAGACTCTCCGGGTACCTCTCGACGAGTCCTTTGCTCCTGCGGGTCATGGTTGCCGTGTGGAAGTGGTAGAGGACACGCCCGGTGGTGAGGAAGAAGGGGTATTCCGCATCCGGTACCTCCTCCGACTGGCGATACTCTATCGCTGAAAAGAGCCCCAGCCCCCTGGAGAACTTGTCCTTGTGCAGGTATTTCGTCCCGGGATGGTCCGCAGCCGGACAGGGCCACTGCAACCCCTCTCCTTCAATTCGTCTGTACGTGATTCCCCCGTAGCTGGGGGTGACTGTGTTGATCTCGCTCATGATTTCCTCGGCGGAGGCATAACCCATCGCATACCCCATCCGCGTCGCCAGATCGGAGATGATCTGCCAGTCGGCCTTCGCTTCTCCGGGTGCTCCTACGGCCTTGCGGACCCGTTGGACCCTTCGCTCCGTGTTGGTGAAGGTTCCATCCTTTTCGGCGAAACAGGCGGAGGGGAGAACGACGTCGGCGAGCTTGCCTGTTTCTGTCAGGAAGATATCCTGAACGACGAGGAGGTCGAGCTTCTTGAGTGCCGCCTCGACGTGTGAGAGATCGGGATCTGAAATCATCGGATTTTCGCCCATGATGTACAGTGCCTTGAGATCTCCCCTATGGGCGGCATCCATAATCTCAACGATCGTCAATCCTGGTTTTGCAGGGAGGGAAGCGTTCCACGCCTGTTCGCACTTTGCCCGTGCCTCGTCATTGGTGACCTGCTGATACGCGGGCAAGACGTTGGGGAGCGCCCCCATGTCGCAGGCTCCCTGGACGTTGTTCTGACCCCTGAGGGGGTTAACACCGCCCCCTTCGATGCCGACGTTGCCGCACAGCATCGCCAGGTTTGCGCAGGATTTCACGTTATCGGTGCCGTGTGTATGCTGGGTGATTCCCATGGCGTAGAGGATGGACGCGCTCTTCGCCTCGGCATATATCCGGGCGGCTGTCCTGATGTCATCGGCTGGTACTCCGGTGATCTTTGAGACATACTCGGGGGTATATTTTGCAAGGGTTTCCTTCAGCGCCTCAAACCCCTCGGTACGCTCCGCCACATATTCCTTGGCGTAAAGCCCCTCCTCGATGATCACGTTCATCAGACCGTTGAGAACGGCCACATTCGTGCCGGGTTTGGGACGCAACCAGATTGTGGCGTAGTCGACGAGACCGATCTTCCGGGGATCGATCACGATCAGTTTGGCACCGTGCCGGCGGACCGCCCGCTTCACTCCCGATCCAATCACTGGATGGTTTTCCGTCGTGTTTGTTCCTACGGCGAGTATCGCATCCGTATACTCTATCTCCTCGATCGAATTCGTCATTGCCCCTGATCCGAACGTGGCAGCCAGACCGGCTACCGTAACGGAGTGTCAGAGACGGGCGCAGTGATCGACATTGTTCGTTCCAATCACCGCGCGCATGAATTTCTGGAAGAGATAATTCTCCTCATTGGTAACCCGAGCCGAAGAGAGCCCGGCGATACTGTCAGGACCGTTCTTCTCTTTGATGGCGGTCAGCTTTTTCGCGATGTAATCGTAGGTCTCGTCCCAAGTCGCCTCCTGAAGCTCACCGCTCTTGCGGATTAGAGGTGTCTTCAGGCGGTCGGGGCTGTCGACAAAGTTTATCCCGAATCGCCCTTTCGAGCAGAGCATCCCTTCGTTGGGTTTTCCGTACTCACTGTTGGTGGTAACTTTGATAATCTTCCCGTCGCTGACGTTAAGGTCCAGCTGACATCCCACGCCGCAGTAAGGGCAGGTGGTTCGGACTTTTTCGATCTCCCAGGGACGTCCCTTGAACCGTGCCTGCTTGAATGTCAGGGCGCCGACGGGGCAGGCATCCACACAGGAACCGCAGAAGACGCAATTCGAATCGATGTAATCCTCGCCAAAGGCGGGGCCGACCTTTGCGTACGATCCCCGCATGGAGAAGTCGAGGACTTCGTGGACTTGTATCTCGTTACAGACGCGGACACATCTCCCGCAGAGGATGCACTTGTCCATGTCCCGCTGTATCATGGAGTTGTTTTCTTCTATTGCATACCCCGGAGGTTCGATCTCGAAGCGGGGCTGTTCGATTCCCAGTTCGTAAACGAGATCTTGGAGTTCGCAGTCCCCGTTCTTTTCGCACTGGAGACAATTATGGTTTCCGGACGACCAGAGGAGTTCCACCACCATCTTCCGGGCTTTCATGACCCGCTCCGAGTTGGTCGTGACGATCATCCCCTCGCTGACCGGCATGCAGCACGAAGTGACAAGCGATCGTGCATTCTCCACTTCCACAACGCATACTCTGCATGCACCAACATTCGTGGTCCCCTTGAAATAACAAAGGGTGGGGATGTGAATTCCATTATCCTTTGCTACATCCAAGATGGTTTGGCCGGGTGAAGCATCAAGCTTCTTTCCATCGATTGTTACGGTAATCTTTTTTTCCATCGCAATGGTTCCTTTCATGTGTTGAAATGTTTTTCAACAGACCTTACATCTTCTGTTCGGTGATGAAAAATCCGCCCTGGCAAGCGGGCAGATTTCCTTCGCATTTTTACACTGCATGGCAATGAGGGTTTAAAACCTTATAGGGGATTGTTTTCCCTTCGAGGCCTTCATCGTATTGTTTGTGTCGGATCTTTCTTCGCCATGCATTCACAGTCATTCGGGGTACTGCTACGCACAGCATTATCTCCCTACATGTTCGATCGCTAGTGCAGTAATAATAAGGGCGTACCGATGGTTTCCGGATTAACGACGCATAAAAAACAGGGGAGATTATCTGAGACCTGATTCGTAGAGTGAATGTATCGGTCGTATAACGTCGGCTTTGATACTTGATGGAAGAAATGCAATTATATCGATAATGTCTATAATAACGCCCATACCATGAACGGGAGGGCATAGCACCTTTTTTCGATCTGAGAGAATTCTCCGCATTCCCGATATACTTTTCGATACCAGTTGTCCCCTCTGGATCATCAAGAAAATTAAATAATCCCGTTTTAGGAAAATACTTCTGAAATGGCATCATCCATTCTTTTTGTGAAAGAACAACAATGTACCCATTTATGCGTATTGGCAAAATATTCGGGTTCATCCGGTTGTCAGGTTCGATCTACCGGTTAACTTTTTACAAGGACATCAGCCTTTATTCATACTATCAGGCCTGGATTCTATAGACCAAGCTGAAGGGCCTGTCAAGATATGACATTATTGACATAATTGATATTATTGATATAACCACTTCGTACGATCTGTGTACAAACGTCAGAATGGGATTTTCTCCCCTCAAATAATCTCAGGCAAAAAAAGAGAACCTTCATCAGAAGCGAACATGCCTACCATCCGCTCAGAGTGAAGTGGCTGAATATGCCTATCTCTTTGCAATCGGGCATTGTATGCTAGAAAAAGCATATTTTCCCTTGACCACCGGCCAGTATTCATGTATTGGGTGTATGTCATATGTAACATATGAGATACGGATCAAGAATGCCAGGCATTGTATCTATCACACAATCTACATCACATATTAGCGGAGGTCTGCCATGTATCGGTATTTTTCAATTATTCTTGCTGCTTTTTTCATCATTACAGGGTCCGGAGGATCGGCTATCGCCGGAGAGAAACTGCTTGTTGCTGTGGCCGCCAACTTCATCCTGCCGTCCGGAGAGCTGACTGAGATGTTCCAAGAAAAGACGGGAATACCCACTGAAGCGACATACTCGTCAACAGGTAAATTATATGGTCAGATCATAAAAGGCGCACCCTACGATATCTTCTTCGCCGCCGATGAAAAACGACCGAATCTTCTCAACGAACAGGGACTTTGCGACGCACCCTTCGTGTATGCAAGGGGACAGGTGGTGGTCTGGACGGCTAACACGGCTTTGTGCGGAGCCTCCACCTGGCAGGAGGTTGTGAAGAATCCCGCAGTTCAGAAAATAGCCATTGCCAATACGGAAAGCGCGCCTTACGGTACCGCCGCCATGATCGCCCTGCAGCAGGTAGGACTGTGGGATACGCTGAAAGATAAATACGTGTTTCCCCAGTCAGTTGCACAGGCATTTCAATATGCCGAATCGAAGAGTTCAGATGTGGGATTCTGTGCCTATTCATCCGCCCTCTCCGATAAGGGAAAGAAAGGCTGTTTTTATACGGTTTCTGAAGCCCCGCCGATTGTACAGGCCGCCTGTATCCTCAAACGGACGGGAAACCGTTCGGCTGCGGAACGTTTTGTTGCATTCGTACAGTCACCAGAGGCCCAGAAAATAAAGGAAAAATACGGATATCGATAGATGGATCTGACACCACTCTGGCTTTCACTGAAACTTGCGTTTATGACGACCGTGATACTGGTCATCATGGCGGCACCGTTGACCTATCTGCTGGTCTATATCCGGTTTGCGGGCAAGTCCTTTTTCGAGGCCCTGCTAACACTTCCCATGGTTCTACCGCCGACGGTTCTTGGTTTCTACCTCCTTCTGGTTATGACGCCTCAGGGGAAAATCGGCCGTTTCTGGGAGGCCGTCACCGGTTCCCCTCTCATCTTTACCTTTTCGGGGATCGTTGTAGCTTCGCTTGTTTACAGCCTCCCCTTCGCTATTCAGCCCATGAAGGCGGCCTTTGAAAAGATCGACCGCCGCTTACTGGAAAGTGCGTATGTATTGGGGTTGTCACCTATGTCTGCATTCTTCAAGGTCGTTATTCCCAATGCCGTCAACGGACTGACCGCATCAGCAATCCTTGTGTTCATCCACACCCTCGGTGAATTCGGGGTTATTCTTATGGTCGGGGGGAGTATCCCCGGAGAGACAAAGGTCGCTTCCATAGCGATCTATGAGGCGGTCGAGGCACTCCGTTATCGTGATGCCGCCATGATGTGTCTCATACTGGTACCGGTAAGTTATCTCTTTCTTCTCCTCATCAATCGACTGACCAAGAGGCAAATCTATGGAGCTTAGCGTTTCGATAAAGAAAAAACTCCCCCATTTTGATCTCGATGTTTCTTTTTCCTGCAGGGATAGCCGTCTGCTTGCCCTGGTAGGGCCTTCGGGAGCGGGCAAAACAACCACCATCAGGATCCTAGCAGGACTCGACCGACCCGACGAGGGACGGATTACCTATAACAACGAGGTCTGGGTAGACACGGATAAAAAGATATTTCTCCCCCCGCAGGATCGGCATCTGGGGTATGTCTTTCAGGAATATACGCTCTTCCCCCATCTGACGGTTATCGGGAATGTGGCCTTTGGCACTGGCGACAAGAAAGCTGCCGAATCTCTCCTTCGACGGTTCAATATATGGCATCTGAGAGATCGAAAGCCCGACAAGATATCGGGTGGGGAGCGTCAGCGCTGTGCCATCTGTCAAGCCATGATCAGGCGGCCCCGCCTCCTTCTTCTGGATGAGCCCTTTTCCGCCCTTGATGCGGTAACCAGACAGAACCTGCGCAAAGAGGTTCGGACGCTGAAACAGGAGCTGTCGATTCCCGTTATTCATGTAACCCACGATATTTCGGAAGCACTCTATCTGGCTGACGATGTTCTTCCCATGGTGGGTGGCCGGATCGTCAGAAAGTGGATGGTCCAGTTCATGCTGAAAGGCCGTCCTTCCGAACAGGAGCGTGTTACCGAAGATATATACGCCCTTGAATCTGATTCCCGCAACAGTGAAGAACTCTCCGTTCTGTATGATTCCCTGGAGGTAATCCAATAGTGAATATCGGTCCTTATGCCTTTGACGAATATGTCCACCTGGTAAAGTCTTTCCACGGTCATGTGGCGCCCGGTATGATTATCGGCGGGATCATGGTTGATATGGCTCTCAAAAACAGACCGACAGGGGAATTCTTTGATGCGCTCTGCGAAACGGCAAGCTGTCTCCCCGATGCCATTCAGCTTCTCACTCCCTGCACGGTAGGAAATGGATGGCTTCGGATTGTCAATGTGGGTAGATACGCCGTCACCCTCTATGAAAAATACGGCGGTGAAGGGATTCGAGTATATCTCGACCCAACGAATCTTGATAGATGGCCCGTAATTAAAGAATGGTTTTTCAAGCTCAAACCGAAGAAGGATCAGGACTCACATGCCCTCTTTGAACAGATTCACAATGCCGGCACGAATCTTTACAGTATGCAGAACGTGCGGGTTCAACCGCAGTTTCTGGAAAAGCGGTCAAAGGGGAGTATCGCCGTTTGTCCTCTATGCGGGGAAGCCTATCCGTCGCAAGACGGCGAGATCTGCCGGGGATGCGGCAATCAGAGACTGTACACGGATATTGCCATTTCCCGACCTGCAGCTACGGTGAACGGACCGTCGCTGCAGGTCGTATCGGTAGAAGATGCCGTTGGGCGCTCTTTGCTCCATGATATGACCCGTGTTATCCCCGACAGCGAGAAGGGGCCCGCCTTCAGGAGCAGACAGATAGTGGAACAGGATGATATTGATCTGCTGCTGACAATGGGGAAGCGAAGGGTCTATGTGGAAGGAGCCGGAGAGCCAGGAGACGAATGGGTCCATGAAAACAAAGCGGCCCTGGCAATGGGGCGGGTTATGGCCGGAGACGGAGTCGCCTTCACGGATGCTCCGAGCGAAGGCAAGGTCACCTTTACCGCAAAGCACAGCGGACTTCTTGTTGTGGATGAAGAGCGCCTGATGCATTTCAACTACGTCCCCGATGTGATGTGCGCAAGTCGCCAGAGCTACTCCTTGGTATCCGAAAATGACAAGATAGGAGGAACACGGGCAATCCCCCTCTATCTTTCACGGGACAACTTGGACAGAGCCCTTGGGGTGCTCAACGGAGAGCCTCTATTCACCGTGCTTCCCCTGCGGCAACCCCGGGTGGGAATCCTTGTAACCGGAACGGAAGTTTACGAAGGTCTGATACAAGATGGGTTCGCCCCCCTGATCCGCAAAAAACTGGAGCAATTGGGTGCTCATGTCTTTCATTCACGCATTGCTCCCGATGACCGGGAGATTATCGCCGGTACGATCAGGGAGTTGATAGGTGAAAGCATTGACCTCCTTGTCACCACCGGGGGGCTTTCAGTCGATCCCGACGACGTTACCAGGGCGGGTCTTGATGACGCAGGGGCCACCGACGTGCTCTATGGCGCTCCCATACTGCCGGGCGCGATGACACTCCTCGCCCGTATCGGAGAAGTACAGGTAATCGGCGTACCTGCAGCCGCCCTGTATTTCAAGACGACCAGTTTCGATCTGCTTGTTCCGCGTCTCCTTGCCGGCATGACCATATCCCGGCACGATCTCGCACGAATGGGCAGCGGCGCCTTCTGCCTCGAATGTCCGACCTGTCTCTACCCTCTGTGTCCTTTCGGCAGGTAGAGGTGTTCTCCGTCTTCAGATCCACAAACCCTCTGGGGGGGTTATAACGGCACACGCCTGAGTCTGAGCGAATTGCTGATCACCGATACGGAGCTGAAGCTCATCGCCGCCGCCGCGATAATGGGCGACAGGAGTAGACCGAAGACGGGATAGAGCACACCGGCCGCTATCGGAACACCGATGGAATTATAGATAAAGGCGAAGAAGAGATTCTGTCGGATATTGCGCATCGTCGCCCGGCTGAGGCGTCTGACGCGTACAATGCCGCGCAAGTCTCCTTTGACCAGCGTGATACCGGCACTCTCCATCGCCACATCCGTTCCCGTTCCCATGGCGATACCCACCTGGGCCTGCGCCAGCGCCGGCGCATCGTTGATCCCGTCACCGGCCATAGCAACAATTCTCCCCTCGGCCTGGAGCCGTTTTACCACTTCCGCCTTCTGCTCGGGAAGAACCTCGGCCTGAACCCGGCGAAGACCAAGCCTTTCTGCAACCGCCTCTGCCGTGGCCCGGTTGTCACCCGTAAGCATAACAATGGTAATCCCCTGAGCGTGCAGATCACGGATCGCTTCGGGTGTAGACTCCTTGATGGGATCGGCCACACCAATAAGACCGGCGACCCTGCCGTCGATTCCCAGGAACATAACCGTCTGACCTTCTGCACGCAGTGATTCGGCCTGACGGGACAGGTCGCCGGGATCTACCCCCATTTCCTCCATAAGAATTGCATTACCCAGTACAACAGGATGTCCATCGACATTTCCGATAACACCCTTGCCCGTCTTCGATTGAAAGTTTTCGGCCTTCTCCGGTTCGACACCCTTCTCCCGTGCGCCCTGCACGATCGCTTCCGCCAGCGGGTGTTCGCTGGCCAGCTCGAGACCGGCGGCGAAGCTGAGAACCCGCTCCTCATCAATCCCATCAACCGCCCGTACGGTAACCAGTCTCGGTCTCCCTTCCGTGAGGGTCCCCGTTTTGTCTACCACGAGCGTATCTATCTTCTCCATAACCTCCAATGCTTCCGCATTCTTTATCAGGACACCGGCCGTGGCACCGCGGCCGGTGCCTACCATTATCGCTATCGGTGTAGCGAGACCAAGGGCGCAGGGACAGGCGATGATCAGAACGGCCACCGCGTTGACGATGGCGTGTGCCAGACGCGGTTCCGGTCCCCACAATCCCCAGACCACGAAGGCTATAGCAGCAACAATCACCACCGTCGGGACAAAGTATCCCGATACCACATCCGCCAGCTTCTGAATCGGAGCACGCGAGCGCTGTGCCTCGGCGACCATATTCACGATCTGGGCGAGAAGCGTGTCAGACCCTACCTTTTCCGCGCGCATGAGCAGGGTTCCCGTTCCGTTCGTGGTTGCCCCGATCAGCGTGTCTCCGGGAGCCTTTTCTATTGGAATGGCTTCTCCGGTGACCATCGATTCGTCGACCCCGCTCTTCCCTTCGATCACGGTTCCGTCCACCGGAACACTCTCTCCCGGTCGCAGACGCAGCACATCTCCAGGCTTGACATCCTCGAGCGGGATATCCTCTTCGGTACCGTCGGAACGTACAATCCGTGCGGTATTGGGGGCAAGGGCAAGAAGCATCTTGATGGCCGTATTGGTACGTGAACGAGCACGCAGTTCGAGGACCTGACCCAGAAGTACCAGGACCGTGATCATCGCCGCCGATTCGAAATAGACGTGCACCATATCCCCTTCCATCCGCATGCCGGAGGGGAAGATCCGGGGAAAGAGGAGAGCGACCACACTGTAGGTCCATGCCACCGACACACCGAGTCCGATCAGAGTGAACATGTTGAGATTCCAGGTTCGTATCGACTGCCAACCACGGACAAAGAAGGGCCATCCGCCCCAGAGCACAACCGGTGTGGCCAACACAAACGATACCCACTGAACGGCCCGCAGAGTAAGCCACTCCGGAAGCAGGTTCGGCAGGAGGTCACCCGTCATGGCAAGCAGAAACACCGGAACCGCCAGTATCGCACTGCCCCAGAAACGCCGGGTCATATCGATCAATTCGGGATTCTTTTCTTCCGTGGTGACGGTACGCGGTTCGAGGGCCATCCCGCACTTGGGACAACTCCCCGGATGGTCCTGCAATATCTCCGGGTGCATGGGGCAGACATATTCGGTCTTTGTGGCGGAAAGCGGAGCACCGGAGGGTTCGAGAGCCATCCCGCACTTGGGACAGCTCCCCATGCCAGGCTGACAGATCTCCGGGTGCATGGGACAGGTATAGAGAACGGAACCATCGGCCTCCGCTTCCGGTGCCGTCTCCTTTTTCAGATACCGCTCCGGGTCTTCTTTGAACTTGTTCAAGCAGTGCTCGCTGCAGAAATAGAAATCCTCTCCCTCATACCGGTAGTGGTGGGGCGAATCGGCTGTTACATCCATACCGCAGACAACATCCTTCAGACCGTTTCCTGCAGTGCTCTCCTTCATCAGGTATCGCTCCGGGTCCTCTTTGAACTTGTTCAGACAGTGTTCGCTGCAGAAATAGTAATCCTCCCCCCCATACCGGTAGTGGTGGGGCGAATCGGCTGTTACATCCATACCGCAGACAACATCCTTCAGACCGTTTCCTGCAGTGCTCTCCTTCATCAGGTATCGCTCCGGGTCCTCTTTGAACTTGTTCAGACAGTGTTCGCTGCAGAAATAGTAATCCTCCCCCCCATACCGGTAGTGATGGGGCGAATCGGCCGTTACATCCATACCACAGACGGCATCTTTCAGAATGCCCCCCTCTTCCATGTGGTTCGAGTTCATAGTTATATCCTCCCTATCCGTTTTCCTTTTAAGCGATGTTACCTGTTAAATTTGCCAGAGGTTTGCTCAAGTACCTGGGTACAAGTTCAAGATTGATTCCCCATTGATTTCCGCGTTAGTGAGATATATTCTTGAGCACTTTTTCAAGGTTTGGGAATCCTATCTCCCCCTGGCTCAAGATCGTTCGTACGAACCACCCTGTATCATCGCGTCCATACGTGTCGAAAAGATACAGCAATCTTTTCAGGCCAATAGTATAACACTGCTGGAATCCCGGATTCAACGAGTATTGTCGAGCAGCATTGATGGCCCATCTCTCGTCGATGCCGGTTTCCTTCAGATATGCTGCCGCTACGGGGATATCCATCATCCCTGTCTGAAGGCCGATATCGACCTTTCCCCTCACCGCGCGCCAGAGTCTGCGCCGTGCCAACAGCAGGCCGTCCGCCGATCCGTGAAAGTATCCCGTCAGTCTCATCAGCTCCTCCGCGAAACAGGCCCATCCCTCGTAGAAAATGGGAAGTTCGACTGCCCTGCGCCAAGGTTTTTGCAAATTCCAGCGGGACACATCCAGGAGATGGTGCCCCGGATAGGTTTCATGGGCGGAGAGCATGGGGTATTCGCAGAGATCTTCCCCCTGTGGAGCGGGGGCGTTTATGACATAGAAGTTTCCTCCAACAGGGGGATGGACGGGAGAGATGCTGTAACTGGAGGCCGACCGAACGGCAGAGAGAAAGGCCGGCATCGGCGCGACCGTGACCGGACAGGCAGCGTACAATTCGGTCGAAAGCCATCCCCGGTCCAGACAGTGCTGTGCCAGTTTCTCTACTTCACCCCGATACAGTCCGATTATGCCCTCCTTTCCCAGGGTCGGCATGGGAATGCCCCTGAGTACTTCCGACCAGTCCGCAAAAAGGCACCCGGCCTCCCAATCCAAGGTCTCTTTCGTTTGACAAATCTCCCGGTCGAGAATTTCCCGAATCTCTTCTAAGCCCACGTCGCAGGCCATGTGAGAACTGTATATGCGTTCCAACAGATCATGAGGGAGGAGAAAATCTTCTCGCGTCGTGGCCGAAAGGAGCATCTCTTTAAAGCGTTCCAGGGCAGGAAGTGAGGTTTCCAGTTCGGGTAACTGCCCCATAAGGGAGAGAAGATAATTTCTGGTATCCGAGACCATCTCCAGGCCGATGTCTCGAAAGAGAAGTGGGACACCCGATAGGTTCCGGCCTGACCGGTCCAGAAAAGCTGAGAGGCTTCCGGCCCGTTCATGCCCTGCCGCCGGATCATGTTCCTCCATCGCCTCTGCCAACCCGACACAGGCAAGGGTCAAATAAAAGGTGGGTTGCGTCTCCCACACCCTCACTTCGGTCAACTGTTCCCGGAGGGTCTGGGAAAGTCTTAGACAGAGGACGCCGTCGATCCGTGCATCCGGATCAGAATGATGGGATATAACCCGTTCAAGCTCGGTTTCCCAGGCGGTCAACCGCCGTGCACACTCACCGACCGTCTCTTCCGAGAATCGGTCCCACACATCCCATCGCGCCTCCGCAGGACGAAATTGAGGGAAATAGAAGAATTCATCGCTGGCACAGGCCACCGGAAAGGTATAAGCGAGAAACTCGAACATCTCACGGCAGATTGTTTCAACCGATGACAGTGGTTCCTCTTTCATCTCTTCACCTTCAATCCATTGCTGACGGATTATCTACCGGTGGCACGGGCACGGGCCTCGACGAAGGCGGCTACCGTGCGGTCAATGTCCGACGCCGTGGTTGCCCATGAGCAGACACTGATACGGATAACCTGTTTGCCATTCCAGACCGCCCCCCCGCACCAGCAATCGCCTGATCTCTGGATGCACTCCAGTGTACCCCGCGTCTCCTCGGGTGTGGCGCAGGCAACAAGAATCTGATTGAAGACCACCTCGTTGAGGACGTGGAAACCTTCGGCACGGAGCTGTTCGGCGCACTGTACAGCACGTTCGCACAGACCATCTACCAGTTCCTCGACACCGGTCCTACCGAGTGCCTTCAGCGTCGCCCACAATTCAACGGCTCTGGCCCGTCGGGACATCTCGGGTGAATACAGCATACCGTCTCGTTTCTCACTGTATTGGATATACGACCCGGTGGCCTGCATTGCTCCAACCAGGGCATCCCTGTGCCTGCACAGGATAACACCGCAGTCGTAGGGTGCATTAAGCGTCTTGTGGGCATCGACGGACCACGAGTCCGCTTTTTCCATACCGCGAGTCAGAAATCGTTTGTTCCTTGAGCCTGCTGCCCACAGGCCGAAGGCACCGTCGATATGGACCCACGCTCCGGCATTTTTCGACCGTTCGCAGATCTCATCGAACGGATCGAAGGCTCCGGAGTTTACGTTGCCTGCTTGGGCTATCACCAGGGTCCGCTCATCCAGATCCGGCATTATGGTCACATCCATGCGTCCCTGATCGTCGACCGGCACCTCTTCGATCTGTTCCCTTCCAAAGCCCAGAATGGCCAGGGCCTTGAATACCGTAGCATGCGCCTGCCCGCCGAGGACAACACGCAATCGCGGAGCGTCGAACAGTCCCCTGGCAGTGACATCCCATCCCTGACGCTTCAACAGTTCGTTTCGGCCCGCTGCGAGTCCGCACATCGTTGCCGTGGAGGTCCCACTGACCAGTCCAACGGCCGTCTCCTGCGGGAGACTAAGAAGATCTATCAGCCACCGTTCACAGATAGCCTCAAGACGTGAGGCTACGGGCGATATGACATAGAGCGCACAATTCTGGTCCCATACGTCAGCCAGCCATTTAGCGGCCAGGGCGGTGGGAACGGCACTTCCGTTGACGAATCCGAAGTATCTTCCGCCGGTTTGCGCCACTGTGGCGGGTGATCCATGCTCATGAAGGAGATGCAGTATCTTCTCCGGATCGCCGGGTGCCTCCGGCAGGGATTCATCAAAGATATCGAGTCGGCCGATCGCCTTATCGGTCGGGTATACCTCGCGGTTGTAGACCTGATCCATGTATTCACAGGCATATGACTTGGCCTGTTCGAAAAGAGTCCTGCTACCCGCCTGCAGTCGCAGTCGCTCCCCGATACGTAACGCTTCTGTTGTCATACAGTTTTCTCCTTCGGACATGATTGTATTCTATTTTCTATACTGCCGGTGGACGGCGATTCTTTTTATTATCGTGTTTCTCATGCCATATGTTCTGAGCCGTTTATCTCGATGGTTGTCTCAGTGCCCTCAGAAGGAACCAAACCATCCCCGCCAGGGCGATCAGAAACAGAGGCCAGTTGAACGTGGTCGGACGAACGCTTCTTACCGCCTCCATTCCTCCAGGAAGCGTATGCAGTGCGTCACTCATGAAAATATAGAGCGCCAGCATAATCCCTCCCCCCGCCGCGCACCAACCGTCAATCGTAAAGCGCAGGTCCGCACCCCTCTCCGCACGGAGAACTGCCAGACTGCCCCCTGTAATCATGACCAGCGAAATAAGGACAGGTGACAGCACCGGTCCCCACCACGGCAAGGGGATCAGAAAGAGCAGATCCCAGTCGAGAAGCGTTTCCGGCCAGCCAATCAGGACGAATAGCCACACATAGTAAAAGATATCCCACAGACCGAAGGCAAAAGCTGCATACCCGATCCTGTCCTGAACGCGGCGTCCGGCGATCCATCCTATCAATGCGAGCATTATTAGGGTACTCATCTCCCGACCGAGTTCGACAGTGCTGAATCTATCAGGTGTCAGAGAGATATCCCGCAACAGGTCTTCTATCCCGTACAGGGCGCGTAGATAGATAACCACGGCCGATTCGAGAAAGGCCATTGTTACGGCGAAAAGTCCGACCGCCATCAAACATCTGTATCCATGTTTCATGAAACCACCCTTCACCGTGGCAGTTTCAATCTTTACGCACATCGCGCTGCAGAGAGTCCATATAACCGATACTATTATAAACCATACATCTTTGATAGGGGTTGTCAATAATTTTCAGGGCTGGCAATAGTGTAATACAAGCATATTTTTACTTGTGAATTTATGATACGATCGATCAATATAGACGATACTTTCGGCATCTACATTCGCCTTGACAAAAATGTCAATCCAGTGTTAGAGGAATGTTCAAGTTCTTCGTCCAATGATTAACCGTATTGATTTTATTGGGTTATAAGAGGCGATCCGAATGTTCAACACCCATCAGCCCTTCATTATCATCACCGATTATTCTCATGTAAACGATAATCACACTAATTCGCATTGATTAAGTACGCCGAATTGAACGGGATCGCACAGTTAAGAAACATAGTTTGATAACCATACCATACTAATTACATAGGGATGATTTTTTTAATTCTGTTACTTAATAACATTTAATAGCATTGGGTTAGCCGAAATTACTTAAAGTATACCTTTAATAGGAGGATACCGATGGCGGTACTTGATCGTGACAGAGTAAAGTATCTCAAGGACATGTTTCGTCAGCAAATCGACTGTTCCTGGGAGAAGAGCATCACCAGCGGCATTAATCAGGATATCAAAAGAGCCCCCGTATCGTTCAGTCAAGGCTATATAGAAGATCGTCCCAAGCGGGTGCGGCAACTTCTCGATGCGGCGGTGCCCATCATGGAAAAATTTCATCTCTTTTTCGATCTATCGAATTACGTAATGGCCCTTGCCGACGAGAACGCCGTTATCATTGCCGGCACGGGAAACGATAGATGGAAGGAGATCGCCCTGCGATGCGGTTTCGATATCGGAACGAGCTGTAATGAGAAACATATCGGAACCAATGCGATTGGCACCTGCTGTGCAACCGGTGAGCCGGTCTGCGTGATTGGAGAGGAAAACTACGTGAAACAGTGGCAGGATTCCGCCAATGCTGCATCCGTAATTCGCGATCCTTTCACGAGGGAAATCATCGGCGTCGTGTGCCTGACGTGCTTCCTGAGAGATTTTCACATCTTTGCACTGGGAATCGTACAGGCAATCGCCGATGTAATCGAAGAAAAATTGAGCCATACTCAGGCGCCTGAACGGGGAAAGGACCGGTCTTTAGAACGATCGATACCGACAGGACTTTCAGCTCTAAAGAAAAATCTCGTGGTCACAGGATATCACGAAGACCCAGATTCGCTTAAGGGTACGCTGACACGACCTGAATTTGTGTTCGCCTCCGATGTGATAGGAACTCTCCTCAAGAAGGCAACAAGAGCCGCACGGTACGATTCGACAAAGCTTATCCTCGGAGAAAGCGGCGTGGGGAAAGAAGTCCTGGCACGTTTCATCCACGAAAAAGGGCCGCGAAGGGCTCATCCCTTTCTGGCGATTAACTGTGCGGCCATTCCGCCTCATCTTCTGGCGAGCGAACTCTTCGGGTACGAGACAGGTGCCTTCACCGGAGCGAAACGGGGGGGGAGTCCGGGCAGGTTTGAGCAGGCAACAGGAGGGACTATCTACCTCGATGAAATCAGCGAAATGGGCATGGAACTTCAGGCCTGTCTACTGCGCGTTATCGAAGATAAGACGGTGACACCCCTTGGTGGCGGAAGACCGCAGCGGATCGACGTCCAGATAATCGCCTCTTCGAATCGGGATCTGAACGAAATGATACATGAAAAGAGGTTCAGAAGCGACCTGTATCACCGACTGAATGTGATATCCTTTCACATCCCACCCCTGAAAGAGCGCAGAGAAGACATCCCCAATCTGGTGAAACACTTCCTCAAGAAAATGGCCGACAAGCATAAAGAGGCATCTAAGGAAGTGTCGGACCGCGCTATGGAAACACTTCTCAACTACGACTGGCCGGGTAATGTGCGGGAACTCGAAAACGCCATAGAGATGGTCTGTATCCTTGCAGAGGGTCCGGTGATTGACGTAACGGATCTCAAAGCAGAGATCGCATGCCGCCTGCATGGTCAACCGGAAGAGCACAAAGATTTATCCCATATTCTAACCGTGATCAGGGAAAACCGCGGGAACCTGTCCCGTGCGGCCCGTTCACTGGGGATGGCCCGCTCCACCCTGTACCGAAAATTCGCACAATACAACATTTCACGGGAGTCACTCTAAAGTGCGACAGGACGGTAAGAAAGCGCAGATTGAGACGAATCATTTTTATGTCGGATACATCAATCAATAACCTGAAGCCATCCATATCGAGCGCCTTCCTCATATGGGCTTGAAAGCGTCCATTTCTTCCAGCTGGTTCAGCATGGACAGGTACTTTTCGTCGCGGGCGTGGAGGATCTCCTCTTCACTGCGCTTCCCGTAATCGTAAATCCCTCGGCCGCTCTTGGCCCCGAGGTCTCCCCTCTCGACACGTTCTGCGATAAAGGGAGGCGCCTGACCCAGGAGACCCGTGAGAATATTCTGGACGAGGTCAAGACCGGTGAAATCGAAGGTCTGGACCACGCCGACGATGGGCAGGCGGATTCCCAGACTTGCCTTCACCGCCAGATCGATATCCTCCGGCGCGGCCAGATCGTTGTTGATCATGTCCATGACGGTGAAACCGATAATCTGCTGAAGGCGATTTACGATGTAGCTTGGGGCAAATTTCTTCATCACCACCGGTTTCTTGCCGACCCTTTCCATCAATCGGGCTGAAAGATCGAGAATGTCCGGTGAGGTTGCCGGACCGGGTACGACCTCCACCAGCGGAATAATGTGGGGCGGGGCGAACCAGTGGGTGACTACCATCCGTTCCGGATGCTTCAGATCCACGATGTTAAAGATATCGAGGGACGAAGTGTTGCTGGCAAGAATGGCGTTGTCAGACACGTGGGCCTCAATTTTTGTAAAGACATCTTTCTTGATGTCGGCCACTTCGACGACGGCCTCCAGGATAAAATCGGCATTCCTGCAGGCCTCGGAAAGATCCGTGGTGGGGTGAATATTTTTAAGAATGGCATCTATACGACCCTCATCGATGAGCCCATGCTCCACCAGGGTCTTCATATCGGCACTGATCATACGAACGGCTTTTTTCAGGAGATCATTATTCAGATCGACCAGACAGGTTTCAATCCCCGCTCGGGCGAATACCTGGGCGATGGCATGTCCCATCGTTCCCGCCCCTATAACCGCCACGCTTTTGACATCTTCCGCTTTCATCATTCTCCCCCTCCCCTTTTTATACAGTATAATTCACCGTGACAGGTCACACCTGACTCCGATACAGATATACTGTCGATATATCATCGCATCCATAATCATCCCTACCCGACAGGGTTATTCACAACACCCTGTGGATTGAGAGCAGTGCACAGCCCTTTTTCCCGGCATGTACCGCTACAGCATTCTAAGATTTGTTTTATGATTTAACTATTGGAAAGCTTCCGGATATAACTGCCCGGATATGAATCGATTATGTTTTTTTCTTTTATATACTCGACAGCTTCTTCTCTGTCGGCAAAATGCCCAATGTAGATCGTATACCATACTCCATGCTTGTCTGTTTCCAAGACACGCATATGCGCATCAAATCCCTTTCGCTTGAATCCATCCAGCAGTTCCTCTGCAAAATCCTTCAACCGCATGGAACTGATCTGAATCGCATAGAAGTACTCTTTGGCCGGCTTTACCACCGTTTCCCCGGACGGAGGCGTATCTTCAACAACGGCAGATTCTTCTTTTTCTGCGTTCTTCTCCGGAGCCGCAATTGTTATCTCTTTCTTTTCCTCTGTTGAAGGCCCAATCGGCGGAACCTGATCGGTTTCAGAAGCCTGTACCCGTGCTTCTTCAGCCGCCTCTTTAATCTCCTTCTCAGCGGGGACCACATCGACCTGTGGAGGAACCGTTACGTGACCCTTGTATGCTGTGGGTTTGAGGATCGGCCCGTCATGCCATGTGCCCATATGATAGTATTGCATGCTCTTTGTCAGCCTGTTTATTTTCACGGGGTATGTTATGTCCCCGGATTGTATGGTACGTGTTTCATAGATAGTCGGGTACACAAAATAGGCATACAAGCCGAGAGAGACGAAAAACAGCACGAGAAGCAGTATAATTCGCGAACCGGAGAAGGTTTTTTTCTTCCCGGGCGACACAGGCTGTCTGTCTGACGGAAACTCGCCCGGTTCTTCCGGGACAGATTCTTCGGGCGGCAGGTCTTGTTCCATCGGTGATGGAGCTTGGACGGGAGGGAGATCGAAGGGTGGTTCTGCCGGCGTTTCATTCCCCGGTGCTTCCGTATAATGTCCCTCGGGAGGTAGATCCGCTTCCGCTGATGATACTGGTTGAAACTGATGAGACTCTGACGGCTGATCTATCGGCTGCATATCATCGGATGGCGCTTCTGCAGACACTGTTTCCGGAGGTTCATCGTGATGTTCTTCCGGAGAAATATCTTCTGCTTTCAAGAAGGCAAATTCGCGGGGTTTTTTTCGTTTGAGCTTTTCAAGCAGCTCGTCGACCGTCTCTTTTGCCGTACCTTCGTCAGAAGTCACGTCTTTTTTAACATCATCGTCCTGTGTTTTTGATTCCTTTATGGCAGCCACTTTTCCTCTGCATCTTTATACAATATTGGTTATGATGGTATGAAGTTTAGAAACAGCGACCCTGTATGTCAATGAAATATTGACTTTCGTAAAAACACTTTGCACGGGCAACCGTACAAAGTGGATATGTCCTCGCCGCGCCGGAACGTGATCTGTCCGTTGCCGTTAAAACGTGTACCAGGTCGATTTCTTCTTGCTGAAGCGGATTTTCGGAATAATCAGTCCGATGATTATGCCCAACAGCACTACCCCTGCACCGACCATGAACCACTCACGGGCGGTGCGATCTCTCAATCGTTCATTTTCCTGCTCTACGGTCTGCAATTGACTTTTCAATGACAGCAGTTGATTTTTCAGGTCCTTGTTTTCTGAATTTATGGTCAGTGTCTTGGAGGCTGTCTGTCTAACCTCGGCAAGTTCCCGGCTGACGGATCGAGACTCTTTCTCCAGACTGTTCAGATTATTCGCCAGAGTTTTTTTCTCATCCTTTAACGCTGCCATTGCAGTTGTAAGCTTTCGATTATCCGTTTCCTGTTCCGCCAGCTTTTTCTCTGCGGCGGTGAGAAGGTCACGGGCCGCCTGTTCCTGCATCAGGAACCGAGACAATACCCAGCCTTCTTTTCCGTTATCGGTACGGACCTTACTGTAACCGGTCTCCTTGTCGATCTCGAGCACCTCTAGCGGTGTGCCGCTTCGCAGCATGCGTGTGATTCCGTAGCCGGTACCTTTACCGCTCCGCATGGTGATCTCCAGCATGTCGCTGACATAGCGGGTTTCCGCTATAGCATTGATAGGATTACAGATAAGGATACATATAATAAATAACAGTATGTATGATTTTTTCACGTCGACTCCGGTTTGATAAGACATTGTTTCTGGCTGGTTTCAGTATAGGAATTGCAACCTTGTATGTCAATGAAATATTGCCCACGTATGTGGGGATGACAGGGATAGAAACGTATCACGCATCGCCTTGCCAATCCTCTTGTATGGTCATATAGCCTTCCTTGAAAAGGACTCCGTGAATATCGTCTTATTTCTCTTCCGCCTGGAAGATTTTCCCTCGGAGAAACACCGGATAATATATATCTCTGTCTTTCAGCAATCTTTCGGAATCGATCGAGTTTACAGTATAGGTAACAATAATGTCTCCACCGGTGAGGGTCGGATGCGATTTCCCCGCATATATCAGCAGACCCCTTTGATCCGCCTCTGCCGGACGATAGAACTCATACAAAGGTGACCACGGACCCGTGACAGAATCGGCCCAGCGGAACGCCAGCGACGGATTGAGAAGGGACACCGTCTGAACCTGAAGATACTTTCCGATCGCAGGCGCGTAATCAACGGTAAATTCCATCTGACCCCCTGAAAAGAGAGGCTGTGGTAATTCTTGAAGATCCTGCTGTAAGACCCATCCCTTTTCTTTTGTCCACCACCGGGGTTTTGAAAGGTCGCCCCTCAAGACGGAAGACAGTGGCCATCGAATGATATACACGTCGCGATTTCTCGCACAGCCACTGAAGGCATAGAGATAACCATTCATAGAGATAACGCAGGCAGAACCGACAATGACCCCGAATTTATTATCGGGAGTATCGACCCAACGGACATTCCAATTCCCGGGATCGGCATCGGGATTGTCTATTATCACAGCCTCCCAGCCCGTCGCATCAAAATTAAGCTCATTGTTGCCGTCATTGATCTCCATGAGAAAAACAACAAGCCTACCGTCGATTCGTATACCGTCTCCAGGCCAGTACCAATGTCCCTCCCCTTTTGCGAAAAATGATGCGGGTTCGCCGCCGTCCTTTGTACGCCAGTGGAAATGAATCGAGGCCTTAGATGGATTGTATCCGTTTTGTATGGCGATACTGTTCCTGATGATAACCGCTTCTCGACGGTCACCTAATGATCCCCGATCTATAAACGTATCACCGAAAAGCCAGAGTATCCTTCCCGATCCGAGATCGACCGAGGAGGCACCGTCACCACCAAGCCACTCTTTATCACTCCTAAAAAGCATATCCGCTTCCGGCCACGGTTCGGCCGTTATGGTATACACTGGTTTTTCGAGATTACCGGAAGTCGATGTAAGAGGGGAACAGATGAAGCACAGGAGAATCATGAACGCAAGGCATACGAAAAAAGATACCTTTTTCACCCGTTCGCTCCTTTCTTCCGAAACCTAAGTCATCTTTTATTCGAGCTTCACTATGTGACTTCCGCAACTCATACAAAGGTATCAAGGCGGGCTTTACCGGCGTATCTTCAACAGGTACCAACAATATTTGTTGGTTAGAATCATTTTCCCTTTAATTGGAAACCTTTTTCCCGGAATAATCTCAGGCAGGCATTCACCGCATCCGTATCGTAGAGCACACCCTTATTTTTTTCGATCTCTTCCAGTGCCGTATTCAACCCTCTCATTGGGCGGTAGGGTCGATTGGATGCCATAGCTTCAACGACATCGGCCACGGCCATGATGCGGGCCTCCACAAGAATTTCATCTCCCTTCAGGCCTCTCGGATAACCGGAGCCATCCATCCGTTCATGATGCTGGTACACAATCTGTGCCAGCGGCCATGGAGATTCCACACCCTTCAGTATCTCATATCCTTTCCGGGGGTGTTCCTTTATCAATGAAAATTCGATTGCTGTTGGTTCGGTGGGTTTAGATAATATCTCAGCGGGGATGGACAGTTTTCCGATATCATGAATGGATCCGGCCATGCGAATGCCCTCGATCCTGTCCCGCGATAACCCCATTTCGGTGGCTATGGCTCGTGCGAGATTTGCAGTTCGGAGCTGATGCCCTGCCGTATAGGGATCTCTCGACTCGACTGCCGCTACCATGACCTGAATGGTGGCTCCGAAAGCTTTCCTGAGACTTTCGAGAGTGTTCTCCAAGGATTCTTCCACTCGCTTGCTTTCGGTGATGTCCCGGACGACACAAATCAACCCGCCATTTACCATGGCTGTTAAGGACACTGCCTGTGGAAACGTGCTCCCATCCTTTTTCACCCCCACAGCTTCGCCGGACCAATACCCCTTCCGGTGAAACTCGGGCATGATCTCTTGGTCAAAGCGTTGAAGTTCTTCGGAATCATAGAGAGCCCTCCATGACTTGCCAATCAATTCTTCGGCGCTTTCATATCCGTAAACAATGACATGCGCCCTGTTGAGATAGATGTACTCCCCTTTTTCATCGAGAAGGGCCATCCCATCGACCGCCGCGTCCATGGCATCGGTTTGTTGTCGCAGTTTTGCCTCTACCTGTTTACGCTCGGTAATGTCCTGATTGACGCCGTAGGTTTTGACCGTCCTGCCGTGAGAATCCTTTACGATGAAAAAGCGGACACTGATATAACCGATCGTGCCGTCTGCATAGATCATTCGGTGCTCAATCTGCCGGTTGAAAAAGGGATCGGTTGTTTCTATGGCTTTTCTGATCTCTTCCCCAACCGTATCAATGTCATCCGGATAAACAAAGCGGCGGGCGTAGTCTTCGGAACGCATGGTATACCCGCCGACATCCTCTGCCGTCGTACGGAAAATTTTATAGAACGGGTCATTAAATATAAAAAGGTCGTCGGCTACATCGTACTCCCAATGGCCGAGGTGGGCCATCTCCAGCGCGTTGTATAATTGCGCCCTGCTGGCCAAGAGTGCGTCCTCCGCCATTTTTCGATCGGTGATATCGCGGGCATTCATGACGAAACCTGCAACGTTCGGATTATCCAGGAGATTAGTACCGACACCTTCCATAATGCGTTCAGTGCCGTTTTTATGTTTTAAGTGAAAATCATTAGAGATGAGACTTTCTTTTATCAGCAACGCCTTTCGAAAATCTTCAATAGATCTTTTCTTATCATCGGGTGCGATCAGATCCAAAGTCCTTGTTCCGACCAACTCGTCCGGTTTATATCCGAGAACACGCTCAACGGAGGGACTCACATACGTAATGTTTGCCTGTTCATCTACGACAATAATGACATCCAGTGAGTTCTGGATAATCGCCTTGAAAAATTCCTCACTCTTCCCAAAAGATTTCTTTACGGGAACATTTGATGACTCACGTCTTTCCCGTTCCCGGATCTTTTCTTTTAATAATATATTCTCTTCTATCAGTCCTTTTTTTGTCCTGCCCTGATCTTTCATTTCATGCTCTCTGTCGTGATTAACGTTATCATAAGGAAACAAAAAATGGATAAGTTTCAGTAAATATAATAGAACTATTCGGAATTTACCCGATACCCTGTGAGATGTCAAATGGAATATGGTTGGATATTACATACCGTTATCCTATCGACGCGTATCCGATCATTGTATCGATAATCTGTTATACTCCTCTGGAATCGTTGGCAGGAATGGAAGAGTTCAAAGATGGCTATTTGTTCGATTTTGGTTAGACATTGTCTCAAACTTGAAAAGGTGTAAGAATTAAGATCCGGTATGTCAGTTTTTCATTAGCGTTTATGTAACCACTGCTAAATTTACCTCCTCCTATGATTCTTTCCGCTGCAGGAAATACATATATGCAAAACCGGCCGAACTCAGAAAGGAGGTGATTGACAGGACAGTCCAGGCTGTTCGATACCCGAAAGTATCTGCAAGGTACCCAAAGGCGGGAGGGCCCGTAACGATCCCCACAAATGCGATTGAAATAAAGATTCCCATATATGAACCCACCAACTCCGGTACGACGAGTTCGGCACCGAGGATCATGAGCAGGGCATTCCATCCGATGGTGGTAAATCCGATGAAAGCAGATAAAATAAAGATCGTGTACACGTTTGTTTCAGCATGTATCAAACCAATCCCTCCGAGAGAGAGTGCCCCGATTAATGACAGAATAAATGCCGGGCGGATTCGATCTCCATGAAAACATATGTCACTGATCAGGCCCCACACAATCCTCCCGGCAGTGCCGGCGATCATTGCTATGGTAAGGCAGCTTCCGGCGAGTCCGAGAGATAAACCGATCTTTTCATCGAGATAGAGCACCAGAAAGGCGGCAACGCTGCTTTGAGAAAATGCCATAAAAGGCATGACCAGAACAACAATAAGCAAAATAGGATTCGAAATAAAATTCATAAAAAGATTGTTTTTGCCATGGGTTTCCTGGTTCGTTTCCATCATACCGCTGATCTTCTCAGGCCTTTCACGATAAAAACCACCCGACACAAAAGCCATTAGCAGCATCAGAACACCGATAATCAGAGCACTCCATCTCCAACTGCTACCGAGGGCTATTATCGGAATAAGAACTGCAGAGAGAGCCCCTCCCAGCGTCACTCCCATCTGCTTAATGCCCATTGCCGTAGCTCTTCTTTTCCGGGGAAACCATAGCAAGATTCCCTTGCTCGAAGCCTGATTAATCACCCCGTAACCAATACCGCTCAGTGCCGTAAAGGCAATTACCAGCCAGAACGTTGAAGCTACGAAGATAAGACAAAAGGAAAGACCCATTATCAAGAGACACAGTATCAACATGATCCGTGCACCAACTCTGTCAACCAGAATCCCCGAAGGAACAGCGACAAGGATAGAGGCCAGATACAGGGTGGAAGTCAACAGACCGAGTTGAGCCCGACTGACGCCGTACTCATCTCTGATAAAGGATGCCAAGGGTCCCCATGCGTAAGAACCCATCGACATTACGAGTTGGGCAAACAAAAAAAGTGTTAGAATGACCCATGCATAGTGATCCGTGTTTTCGGTGTTTCCTGTCACGACCGTTTCCCTCAAATTACTCTGCGTATCCGTATCAGTTTGCGAACTATCCTTCTCCCTCAGATCTGACAACCGGTAAAAAGGGGAACTTGCTACTCCTCACTATCAGCTTTTTTATCGTCGTATTGCGTTCCTGTTACTCTGCTCAAGGATATGGAGGGTTCCGGCATTCAGGTTCTGAATACTCTCACACCCCTTCCGAGAATAGAAGCGGACAGGAACGTATTGAGATGGAAGTACTGTTTGATACGATAGGGCCTCTTACGTGAGGAAGTACAGGAACAACGGTCTGGATGTCAAGGAGATATTGCCTGTTCACTTGTGGAACTCGGCGCCAATCTTCAAGGAGCGGAAACGCCATCTTAATGTATTTCCATCAAGCATGAATAGAGAGTATTACGTGTGATTCGTCATGTATAATCAGGTTATAATGATGGAATAAAGCCGGATGATGTAATGTACTATTGCGGTAAGAAGCGAGAAAAACTGTATCTCCAGGTTAATCTCCTTCCTTGACAGTCCCTCAGGATAGGTGATAAAGGTTGCATAGTTTCAAAAGGCAGGCAGGGTGCCATTAGATCATGCAACATAACCAAGCAAAACATATCATTTTTCTTTCATTATTCGGGCTGTTTCTGGCCTCTCTTGCAATCTCTTTTCACCATCATGAAAAATCATTTTCGACAAACGACTGCTCCGTCTGTAAGGTCAAGGCATCCCTCAACGGAACATTCAATAACATCAGGACTGATTTCACACCTGCCGCAGTCGGTCTTCGACTTTTGTCTGTTGCGATCTTTCTGCGGTTATCCGGAATGATCCCTAACGATCATACCGTGTTCGTCGATTCTCATTTTGCAGTTACGTATCCCAATAAGGCTCCACCATTGACAGTATAATTCAATAAAAAACAGAAATAGTATAATGACAACAAATATAGATACTTGACTGATCGATTTTTCAGGTATTTGTATAACAACAATATCAACGGATGCTATAATCCGGAAAAGAAAGAACCCTGAGAGGCACGATGACCATCCAGGTCAATCATATATAAAAACGAAGCTTTTTTGATTGAATTGCGAGCATGTATGGATCCACAACGCCGTAAAGTACGTGTTGCCATTTTCTCCGTTTTGTCCAACACAACTCTTGTAACCATGAAGTTGTTTGTCGGCCTGTTGATCGGCTCCGTCTCGATTATATCGGAGGCGATTCACTCCGGAGTAGACCTGTTGGCGGCCATAATCGCATTGTTTTCCGTAAAGACATCGAGTATACCGGCGGACAGCAGGCACCCCTTCGGACACGGTAAGATCGAGAATATTTCCGGAACGATCGAGGCACTGCTGATCTTTATCGCGGCGGTCTGGATAATCATCGAGGCGATGAAAAAACTCATGCATCCCGAGCCGATAGAGACGATCGGATGGGGTGTCGGTGTCATGCTTATTTCGGCTGCGATCAATATGATCGTTTCGACAATGCTTTTTAAAGTAGGGCGTGAAACAGACTCTATCGCCTTGCAGGCCGATGCCTGGCATCTGCGAACGGATGTGTATACCTCCATCGGAGTGATGGTCTCCCTTGGCCTGATTTGGATGAGTCAATGGATCTTTCCCGGAACAGATTTCTTCTGGCTCGACCCTGTCGCCGCAATGGGTGTGGCTCTGCTGATTATTAAGGCAGCCTACAACCTGACCGTTCAATCGGCAAAGGATCTGATGGATGTCAATCTTCCCGGTGATGAAATAGAACGGATACGCCGGTGTATCCTTGAGCATGGTTCTGTCGTTCGAGGCTTTCACGACCTGAGGACGCGCAAGGCAGGACACTTCCGTTTTGTCGAGTTTCACCTGAAAGTAGACCCCCATATGTCGGTGATGAATTCTCATGGCATCACAAAGATATTAAAGAAAAAGATCAAAGAACAATTCCCGGGGACGACCGTGACCATCCATGTCGAACCGTGCGACAGGAACTGTGTCGACAAATGTATCGAGGGATGTCTTCTGCCGGACGATCAAAGGAGACCCATAGGTCGATAAGGCACACCTCTCAATACCAACGGACAGAGAACAGTCAATCCAGGAATGAAATTGTAGGGAAATCATTTTTTCCCGGGAATGGACGGCTCCACCCGCATTCTGGGCATCTTTACCCTTACAATACATTTCATTTCTACCGTGAAACCGTTATACAAAACCGGCTCTCTTGACATTAGATCAAGAAGGCACTAAGAGACTACGCTTTATATTATTCTATTTTATACACACGAGAGGGATATCACGGGGGATGGACTCTGAAGCATTGGCACTTATCTGCGGCCTCGCCGCGGCGGCGAGTTTTGGAACCGGTGATTTCTGTGGGGGGGTCGCAACAAAAAAAAGCAGTGTTTTCAGCGTTATCGTCATATCTCAGATCGTTGGACTTGCCCTGTTGGCCGGACTGGCCGTGACACTGGGAGAACCGATACCGCCCGGAAATAACCTGGTATTCGGGGGGCTGGCCGGCCTTTTCGGAACACTCGGTCTCACGGCGCTGTACATCGGACTCGCCCGCGGGCGTATGGGGATCGTGGCTCCGGTCAGTGCCATTGTCGGGGCCGTCCTGCCCATCATTGCCGGCATATTCATGGAAGGAGTGCCGACAGGGGGCCAACTCCTGGGATTGCTGCTGGGGGTCTTTGCAATCTGGTATCTTGCCGGAGGAAATGGTGTTACACCGGCTCACGCTCGCGAACTGGTTATGCCGATTCTGGCCGGATCGGGATTCGGCTTCTTCTTTATCTTCATCGATCAGGTCAGCGAAACCACGATCTTCTGGCCTCTGGTTACGGCACGGTTCGTATCTATCACCATGATCCTGACATTCATCATGGTGCGCCGGCAACAAGTGCCGTCTCGGTTGAACCCTCAATTACTGATTGTCGTCATGCTGGCGGGGATCTTCGACGCCGCTGGTAACATCTTCTTTGCCCTGGCGTCCCGTCTTGGAAGGCTTGACATATCGACGACTCTCACCTCACTCTACCCCGCCGGGACCGTCTTTCTGGCATGGCTCATCCTCAAGGAACGCCTGACTACCCGGCAATGTTTCGGCGTAGGCATAGCCCTCGCCGCACTCGTCCTGATCGCCTGGTAAAACAGGGAAGTCGACACATCGCGTCCCAGCCGATACACACCGCGATGGGAGTATCGTCCTGTTACGCCTTCGACGATTCTTCCAGTGCCCGTTTGTATCCCGAGTATTCGGGATTATCGATCGAGAGCTGTCCCATGGTGGTTGCGAACAGATGCCGGAAAAGCTCTTCATCATGGCAGTCCATGCTCTTATCACGAAGGCGGCTACATAATTCGCCATTCAGTTCCGCAACGGTACCATCAATGCCGAGAAGCGATCTGAGCCGCTCGTGTTCATCACGTGCGAGCTGCGGGCCCATACGGAGCTCCCTGCGTACCAGCGCCAAGACGTTGACAGCGACACGGGTGTGAAAGGCCCTGTGTGAATCGACAGTATCGATTATCTTCTTTTCGAGAAACTCCTGAGTGGCCTCGAGGAGTTCGTCGACGGTCGGTCGGGATGCGGCCATATCATTTCCTCTCTTTCAGCAGATTGAGCAGATCGATCTCGGTTTCCGAGGTTCGACGGCCGATGGCGGCCAGCTCGACGGATCGTTTCGCTCCCATGAGGTGGGTGAATGCCTGGACAATGCACACGATCCCCCATTTCAGCGTCCCGTACACCTCCCAGAAATGAACCGACACGGGATCGACCGGCATTCCCCCAGCCTCTTCGTATCCGGCGAAGAGATCCTCCCTGGTGCCGAACCCGCCGACCGGCTTGTCGATATTGCCGAACCGCCATGAATTGACACACAACCAGCCCAGATCCTCCATGGGGTCACCGAGATGCGCGAGTTCCCAATCCAGGACGGAACGGATACCCTCGGGACCGACGATGAAGTTTCCGTTCCTGAAATCACCGTGTACCAGACGAAGTTCCGTCCCTCCGGGAACGTTGTCCACCAGCCATCGCAGGGCGAATTCGAAGACGGGGTGTTTTTCACCGAAGGCATCGTAAAAGGCATACAGTTGCTTTACCCCCGCTTCTGCCGGTTGTTTCTTGAGGGGGGGAAGAAGGTCCGTGTCGACGGCATGAATACCGGTGAGAATCGTACCGCACTGTCGGGCCATCATGTCACGGGCACCGGCGTATTCGTCGCCACGCAATATTTTTTGTGCTATTGTCTCACCCTCCACCCGTTGCATGGCATATCCGGGACCGATCCCGTCATCTTCGTCGAGAATAAAAAGGATGGGGGGAACGGGAACCCCGCACTGTTCCGCCGCCTTGAGGAGCCGTGCCTCCGTCTGGCGGTCGAGTCGAACCTTGTCTTTCTTTCCGCCCGGCGGAGAAAGCCTGAGGATGAGTTCATGCCGTTCATCCCCGCACAGTGCGTCGAAATGCCACGTCTCCGCTGAAGCGCCCCCGGAGAGCGGTCGAAGATCTTCGATACGAGTCGGTCCTCCCAGATGTCGCGATGCCGCCCGGGTGAGCGATCGTGCAAATTCTTCCTGATTCATATCATTCAGATTCCTTTCCCGCCGGTTCTCCGTTTATGATCTGATCGAGATATTCCGACATGCCGTACCCGACCCTGCCCTGGTACCGGTACTCGGTCATTCCCTCGGTAATGCGCGTCTCGAGCATTGCGCCGTCCTTGTTCTTTTTCCGGTTGCGGAGCGGAATAAGAGACAGCACCCTGCCCTCTATTTCATATTCTTTTTTGTCCGTCCGGGCGTTCACCTTCAGAGCGGTCTGGTAGTAATTCGGATCCCAGTCCGTCTTCAGCCTTACATCGCTGAAAGGTACATACCGGTCGTTTTCAAGCATGATCCCCATCATCTGATGGTTTCCGTCCTTCTTTCCCATGATCATGAACATGAAGCCGAGATCGGGACCGAAATTCATCGGCAGCCACCGGTACCAGTGGACATTCTGCCAGTACCGCGGTCCCCATGAGTGATCGCGCAGACCGAAGCCTTCGATCTTCCATTCCTGATCCTTGACGCGGATGGTGCCGGTTCCGCTCAGGTGCTGTTCATAGTGGGCCTTCGCAAAGGCCTCATCGGGCCGTTCCACGAAGGGGCTTCCGTCCTTGTTGACCATTTCACCGCCGAATATCGGTCCGAGCCCCCGGTAATCAAGCGCAACCGAACAGTCCACAATGGGATTTTCCGTAAAGGCCTTTGCCGGATTCGCCATATCGTGAGGGTTTTCCATGACACATATCTGACCGTCATAGGTTACCCGCAGACGCTTGAAGGGCTCAAGTATTTTGAACTTCAGCCCAGCCGCGTCAAGGGCATCGTTTGACGAAATCTCAGGACGGTTGAAGAAGAAACCGACACGCCCATCGGGGAGGTAGATGCAGCAGGATACCTCGGCCTTCCCCTCGTTCGGCCGGTTTCCCACGCGGAACCATCCCCCCATGACCTGATTGAAGTCAAACAGGTTGATGTACATGCTCTCATTGAAATTCCTGGCGTCATCAATAGGGTGATTGTATTCGTCCTCCGGCGCAAGCCGAAACGACATGGTATCGAGCATATTTTTCATGTAACAATTTCCTCCCTTTTTTTCATATATTCATCCCGTAACATAAAGCGTAACACCTTGCCAAGTTCGAACCGGCGCGGAAGCTGATTAATATACCAGATCGCTGATGGTGCCTTGTAGCTTGCAAGCTGTTCCTTGCAGAAACCGATGAGTTCTTCCTGGGTAGTTGTTTCCTCCGTTTCTCCCGGCGCGAGGACTACGGCGGCCACCACACGGGAACCCCATGCCGGATCGGGAACACCGAAGACGGCCGATTCCGCTACTTTCGAGTGCTGATTGAGTCTCCGTTCGACCTCCACGGGAAATATGTTCTCACCGCCCCGGTTGATCATGTCCTTCGCCCGATCGGCGAAATAGACATACCCGTCTTCATCCATCCAGCCAGCGTCACCGGTATGGAACCAGCCGTTTTTATCAAAGGCCATTGCCGTTGCTTCAGGATTCCGCCAGTAGCCGACGGTTACCTTTTCGCCCCGAGAGACAATTTCTCCCACCTCGCCGGTCGTTAATTCCTTTCCGAAAGGATCTAAGATGGTGCTCTCGATTCCGTACCGGAAAGGACGGCCCACACTTTTCAACCGGGCGATCTTTTTCCCCACTTCCTCTTCGGAACCCGACAGGTCGTGATCATCGGGGAGTTTGGCTATATTGATGACCACTTCCGTCGAACCGAAGGCATCCATATATTTGATGCCCGGGGGAAACTTCTTCAGGATATCCTGGAGAAGAGCGGGATCCATCGGCATCGCACCATAGGGAATGAAACGCAGGCTGCCGAGATTGTATTTTCCGAACGATGGGTCGTTGATAATGAAGAAGAACATGATCGGCACCAGGTAGCACAGGGTGATCTGCTCCCTTTCTACGGTTTGCATGAACGCCTCGGGGACAAAATCGGCCGAAATAACGATAGTGGAGCCATACTTCATACCCAAATAGAGGGTCATGATACCTGCAATGTGATAGACCGGGATGATCATCATGATCACATGATATCCCAGATCGGGATGCCTGGTACTCTCGATGAGTTCTCCCATTTCTCCGTAAAAGTTCGTCATAATCTGCCGGTGCGTAGAGATGGAACCCTTGGGTAGGCCCGTAGTGCCGCTGGTGAAACAGATTGCCACGATATCGTCCAGGGTCAGATCCGGCATTGCAGGATCTTCCTCGCTTTCCTGCGAGAGTGCCGTCTCATAATCGACCGCCCATTCGGGGCCGCCTCCCCCGGTGCACAGATAGTTTTTTACTCCCAGTTGATAGGATAGCGTAGGTTCGAAAATCGGTACGTACCGGTTTTCCACGATCAGTGTTTTTGCACCCGATTCATTCAATATGAACAGTGCCTCGGGACTCTTCAGTCGAAAGTTCATGGGGACGCAGATCGCTCCGAGTTTGAGGATCGCCAGATACTGCTCCGGGTACTGCCAGCAATTATTCTGAAATATGGCGACCCGATCCCCCTTCCCCACTCCCAGACGTGCGAGGTAACGAGCCAGCCTGTTCGCCCGCCTGTTAACCTCGCCATAGGTCTTTCTGACACTCCCGTCGGCGGTAACGACTGCCGTTCTGTCGGGGTACTGCTTTATGACTTCGGTGAAATACTCGAGCAGATTCTTTCTCTCGAACATGATCGGTACATATTCTGACATATTATCCCCCCTTGTTATGATAATATAATCCGTAACCCTATGTCGTGATCACTCATTCGCCCGCAAGAAAACGGCGGGGATTTTTTATGAGCATGGCGGAGATGTGGTTGTCGTTGATCCCCCCCTTCTCAAGCATGGGGATAATGTCATCGAATATGTGTGTGGCGGTATAGTTCGGCATGACCAGATTCACGATTTCCGATACCCCCTGTCTTCCGAGCCAGTAATTGACGAAATCCTGTGAAAGCATGATCCTGTCGATGAACCCGAGACCGATAAGCCCGATAAGGCAGGCAACCCGGCGGGAATCGGTGGGCATTCCTCCGAAGCCTTCGACACCGAAACGGTCGAATCCGATATAGACACCCTTTTCGAGAATCCGAAGCAGATAATCCATATCCGTGGACCCCTCCACATGGCCGATCATGATCCGTTTCGGATCCGCTCCTTCGGCCATGAGCAGATCTGCCTGTTCGGGACCGAGCGATCCCTGCTCGGTATGGGTAATGATGGGGATACCGTTCTCCCTTGAAACCTTCGCAGCGGCCCTGAAAAACATCGTTTCATAGTCCGTTATGCCTTCCCTGCTCGATGCGACCTTTAAAACAGCAGGCCGAATGCCTGTATCACCGACACCCTTTGTCACCTCCGTCTTGAACATCTCGTATATCTGCTGGGTACCGTCACCGATCTGGCTGCGGAACTTGAAATAGGGCGGTGCACCCTCACCCTCGAAATAGTACCCGCTGGAGCAGAGAATGGTAAGGCCGCTCACCTCCGAAATCTCCCTGAGCAGTTCCACATCCCTGCCGCATTCGTTCGGCGTGGCGTCCACAACGGTTCTTACGCCCTGTTCCTGCAGCGCTTCGGCCATCTTCACGCCGGCGTCGATACACGCACTGCGATCAAAAGGTCCCACGGTGGCATCTCCATGCCATCCGGGAAATCCGAAGAGGAAGTGTTCATGTATCAGTGTCATACCCAGTTCTTCTGAACTGATCGACCCCAAGACTGTGTTGATCTCCATAATCCGCCCTCCTTCGGTAGTTGTTTTTATACATCGACATGTATTGATATTCGGGTTTTGCAACATATATGCCACGATGTTTCAGTTTGGATGGTTTGTCGCAATATGTTGATATAGCTCATGATATTAAAATTTTATCATTACCGGTCAGAGGTGCACATGATCCGACCGTCGCGCTGTCATGAGACACTGTGTCCCATTCTGTTTCATATGTTTTGTCCCTTTTCGACAAAGACGGCAAAAGGGGCGTTATGAAGTTAAAAAAATTGATGTTGCAAAGAGGTGGTACTGCTTAGAGATGTCTGTATGTCCTGAATTGACAATCCCCGCAATCCCTTATAACCGGGACCGCGGGGATCATGCTCTCCGTTCAATTCTATGTTTTAATCTTCTACATGGCTACCCTTCAGCAGGTACAAGGGTTGATCCGGGTTCCGAGACGGCAAATTGCCCCATTATCCATCCGAACTCTCCGGAAGGCAGTTTCACAAAGAGCCATTCCGAAGATGACCCATGGATTTCGACAACCGTTCCCTGAGGAATCTGAGAAACTATCGCATTTTCCGTGCCGGGACCAGATCGTACGTTTAGCATGGGGGGTATCGTTTTCACCTGTTCGGTTACCGGTACGGCTGATTGTTGCTTCACAATGGCATCCGACGTGGACGCGGCGTACGGAGGTGCTACGACGACATATCCGGACGGGACCCTGTTGTAGTACACATCGTTGTAATAGAAGTATTCGACTCCCCCGCTCCTAAATAGTACATATCCGCTGGGCAGTTGTGCAACGACAGCCCCGAGCGGCGGCTTTGTTATGACATATCCGTCAGGCAGTCTTTTATAGTAAATCCCCCTGTTATAATAATAATCAATTCCCGCAATGGTGAGCAGCGCGAACCCCAGAGGCAGAATCGGTGAGACGCGCACGTAGTGACGGGGCGGGTGGTGCCGTGGTGCCGGCCTCGGTGGCGGAATAGGATGTCTCCGGGCGGCCCAGGCGCTGTCTGCCAGGATAGAGGCACAGAAAAGAACCGCAAGGCCTATCGCAAAAAATCTATAGGCAGATTTCGATTTTCCTTCCATCATTCATACTCCCTTCCCTATTATGTAGTGGGCTTACATTCGCAGTGTACCTGAAAAAAACCAACATAGAAACCAATAAAATGAATCGGCGAAAAAATCAAGTCCCCTTCGATCATGGTTATTTCTTATCTTTCAGGCTTGCCCGTGTGATGAAATCTCTTCCGAATTTCTCGGTTATGGTATCGACCGCGTTATCCAGCTTTTCCCAGCTGGAGTTCTGGGGATCGTCCCGTTCAAATATCTCAACCTGCTCAGGACTTACACGGGAAACAAGATTGGATACGCCGACACCGATGAGCCGTGCCTTCTTCGGCATCCGGTAATTTTCAAGTAATCGGAATGCTTCCCGGATAATGATCTCCGAAGACTGGGTCGGGTATTCAATGGTGACGCTCCTGGTAATCTGTTTGAAATCGGAGTGTTTTATCTTGATGCTGACCGTCCGTGCCCGTATATCCTGTTTCCTCAGTTCTCTTGCAACCCGCTCCGCCTGTTTCATGATATATCTTTTGAGCACCTGCTTGTCATCGGTATCGGAGAAAAGCGTCTCCTCCGCACTGACCGATTTTGTTTCCGAAACAGGTGTCACCACCGACCGGTCTATACCGTCGGAAAGTTCTATAAGTCTGCTGCCGAAGGCACCGAACTTCCGTGTTAGTAAATCAGGGGGATATCGTTTCACATCACCGAGGTTCCTGATTCCCAGCGGTATGAGCCTGTCATGGGTGCTCTTCCCCACGCCGGGGACCTTGTGGATCGGGAGAGAGTCTATAAACTGCCGGACCTGCTCTGGCATAATGATAGTCAGTCCATCGGGCTTATCCATATCCGATGCGATCTTTGCCAGAAACTTGTTCGGCGCCGCTCCCAGTGAACAGGTCAGGTTCAGTCGCTGCCGTATTTGCCGCTTGATACCGACAGAAATTGCTTCGACCCCGCCGAAGAGTCTTTCACAACCGGTGATATCGACAAAGGCCTCATCAATGGATACGGGTTCGACGAGGGGGGAGAATTCGCGAAGAACGGACATGATCTGTCCGGACAATTCTTTGTAGCGCCCCATTCGTGGCGGGAGAATGATCGCCTCGGGACACTTGTCCCGCGCCTGAAAGATGGGCATGGCGGAATGGACACCGAATTTTCTAGCCTCGTAATTCGCGGCAGACACAACACCGCGTTCCGACTGTCCTCCCACAATGACACACCGGCCCTTCAGCAGGGGATTGTCCAGCTCTTCAACGGAAGCGAAGAAGGCGTCCATGTCAACATGGAGAATCATATGCGGTACGCACCTATCTTACCCGTTCCATGATGGCGGACATGGTATCACCGGCACCGGCGTTTACGACCACGGTCGCGCTGTGATCCATAGGGGTTTTCTCCCGGTTGATAATGACGAGAGGAGCACCGCTCTCAAGGGCGAAGACAGGCATGTAGGCAGCCGGGTAGACCACCAGCGACGAACCGATCACGATAAACAGATCGCAGTCTCTGGCCCGCTCTTCCGCCTCTCTCGTTTCTTTAACCGGCATCGCCTGACCGAAGGAGATCGTTGCCGCTTTCAGCAGTCCGCCGCATTCGTCGCAGTGAGGATCATCGTCACCCGCCTCCATCCATCCCAGGATCTCTTCAAAGGGCCATCGCTTATTGCACTCGAGGCAGGTCACCTGTCGCGCCGTACCGTGCAGTTCGATCACCTTATCTTCCGAACTGCCTGCCTTCTGATGAAGACCGTCGATATTCTGCGTGATAATACAGTCGAGTTTTCCCATCCCTTCCAGCTCCACCAGGGCATAATGGGCGGCGTTGGGTTCGATCTCCCATGCCTTCATTCCCCGGTACCGCAACCAGGTCAGTCTGCGGACTTCAGGATCGACAAGATATTTATCATAGGTAAAGTCGGCGGGATTGAACTTCGCCCATATTCCCGTGGGACTGCGGAAATCGGGGATACCCGATTCCGTGCTGATACCCGCCCCGGTAAAGGCCACTATCTTTTTTGCCCCTTTTATAAGATCCGCTATTTCATCATACCTTTCCTTCATTGTCCACTCCCTGTAGTTTTGAGACAGTGATATGCCTGTCATTGAATCTCCCATATTTCTACACCTGCATCGATGAGTCAAAGGGATTTTTCGTTTACTTCTTCGGATGCAACGTCAGCGTGTTTTTTGTGTGTTCCTTGATCGCCCTGTCACTGAACCACCAATAGCGTTTCTCACCGTCCATGAAGGGCCTGATCTGATCGGTGCTGTGCGGGTCGAACTGCCGTCCGGCAATGCCTCCCGGCAGCACCGCCAGGATTTTATCCGGATCATCAAGGTCCGCCACCATCCTGAGAGAGGCGGAGACGGTTACGTGAAAAGGCTTATTAAAGTCGTATATGCCCCTGTACAATGTCTCTCCGGACCCCGCAGCGGGATGTGAACCGCCGCCCAGCAGTCCTTTTCCGATTCCGGATCGCCTGATGGGGCTGAGAAACTCGTGCTGATGTACCTTTCCCCACAGCCATCCGTCCGGATTATCTCCGAGTACCGGTCGAAGCCTCTCCAGCACATTCAGGGCGGCCTCATGGAAGAGATCGTCCCGCCTTTCCCTTCTCTCCGCGGTATTGACATTATCGAACCAGGGGGAATCTCCGTCGATCACCATTTGTTCGAGCCGTTCCTCCCAGAAATACCAGTTATCAAGCATCTCCCGGGCCAGTTCGTCTCCCAGTTCGTCGCCATACACCAGCAGGGCGAATTCCCCATAGACGGATTGGAATACGGTGGGAGCGGCACTTTCCGGAATATCAGCATAGTTCCAGTCCGTCAGGATTCGTCCCAGCTCTCTGGTGTCGTCATGGCCTATCAGCACCCTGCCCATGACCGGTGCGATCGTTTCCGCCATGAGATTGGCCGTGTCTCTCTGATACTGCCAGTGGTCGTCCACCGATTTTTCACCGGGCTTGTCCATCAGTTCGACCAGTCTCCGGTAACGGTAGGAAGGAGACGCCCATGAGGTATAATACCAGGGATAATCCTTCCCCACGGTCATGTGATTACAGGTACCAACCCACCCACGATCGGGATTGACGGCATGGGGCATATCCTCCCAGGGGATCCACCCGGTCCAGTTGTCCTGATCGTCGTGAACCGTATAGGGTATCAGACCTCTCCTCTGGGTACGGATGGGAACCCTGCCCGTTGTCTGCCATCCGAAGTTTCCCTGATCGTCTGCGAAAACAAAGTTCAGGGCGACCTGGTTTACATCCTTCAGGGCCCGGCGAATCTCCGTCACCGTTTCGGCCTTTTGCAACTGTTCGAAGCCGATAACAGGACCCATGGCCTCGAAACTCGACCAGCGTACCGTTATGACCTTGTCCGTCTTCAGGCCGGACATGACGCCCGATATAACAGGTCCTCTCTTTGTGAGACGGATTTGTATCTCCTCTTCACTGAATCCACCGGGAGCGGCCCTGTCCTTTATCTTCAGTCTTTCCTTAATCACCTCGAACGGAACGGAACGATCGCCTTCGAGGTAGTTGTCGGGATTGGCCGGATCCACCGTTTCGACGTACAGATCCTGGGTATCACTGTACGCATTCGTCACGCCGATGGCAAAGTGATCGGTCCTGCCGACGACCATCCCGCCCATGCCGGGTACGGTTACTCCCACTGATCGTGTCGCGGGAGTTATCAGTCCGCACGGGTACCAGGGGCTCGGGAGCATCGTAGTATTCAGGTGCGGATCATTGGCAACGACCGGTTTACCGCCTGTGGAGAGCTGTGCGCCCGTAGCCCAGTTGTTGCTTCCGATCTTCAACGAACCGTCGCGGACATAGGAAAGGACGGTTTTGTCCATACCGATATTCGAGGAGGCTATCTCGAGAGACAGATCCGTGGAATCAAATTTTCTCCGTGCAACATCGTCGGGATTGACGGTGATGGGGAAGATTTCTGCGGCCCTAGCCGGTCCCAGCTTCTCGATCAGCATCTGCGCTACCATCTCACAGCCGGCATTGCCCGCACTATTCCATCCCATGTAATAGAGGATCGTCAAGGAATCCTCAATGGTCCACTCTGAGGGCCGCAACCCGGCCAGTTTGAATTCCAGATGTATGCTGCCGGTTCTCGTGTTGATGAAGGCATTGACGCCATCGACATAGTTCTGGAGATAATTCCTTGTCTCTTCGCTGAGCAATCCGGCGTGTTTCACGGCGTTTCGACGGAAGCCCAGCGTTCTCATCCGGATATCCAGATCTCTGGCCTTTTCTCCCACAAATTCCGAGATCCTGCCGGACGCGAAGAGTTTGGTCAGTTCCATCTGGAACAGCCGGTCCTGAGCCGCGACAAAACCCTGGGCCATGGTGAGATCATCCATATTCTGGGCATAGATATAGGCCATGCCCTTTTCGTCACGCAGAACCGTTACCGGCGCGGTCAATCCGGTAATAGTCAGATTTCCGTCCCGTGTGAACCGGTTCAGGGGAGACGGTCCGAAGGGGTTGACAATGATCCCGACGGCAATACCGCCAATGACAACCACGATACAAACCAGCCAGATGATTCCTTTGAATAGTTTTATGACTGACCTCCCTTCGGAATCGAGAATGTATCTCCCCAATTATGCCCTGTTGCGCCTCTTGATTACGTGTCGGATAAGAGCGACAATTAAAAGGAGAAGTACAAGAGTACCGAAAAAAACGGCGCAGGCAATCCAGGTGACCATGGTCCCGCGTTTGAGCAGTTTGCAGGGATTCCAGCTTGCCTCGACCAGTTGACGACCCAGTTTGCCCCTGTACCGTTGCGGGATATCCGGCACTCCGTCGCCCGTCGTATCGGGGAAACTCCTGATATACTCCAGGACACCCATATATTCCTTCAGTTCCTGGATTCCGGGGACCTGCTTGTCCGCATCGACCCGAACGCTTCTCAGGTCATCAACGGGATTCCCGTCGCGGTCCTTAGGAACGATATCCAGGATATGCCAGGTGAAGTTTCCGACGATCTTCAAGAACGTGGCATTGTAGATGTCGGCGGCAACCCGTACGAGCCTCTTGTTCGCAGTCGAATAGTCAAGCAGTTCGTAGCCCCTCTCCTCATCTCCCAGCCATATCTCCGTTATACGGTCAAAGATCATCCGGCTGGGATTGTATGAAAATCTTATCCCGGAGGCATGGATATAGTAGTCGTTCCCCTTCAGGGGGTAGACGCTGGTCAAGATCTCCAGGGCCTTCTTTATCTCACTCGGATAGATATAGAATGCTATCAGGGGGTATCCCATGGAAGACTGCTCATCGAAACCGATCCCCAGCGGTATGGCCCGGAAGACATCACACACCGCGACATCTCCGGTCCTGCCGATCTCGATATCATCGCGAATTACCCCGTTGCTGATTACCCCCACCGCTACCCTGGTGGCCGGATCGTCCGGATTCGAATCGTGAGCATTGATATACCAGCGGAGTGAATCGGCGATGAGATTACCCAGATTACACTCATCCTCCACGATCTCAAGTCTGAACGGAGTGTGTGCTATAATCTCACGAAACTCGAGTCCTCCACCGGCCAGGACTCCCGTATTGATACGATCTTCAAAATCACTGATCATGGCCGTAATCCCGTCATCGCCCCTGATGGAGTCATCGATGTCGATAAGGCGATACCTTTTCAGAGATACCCTCCCATCGTCCCAGCCGATATCCATCACACCCAGTTGCCTGCCGTAGCACCAGGCCTGCACGATAATGGTGTCATTGATCTTTCTGGGGTCGGTCTTTGTATGGGTATGGCCGCTGATGATGATATCGATGCCCGGCACCTCTCTCGCCAGGATCTCATCCTCTGACTTTTTGGGATCGTCCGAGAGGCCACTGTGGGAGAGGCACAGTACGATATCCGCCCTCTCCTCTTCACGCAGCTTTTTGACCATCCTGCGTGCGGCACTGATCGGGTCTTCAAATTTCACCGGTGACGCAAAGGGCGCCACTTCGGCGGCCGCCTTTCCCATAATCCCGAACACGCCGATCCGTATGCCTCCTTTCTCCAGCACCAGAAACGGCGACACACGGCCCTCTGAAAAAGCCTTTGCAAGGTCGTCATCAGCCTCGCTTTCGTCGCTGAAGATCGCGTTGGAAAAGACGACGGACGGCATCCGATCCGGCTGATTTGCCGTTAAGATGCGGGCCAATCCGGCGGGCTTGAGGTCGAACTCGTGATTTCCAAGGGTTACGACATCGTAACCCATCTCCTTCATCAGCCGGAGTTCAAAGGCCTCCTGGCGGCTCAGCATATGGAACAGAGAACCCATGAGGAAATCTCCGGCATCGACAACCAGCACGGGATTGTTTCTCTCAGCCCTCACCTCTTTGATAACGCCGGCTATCCTGGCCCACCCGCCGATGGTTGCATCATCGCCGGTCTCCGAAGGGGTATAATCGATATTGGGCGAAAATCCCAGAAGATGGGAATGCAAATCATTCGAGTGGATCAGGGTTATCGTTTTCTCAGCGGCATCGAGCTGCTGAGCGATCAACAGCACAAGCACCATCAGGCAGAGAAGACTTGTTGACTTCATGGCACATCCCCCGGAGATGTGGAAAGGTACGGGTTCAGGGTTCTATGATCATTGCAACCTCGTCACAGAAATCGGGATATTTGGGACAGTTGATGCAATCGGTCCATATCTTTTCAGGGAGTTCGGCCTTATCGGCCACTTCAAACCCGATACTCTTAAAAAATTCAGTCTGATAGGTAAGGGCGAATATCCGCAGCAGGTCAAGCGTTATCGCGTCTGAAATACAGGCCTCCACCAGTTTTCTGCCGACACCCGATCTCCGGTATTCCTCTTCCACATACAGTGATCTGACCTCGGCCAGGTTCTCCCAGAAGATATGCATGGCACATACACCAACGACAACATCATCATCATTGAGATATACGAAGAAGTCCCTCAAACTGCCGTACAGACTCATCAACGACCGCGGGAGCATTTCGCCCTTGGCCGCTGAACCGTTTATCATGCGGTGGATCACTTTTACATCGCTTACCTTTGCCTTCCTCAACATCTTCTACACCGCCTTATTCTTTTGACATTTTCAGCATTTCAGACGCATGCTGTCTGGTCTTTTCCGTCACCTCGATGCCTCCCAGCATTCTTGCCACCTCATCGAGACGCTCATCCTCCGAGAGAAGATCCACCCTGGTATTCGTTCTCTCTCCGTACACCTTCTTGGAAACAAGAAAGTGTGTGTCCCCAAAACACGCTATCTGAGGGAGATGCGTTATGCATATAACCTGATGGTGTTTTGATACATTCTTCAGCTTTTTTCCTACGACTTCCGCAACCGCTCCGCCTATGCCGCTGTCCACCTCGTCGAAAACAACCGCACCGACCGATCCGCTGCCGGACAGCACCTTTTTCATGGCGAGGACTATCCTGGACAGTTCCCCGCCGGAGGCTATGCGATTCAGCGGCATCAAAGCCTCTCCGACATTGGTAGACAGGTAGAATTCCACCTCGTCCATACCCTTCGAATTCAGGGAAGCGATTGTGTCATCCTCTGCTTGGTTCAGAAACCGCGCTTCAAAGACCGTATCGGCCATTCTCATCGAATGAATTTCTTCTTCTATTTCCCTCTTTAAAGCCGCTGAAATTTCTCTCCTCTTTTCCGACAGTTCCCTCGCCTTTTCGAGGAGCTGCATCTCGATCCGGTCAATCTCGCCGGAAAGACGGGCGATTTCTTCGCTCAGATAGCCCATACCTTCCAGCTCGACCTTTATTTCTTCCTTTCTTTTCAGGACATCCTCTATCGTCCTGCCGTACTTGCGTTTCAATCTGCCCAGGTATTCAAGCCTGTCGTCTATCTCTTCAAGCCGTGCCGGATCATAGATGATACCCTTGACATAGTCCCGCAGCGCAAAGGCTATCTCTTCGAGGCTGAAGAAGAGCGACTCTATCTCTTCCTGGGAAATCTTCAGACCGGGATCGATCTTCTTTATCTCTCTGACCGTACCGACGACTTCATCCAGCCGTTCAAGAACCGAACCCTCGGCCGCATAGAGCATATCGTGCGCCCATCCAGCGTATTCATCAAGGCTCTTCGCGTTGGCGAGAATCTTTTTCTCATCCTGCAGCGACAGGTCCTCGTCGATCTTCAACCCGCTCTTCTCAAGTTCATCGAGCTGGAATAGCAGGAGCTCTTCCCTCTCGCGTTTTTCATTATTCCTCGTCTTCAGTTCATTAAGCTTCCGCCTCAATGCCTGCCATTCGTCGTAAAGGTTTGAGAATTCGACTCGACGAGGCATAAGCCCGCCGAATGTATCAAGAATATCGATATGGTTATCGGCATCGAGCAGGACCTGGTGTTCACGCTGACCGCAGATATTCACCAGTGATTCTCCCATAGATGAAAGCATTCCAAGGGTAGCGAGGCTTCCGTTGATATATATTCTGTTTCTTCCACCTCTGGAAACAATCCTCTTGAGCACTAATTCGTCGCTCCCGTCGATCCCCGCTTCTTCGAGCTTTTTCCGTATGTCTTCGTTGTCGTTCACATCGAAGATCGCCTCGACCACCGCCGACTCTTCGGAAGAGCGCACGACATCGCTTGAAGCCCTGTCGCCGAGAAGAAGGCTCACCGCGCCGATGATGATCGATTTACCGGCACCCGTCTCCCCGGAGAGTATGTTCAGTCCCCCGGTGAAAGCGATATGCAGGTCATCGATGATGGCGAGATTTTTTATGCTCAGTTCGGTAAGCATCTCAGGGCAGTTCACCCCATCCCAGTTTGGTTCGTAGTATCTCCAGATAATCGCGATAGGGAGATTCCACAAGATTAATATATTTCTCCGACTTCTTGATACGTATCGTTTCACCCGACTGCAATATGCATAGATCCTGCCCGTCGAGCGTCATGGATGCCTCGCCTTCCTTTGTCCACACGATCACCTCTATGACAGAATCGGACGGCAGAACGATAGGCCTCTTTGTCAGAGTGTGCGGACATATGGGGTTGATAATAATACAGTCGAGCTCCGGCAGAACAATGGGGCCTCCGGAAGAAAGTGAATAGGCGGTAGAGCCGGTCGGTGTTGATATGATGAGGCCGTCCGCCTTGAACGTGCTCAGATATTTCCCGTCAACGGAGGTTTCCAGACTAACCATCCTGGAAAGATTGCCTCTGTTAATAACCACGTCATTCAGCGCCGGATACCGTTTGTCTCCTACAGACACGCTGAGCATCATTCTCCTGGATATTTTACAGTTCCCCTTGAGAACCATCTCCATGGCGCTGATCATCTCATTCAGGTTGATGACGGTCATGAAACCGAATCCACCCAGATTAACTCCCAGGAGAGGGACATCGGACCCCATGGCGATGCGCGACGCCATGAGAATGGTCCCGTCGCCACCGAACACAACGATCAAATCCACCTTGGATGCCAGATCACACCTGGAAACCCCGGACCTGTCGATCTTTCCAGCTATTTCTTCCTCGAATAAAACTTCCAGACCCCTATCTGAAAGCCATTCGCCAAGCCGTAGCGAATACTCCGCGGCCTTTTCCTTGGTACTGTTTGCCACAATACCAACTCTTTTTATATTCATAACGATCTCCGCTTGTTATCTGAAACTAACTATTCAAAATCTTGTAGACAATTATCACAAAAAAAAGGGGGTGTCTATTGTAAATGGCTTGACAGGACCGCCGGATTTGCGTTAGTTTTCCCGCCTGACAGATACCTGTCAGCTAATCAAGAAAGGTGGCTATACCATGGGATTATCAAAAGGAACTCTGACCTTCACAAAATATCGCGTAGCGGGTCCACTGCCGGACAGATTTCCGGACTTTATAGACAAGCAGATAAAGCTCTTTGCCTTCAGGGAACTGTCGTCCGCAGGCGAGGAAAAATCCATGGGATGGACCAGCTTTGACAACATACTGGATACCGATTTCGAATACGCGAACTACTCCATAGCCGACTATATCGTCGCCTCCCTGCGTATCGACCGCCGCACCGTTCCCCCCTCACTCCTGAAGCTTCGGGTGCTCAAGGCGGAGAAGGATTTCAAAGAGGAAAAGGGACTGAAAAAGCTCTACAAGGGACAGAGGGAAGATATACGAGAGACCGTCAAACTGGGATTGCTCAGCAAGTCGCACCCGGTTCCCTCATTCTATGAGATCTGCTGGTCGACCACGGGAGAGTGGCTGTTGTTCGGTTCTCTCACAGAAAAGATAAACAATGACTTTAAGGATTTTTTCAAGAGATCATTCAACCTTCCTCTCTCCAACGCACTGCCGTGGGACCCGGAGGCACTGCCCGGTGACATTTCACTTCCCGGAAGAGAATTCCTGACGTGGCTCTGGTACAAGAGCGAAGAACGGGGCGGCAGTATTATGATCCCGGACAAGGGAGACATCGAAGTCATATTTCTTCAGAAGGTAGTCCTCGAATCGGGCGAGGGAGAATACTCCGAGACAGTGGCCTGCAAGGGGCTTCACGCCGATCTCGAAGAGGGGAAATCAGCGCTGCGAAAAGGCAAAAAAGTAACGGAGGCGCGCATACGGCTCGGCGCGGGAAGCGAGCAGTACGAATTCACCTTCAAGGCCGACACCTTCTGCTTTCAGTCCCTCAAACTGCCGGTACCGGCGCCGGATGAAACGGATGAAGAAAATCGTGAGGGAAGAATCCTGGAGAGGATCTACCTTGTCGAGAACGTGATGAAGACTATGGAACAACTCTTTGCTCTCTTCATGGAAAAACGCCTGTCACCTCAGTGGGCATCCGAAGAACTGCCGCAGATGAAAAAGTGGCTGAACAGCTGAGCAAGAAGGCAGGATCGGGTTTATCTTCGTTTAAAAAGCGCCACATGTGCCCAAATGTCTTTCTTCCTGAACTCGATACAATTCAGATGGAAGCAATTTTAGAAGATTACTTTCAGTAATTATTAACGCTACGGCTTACTGCCGGATGAGACGCAAACCCTTGCGATCCATATGAAGCAGATGGTTATGTGATTTATTTTGCGTTTATACATTCTATTTAGCAAAGACTGGATATATAATTGCGATCTATTCAAATGGGTTATATCCAGTTTTTTTGTAAAGATTATTATGGGGCATCATTTCTCCTTTTTTTCTTCACATAACGATTGCACGCGCATATGATTTTGTTTTTGAATTATCCTATCTAAGGTTTTTTCGTACTCTTGAATTTCATGCAATGGAACATGAAGTTTGCTTATTTGGGGATGGTCAGATCCTATTGTTGTCAATGCGGTGCTTGTTGTAGACAATCCGGTTCTTGCAAACAAAGGGTTTTCAGGGCCAACAATGCTATCCAATAAGTTCTTGAATTCTTTTAATTCATTTAATGGCACATTAAGTTTGTTTATAGGTGTTTCACCAACAAACATATTTGACTGGATTGAGAAAATGTCATAATTTTGGCCCACAATATTCTCAAGTAATCTTTTGAACTCTTTAATTTCATTGATGGGCACCCTTAGTTTGTCGATTGGAGTATTTCCAACAAATGTTACAAAGTCATCATCACCAACAATGCTATTTAGTAATGATTTAAAATTCATGAGTTCTGAAACTGGAACCGTTTTTTGTTTGTTAGATGATTCAATTAAATGCACTAATTCTTCAATTACTCCTTTTAAATTTAAAACGCTCCGATCTCTTTCAGCGAAATATGCAAGCTGTTCCTCTTTTGTTAAGCCGATATCTAAAAACTCTAGCCTGACACCATAGCAAATAGGAGAGTTGAGCAAACTGGTGATGCGTTCAATATGATAAATTTCTGTCTCTTTGTCAGTGTTTTGATTTTCAAGTATTTCTCTTTCCTTAACTGATATTTCCTGATTTGTAACAAAAATAAAACCATCAGAATTATGTTTGATTGCTCCTTCCAAATCATCACTGAATTTTTTCTTAATCTGGCTAAATTTTTGTTGGCCCCTTGGGAAAAAGCATCCACATACCCAATTCTTATTATTCTTTTTTGAAATTATGTCCTTTAAATCATCTCTTCCCCCTAGCGGGTGAGATGGGTCAATTGATTCAAATCCATCAGCCCTAATAATATGACCAGATAAACGCTCAGATGCTTTCTGCCCTCCAGTCCATTCTTTTAGGCGTGCCCAAGTTTCGTCTCCTTCTTTTCTTCTATATTCAGCCATATTATTCCTTTATACATAACATTACCTTCAGGAGGCTAGCACATTTTTTCCAGAAACCTAAAAATGACTGATTTAATTCAGCCGCCAAAAAGCGCTAACGTGTACCCGCTCACCGGGAAGGCGTGTTTATGCGATATAGCTCACTTTTTCTCGAAGAGTTTCTTGAGATCCTCTATTCTTTTTCTAAGCATTAGTTCTCGTTGTCCATCTACCTCCGTCATTGGATCGGGAATGTAAGATTCATCGCCCCAAATTTGGATAATGGGAACTGGTTGAAGTTTCTTATTTTTTTCCTGATCAACGACAAGCTGCCAAAGACGCCCTGTTTGTGTATCAAGCAAAAATTGATCAGAACGAAAGTCAGAGATTTGACCAAAAACATATCTGCCCTCTGTGGTGGAGGCAAGCATTTTATGTTGCGGAGGTTGCACTTTTACGGGTTCTTGTGCTTCAGCTGAAATGGAAATTAATTGTAAAAACAACAATATGGTAAAGAATCTAATGAACATTAGCCTACTCCTCTTGCATAACAATGTTTATATAGATCTTGTATAATATTGAAAACACCGCAAAAAGCGCGGCATAACACCCCTCGAAAACATTTCACATTTTAGACGTAATCGCTGAACATTCAACCGTTATCATGCCATTTTTCTCTCACCCAGTTGGGATGTTATGCAGATCTATATAACACCCTAAATTTGAGCGATCTGCTTAAAAACAAAAGCCCCATCTCTCATTCTGAGAAACAGGGCTTTCGATAATCAGACCATAATCCACCTCTTGATTACAGCTATTAAAAACTTATAGGATTCATTCGAGATCAATACAATACGGTAAAGTCACTAACCCCATTAGATTGTCTTGTCAAGACATATTACTCTGCTAATCTGTGAAGCAACGGTGTGAACCACCAGAATTCTATCATGTATATTTTTGTTTTTTTATTTGTAATCGATTTGATATAATATCATTAAATTTTAAAGTGTTATTTTTAACATAGCGATTACACATCCCCATAGAAAAAAACGAATCGCAGAGAGCCCATTATAATCTACGTACTTTCCTTACCACCTATTTTCCAGGCTACTGCACACCATTCATGACATCCTCCTTCGATTAACCCGCTCGACACAAAGATTTTTAAGAAAGAGAATCAAGGCATAGATCTTACATAACAGTCTTTCCCGCTTTGCAGGGGGTATAGATATGTTTAAGAAGAATCTAACGATCGTACTATTCTTTACTGCCGTATCTCTCGTCATGGTCCGGCCCGCCTCGGCGATGTCTCAAAGGACAACGACCCTATCGGCGGGGCTCTATCACAGCCTTGCCGTCAAGCCGGACGGCACCCTGTGGGCGTGGGGGCGAAACGATTACGGCCAGCTCGGAGACGGAACGGTGACCGAAAAACACTGTCCTGTCCGGATCGGTGCCGGCAACAACTGGATGTCCGGAGCGGCAGGAGGTAAGCATACCGTAGCCCTCACAATGAACGGCACCCTGTGGGCGTGGGGCCGCAACAACTACGGCCAACTCGGAGATGGAACTACCGATGACCGTCTCAGTCCGGTCCGGATCGGAACGGAGACCACATGGGCGTCTGTCTCCGGAGGAGAGAGTCATAACCTCGCTCTCCAGTCAAACGGCACCCTGTGGGCATGGGGCAACAACGATTACGGACAGCTCGGAGACGGTACAACAAACGATAGCCTCAGCCCGATTCAGATCGGCACCGACACAACCTGGGTGAACATCTCGGCAGGCTGCTGGTACAGTCATGCCGTCAAGTCAGACGGAACCCTGTGGGCATGGGGCTGGAACGGGTACAGTCAAATCGGAGGCGGAACAACCATTTACGGAGACAGCCCTGTCCAGATCGGTACCGACACGGATTGGATATCGGTTTCGGCATTACATTTCCACAGTCTTGCCCTCAAGTCGGACGGTACCCTGTGGGCGTGGGGCTACAACGACTTCGGTCAGCTTGGGGACGGCACAACGACAGAAAAAGAAGGCCCCGTTCAGGTCGGCACCAACACTGCGTGGATAACCGTTTCAGCAGGGTGCTGGTACAGTCTTGCCTCCAGATCGGATGAAACCGTATGGGCATGGGGTGATAACGAGTATGGCCAGCTCGGAGACGGAACAACCGATGGCAGCCTCAGCCCGATTCAGATCGGCACCGATGCTACATGGGCAGGCATCAGAGCGGGAGGCGGTCACAGCCTTGCGGTCATGTCGGACGATACGGTGTGGGCATGGGGATACAACTACTTCGGCCAGCTCGGAATCAGAACGACATCGGGAAAACGCAGCCCGGTTCAACTGACTTTCGGCACAAATACTATGCCGTGGCTGCATCTGCTGCTTCTTAATCACTAGTGCAGATGCAGGGGACACACTTCACTCGTGATATTTCATATATTCATACGATGTGACTGTTCCAATATCCGAATTATCCGCAGTACGGTCTGGTCCATCAGTACCTGCACGCATAAACCTTATCGACACCTGCCTGTAATAAACCTGATTGCATTATCTTTTCAGGAATTGCCAATAAAGACATATCTTCTTGACAGAGAAACTTTTCATATAGTATCAAAGAATCGATTCTTTGATAAGATCCTGGATTTTTAACAATTAATTATGCCACTTCGGTAAGCCTTTACATACAGAGGAGACATCATGAAGACTGACCTTCTATTTCGTGTTTTGACTGCGCTTTTTTTAGTTCTCTTTTCCGTTTCATTTTCATTCTTTACTGCCGCCGCTACTGCCGCACCGGTAGAAACTGACAAAGAAACTATCATGAAAACCTACGGCACACTGCCGCTCTATTTTATAGAAAACAGGGGACAGCTTGATCCGGAGGTCAGACTGTATGTCAAAACAGCCGGTCAGACCCTGTATTTCACCGATAAGAGAATCGTATTCGACCTCCTTCGCAGGGGAAAGAATACCCCACCGGACATCCAACCAAGTCACATGAGCGGAGGAAAGACAGAACGACTCGTATTCAACCTCTGGTTTGACCACGCTTCCAAAGAAGTCCTGGTGGAAGGCATGGATCGGCAAAACGTCGGAATCAACTCTTGTCTCGGTACAGATAAAAACTGCTGGAAGACAAACATCCCCGTCTATGATGGTATAGTCTATAAAGGAATCTATCAAGATATAGACCTGAGGATCTTTGGAAACGGCAGGGATATCGAATATGAATTTGTGGTTCATCCGGGCGGGAATCCATCAGATATTGCATTGACCTATCACGGGATAGAGGGTCTCACCATAAACGAAAACGGCGAATTGCTGATAGCGACTGCCTTTGGAAAGCTCAAAGAAACAAAGCCCTATATCTATCAGGAGATAGACGGGAAAAGGGTGGTGGATGGATGCTTTCAGATCCACGATCCAGCCTCAGGTGCCGGGACCGGCACGTTTTCATACGGTTTTCAAGTCGCCCCCTATGATCCTTCCTATCCCCTTATCATCGACCCCTCTCTTTCCTACTCCACCTACCTGGGAGGGGCATTCTATGAAGATTATGGGTATGGCATAGCCGTCGACGGTAGTGGTAGCGCCTATATAACGGGATACACGAATACCGATACGTTCCCTACGCAGAGTCCGTATCAGGGAACCAGCGGCGGCGGCACTGACGCCTTCGTGACAAAAATTGACTCTGAGGGCGCCCTCTGCTACTCCACCTATCTGGGCGGAAGCGATACTGATGAGGGATTGGGCATAGCCGTCGACAGCGATGGTTGCGCCTATGTTACGGGTAATACCAGTTCCAGCGATTTTCCCTCTACGGCAGGAGTATATCAGCCGACGCAAGCCGGCACCGGCGACGCCTTTGTCACCAAGCTTTCAGCATCAGGAGCCTCCCTCTCCTACTCCACCTATCTGGGGGGCAGCTATGGCGATTATGGAGTAGGCATAGCCGTTGATAGCACCGGCTGCGCCTACGTCACGGGACATACCCATTCCGACAATTTCCCCATGCAAAACGCGTATCAGTCAAGCAAGGGTTCGAACACAGATGTCTTTGTCACCAAACTTTCCGCAGCGGGAAGCGCCCTTTCCTACTCCACCTACCTGGGAGGAAACAGTGAAGACAAGGTAAAGGGAATAGCCGTAGACAGCAGCGGGTGTGCCTACGTCACGGGATATACCTACTCCACCAATTTCCCGACGAATAACGCGTATCAATCAACCAAGGGCAGCACCTATGATGCCTTCGTCACCAAGTTTTCATCAACGGGAAGTACCCTTGCATATTCCACCTATCTCGGAGGGAGCAGTGTCGATCAGGGGAACGGGATAGCCGTGGACAGCACCGGCTGCGCCTATGTGACGGGGAAGACCGGTTCCAGCGATTTCCCCACCGTGAACCCCTATCAAGCAACCAAATCGGGGACCTCCAGCTACTACGATGCCTTCGTCACCAAATTTTCGTCATCGGGAAGCTCCCTTGCATATTCCACCTATCTGGGGGGATTCTATCACGAGTATGGAAATGGAATAGCCGTTGACGGGTCAGGAAACGTCTATGTCACGGGAGAAACCGCATCCAGCGATTTCCCCTCCACGGCAGACGCATATCAATCCACCAACGCCGGCAACTCCGATGCCTTCATATCCAAGCTTTCCGCATCGGGCGACTCCCTTTCTTTCTCCACCTACCTGGGAGGGACCGCGAGTGATGCCGGCTATGCCATAGCCATTGATCGCAGGGGAAACCCCTGCGTTACCGGATATACTTCTGCCAGTGACTTCCCCGTGCAAAACCCGGCCCAGCCAAACTATGCGGGTGGCAGCTCCGATGCCTTCGCCGCAAAGGTGATGCTGAGCGCACCTGTTGTCATGTCCCCGGTGCTATTGCAACTCCTGCTCAGGGAGTAAACGGCACCCGCAATACAGCGGAAACCGGAGAAAGGGTACTCATAGAAGATAGATACTTTCGGATTCATCGATCCGTCCGTTGCCTGAGCATGGTACTACCGTTCTTTAATCTGCGGTTCGATGATTAATCGGTGGATATGAGGTGCATATTTTTGAGATCTCGGTCCCTCAGGGCGTATATATCCCTGAAACGAAAGACATAAGGTTTCACCTCTGTGAGGAATCAACCGATGCGAACTGCTCCATGAAACATCTCAAGCTCTATTCTCTTGCTCTTCGTTTGACAACCGCCTCTTCACCATCCAGCAGGCAAACACCGACAACAGTATGACAAAGATGATCAGCCCCTCCCCTGAGAGGGCGGGGATGCCGCGGGTACGGGAGGTCGGTCCTCCGTCATCGGTAACGGTTCCATCGCCGGTGAGATCGTCGTCGCCCCGCTGACCGTCGATAAAGTGCAGCGTAATGACATTCCCCTCGATCTCAGCCCCCGTTCCCCCGTCCAGCATGAACGTGTAAGGATGGACGGTGGCATCGCCGGGCTCTCTGCCGTATTTCCAGTAGGAGGTAGCCGCGGATCCCGCTGGAAGGATCAGGCGCACCTGGACCGCTCCGCCTGGCGTCACGCCGTGCACGCTGAATCCAAACAACCCGTGGGGGAAGGAGACCTCGATTGGAAAGATTCCGTCATTCGGTGCCGGGATGGCCTGAACACCTGAAAACCAGGTGCCTTCGGGTGCCGCGAGGGTGGCGTACTTGTTTCCATCCGCCGTGTGGAGAGAGGCAACGTTGGGCTGAACCCTGTCGGGTGTTCCGTCTCCGTTTCCGTCATAGCCGGGATCGGTCCCGTCCGGCCCGCTCTCCTCTGCCGAGGAAATCCCGTCGGTGTCTGAGGTTGCAGTGAAGTCCTGGTCAGGCTGATCTGCCAGGATGTTGGTAAGCTCACGATCCGCTGGGTCCCAACTGCCATACCTCGGATGCGAGGAGGTCAGCGTCGTTGTTGTGCCGGATGAGACCGTATAGGCGTAGGTGCCGTCGGCGCCGGTGGTTTCCGTATGTCCGTCGTGGGAGAAGGTGACGGTCACCCCCTCGATGGGATTGGTGCCGTCTGTCACCGTCCCCGATATGACGATATCCGGCAGGACGGTTACCTGTACATCGAAGTCATAGGGGTTCTCATCGGAATCGTCGTTGGCGATGCTGACCGTCGCCTCGCTCACCCCCACTGCGCTCGGCATAAAGGTGATGGCGAAGGTCGTGGTCCCACCTCCCGAAGGGATGCTGGCAGAGGGAGGGGTGGAAACAGAAAAGTCCCCCGCGTGGGTCCCCGAGATCGAAACAAAGGGAGACGGATCGGTCAGGGACAGGGTATCCGTGCCGGTATTCGCGATGGTGAAGGTATGGGTGACCCCGCCGCCGACAAGACCCGCCGATCCGAAGTCCGTATCGTCCGCCGTGTCGGGGG
>DAISYQ010000023.1:0-56917 GCA_036825195.1 Syntrophales bacterium
GGCAAGGTACGACCCATCCTGACCCGTAATACCCGTGATAAAGGCCCTCTTCATATCATAGCCCTCTCAGGAGAAGCGAAATATCATAATAATCTTTTCTATATATCATTGATATCAGAAGCACAACTACAGTACCCTCGCTATCTTTTGTCTATCCCTGTATCCGTCTTCAGATATGATGCGCCGCAGAAGGGACATTCGAGGTCATCGCTCAACCTCTCTCCACATTCACAGACCCATCCGATTCTCTTCGCCTGGTTGCCGACCACCAGGGCATGATCAAGAACGTTTTTCGTAACCACGGCACCGGCTCCGATAAAGGAGTATCGTCCGATGGTTGTACCACATACAATGGTAGCATTCGCACCGATAGTGGCTCCTCTTTTCACGAGAGTTGGTCTCACTTGATCCATCTTCTGTATCTCCGCCCTGGGATTGTACACATTGGTGAACACCATTGACGGACCGCAGAATACCCCATCTTCAAGGGTTACCCCTTTATATATACCGACATTGTTCTGGATCTTGCATCTGGAGCCTATCACAACATCCGGTCCAATGACTACGTTTTGACCTATGTTGCAGTTCTCACCCACTTTCACACCGGAGAGGAGGTGAGAAAAATGCCATATCTTTGTCCCCTTCCCGATATCGCAATCTTCGTCAATCACCGTTGAAGGATGTGCGAAAAATTGGCCGGATGCCCCATTGGGTTGCGTACCGGGAGTTCCGGTAAGGGTGATCTTAATGCTGCCGTTGTCTATCGAGCGCTGAGCCGCGTTGAGGATCCTGAGGACACGGAGACCCTCATTGCCATCGGTCACAGGTCTCTCTCCGCTTGCCGCACAATGAAGAAAGTGTTCACATTCGAGACGTAGGGGCTCGGCCGGTGGTATGTCGAACCTCTCAGCCTCTGCTTTATCCGGAATGGGAATATTATTATGCCATTTGATCTCGTGGGGGTACAAGAGGAGCTTGTCGGGCCATGGAAGGGTATCATCAAAAACGGCCATTTTTCGATCTCCTACTACCACCAGTTTCTGTTCCTTAACCGGTTGCAACCAGGATACGAATATATGCGCCTTGAGCCCCGACGGGAATTCGAGATGAGTAGTGGTAACATCCGCTATCTGTTTATGCAAGTAGTTGCCGCCCGTAGCAAGGACACTTTCCGGTTCCTCTCCAGTGAGGGAAAGAATCATGGAAATGTCATGAGGTGCGAAAGACCACAGGGCGCTTTCCCCTCGCCGTATCCTCCCCAGGTTGAGACGCTGGGAATAGATATAGTTTATCCGCCCGAGCTCGCCGTTTCGTGTGATTTCCATTAAACGGACAAAAACAGGGTGGTATTGGAGCAAATGGCCGACCATTAGTATAAGCCCTTTTTTACGCGCCAGATCGATTAGGTCGGCCGCTTGATGTTCGTCAAGAACCAGGGGTTTTTCGACATAGACATGTTTGCCGGCTATAAGGGCTTCCCGGGCCAGATTGTAGTGGGTCTCCGCCGGTGTTGCAATGGCGATGCAATCAATCGTATCACGCGACAAGACATCGTTGAAGGCCTGACAGGTTTCCACACCCGGATAGAGTTGGCCAAAGTGGGAAAGCAGGGTTTCGTTGCTCTCACAGATGAGCCTTAGGACACCTATGTCGTGATAATTCCTGACGAGATGCTTACCCCAGTAACCGGTGCCGACTACGGCAACACTATGACTCTTCGATTTTGCTTGAGTTGTCTGATTCATTTGGTGTGCCCCTTCACCACAACATTTTTCCTCTCTGTTCACGATGCCATGTTACGGAGGCTTTTCGTGAAAACATTCCTCAATGGACCATATTAGTCCATTGCGTGTACCACATGATAAATCTTTTTATCCCCTCTTCTATCGATGTCGAGGGCATGAAGCCCACATCTTGTGACAGGTCCCCCACATCGGCAAAGGTCGCGGGGGCATCCCCGGGCTGCATGGGGAGAAGAGTTTTTTTCGCCTTTCTGCAGAGAGCATCTTCCAGTGTTTCGATGAACCGCATAAGCTCGACCGGGTTGTTGTTCCCTATGTTGTATATCTTATAGGGTGCAAAACTCGTTCCCGGATCGGGGCTGTCGCCGCTCCAGCCTGGATTCGACGCAGGGATACGGTTCATTACCCTGACAACACCCTCGATTATATCGTCAATATAGGTAAAATCTCTCTTCATTGCACCCCTGTTGAACACATTGATCGGCTCCCCCCGGAGAATGGCATCCGTAAAGAGGAAAAGGGCCATGTCGGGTCTTCCCCAAGGACCATACACGGTAAAGAATCGAAGTCCGGTACAGGGAATGTTATAGAGGACTGCATAGGCATGCGCCATGAGCTCATTCGCTTTCTTCGTAGCGGCATAGAGACTGACCGGGTGATCGACATTATGGTGCACCGAAAAAGGCATCCGTGTATTCGCTCCATAGACGGAACTTGAGGAGGCAAATACAAGATGAGGGACCCGCCCGTGACGGCATCCTTCAAGGATATTCACAAAGCCGACGAGATTGCTGTCCACATATGCGTGCGGATTTTCAAGGCTGTAGCGCACACCCGCCTGGGCAGCAAGATGGACGACTCTGTCGAATCCGTGATCGGCGAAGAGGTTTCCCATGCCCTCTCTGTCCGACAGATCCAAGCGAACGAAGGAAAAGGCATCGAATGGTTTCAACAGGGCGAGACGTGCTTCTTTGAGCCGTACATCATAGTAGCTGTTCAGATTGTCAAGACCTATGACATCATACCCGTCATTGAGAAGACGTCTGCATAGATGAAAGCCAATAAAACCGGCTGCACCCGTGACTAAAATGCGCCCTGCCCTTGAATTATTGTTCGTTGAGTTATTTATTGGAAAGCTCCCTGCAATTCAGCTCCACCCCTTTGATTACATCGGGATTGAAGACAATGATATAAATATCGTGTTTAAAGATTGCGACTTTATCATAATACTCGCATCACCTCACGAACCAAAATATAGCCAAAATAAGAAACAATCATACACGAAGATACGGCTCTCTATTGCAACATGAGTGAGATGCATATTACGCATTAAATGTGTCACAGGGTAAAGTCAAGTGAAAAGTATAACAAGACATATCATTCCCTGATAAGTATGAGAATCATTTCATACCATCTTGTTTATGCTACGAAAATGCCATCAATGTTGCAGCAATGTCCTGATCGGTATGCTCGAGGGAAACGAAAGAGGTCTCGAACTGGGAAGGAGCGATCATTATTCCTCCAGCAAGCATCTTTCCGAAATGGCGTGAAAAAATCTTTAAGTCGCTCTTAGCAGCCGAGGCAAAATCGGTGACGGCATCCGAGGTAAAGAAGAGCGTAAACATGGATCCCATCCGGTTTATGCGGTGTGGAATTTCCTGTCTTGCAAGTATTGTATCGATCCCGTCGCACAGGCGCGCGGTCTTTTCTTCGAGTGTGTCGTACACGCCCGGCTTTTGCAGACAATTGAGAGTAGCGATGCCCGACGCCATGGCCAATGGATTGCCCGAAAGCGTCCCGGCCTGATAGACCGGTCCCACCGGTGCCAGATACTCCATTATTTCTCTTCTGCCGCCGAATGCACCAACCGGCAGACCGCCCCCGACTATTTTGCCGAGGCAGGTAAGATCTGGATCGATGCCGATAATATTCTGAAAACCGCCATATGTTAATCTGAAGCCGGTGATTACTTCGTCAAATATCAGAAGAATACCTCTCTCGGAGGTAATCGTTCGTAACCCTTCCAGGAATCCGGAAGCAGGGGGAACAAGGCCCATATTTCCGGCAACCGGTTCAACGATCACACACGCAATATCATCGCCATAATTGGCTACTGCAGATTTTACCGCTTCTATATCATTATAGGGAAGAGTGATGGTTAATTTGGCTAGTTCTTCAGGCACGCCGGGGCTGCCGGGGATGCCCAGCGTCGCAACGCCCGATCCCGCCTTTACCAACAGAGAGTCAGCATGGCCGTGGTAGCACCCTTCGAACTTTATGATCCGGCTTCTCCCTGTGTACCCACGTGCAAGCCTGATCGCACTCATCGTAGCCTCGGTTCCGGAACTGACCATCCGCACCATATCGATCGACGGGATTGCATCGACGATCAGCTTCGCCATTTCGATTTCCATCTCCGTTAGTGCACCATAGCTCGTACCCTTGCCGGCGGCCTTTTGTACGGCATCCACCACCATCGGATAGGCGTGCCCCAGGATCATCGGTCCCCACGAACCGATGTAGTCGATATATTCCCTCCCGTCAACATCGTATATCTTCGAACCTGAAGCTCTGTCGATAAACAGGGGGTCATACCCAACCGATCTGAAGGCGCGCACAGGACTGTTCACGCCACCCGGCATGTATCGTTGCGCCTCCTGAAAGAGCGACCATGACATATTCATTTAAAAATACTCCATGCTGTTCTTTTTGAATTCTTCAAGACTTCGGAATATCTTGTATTCCCCGATACCGATAACCGATGAAATATTACCTATCAATTCCTCCATGCCGTTTCTCCCGACAGGCTCCTCCTCATCTCCTTCGGCGGCCAGGTGCACCATCGTAAAGAGGTTATATACACCCTCAAGGGGGGGGGTTCTCTCGTAACAGTGGGTTATTGCCTTGTACGAGGCAAGGAGAGATCCGACCTCTTCGCACCTCTCTTCCGGAACGGCCCAGACAACCATGGCATTTTCGGGAAAGCCGGCTTCGCGATGTCTCAGTACGGCACCAAATCTGCGTATGATTCCTTCTTCCTGCAACCGTTTCAAGACATCAATAACATCGTTTCCCTGCATTCCGATCCTATTGCCGATGCTATCATACGGCTTTATATCAAGAGGAATATCCCCTTGAACTTCCTGTATAATTTTTTTATCCATATCTGTTAATATCGTCATAGTCGCTTCTTTCCTATCGATCATCTTTCGGGGTCTCCATATCATATACGGATATTTTTTTACAAATATTTCTTGACAACTGATTTTTTCACGGTTAGATAAACTGAGCCTTTTTTTGTGTTAGTCCTATTCCGGCGAATAAGGAGAGTCTGGGGCAGGACCCTATCATGGGAAATCGGCCAATACATCATCCAAAGGAGGTATCGCATTATGAGAAAATCTTTAAAAGGCATCACCATTTTCATGATCGGCATGGGGTTTCTGTTCGTTACCGCCGCTGTTGCAGTCGCAGCCGAGGCTTCGCCTGACACCCTCGCCAACAACAAGGCACTCGTTGTCGCATGCAGCGTTATCGCCGCGGCCATAGCGATGGGTTTCGGTGCGATAGGCGCCGGCAGCGGTATGGGTCAGGCAACAGGTGGCGCTGCAAACGCCGTCGGTAGAAATCCCGACGGGCAGGGAAAAATCATGCTTACCATGCTGGTCGGTATGGCCATGACCGAGTCCATCGCCATTTACGCGCTGGTCGTGTCTCTGGTAATTCTCTACGCCAACCCGTTGATCAAGTACGTGGCCGGATAAAACGCACCTGAAAGGCTTTATCAGAAAATGGGAGGAACGAATAAAACGTGTTCCTCCCCTTTTTTATCGTTATCCGTATCTAGTGATACTACGCCATCGGAGAGTTCTCCCCGATAATTACACCGTTACCCCTCTTCACTATCCGTAAGGTTGAAATTAAAAGCACTTGATCCCAGCAGGTTATGGCATTAGAAACACATTCTCATGGGTCTGAAAGATAACTCCATATTTTCTCCGGCATGTATCATCGACGCTACAGTGCACAGGTGCCCGCAGGCGTTATTCGTCTATATTTGAAATCTTCGATCGAAGGGTTTTCTTCTCAGACTGGATATGTTTCAATCTGAGCACCTTTTCCTGCGCCTTCTTAGATCGTTTCCTCTTCTGCCGCCGTATCTTCTCAATCTTCTGGCGCTGGAGACTTGCCTTTCCCTTCTGTATCCGTTCTATTCTGTCAAGAAGGATCCTTCTCGCAAAGAACCGGTTCATCTCCCGTGACCGGTCCTGCTGGCACTTTACCGCAAGCCCGGTAGGAATGTGTGTGAGAACTACACAGGATGATGTCTTGTTTACCTTCTGCCCTCCGGGACCGGACGCCCTGACAAAGGTCTCACGAAGATCTTCCTCCCTGATCCCAAGATCCCCCATACGTTCGGCAAGCGCCGCTTCTTTCTTCTCAGATACACCCATGGCATGATAATACTCCACCGATACCACGAGTTGTCAAGCTGTTTTAATTCATGCCTCACAACGAAAAATGATATGTCGCCTCGACAACATTCTAGGATGAGCACATGTCAGGAATCTGCCATGAAACTTCCCGTCGCATGTTTTTCACCACGTGCGTGCCGCACGAACACTGAAAGCAAATTCCACAATCACATAGACAGGCCATGCAAATCCCTTGACGGTTTTTAGCTACCCGGCTATAGTTACAGCACTATGTTCAGCGCCTGCCTTATAAACAACCCCTCATCAGATCCCGGGGTCTATGTAAAATTCAAGTACAGGAGTGAAGCGGCACTCTTCGACCTTGGAGACATATATCGACTCCAGCCGAGACAAATTCTCAAGGTCAACCACATCTTCATCTCTCACACGCATATGGACCATTTCATCGGCTTCGACCACCTCCTGAGAATCTGCCTCGGAAGGGATATGCATATTTCCCTCTTCGGCCCTCCCGGATTCATAAGAAACGTGGAGGGAAAACTGGCCGCTTACACATGGAATCTCGTCGAAAACTATACAAACGACTTTATACTAAGGGTTGCAGAAGTTTGGGATACGCAGGTGAAGACAACACAGTACAGCTGCCACGGCGCATTCGCCTCTGAGTCGGGAGACATCGCCGAATTTAACGGTACATTGATCGATACTAGCACCTTCACGGTGACCGCCACCTTCCTCGACCATAAAATCCCGGTACTTGCCTATGCACTGAAAGAACACAGGCACGTCAATATACTGAAAAACGTCATGGACGAAATGGGGCTGCCGCGGGGAGACTGGCTGGCCGATCTGAAAGATGCCGTCCGCAGGGGTGACACGGATGAGACACCAATACGTGTGCGATGGAGAGGAGGGCAGGAGAAAACCGTGCGACTGGGCGAGCTGAAAAGAATCACCCGAATAACGGAAGGTCAGAAGATTTCGTACGTAACAGACGCCGTTTATAACAGAGATAATGCGGAAAAGATCGTCATGCTGGCGAAGGATTCCGACCTTCTCTTTATCGAGGCCTCGTTTCTGGATAGGGATCGCAAAACGGCGGCAGAGAAATATCACCTCACGGCGAAACAGGCGGGATACCTTGCCGGAATGGCAGGGGCCAAACTGATCCGTATTTTTCACCTTTCACCCAAGTATAAAGGGTGCGAGGAACTCCTGGAAGATGAGGCCCAGGAAGCCTTCAGATCTTTTCTATCTGGAAACCCTCCAGCTTGATGGCTACGGAGCGCTGGAGGATATCTATGGACACGACAAATACGTGTCTTCGGTAATCGACTCGCATCACGATCCCTTCTATCCCCTTGAAAGGACCATCTGTAATCCTCGCCCACTCCCCTTCCCCGGGATAGAGGTAGGGCTGTATTTCAACATCGGAAGCGACCAGGCGTTTGATAGCGTCTATCTGTGAGTCGGGAACCTGCAATGGCTCGTGACTGTCCGGTTTGTCCAACATCTTCACCACGCCTGGTGTGGTAAGAACGTTGAGTTTTTTCTCGGTCGTGTATTCCGGAAACATGACAAACAGATATCCTGAAAACATGGGAATATGTATCTTCTTTTTCCGGTCTTTTCTCCGGCTCCACACCTCTATCTTTGGGAGAAAAGTCTCGACAGACCTCTGAATAAGACCGACATAGACCTTATTCTCGAAACGACTCTTTGTATAAACCGCATACCAGGGCATATCAATCCCTTTTCTTCAGATAGGTTACCATATCATCACCTTTTCTGCAGATCCGTTCAAACTTCAGCCCTATGGAATCGTCTATCAGCGATATCCCCAGATCACCCACCGCTTCTATCCCTCTTCCCACTATTCTGGGAGCGGTGATAACGATCATCCGGTCAAAGAGCCCCTCTTTCAAAAAGGAAGTGATGATCCCTGCCCCTCCCTCGACAAGCAGCGAGGATATCTGCCGCTTTCCGAGCTCTGCCAGAAGCTTTTTCAGATTCAGACCACCATTGCTCTTCTCTTCGATCACCAGTGTTTCTATCCCTCTCTCTTCCAGCATGGCACGTCTTTTTCTTCCGCTCACGGGTCCTGTGATAATCACTGCCTTCGCAGCATCCTGATTGCCGAGTACCTGCGCACCAAGCGGTATTTTCAATGTGGAATCGGCAACTACTCTCAGGGGATTTCTTCCCCTGACGAGACGAACCCGGAGGTCTGGATCATCCGCTATAACGGTCCCTATTCCGACCAGAACCGCGTCATGGAGGCTCCTCAATCTGTGGGCGAATCTGAGGGAAGGTTTCGAGCTGATCCACTGAGAGTGCCCTGTAAATGAAGCAATCCTTCCGTCGAGGGTCTGTGCGTATTTCAGCGTAACAAAGGGCATACCGGTTTTCATGAACGTGAAAAATTTCTCATTCAATTTCTCACACTCGTTTGCCAGCACTCCCACCTGCGTCTCTATACCGTGGTCATGCAATAGCGCAATTCCCCTCCCGGAGACAAGCGGGTTGGGGTCGACGGTTCCTATGACCACCCGTGCCGCCTTTGTCTCTATAATCTTATCGACACAGGGAGGAGTTTTTCCATGGTGGGAACAGGGTTCCAGGGTGACATAAAAGGTGGCTCCCTCAATGGGTTCGGACACGGCATTGATCGCGTTGATCTCTGCGTGAGCCTCTCCGTATCTCCTGTGATATCCGGTCCCTATTACTCGTTCATCCCGAACAATCACAGCACCTACCATGGGATTGGGGCTCGTCCATCCCTCACCCCTGCGTGCAAGTTTCAGGGCCATATCCATATACTGTTCATCTGTCATGATTCCACATCCAAAATACAATGTACATAAAAAGACATAAAAGAAATTATATACTATACGGCACGCATCCTGTAAAGAAAAGGAACTCGTTCCCATCGGATTATCCGGTTGTCATGATTCCCTTAAATATGGTATGAGACGTCTGACAATACAAATGATTGTATCTGAGAAAGGAGACATACATGAAGGGAGTTGTTCTCGCGGGTGGTCTCGGCACCAGGATGCACCCGCTCACGAAAGTTACCAACAAGCACCTGCTTCCGATCTATGACAAGCCCATGATCTATTACCCGATCACCACACTGGTGAATGCCGGCATAGATGAGATACTGATCGTAACAGGAGGGAACAATGCGGGTGACTTCCTGAAACTGTTGGGGAACGGCAAGCAGTTTGGCCTTAAACACCTGAACTATACTTATCAGGAGGGGGAAGGGGGCATAGCGGCCGCTTTGAGCCTTGCGGAATTCTTCGCAGATAACGATAAGATCGTCGTCATCCTTGGAGACAACATCATTGAAAAGAATATACGGGGAGCTGTTGTGGACTTCAGAAAGCAGAAAGAGGGAGCCAAGGTGTTGCTCAAAGAGGTTCACGACCCGCAACGGTTCGGCGTCCCTACATTCGATAACGGCAGAATAGTCGAAATCAAGGAAAAGCCCTCAAACCCCGCGTCGTCATATGCGGTTATCGGCATCTACATGTACGACAACACGGTCTTCGATTTCATCAAGACCCTGAAGCCATCGGCACGGGGCGAGTTGGAGATAACCGACGTGAACAATCATTTCATCGGTAAAGGGACCATTACCCATGACATTCTGGACGGTTGGTGGACTGATGCAGGGACCTTTGAATCCCTCCGGTACGCGGGGAATATGGTCGCAACGACCGGTGCCAACAAGGTGTAAAGGACGTATAAAAACATATCATCCCAATGGATCGGGATCTGACAGATAGAGGATAACCGTATGATCAAAGGGGTACAAATCAAAACGTTAAGAGTAATACCGGACGAACGCGGAAGATTAATGGAGATACTCCGGCGCGACGATGCAATGTTCGAAGCATTCGGGCAGGTGTATATGACGACCGCCTACCACGGCGTTGTGAAGGGGTGGCACTACCATAAGAAACAGTCCGACAACATGGCAGTGGTGAAGGGTACGATGAAGATCGTCCTCTACGATGGGAGAGAAGACTCCCCCACATACGGAGAGGTGGATGAATTCTTTGCCGGAGAGCACAACCCCATCCTGATTCACATACCGCCTTATGTCTATCACGGATTCAAGTGCGTCTCACAGGAAGAGGCCATCGTTGTCAATACACCCACACATGTTTACGACTACGCCCAGCCGGATGAATTCCGCGTGCACCCCCACGAAAACGAGATACCCTACGATTGGGGACGAAGGGACGGATAAACAAGACATCTGGTACTGCGTTATTGTGCTTCCTTGATACACCTCAAAAACGGCTTACTATTCGGAATACGGAAATCCAAGGGACAGTCACGGTCATGATCATCCTGAAACGGAACCGTATCCTCAGGAGATATCCGTACTGTGAACCATCCTGTGGATTTTGAAGACCTACCAAAGAACAATTCATGTCGTTCGGAGATACTATCACCCCCTCCCCCAGATCCTTAAATCTTACGGATACCGCAGAGTCTCTCTGACCTTGATCATGGAGGTGAACGACAGCGCTGTACTTGACGGTACCGGTGGGGCGACAAAGACAAAAACAGTGCCGAGTGTCGACTTCTTACGGGGTATCGGGGGTGATACAATCGGCAAAGGACGCAACTCTTCCGCCTTCCAATATATGACCCTTTTCATCGATCATTATAAAGGCTACATCCTTGTGTGTGTTAATAAGTTCCAATGATTTATCGTAACCCAGCAGAAAAAACGACGTGGCGTAGGCATCCGCTACGGTGGCGTCCTTCGCAAATACCGTCACGCTCTTTGTGCCCGTTCCGGGATACCCCGTTCTTGGATCGATTATATGATGGTATTTTCGTCCTTTGAACATGAAAAACCGTTCGTAGTCTCCACTCGTAACGACGGCACAATCGGATTTGATCTTCAGTCTAAGAAGAACATCGGCATTCTTGTCAGGGTCTTGTATGCCGCAACTCCAGGGCTCTCCGTCTCTGTTTCCTGAAAAATAGAGATCACCACCGGCATTAACAATAAAGTTCGTTATTCCGGCTTCAACGATTTTTTCCGCCGCCCTGCTTACGGCATACCCCTTGGCTATTGCACCGAGGCCGATCGCCATACCCGGCTTTTTCAAATAGATTGTCTTTCGAACCGGATCCAGGAGGATATTTGTATAATTAACAAGATCGAGCAGTTCCTTAATCTGAGCATCATCCGGAGGTTCTTTCCTGTTCATCACATCCCAGAGCCTCCCAAGGGGCTTGAAGCTGATATCAAACACACCACCTGTCTGTTCGGATATTGTGAACGACTTTTCTATGACATCAAGGATTTCATCGGTAACGGTCACGGGCCTCACCCCCGCATACCGTGCGGCAAGGGCAATCGGACTGTCCGGGACTCGTTCGCTCATCTGTTGTTCCAGACGTTTCACCTCTGCAAAGGCGCTTTCAATTGCCGCAACAGCCTTTTCCTGAGACAATCCCCTTTTTAAGACCGTTAGTTCAAAAAGGGTCCCCATGAGGACCCTTTGCTGTTTGTATACAGGTGTATTGTGCCCCTTATCGTAGCGAATAAGGGAAAAGAGAGAAACGGCAATGAGCAGGATTATACATAGTAAAACAAAACGTTTCATCTGACACTATACGAGGCCAGAAAAACCCATAAATGCCAAGGACAAGATAGCGGCGGTGATGAACGTAATGGGAACACCCGCAAAAGCACCGGGTATGTCCGCTTCTTCCAACTTCTCGCGTATTCCGGCAAAGATGATTATGGCAAGGCTAAATCCCAAAGCGGAACAGAACCCGAAAACAAGGGCCGTCACGAATGAATAGTTGTGCTGTATGACGAGAAGCGCTACCCCGAGGATCGAACAGTTTGTGGTGATCAGGGGGAGATATATGCCCAAAGCACTGTACAGGGGCTTACTCACCTTTTTCATCACCAGTTCAACGATCTGCACGAGTGACGCAATAACGAGTATAAAGATAACCGTAATCATGAATTCCATCTGAAAAGGTACCAGTACGGTATAATACAGGATATACGTAATGGGAGTGGCAAGGCTCATGACAAAGGTTACACCAAACCCCATGCCCACTGCGGTGCTGATCTTTTTCGAGACCCCTATGACCGGACAAATACCTAAAAATTGTGCTAAAACGACATTATTTACAAAGATCGCACCGACCATCACAGCCAAGATTTCTTTCATCTTGAGCACCTCCATTTGCAACTTTTCCTCGTTTTTCAATTACAACCACTGTTGCTATCATCAACCCCAGAGTTAAAAACGCACCCGGAGGCAACACAAAAAGCAAGATCGGGGGAATCTGATCGGAAACTATCGATATCCCGAATATTGACCAATTTCCTAAAATCTCTCGTATGGAAGACAGGATAACCAGTGACAGGGTAAATCCCAGACCCATCCCCAAAGCGTCCAGAATGGAATAGAACAGACCGTTCTTACTTGCAAAAGCCTCCGCCCTGCCGAGAATAATACAATTCACAACAATCAGCGGGATAAAAATCCCAAGCGATTTATTCAGCTCAGGGAAAAAAGCGCGGATAAGCAGGTCGACAATGGTCACGAATGTGGCAATAACAACAATAAAACACGGTATCCTGACCTTATCCGGAATAAACGACGAAATCAGAGAGATGACGATATTCGACCAGAATAAAACAAATAATGTCGCCAGACCCATCCCTACGCCGTTCACCGCCGTTGTGGTTACCGCCAAGACCGGGCAGAATCCCAGTAACAATCTTAACACCGGGTTTTCCCTGATAATACCCTTCGAAAATACATTAAAAGCGTTCATTATCAATCTACCTTTTTTAGTACGACGTTATCTGATAGTTTGTACCTTGATTAATTGTTGCCCACATCAAAGATGTACCATTTCTAACACTATAAAGATCCGGGTCCAACCGACCGAATCATTTGTATTTCTTTTCATACAGATTCAATCCTCTGACCAGCGCGTCTATGATAGCCCGCGAAGAAATCGTGGCAGCGGTAATTGCGTCAACATCGCCCTGATCTTTCTTTACCTTCCACACAAATCCCGGAGCCATTGATTTTCCCTTAAACTGCTCCTTGAATTTCGGACTTGACAGCTTGCTCCCCAATCCTGGAGTTTCTTTTGTATACACAACCTTGTAGTTGTATATTGTTCCCTCCGGCGACACCGCCAGCAATACGTTTATTCTTCCGCTGTACCCCAAGTTTGTAAAGGTCTCGATTCCGACACCTTTCAGTGTGCCGCTGCCATCCAACAGTTCGTAATATACCGTTTCGTTTTCTTCACTGATCTTTACCGTTTCAACTTTGAATGGAAATATCTCAGCCAACGCATCCATTTTCAGTTGTTTTTCCGCCCCCTTAATAGGCTCTATCGTGAGTTGATTCACACCTGCCAGAAGGGTAGCGGCGACCAGACATATCAGACTCAAAACCACAACAGGTCTCATTTTACAGCCTCTCTTCGTTTTGTCATGCTATATAAATCCCACCTATCCAGCAATGGAACAAACGCATTCATAATCAATATCGCAAAGGAAACCCCTTCCGGGTAGCCTCCAAAGAGGCGTATAATCCCCGTTAATAGACCGCAGCAGAAGGCGAAGATAATCTGCCCTCGGACCATCATGGGAGACGTCACCATATCCGTTGCCATGAAAAACGCACCGAGCATCAGTCCGCCGCTCATTAGATGAAAAATAGGGGAAGCATACTGGGTGGGGTCAATCAGATAAAAGATACCGGTAAATGCGAAGGTTGTACCGATAAATATGAGGGGAATCTTCAGGAAAATATATCCTCGTATCGCAAGAAGCGCAGCCCCGATCAAGATTGCCAACGCGGACGTCTCACCCATACTGCCGCCGATTTCTCCAAAGAAAAGCTTCCAGAATGTTATATCGGCTATGGCAGCAACACCCTCGGTTTTGAGTATTCCGAGAGGCGAAGCGGCGGTTATCACATCAACCGCGTGTGGAACGGGCCACGCCGTCATCGCGACAGGGAAAGAAATCAGGAGAAACACACGTCCCACAAGGGCGGGGTTGAAGATATTAAAACCAAGTCCGCCAAAGAGTTCCTTTGTAATGATAATAGCAACAACAGACCCCAACACGACCATCAACAAAGGCAACCCGGACGGCACATTCAGGGCAAGGAGAATCCCGGTTACAACGGCACTTCCATTGAAACAGGTCAGTTCCTTCTTTCTGATTTTGTTGACAATAAATTCAGATGCCATACAGGTTAAGACGGCTACGATTACAACAGACAACGCTCGAAATCCGAAATAGTATACCGATGTTATGATTGAAGGTATCAATGCAATCACAACGGTATACATGATCTTTTCGATACTGTTTTCGGTACGTATATGAGGAGCATAAGAAACAATCAACGGCCTTGTTTGAGCATCCATTACCAACTACCCCTTTCGCCTGGCATTCATTGCCTTGGCGTATTTAATCCAGTGTACAATATCTCTTCTGGCAGGACATACAAAGGTACAACTTCCGCACTCCATACAGTCATTTAACATATTCACGGGTATTTCATCAGTACGACGATTCTGTGCCAGATCAACAAATCTCCACGGTTGCAGCCCTTGGGGACACACATCAACACATTTCCCGCACCGGATACACGCCATTTCCCGTAGACGGTCAAGCTCTTTGTTGTTGATCAGCAGTATGCCCGACGTAGTCTTGGTAATAGGCACGTCCAGAGTAAACTGTGACTTGCCCATCATCGGACCGCCGACAATGAGTTGATTGATCTCCTCCTTCAGACCGCCACAATATTCCACAATATCCGTGATCTTGGTTCCTATTGTGGCTCGCAGGTTTTTTGCGTTTTTTATACTCATCCCGGATACGGACAGTACCCTCTCAATGAGGGGCTTGTTCTTTGCGACGGCCTCATAGATCGCATAGATAGTCGCCGTGTTATGGACCAGACAACCGGCATCAAAGGGTAGCTGTCCCACCGTAAGGGTTCTTCCCGTCAACGCATTAATGAGTTGTTTTTCAGATCCCTGGGGATACTTGGTCTTCAGAGAAACCACCTCGAAAGGCGTTCCTTTCGAACGCTCTTTCATTATCCTGATTGCCCTGGGTTTGTTCTGTTCAATCCCGATGTAAACCTTGAGATCTTCACCAAAGAGGGATGCTACGATCTCCAAACCCTTTATGACCCTTTCCGGTTCTTCCATCAACAACCGATAATCAGGCGTCAGGAACGGTTCGCACTCCGCACCGTTCAAAATCAGGGTGTCGATCTTCTTGTCCTTCGGCGGGTTCAGTTTGACATGAGACGGGAAGCCCGCGCCACCCATACCGACTATGCCTGCATCCTGGATCTTACGCAGTTTTTCTTCTCGCGGAAACGAAGCATACTCGATGTCAATATTCATGCCTTCGGCCCACTCTTCCTGGCCGTCCGCCTCTATAATGATCGCCTGCGAATACTGACCTGCCGGGTTGGGAGATCGCTCATCAACTGAAGTTATCTTTCCGCTTGTCGGCGCGTGGACATGGGCGCTGATAAACCCATCGGCCTCGGCTATCAGCTGCCCCTTCTTAACCGATTCACCCTTCTGAACGATGGGTTTCGCAGGTTTTCCCAGATGCTGAGACAAAAGCACCGTCAGCACATGAGGCGTCGGCAACGTCTCAATGGGAACATCGGCAGTAATTTTATTCTCCGGTGGATGAATCCCACCTTTCTTGAATGTCCTCATATAGTTTCCCTTGCTAGTATCTGATGTTGTCCTCCTTAAGGACAATGGCATGAGTCGGACACGCCTCTATGCACGCACCGCAAGATGTGCATATGCTCTGATCAATGACAGCGCAGAAATTATCAACCGTTATGGCTTCAGCAGGACAGGCCTTCTCGCACTTCTTGCATCCAATGCAGCCAACTTCGCAATATTTCTTAGTGGCGGCGCCCTTATCGGTAGAACGGCACGCGACAAGATACCGATTCGGTTTCTTTTCCTGCAGTTCTAAGACATTCACCGGGCATTCTTTTATGCATAATCCACAACCAACACAATTCTCTTCAATGATTTCAACGATACCGTCCACGATCCGCATGGCATCGTAGGTGCAGGCCGATAGACATGATCCCAGTCCCAGACAGGCATAGGGGCATACTTTCGTACCATGAAACGCCTGTTTCGCAGCCCAGCAGTCCATAATTCCATGATATTCCGCCGTCTGCTTTGCAACCGCCGTCGTTCCCTGACACTTTACCGTACATATGACCGGTTTCATCCCCGACAGCTCCATCCCCAATATTGCCCCTATCTGCTCTGTACCGTCTGCGCTGAGAGCGGGACATGCCAGATTTGGATCTCTGGTGGCAACCAAAGTAACGGCAAACTGTGAACACCCCGCCTGTCCGCACGCGCCACAATTCGCGCCCGGCAACAATTTTACAACGGCTTCAACAAGGGGATCTTCATCGACATGAAACTTTTTTGATACCAGGACAATACTTATTCCAAGAACCAGTGCCGTAACCGTCAAGGTAATGACTGGAATAAAAATTGAATTCAGCATGTTTCGCTCCGACTGTTTTATCTAAACATTCATCTTATCTACCGTAAGATTTACGAGTTGAGCTCTCTGTTGATAGGAGGTGACTGTCACACCGGATGGAAAAAGGGAAAGCTCAAGGTATACGTCTTTTGATCATATAATACAGTATATCGGCCTTAGGAGTTCATTACCCTTATTATGTGCACCGCCTCAAGGTACTCTACAGCACTCCCAAGTATCCGGCTCTTTCTTACAATATCGTTCGAAAATCACAGCGTATCTACTATGGCAATGAATCTGAGCACATTATTCCAACAGAAGATATAAGTCAAGCACTACAGCGGTAAGAACTGAATAAAATGTTCCGATTTTAACTTTCTGAAAACCTCCAGAAATCCTTTGTGAGAACGGGCTTACAGATGTGTTAGTTCACTACCACTGACCGCGTCGGTGGTAATGAACTGACAACATCCGATCTCTATAGAATTCTCGTGCAAACATACCGTATCGGTAACGGATCTCAACCGTTACTTCGTCACTTTTTCTATAGCCTGCGCCAGAATATCAAATCCTTTTTCCAAGTCGGCTTCTTCAATGATCAGCGGAAACAGTGGTCGTAGGACATTATGACTCGGGCCACCTGCCATGACTAGAAGACCATGTTCATAACACTCCTTCACAATGGCTCCCACCACGGCGGTAGCGGGCTCTTTCGTAGCTCTGTCATTGACAAATTCAACACCGATGGCACAATTAATCTGTCTGACATCGCCAATGATATCATACTTGTCTTTCATGGCATCGAGTTTTTTCTTGGCAATAGCCCCAAGGGTAACGGCCCTATCCAACAGCTTTTCCTTTTCGATTATCTCAAAAGCCTTCAGGCCGGCTGCAGCAGACAGGGGGTTACCACCAAAGGTTCCTCCTATTCCGCCCGGATCGACGGCGTTCATTATCTCCTTTTTACCCACCACGGCCGACAGGACGGTCCCCGCACCGATGCTTTTGGCCGTTGTTATCATATCGGGAACAACACCAAACTGTTCAATCGCCCACATCTTACCGCTGCGCCCCATGCCGACCTGAACCTCGTCGGCGATCAGAACGATACCGTTGTCGTCACAGATCTTCCTCAAGCCTTCCACATATTCTTTCGGTGGAATAACGTATCCGCCTTCACCCTGAATCGGTTCGAAAAGGATGGCCGCTATACTGTCGAAAGAAACGGTTGTCCGGTTCATCTCTTCCAGTTGATCCAGATACGCCTGAGCAATGGTTTTCCCTTCCAGGTTATAGGGGCACCGGTATTCATATGGGTACGGGGCACGATAAATACCGATGTCGGTCGGCCCGTATCCATACTTATACATTTTCACCTGACTCGTCAGTCCCATGGTCAGCAAGGTTCGGCCGTGGAATCCGCGTTCATAGGCTATAACATTATATCTGCCGGTATATCGCCGTGCGATCTTGATGGCATTTTCCACCGCCTCGGCACCACTGTTCGCAAACATGGCCTCTTTTTCAAAATCACCCGGTACCGTTGCAATAAGCTTTTCGGCCAAAGCGACATAGGACTCATATTGAACTGCGTGAAAACAGGTATGCATGAATGCGTCTGCCTGTTCTTTAATGGCAGCAACAACTTCAGGATGGCAATGCCCTAAATTAAGACACCCGATCCCACCGACAAAATCAATATATTCGTTACCATCAACATCCGTCAGTTTGGCGCCCTTACCATCGGCAATATAAATTGGTCCTAAATGACCGATACCTCTCGGAACGGCTGCTTCTCTGCGAGCTACAAGTTTCTGTGCCTTTTCACCGGGAACTACCCTAAATTCACCTGCTTTAACCGTCATTACCTGTCTCCTTTATTCTATATATTATTCTCTGGTAGCTTTTGATCGGTGCCAATATCAAAGCGGTGCCATATCCTCATTGCACCCTGATACCATCATGATCAACGACTACGTAAGAAAAACGCTGTCACTGATTTCCATCTTCTTTGTCAAGAAACGTGACCCTGAATTCAACGAGTCCATCAGGACAGCATACCTTATAACCATCTTTCCATCCCAAGTGGTCCGATTCAATGCCAAAACGGGCACTCATAATCCACGGGTATATCGACAAGAGGGCTGTCACACAGACGGGGCCTGACTTTTTCCCGTCAAGGATCGGTCCGTTCAGATATACCGAATCTCCGTTTTTCATTACATCACACTCCGAACGGATAACCTCTATCTTAACGTTCTTGCTTGGTTCTATTTTCATGACTAGTGTTCTTTCTATCTGATTGGATACCTCGTTCTATTTCCAACATGCTTAAGCTCCGACTTTGCTTTATCACCCGATAATTTTAGAGGGCAGCCACATAACGATATCCGGAAAGATCATAATGGTGATCAGACACAGTGCCTGCAACATAATAAACGGCCACACGGACAGGTAAATATCTCCCATCGTTACTCCGGGCGGAACGACTCCCTTCATATAAAACAGAACGAAACCGAATGGGGGAGTCAGATATGCCATCTGCATATTGACGATAAACAGGATACCGAACCACAGTGGATCAAAGCCCAGGAAGGTAATCAACGGAACATAGATGGGCACGGTGATCATGATAATGGGGAGATCGTCCATGATCATGCCAAGGAGGAAGAAACTCAGCTGTATGGCGATGAGGATAACCCACCTGTTGATCCCGAATGAATCGATGAATTCTTGCAAAATAATCGGCAGACCCAAGGTATTGATAACGGAAGAAAATGCGAGACACCCGATAACAATCCACATGACCATGTTTGATAGTTGGGCCGTCTTGAGCGTTGCTTCTTTAAATACGCCCCATGTTCCCTTCACACTTTTTATATGGAGATACACGATGAATAACGACACAAAGGCACCAAAGGCTGCTGCTTCCGTAGGAGTGGCCAACCCTGCGAAGATTGATCCCATAATACAGAAGATCAGAACAATGGGCATGATGAGATTTTTAGTAGATATGAATTTTTCTCTTAAAGAAACACGGTCTTCCTTGGGAACGGGTGGCGCCAATTTCGGATTAATGATACTGCGTATCAGAATGTATAGTATAAAAAAACTGGCCAGCAATAATCCCGGGCCAACGCCGCCAAGAAACATCTTTCCTATCGAAAGATCGGAGAGAGATGCGTAAACAATCATGGTAACGCTCGGAGGGATCAGAAATCCCAGAGCGCCGCCTCCGGAAATACAGCCAATTGCCAGGGTTGTCCTGTAACCATACTTCAGCATGATAGGAAGGGCAATCAACCCCATGGTGACGGTCGCGGCTCCGACTATTCCCACCATAGCAGCAAAGACCACACAGACAAGAACGGTACCGATCGCCAATCCGCCGGGAACGGGAGCCAGCCACATCCTGATCACACCGAATAGGTCCTCTGCAATTCCCGACTTTTCCAGGACACATCCTATAAAAACAAAGAGAGGGATGGCCAGCAAAATGACACTGGTCATATTTTCCATGATACCCGGGGCAAGGAGCTGGAGGGATATGAAACCTCTGTCAATAGCCAGAAACAATACACCAACAAAGCCGAGCGTGAAAACTACAGGCGCCCTGAGTATAAACAGCACAATAACGCACAGAAACATTAATGCAATAGTTACCAGTGGACTCATCTACATTTCCTTTCTTTTCAAATCTAACAAGCTGCGTGCGATATCTGCGGCTATCTGGATAAGAAATAAAAGCGATGCGGCTGGCAACATTATCTTAACCGGCCACATGGGTGGAGCGAAAACCGTGTGTGAATGCTGATTCGTGATAATAGCATGCCATGCGTATTTCCACCCGAACCAGAGCAACACAAGAAAGAGCATAAATCCGGCAATCGAGACGATAAGGTCGGCAATGAGCTTCATCTTTCTACTGAACCGCTCATAGGCGATATCCACTGAAACATGCCCCTTTAGCAGAAGAATCCATCCCCCCGTAAATGCTATGTAAAAGGCAAATAAATAGCCACAGGTCTCATGAACCCACATGGTGGGAGACTGAAAGAAATATCGCATTGCCACCTCATATACCATCAAGCACATGAAGACGGGCAATATATAGGCGGCTGTCTCACCTACTCTTTTGTTAATTTTTTCTACAAACGATATAAAATATTCTATCCCTTGCATGTCGTTTCTCACCTTCTTTCTTGAGCACATAGAAAACAGTATCTGACGGTTCCGCAATACATTCCATTACTATCCAGATATATCATATCAATCTCCATAATAGCCGGACCATCAGACTTGGTTTCTACTCCCCCGCTCATGCATATCCCATGGAATCGGCACCATCTCACATCCAACCAGATACGGTGATGCTTCTTTCAAGCAGAAGAAATATGGAACCATACCCCCTGTTCCCGTGGTTACCTAAGGAACGGGGGGGTATGAAGATATTGTCTTGGTACGTGTTTCAACTAAAAACCGAGACTCTTGATGTGTTCTTTCGAACGTTTTATGTACTCGGCACAGAGTTCATCTTGCGCTGCCAGTTCATCCCACAGCTCCATAGCCGAATCCTGCCATTTCTTCACGACCTCAGCCGGTAATTCAAGATACTGGGCTCCCGCTGCTTCCATCTTCGCCTTGGACAGTCTGTCCTCCGTTTCAAACATTCTGGTAACATCAAAGGCATACTGTTTAAGGGCTATTTCAAATATGGCCCTTAAATTAGCAGGCAGGGCATCCCATCTCGTCTTGTTAATAATGATTTCACAATTCTGAGCACCGGAAACATCAGGAGTCATCTGATATTTGGCCACCTCATAGGTCTTGGCGAGGAAACTTTCCGTATGGCTACCACTGATTTCAGCATCTATGGTACCTCGTGCGAGTCCGACATATATCTCTGCGAAAGGAATAAAAACGGTAGGAACATCCAACTTCTTCAGGTTCTTTGCCGTAGAACCGGTAGCCCGAACCTTTAACTTTCTGAGGTCATCCCAGCTCTGTATCGGTTTTTTTGAAACCAGGGTATAGCCGGCCCAACACACGGGAGCGCCGTATACGACATTATGCTTGGCGTATGCTTCACGGAAGAATTCAAGGATACCTTCATCATAGATAAAGCTCAGGATATTCATGGGACCTCTGGGGTCACCGGGCAGCGCAAATGCCGTAGCCGCCATGGGGAGAATGCCGGCATGGTAACAGCTACAGGTTGTTCCCATATCGATAGCACCATTGCCAACCGATTCAAAGATCTCAGGGGACTTCACCAGCCCTCCCGGAGGAATTGACTGAATAACGATCTGACCGTCTGTTGCAGCCTTAAGATCCTTGCTCATTTTATCCAAAGCTATGCTTACCGGATGATTCATTGAAAACATGTTCTGAAGGGTGAATTTATACACCTTTGCGCTTGCACTTCCCACAAATCCGGTCAGCAACAATGCAAAAACCGATACGACAATTACTGCCTTCAATGACCACTTACCTCTTGACTCGTTCACCATTTTGCGTCTCCTCTTTTTTTGATTTCAAAGCGGTCAAATTCCCATCAAATCAGGATCAGACCGCATATGATCAATTTTTTAAGTTCTTACTATGTCATGCCACATCTTCCACATGACACTGTGAACCATCATCGTTTCTACTATTCAGATAAACCCTCCCATGTGAGATCCCGTTGACACATTTACCGATGATACCATCTTACGATACAAGACAGCTCAACCTACCGTCGACATGTTCGCATCCCTACTAAAGAACAGATACCTCTCGATTAGAAATTGAACACATCATCCAGATCTCGATCCTGTACATCAAAGGCCAGTCCCGTCGGTGATAAGCACTCCTTTGTAAAGAATCGTGGAAGGCGATCGTCCGCTTTTGTGAAACCAGCCAATTCATTGAACTTGCGTTCGCACCTAAGGGTATTCCGGCCCATCTCTATTACCTCATCCACATCAACATCCCTACCGGTAGCCTTTGTAAGGAGTTGGGCAAGAATCTCCATTGTTGGACGTGCTCCTCCACAGAAATTACAAAGGCCCATGTTATCCAGTACCGTAGAATAGGCCTGTATATCCCTTGATGCTTTGATCTGGCCATCAGGCAGAGTCGAATCAACTCCCTCTCTACCCAGTATCAGGTTGCCCGCGGTATGATCAGCGCCCATAGGCGATGTGGCATAGGTAACGCCGGTACCCTTCAGGACTCTCGGATCATAGCCCGCCATCGACTGTCCCTTTACGGTCGGCACCCTGCTTACGCCCAGCACCTTCCCTGTAAGGGTCGCACCATTTCCTATCAGACGACCGAGAACCGTTCCTTTACCGATCTCATCGATCAGCTTCTCAGCCGCTACAGCATCACCAAATTGGGCTAGACCGCCTTCCATAGCCACACCCAGAGCACACCCAATCTCCATGGTATCCAATCCGAAATCATTACATTTGCGGTTCATGGCAGCGATGGCATCCAGAGAGTCTATTTCAAGATTTGCTCCCATAAGTGCGAGGGTTTCATATTCGATGTTAACGAGTGGGTTGCCTTCGGCATCATTGAAAACGCTGGAACAGCGAATCACACATCCGGGCTGGCAGGCATGCGAAACCTTTCCACCTCTCGTCTTGATTAACTCCACCATGGATTCTGCACCGATCTTTTTCCAATTTTCGAATACACCTCTGCTGAAATTCCGTGTTGGTGTACCCCCTATCTCTGCTATGGTCTTCACAAGAAAAGGTGTCCCCTGCTCGGTCAGTATCTTTTTCTGGGCGAGTTCTTTATTCCAGTTTTTTGCTATCGTATTAAATTCATCCTCATGTACCGGATCGACAAGTGGTTCCGAAGGTTCACTGTCATCGACAACAATGGCCTTAATACCCTTTGACCCCATCACCGCACCCAAACCACCGCGACCGGCAAATCTGTTCGGCTTTCCGTCCAAGTCGGAGATAGCAATAGCTGCAGCACCCAGTTGCATTTCACCCGCCTGGCCTATGGTTATTAATCCGGTTTTGGGACCGTGTGTTTGTATTAAGATCTCTGCAAGCTTATAGTTGCCCAATCCCGTCAGATCACCAGCCGGCAATAACGTGGCTCCCTGATTATTGATCTTTAAGACATAGAGGGCCTTCCTTAGAGGTTTGCCCTCTAAAATAACCGCCTTGATCCCGAGCCTACACAACTGCCTTCCCACCACTCCACCGGAATTGGCTTCCTTAATACCACCTGTCAGTGGGCTTTTCGCCCCTATTGATAACCGGCCGGAAGTCGAAACCTTAGTTCCACCCAGCAACCCGAGGGCAAATACCAGTTTATTTTCTTCTCCCAACGGTGCACAGGCAGGATCAATCTCATCAAGGAGAAGCTGCGATACCAGCCCCCTTCCTCCAAGCATCAGATATTTCTCAGGCACTGATTCAATATTGACCGCCCCCCTACTCACATCCACCCTTATTATCTTTGCCATTCGATGCACTCTCCTTCTAATATTAGCAGGCGTCGCGGTCGCCCGATCGAAGCATACGACAAACATCGGGGTGACCTTGTAAGGTTAGACCCATACAAATCATGAGACATATTTCTTGTTGGTTTCCCCTGTCGCCATATTAAATAAATATTTACAACAAGTTACAAATTCAATCTCGGAACACCAAAAGATAGTAGTTGCAATTAGCATGCCCGATACACGTGCTCAGAAAGCTACTGTGATATCGGGAAATTATAGGGGTAACGAATTTGTTAAAGCATAAAATGAGTCACCTATAACCCACCAAGATGGGCAAAACAAACAATAACAAACGGTTACAGGAAACACATTGTGGTTCAGCAAATTTTTTAAAATAATACTTTTATATCAATTGATTAAACACATATGTGAACCTATTATGCATCAGCAAGGAGAAAGGCCATGTTTCTTCAACTTGCGTACAACGGATGTCTGGCTTATTTCAAGATACCGCGCAAGTTCCCTCGTAGATTTACAATGTCTCAACGCATTCTTCAACATTTCCCGTTCATGATAATCCATTTCATCTGAATAACTCCTAAAGTTCAATTGTCGCTCATCGCCAAACGCATTTGAGAGCCCCATTCCTTCCCCATTACAACTGGCATAGATAAATTCGTCCACGAAATCGTTATCACTCAGTGCCACCGCCTGCTTAAAGATGTTTTCTAACTCTCTTACGTTTCCGGGAAAGGGATGTGCACTGAGGCTGCGGATTAACTTGGGACTGATTCTCTTATGTACATTATAAATTTTATTATATTTATCCAAAAAGTATCCGGCCAGGGCATAAAGATCCTCCGGTCGTTCCCTGAGCGGAGGAATAGAAATGACAAATGAATTGAGTCGAAAGAGGAGGTCCTCGCGAAACGATTTACTTAACACCAAATCCTTTTGATCACGGTTTGTGGCGGCAATGATTGTACAATCAATCTTTTTATATGTCGTTCCCCCTAATCGCATGATTTCGTTGTCATCAAGACATTTCAAGAGTTTGGCCTGCAGTGAGAACGATAGATCACCTATTTCATCAAGAAAAAGAGTCCCCCCATGGGCCAGTTCAAAGAGGCCGATCTTACCGCCTTCACGTGCACCGGTAAAAGCGCCCTTTTCATAACCAAACAGTTCAGCCTCCATGAGACTTTCGGGGAGCGCCGCACAATTGATCTGAATAAACGGGCTGTCCTGTCTTTTACTGTTCTTGTGAATCAGTTTCGCCAGAAGTCCCTTGCCCGTTCCCGATTCTCCCAGAATCAGTATGTTGGACACATTCAGATGGGCAAGTTTTAAGGCGGTCCTGAGCACATCTCTCGTCTTCTTACTCTCGGCAACCATCTCCTGATTCCGTAGTTCTGATATACTCAGTTCGGCAAGCCTGGTCCTATAATTCTCGGTCACCATTAAGGTTTCTTTTAGTTTATTCTGAACTGCATCCAATTGTGTCACGTCCCTCTCGAGAGCGACAACCAACTCAATATTACCATTCTCATCAAAGAGCGGTACACCGGTAACTACCAGTTTCTTATTGCCCTTGACAACCTGTTGATTGACAACCGATTTCTTCCCCTTCTTTATTGCCTCAAGTGTAGCAAGACGGTCGATAAGTCCTTCATCGATGATACATTGGATATTCTTCCCGACAAAATCCCTTGCATCGATATCATTCAGTTTCTCCGATGCCCGACTGATCGCGAGAACCATTCCCTTACCGTCAGATATCCAGATGCCGTCATTTGAAATAGTTAGAATGGCATCCAACTGCCGTCTCAAGTTTTTATTGTGTTCCAGTCTCAGGGTAATATCTTCGCACGTATTTCTGTTATAGAGAGTAATCATAGTCCCTCGTATACCCGTACCATCTTTAACCGGACACAAATCGAGCAACAGACCTGCATCGTCATCTGCTATGATGCAGGAACTACCTTCCTTCTCTCTATCCTGAAGATATTGCTTTATATGGGCATACGTTTCCGGAAAAATTTCCGAAAGTCCGGAGCCGACAATTTTACCTATCCCCTGTCCAAGTGTGATTTCAGATTGCTTGTCGGCAAGGATCACCACATCGTCCATATTAGTTACGAGGATGCCTTGACGGCATCCATACAGATCCTTGATATTGAAGACAACATGTTCAACAGACATTCATCCACTCCTCATCCAGGCAATCCAAAAAGTCTCATGTCCAAAGATAGTTTGGAATTCACACCTCTATTCAACCTGAACCCGGCATGTAATCTTTTTGCTGTTTTGTAGAAAGGTTACCATGAAAGAGCCCATACTTTAGTATCGCATTTATGTAGAAATATTATCATCTACAAAATCGGATGTATGGTTAACGCACATCCGACTCTCAACCAATACTTACTTCTTGTCATACTATGTATACAAATTGTCAGAATTTTCAGCCTGTTGATGTGGGAGGTGCTATGTAGTCACTGTAAGGATTGCGGGTAGGCAGGCTCTCACTTATCTGCCATACCCGCGTACATGATACATACCACCAGAGACGGTGCAGTGTTAGATTTCTGACCAAAGTATTATTTTCATTATCGCAGAAGAGAATTTTCCGTCGAATTAGAAGTTAAACACCTCATCCAAATCATCATCTTTGACATCAAAGACCAATCCTCGTGGTTCAAGACTCTCCTTCTTAAAGAACTCGGGGATACGATCATCAGCCTTGGTGAAACCGGCAGCCTCATTAAATTCACGCTCGAGTCTCAGCGCATTCCTGCCGATCTCTATTACCTCTTCTACACTCACATCCCTTCCCATAGCCGTGGTAAGGAGTCTGGCAAGAATCTCCATTGTGGGAAGCGCACCTCCACAGAAATTACAGAGCCCCATGATATCCAAGACCGCAGAATATGTCTGTATGTCTCGTGATGCCTTAATCTGACCATCAGGCAACGTTGCATCAACTCCCTCTCTTCCCAGTATCAGGTTGCCTGCGGTATGATCGGCCCCCATGGGCGATGTACTGTAAGTAACTCCTGTACCCTTCAGAACCCTCGGGTCATAACCCGCCATCGACTGACCCTTGACAGCAGGTACACGCTTCACGCCCAGCACCCTACCGGTAATCGTTGCCCCATTCCCTATGACACGACCCAGAAGAGTACCTCTGCCGATCTGATCAACCATATCCTCAGCCGCTTGAGCATCTCCAAATTGGGCAATACCCCCTTCCATGGCCACGCCAATCGCACAACCGACCTCCATTGTATCCAGTCCGTAATCATTGCATTTGTAATTCAAAGAAGCAATGACATCCAGGGAATCAATCCCGAGATTCGATCCCATGAGAGCAATAGTTTCGTATTCTATGTTAAGGAGAGGTCTGCCCTCCGCATCATTAAAAATACTCGAGCACCGTATTACACACCCGGGCTGACAGGCATGTGAAACCTTTCCTCCTCTCGCCTTGATTAATTCCACCATGGTTTCGGCACCAATCTTCTCCCAGTTTTCAAAGTACCCGGTACTGAAATTCCTGGTTGGCAATCCTCTTTCACCGGCTATAACCTTTACCAGAAATGGAGTCCCCTGATCCGTCAGAATCTTTTTCTGGGCAAGTTCCTTGTTCCAGTTCTTGGCTATTTCGTCGAATCCATCTTTGTCCGCCAGATCAAGCAGTCCCTCTGAAGCATCAGCGTCATCAATTACTATGGCCTTGAGACCCTTCGATCCCATTACCGATCCCATACCACCGCGACCGGCAAATCTGTTCGGCATCCCTTCAAGGTCTGAGATAGCAATGGCTGAAGCGTTCAATTGCATCTCGGCTGCCGGACCTATGGTAATAAAACCGGCCTTGGGGCCGTACATCTTTCCCAGGATTTCTGCCAGTTTATAATTGCCTATTCCCGCCAGATCATCAGCCGGGGACAGGGCGGCTCCTGTGTGATCGATCTTCAAGACATAACTGGATTTGCTCACAGGTTTACCCTCTATGATAACCGCCTTGATTCCGAGCCTGGACAGCTGACGCCCTACAACACCACCGGAATTGGCCTCCTTGATTCCACCGGTAAGAGGGCTCTTTGCTCCTATCGATATCCGACCGGAAGTCGAAACTTTTGTTCCTCCCAGTAAACCAGGGGCAATGATCATCTTGTTTTCTTCTCCCAGCGGATCACATGCAGGGTCAATCTCATCAAGAAGAATCTGCGTTATCAGACTCCTCCCGCCAAGCATTAGATACCTCTCAGGGACCGGTTCAATGCCGACAGTCCCGTTACCCATATTTACCCTTATTATCTTTGCCATACTCTCTAAACTCCTCTTGCAAAACTCGTTTACGTTAAATACCAACGACTTCTAAGTAACTTTTGGTGTTAACCACAGCACCTATAACCTTGAGCCCTGCAATGTTACTCGTTATGCTTCTTCGAGAATCCGATGGTAATATCTCTCTTACAAATACCCGCCATATTACATGGCAGCGGTGTACAGAGCTATAATATCCTCTAGTCTGGTTGATCTCGGATTGATCAGCACATTACCACTCAGCATCGCATCACGGGCCATATCCGGAATCTTATCCGCCGTGACACCAACTTCTGTCAGCGTTTCCGGTATCCCCACGTCGCTGCACAATGTCTCAATCGCCTCAACTGCTACCGGTGCAGCATCACGATCCGTCATCATGGAAACATCTTCACCGAGGAATCCCGCTACCCGTTTATATTTACCGTCATCGGCGAGCAGGTTGAATTTTGCAACATGGGGAAGCAATATTGCATTAGCAACACCGTGGGGCACATTGAAAAATCCACCCAATGGATGGGCCATGGCGTGGACATTGCCCAGTCTGGCAATTGCAAAGGCAACACCGGCCAGGTTACTGGCTATCATCATGCCCGCGGCCGCTTCCTTGTTTTGCCGATTTGCGACAAACAATCTCAAATACTTTCCGATAAGCCTCATGGCCTCGGCACCGTATGCATCCGTTACGGGGGAGGCAACACGGTTTATGAAGGATTCAAAGGCATGAACAAATGCATCAATACCGGTTGATGCCGCAACATGCGGTGGGAGGGATGTAACAACCATCGGATCCAATATGGCAACTTGGGGAAGCAATCTGTTACTCAGGATGGTCATCTTATAGTTTCTTTTCCTTATTGTAATAACGGCATAGGGCGTCACTTCACTGCCGGTACCTGCCGTGGTGGGAATCGCAATAAATGGTATCGGGTTTTTCGCAAATTTATCGGCTCCCTCGTAATCATCCAGATTTCCGCCGTTCGTCACCAGGATAGCGGTCGCTTTCGCAACATCCATCGGGCTTCCGCCACCGACCGCAAGCAGTATATCAGCCTTGGCAGACTTTGCAGCTTCAGCACTTTTATAACAGGTATCGGTACTGGGATTTGGTTCCACATCATCAAAGATTTGATATGGGATTCCTGCCTTGTTGAGAGTCGCTTCAACGTCATGTAATAATCCTGCATTCACAACACCCTTATCGGTTACAATCAGAACCGATGCGGCTCCGAGCATTTTAATTTCATCCACAAGCTTGCTTTGTATGGCACCGATTTCATAAACAAGCTTCGTAGGAAGGTAAAAACTAAAACCTTGTGCATAATTTTTCATAACTTCTCCTTTCACTTCCACCCGGTTTTATACCATAACCGGGTCCATTACGTTCGACTACCTGCGAGCCTCTATCCGATAGCTCAGATTGACATCTGATAGGACGGCTCTCATACACACACCCCTTTGGTCTCCGTCCGTCCTATCGTCGTACCATAACATTGTTTCCTGATCCTCTTTCAACCTACCCTTGTGCTCTGCTCTTGAGGGTCTTTGAAGTCACATGGCTCTCAAGAACCACACAAAAGCAGAGCCACCAAGAGAGGACTATTAGCACCAACCCTTAAAAACAATCATACGTTACCGTTAGGTATGTTCTAATCAGTTGCCTTCTCCATAAATGCTTCTTTACCGAGGAGTGCAAAGCTGAGGACAAGACCGACAACAAGACCCATCAGTGGTCCACCGGCCGCCAGTGCTCCGCCTGTCACACCGGCGATACCGCGTTCGGTGTTCGTATTAACAAGGCGCATTGCGATATAGACACAGGCGAATCCCTGGATCATCAGGGTCAGTGAAAGGGCTACCGGAAGGGCCGGCTTGAAGATGCACACCAGGGGAAGAATGAGGCAACTGGCAAACTTCATGAAGTTGAAACTCCCTGATCCACCGAAAATCGAGTCCATCGCTTTCCGCCCCAATTTGTACCGTTCAGTAACGGCAACGGTCATCGCAGCCCACAATGGACCGGCCAGGGTAACGGTCGGCATGATGCACCCCTCGAGAAAGTTTCGTATGGCGCACATCAGATTTAATCTGTTCGGATCCGCATCGATCAGCTCGTCTTTACGGAACTCATTCGCATCTTTCATGACCTGATATCCAACAATGACATCGCCAAAGGCAATGATATAGGCGACTATCGCCATCGGGATTACCTGGACCCACGTCATCAACGGTGGTATCCCCACTCCAAAGATGGAATAATTGGTAATAACCTCTTTTATATGGGGTTTGAAGAAGAGACCGCTTTGCATTTCGGGCAGTGGTAACTCACCGGTTATCCACCCGACGATGATACCAAGGATAATACCCGGCACGATCCCGAACTGCGCCACTTTGAGCATAAAACTTTTTATATTGGACTCATCTTTACTGTGCATGTGTCCACCGAAATGTTTTGAGAAAATCAGATAAAACGCGAAGAGTACGCCGAGAGATATACTCCAGGGATGGGTGACGATACCCGATCCCCCCTTTGCAAAACACCATTTACCGGTTAGCGCCGCCATACCGGCTCCAAGAACGATTCCGGACTGCATCGCACGGGGTATAATGTGCAACAGCTTCTTGGCCAACCCGGACAGGCCGAGGATGAGAAATAAGAAACCGACCATGATCTGAAGAGCAATAAGATGTTCTACCCGCTCAACCCCCATAGGATATTTACTTATAAACGCCACGGTAATGGGAAGAGCCGGCGTAATCCATCCTGGAATGATGGGATCTCCGAAGACCTGATGGAGGCAATAGGTCATTTCGTGAAAACAAACAATTGTCAGTGCAACCTCGAACGACATCCCGAATACATCCTGAAGTGCGACAATCGCCGCCATACCGACAACAAACATGACCATGGCCTGTAAGACCTCGGTCATCTCGACCCCCCAGTGAACGAATGGAATTCTTATCTTAAATGGACCGAACGGTATAAACGGCTGTTCTTGACCATCTATTCGTCTGTACTTTGGAACTTGAATTGCCATATTACATTTTCTCCTTTGAAGTTTTTTGATTATGCATATTTCAAATCAAGAAATAATGTTCATCTACCTTCATATTGCAGGGCACCGTATATAAATGTGGTCTGCATTGAATGTGCATTTACTACCTTGCTATCCCCTGAATACGTTATCGTGATTGAAAGAATGGAAACTCCGTTTCATTAACCGCTAAACCGATGCCGATGCCTACATGATAAAGCGTCTCAGCGGTAGGAATCTTTTCACGTCAAGAACCGCGCTCCTGGTTATTATCTTATGTTTTCCGCATGATACATACCCCCCCTCAACTATTGCATTGATCACCACCGCGTACTCGTTCGAGATCTTTCTCTTCTTCTATTAAAAGCATATCCTCGAACAGTTACTGGTGCTAATTTCTCCTCTTGACCGTTTAGTAGGTTGGCGGACTAATCACCCATAGTATTTCTGCGGGTTCCTCGCTATTGTTCATAAATCCGTGCTGTCGGCTGGAATCAAAGTAGAAGCAGTCACCTGCATGTAAGGTATAAACCTTATCGTCAACCATCAGATCGAAACTGCCTGAGAGAACATGCCCGAATTCCTGACTTCCGGCATGCGCATAGAGCCCGTCGCTTCCGGTCTTGGGCTCTAATCTTTTCAGAAGAGGTTCCATGTTTCTTCCTTCCAGGTCTTTGACCAGCAACGAAAGAAAAGCTCCCTCTTTCGGATATCGTATCGTGACACCTTCCCCTCTTCTTGTCACAACATTATCTTCTTTGTCCCCCGGGACGAGGAATAAATCTACCAGCCGTATCCCTAATGCCGTTGCTATTCTTTTCAGTACTGAAATTGAAGGACTGACCACACCACGTTCGATTTGTGAAAGATAGGCCTTTGTGCAGCCTGCATTCTCCCCCACGTCTCGAAGGGTAAGTTTTCGGGATTGTCTGATTGATCTGATGGTATTGCCTAATCTCTCTAACTCCTCAGGTATTTCTCCCTTCATACGCTGCTGACCTCCCTCTACTCGGCAGTTTAAAAATACTTTATCTGGTGAGTTATATTTATACCATTGCGGCCCCTTTATCATTTTTTTTTATACAAAGCAAGCCTGTCATTCATGACATATAGCATGCAATAAACTCTGTTGCGAAAGATAAATTTCGACATGAAATCAAAGGTATATAGGCGAATCTGGTTTGCAGACATAGTGAGAACTGCGAATACAAAAGGATCGTGCCAAAGAATTTTGAAGGTATAGCGAACGGTCAAACTTAAAAATCAAGTATCGCTATTCGTTCCCATAATGAAGGTACTAACATCGGTCAAAGTGAGTAAAAAAGTTGATCTCCGACAAACGGAAAGGGTGATTCCCCGCAACAAAGTGCCGGGAATCTCCGATCGATATGAAATATGGTTTTGGGGGAATGCGTTCGCAGTTCAACTGAAACGATACCAGAAAAAGACTGACTAAAACAAACGAACGATTTTGATACGATTGTTCATGCAAACCGCTTCGGTGTGGTTGTGTGAATCATGGATGGGATTTCAGCAATAAAAAAAGCGGAATAAGATCCGCTTTCTTTACAATCCGCTTGGCGGAATTTCAGTATTCTTTTGTAAGGGTATCCAGCTCGGCCAGTGAGAAGACTGGTCCGTCTTTGCAGACATACTTGCTCCCTACATTGCATCGACCGCACTTCCCAATACCGCATTTCATCCGCATCTCCAGCGACGTGTAGATGTTCTCTTTCGAGAAACCAAGATTGAAAAAGACCGGAAGGGTAAAACGGATCATGATGGGGGGACCGCAGATCACCGCCACGGCATTCTCCGAACTCGGTGCCACCTGTTCGCAGACCGCCGGGACAAAACCCTCGCGACCCGTCCAGGTTGCGTCTCCCTTGTCTACCGTCACGTTCATGTCGACGTCGTCCCGGGCCTCCCAGGCGGCAAGTTCGTCCTTGTAGATCAAAAGACCCGGTTCTCTCGCTCCGTACACCACCGTGATCTTTCCGAAGTCCGACCGATTATCCTCATGGATCATGTAGTTGAGGAGTGACCGCAATGTCGTGAAGGCAAAACCACCACCTACGATTACAATATTCTTCCCCTTCAGATAGTCGATCGGCCACGTGTTCCCCAGGGGACCACGCACTCCCATCCGGAACCCCTCCTCGATGCTGTGAAGCTCAGATGTCACCACCCCGGCCCTCTGGACTGTAAACTCCAGGTAACCGGGCTGCGTCGGCGATGAGGCAATCCCGATCGGCGATTCGCCCTTCCCAAAGATTGAAAGCTCCGCAAACTGCCCGGGCAGGTAGGCAAACCGTTCCTCATCCTCCTTGTTCACAAAGGTCAATCGAAAGGTTTTGATGTCCTTTGTCGTCACCTCCGTGATAATCTTAGCCACATCTACGGGTATCGGTATGTATGGGTTCTGCATCGGTATCTCCACAAACTATAGGTTAGAAATGTCTGTTACGATCTTTCGTATATCGATATTTACGGGACAGTACATCACGCAACGGCCGCACCCGACACAGGCAACGGCGTCGAAGTTATCCACGAAATACTTGAACTTGTGCATGGTGCGCTGCCGCCAGCGCTGTTTCTGTGAGGGCCGGGGGTTGTGCCCCGATGTCTCTATCGTAAAGAGCCACGACATACAGGAATCCCACGAGCGGATCCTCCGGCCGTTCTCCTTCTTCACCTCATCGGTAATATCAAAGCAGTGACAGGTGGGGCAGAGATAGGTACAGGTCCCGCAGGCGAGGCAACTGTGGTGAATCGTATCCCAGAAGGGGTGCTCAAAGTTCTCATCCATCCACGGTTTGATTGCACGTGCCGGCACCGCCCCGTTAACTTCCCTTTCGGCGGCTTCGTACAGTTCCTGTTTTTTCGCTTCGAGCGCGTCATCCGCAACCGGAAGATCACCCATCTTCTTCAGGATCTCTTCCCCCTTCGACGTCACGAATTCGGCAAGATAGCTGTCTCCCACATCAATGAGACTGACGTCGACCCCTTCTGACGAAAGAGGATGTCCATCCACGGAGGTGCAGAAGCAGGTCGTATAGGGTGGCTGAACACAGGCAAGGGAGATGATCGTCGTCTTTTCCCGGCGGTCGATATAATAGGGATCTTTGTATTTCGGATCGTTAAAGATGTTATCAATCAGAACGAAACTCCTGGCATCGCAAGGACGGACACCAAAGAGCACCGCTTCCTTGGCCTCTCCCTCCCCTGTGAAGAGTTCTTTTCCCCGCTCCGTACCCATATACCGCATCATCACTTCGGTCTGGGGGAAGAAGAAGTTCTTCGGGGCGTTCTTCGTATTATCGAAATCCAGGAGCGGCTCCATCCCCTTTTCCAGGATTTTGAAAAGGACATTGTCCTCATCCTTGACGGGGGCATAGACCACCATATTTTCCGCCATCTTTTGGATTATGCCGACCAAGGCGTCTTTCTGTATTACTCTCTTTTCCATGTCTTCCCTTAGTTGCCTCGTTTATTGTATAAAATGTAAATACCCTACAGCAATCCCAGCGACGACAGCAGGGGTCTCGGATCAACATTGTGCATCTTGAACCATGCTTCAGGCCCCTTCAAACTCAGTGCAAGGGCGATTATTTCGGTGAAATAGAATGCGGGAATCCTTCCGCTCTCACTGGCCCGCGTGTCGAGATTGGCGAAACAGACCGGGCAGGCCGTTACGATACAGTTCGCACCCGCCTCCGTGGCCATCTTCATCATCTTGTCGATGAGACGGACAACGATCTCAGTCTTACCAAGGGTCAGACTTCCTCCGCAGCAGTCTGTCTTGCACGACCAGTTACGGGCATCGGCCCCCAGCGCATTCATGATCCCGTCCAGCATGTATGGATTCTCGTAATCGTCAAACTCACATACCTCGGGGGGGCGCAGGAGGAGGCATCCGTAATACGAGACAGGTTTCAACCCATCGAGTTTCTTTGTGACCGCCTCACTGAGTTTCTCCAGTCCTATATCGTTATAGATGATATCTATCGGGTTACGTAAGGACACGCTCCCGTCGTATTTACCGCCGACAATTTCCTCTATCTCATTCCGCAGGACACTATCCGCCTCAAGATGGTGCTGTGCGCTTTTAAAACGATTGAAACAGGCGGCACAGGGGACCATCACATCCAACTTGTTCTTTTGAGCGGCAATGATATTTCGTGCCGGAAGGGCAACAGACAGTTTGAAATTGGTCATATGAGCCGACGAGGCGCCACAGCAGGACCAGTCATCGACCTCCTGCAGTTCGATCCCCAAGGCATCGCTGACGGCTTTTACCGACTGGTCATATTCCTTCCCTGTGGCGTGGAGCGAACATCCTGGATAGTATGAAACTTTCAACTACAGCCTCCTTCAACACCGGGCAGCGGCGTTACCTTACTTACCCGTTGATTTGAATATTTTCCGTACCGACCCCATATCCTTCGTCCGGGGAGAGATAGGTTTGATCTTTCCCTTCATGAACATACTGAGTCCCAATCCCATATCGGAGAAGTAATCCCCCGTTTTCAGCTTGTAATGGACAAGCATCATCGGCTCATTGATCCTCCCCCCCATCTTGATGTTGGAGAGGAATGCCTCGTGGAACTTGAGGAGGTTCTTCTCACCTGGCGCCACACCCTTTTCGATCGCCATCTCCCTGAGGGTGTCCATCATCCGGGCGATATCAACTTCATTAGGGCATCGCGTCACACAGGTCTCACAGGATGCACACAGCCATATGGTGGAACTTCCCAGCACCGCATCCTTCATACCCATCTGTATCATCTTGATGACGGCATTGGGATTGTACTCCATGGCAAAGGCAACCGGACACCCCGCCGTACATTTTCTACAGTGGAAACAGTCCTGTATCGGGACCCCGCCCATTCTATCGTTCACTTCTTTCAGAAAGCTACTCATCTCATCTCCGTTTTCTATGGTTCGAAGACAAATTCTTCTTTATCGTTCTCTGCATATGCGCTCAGAGAGGGAACACTCTCCATCGACTCTCCTGCCCGATGGTTAAACAACCGACAATCGTCCTTATCCAGCTTTTTGAGGAACGTTCTCAGATCCACTCCCATGGGACAGACCTCCAAGCACGAACCGCAATCGACGCAACGGCCCACCATGTGGAACATCCGCATAAACTGAAAGACCTGCGTATCGGTCTCATCGATGCCGACTCCCACCCACCGGGGTTGGTTCTGCTCGATAAAACAGATCTTGCAGTAACAGGAAGGACAGGTGTTCCGGCAGGCATAACACCGCATGCACTTGGCCATCTCCTTCGTGAAATAGGCCCATCGTTCATTGATCGAGCGGCCCTCAAAGGTATCGACTGCCTCATACTCTTTTTCAGCATTAGGTATCGCCGGGGCCTCATCGCCCATCATCTCGTCCGATATAACGGGATTATTGAATCGGCAGGTCATACAGTTATCGGCCAGAACTTCGCTTATGGGGAGGTCCTTGCCGCCGTTTTTCGTCTGGACGGAGATAGTATCCCCGGAAACGGAGCAGGCGGTGATTTCCCTGCCATCCACGGCAATCGACAGTTTCTTATTGGCAACAAATCCCGTACAGGGAACTCCGATAATGACGACCTGATCGCGGTCATACTGTTTCTCCTGGAGGTGGATGACGAGGGACCGAGTGGTACATCCCCGGGCGACGACGCCGACCTTCTTCTTTGTCCGCTCCTCCGGTTTAGTCCTCTTCTGGGATTCCTTATGGGCAAAGATGATATCATGGACATATTTGGCCAAGTTCACCGAACAGAACCGGTTCCAGATAAGCCGCCCCGTGTCATCGGGATCCGTTATGATGCAGGGTGTCGTCTGGAAAGGAAGCGTGCCTGCTTCATACCCCACCACGACATCCACCGCGCCATCGGCAAGCAACTTTTTTGCGTGTTCCCGCACTTGTTTTTCTACATTTTCCACAGTTGTCGATTCCTCGTTCCTGTTATTTAACGGTTTACAGTTTCTTCACCAGTTTCTGAGCCGGACCCAAAGCCTTCACCTTCTCGGTTACCCCTTTGATAACCTTTGAGAATTTTTCTCCTTCGGATGCGGAGACCCAGGTAAAAATCGTTCGATCCGGCTCGACCCCCACGTAGGAGAGAAAATTCTTGAGCATGGCGAATTTACGTCTGGCCGACAGATTTCCGCTGATGTAGTGGCATTCCCCTGGATGACAACCGGAGACGAGAACACCATCCGTCCCTTCCTGCAGAGCCTTGATCACATAGAAGGGATTCACCCGCCCCGAACAGGGCAATCGTATCAGTCTGACATTGGGGGGATACTGCAGCCGGCTGATACCCGCCAGATCCGCTCCCGCATAGGTACACCAGTTGCACACAAAGGCAACGATCTTCGGCTCCCAGTTCTCGTTCGCTTTTTCAGTCATATGATTCTAACTCCACCTCTTACAGAGCGCTTATCTGCGCCAGGATTTCCTCGTTATTAAAGCCGTTGAGGTCGATCGCGTTCATCCGGCATGATGCCGTGCACACACCGCACCCCTTGCAGAGAACGGCGTTGACGACGGCGCATCCCTCGGTCATATCCACTTCCACGGCACCGAAGGGACAATTCGCCTCGCAGAGACCGCAGGCCATGCATTTGTCTTTGTTGACGTATGCGGTCTTCCCCTCAGCCTCGATAAAGTCCTTGGTCAGGATGGTGCATGCCCGGGAGACAGCGGCGTTGGCCTGGGTTACGGTCTCCTCGCTCAGCTTCGGTGAATGTGCCATCCCGCACATGAAGACGCCATCGGTGGCAAAATCAACCGGCCGCAGCTTCACGTGAGCCTCGAGGAAGAAACCGTCCTGATTGACCGGCACCTTCAACATCTTCGATATCTCTTCGTTGGCCGGATTCGGAACCACACCGACACTCAGTGCCAGGATATCGGTCTCCAGTTCAACCGGCTGGTTCAGGATCGGATCGAATACCTTCACCCGGACCTTCGAGCCGTTACTGCTTACTTCAGGCTTTCGGTCTTCCCTATAGCAGATAAACCTGACATCGGCTTCGCGGGCCTTCCGGTAGTAGTCCTCCTTCAGCCCGTAGGTCCTAATATCCCGGTAGATGATGGTCACCTCACGGTCCGGATTCGCCTCCTTGAGGGCGATAGCATTTTTCATTGCCTCGCTGCAGCAGTATCGGCTGCAATAGGGCCGCTCGTCGCATCGTGAACCGACGCACTGGATCATGACCACGTTGTCCGCGCCGGTTACCTTGGCATCTTTCGCGTGAATGAGTGCTTCCAGTTCACGCTGCGTGACGACCCGGTCGTTGGTACCGTACAGGTATTCGGTCGTCTCGTTCTCGTAGGCTCCGGTCGCCACGATGACAACACCGTGTTCGAAAGCTATTTCTTTTCCACCGGCCTTGATTGTCGTCTTGTAGTTACCGATGAATCCTTCGATCTTTTCGATCTCGGCACCGGTATGGACATGGAGAAGATCGTTCTTTTGTACCCGTTCCAGCAGTCCGGCCAGGTGTTTCACCGTGTCGAGTCCCTCGAGGGTGCGATAGAGCTTCTTGTAGTTGCCACCCAGTTCGGCCTCTTTCTCCACGATGTGGGACTCAAATCCCTGATCGGCAAGGGAGAGGGCTGCGGTCAGACCGGCGAGTCCTCCTCCGATCACCATCGCCGCCTTGTTGACGCCCAATTGTCCCGGTTTCAGGGGTTTCAGATACTGTGCCTTTGCGACGGCCATACGGACCAGATCCTTCGCCTTCTCGGTTGCCGCCTTAGGTTCGTTCATATGGACCCACGAATCCTGGTCCCTGATATTCGCCATCTCAAAGAGATACCGGTTGAGTCCGGCCTTTTCACAGTTTTCCTGGAAGAGCCCCTCGTGCGTCCGCGGCGAACAGGATGCCACGATGACCCGTGTGAGGTTGTGTTCCTTGATCATCTCCCCCATCTTGACCGCGGTGTCCTGAGAACAGGTGAAGAGATTGTCCTCGGCATACACTACGTTAGGGAGGGTTTTAACATATTCGACTACTTCGGGAACATTGACCACACCCCCGATATTGATACCGCAATGGCAGATAAAGGCGCCAATTCGTGGACCGGTCCCCCGCATATCCATCTCTTCGGGGAGCTCTTCGGCAATGGTTAGCGACCCGCGCTGTGAGGCCAGAAGTCCTTCGGCACATGCCGCGGCTCCCGACGCCTCCATGACCGTTTCCGGGATATCCTTGGGTCCGCCGAAGACACCACAGACAAAGATACCGTCACGCGAGGTCTGCACGGGGTTTTCCAGGGAGGTCTTGCAGAAGCCGTGTTCCTCCAGTTCGACTCCCAGGCTTTCGGCCAGTTTCCGTGCCTCCTTCGGCGGGGCAAGCCCGACGGAGAGGACGACCATGTCGAATTCTTCTTCCACCAGGGTTCCGTCTTCCTGGACGTAAGTAAGGAGCAGATTCTTGGACTGCTGAAGTTCTTTTACGGACGATGGCATGGACCGGATGTAGCGGATACCGTATTCGTCCTGAGCCCGGTTGACGAACCGGTCGAAATCCTTCCCGTAGGCGCGTATATCGATATAGAAGATGGTCGGTTCCATCCCCTTGGCATGTTCCTTCCCGATGATGGCCTCTTTGGTGGCGTACATGCAGCAGACGGATGAACACCAGCTGTTGCCGCAGTTCATATCCCTTGATCCCACACACTGCAGGAAGGCCACCTTCTTCGGCTCCTTGCCGTCGGAGATACGCTGCACATGGCCGAAGTAGGGACCCGATGCGGAGAGGATCCTCTCGAACTGGATACTCGTTACGACATTGTCGTAGATACCGAATCCGTACTCCCCTCTGAGGGAGGCATTGAAGAGCTCCGTCCCCGGAGCAGCGATGATCGCGCCCACTTCAACGGTCTCTTCCTGTTCAATCATTTCGTGATCGATCGCACCGGCCACACAGGCCTCGACGCACTGGTAACACTCGGAGCAAACACCGCAACTGAGGCAACGCTTCGCTTCTCTGAGCACATCCTCTTCACTGTACCCTTTGACGACCTCCTCGAAGTTGGTTCGCCGTGTCGAGGGTTCAAGCTCCGACATGGAGGGGCGCAGTTCCTTCTTCACGGTGCTGTTGTCCGCCTTGTCGGCAATATTCTGTTTCCAATCTCTCGCGCGGCCCAGTTTTATATCCTCGCCACGCAGGTACCGGTCGATCGACTTGGCCGCTTCCTTACCGGCATTAATCGCCTCGACCACCGTCGCCGGTCCGGTCACATCATCACCACCGGCGAAGACCCCTTCCGCGTTCGTGGCGAATGTTACCGCATCCACGTCAAAGGTATTCCATTTATTGACAGCAATACCGCTCTCTTCAGTAATGAACGAGAGGTCGCTGGTCTGCCCGATTGCCGGGATGATCGCATCGGCCTCGATGCTAAACTCCGAGCCCTTGATCGGCACCGGACGTCTTCTCCCACTCTCGTCGGGTTCACCCAGTTCCATCCGAATGCACTCGATTCCGGTTACCTTACCATCCTTCCCCAGAACCCTCACCGGAGCTGCCAAGAATTCCATCTTGATCCCTTCTTGCAGGGCCTCTTCGATCTCTTCATCGGCTGCCGGCATCTCGGCACGCGTCCTGCGGTACAGGACGAAGGCCTCTTTGGACCCGGTCCTGAGAGCCGTCCTCACGGCATCCATGGCGACGTTACCGCCACCGACCACCGCAACCCGATCACCGAGGAAGACCTTTTCTCCGAGGGCGACCCTGCGGAGGAAATCGATCCCGTGGACCACTCCTTCGAGTTCATCCTCACCGGGGACACGCAGTTTACTGCTCACATGGGACCCCACACCGACAAAGGTGGCGTCGAACTCCTTGCGGAGTTCATCCATGGTAATATCTGTACCAACCTTCGTGTTGCACTTGATTTCAACACCGAGTTCCTCAATGGTTTTGATCTCGGCATTCAGGGTAGCCTTGGGGAGGCGGTATTCGGGAATACCGACGGTCAACATTCCACCCGGGACGGGAAGGGCCTCGAAGATCGTGACCTGGTACCCTTCGATCGCCAGATAGTACGCCGCCGTCAGACCGGCAGGACCGGCACCGATGATCGCAACCTTCTTGTCCTTCTTTTCTTTGACTTCGGGAATATATTTCGTCTCGTCATTCAGATCAAGGTCGGCGACAAACCGTTTGAGATACATGATGGAGACGGGATCGTCCACCTCCCCCCTCTTACAGGCAGCCTCGCAGGGGTGGTTACACACCCTCCCGCAGACGGCAGGGAGAGGATTCTCCTGCTTGATGAGTTTCAGGGCCTCTTTATATTTTCCTTCACCGATGAGTGCCACGTAACCCTGGACGCTGATATGGGTCGGACAGGCTGCTTTGCAGGGCGCGGTTCCGATCTTGTCGATCGCAAAGGCGCTGGGGATGGCCTGGGGGAATTTTCGGTAGATGGCCTTCCGATCATCGAGTTCCTCGTTGAAGATGTTCGGCACCGTCACCGGGCAGACCTTGGCGCAGTCGCCGCACCCGGTACACTTGTCGACATCGACGAATCGGGGCGCGCTACTGAGTTTTACCTGGAAGTGTCCGGGTTCACCGTCGACTCCCTTCACGGTTCTCTTCGTCAGGATTTCTACGTTCGGATGTCTCCCCACCTCGACAAGCTTAGGAGAAAGTATACATGCAGAACAATCGTTGGTTGGAAAGGTCTTGTCCAGCTGAGCCATGATACCACCGATGCTGATATCATTTTCGACAAGATAGACCTTCATTCCGGAGTTTGCGAGGTCCAGAGACGACTGAATTCCCGCTATCCCGGACCCGACAACCATAACAGCGCCGATCTTTTCGCTATCTTTTACCACCGCTTTTTGCACCTCGGATTTGATGTAAGGTTATTTTCACCTCGGATTTGACATGAGACACTGCCACTCAAATAATAGATTACTCATTATGACCTTCGGTCACTTTCTAGTCAACCGCGCGATGGGTATCAAGATTTCTATTCCATGTCAAGTCATAAATGCATATTTGACGGGATTTTTTTTAAAGGTTTTTAAGGTACGCGAAAGGATTATGAAACGGGAGAGCAGGCATCCTCTATCACCCTCCAGAGATCATCTCTCCCGTAGCGTGTCTTTGCGGAGAAGGGGATAAGCTCGTCCGAGAGAACTCCCAATTGCTCACCTATCATTCGCCTGGAGACATTCATCCGACTTCTTGAATACTTATCCACCTTTGTCAATACGAATACCATTGCAATAGTATTCATGCGGAGCCACTGAATAAGCTGAGTATCCTCTTCTGAAGGATCCCGTCGTATATCAAGTATCATGACCACAAGACGCAGATTCTTCCGCCCTTCAAGATAGTCTTCCACCATTTTTCCCCACCCCTTCTTCACAGAAGAGGGGACCCTTGCATACCCGTAGCCGGGAAGATCGACAAATGAGATGTTGTCGTTTATCATAAAGAAATTAATAAGCTGGGTACGTCCCGGGGTATTGCTTGTCTTTGCAAGCTTCTTCCTGTTCACAAGGGTATTGATAAGAGAAGATTTCCCTACATTTGACCTGCCGACAAAGGCCACCTCCGGCACCGAATCATCCGGATAGTCGAAGGGGCGAACGGCACTCTTTACAAACTCCGCCGATATCACTTTCATGGCTCTTCCTCTGATTTTGACGGCATCATACCACAACACGGGAATCAATCGCAAAACAGATCGATCGGAAATATTCAAAATATTACAATTAATTTTCCCTTGCAAAGAAAGGATGTTAAGAGATAGTAAGAGCGAAGGGTGATTATCCGAAGATTTTAAACAGGATATAGTGTCACCCCGAATTGAAAGCAAGAGCAGGAGATAACAACATCATATGAAATTTTCCAAAAAGATACTTCCGACTCATTTGCACGCCAATGAACATGCCGTGATGATCGTTATGGCAACTATTGTCGGAATACTGGGTGGGTATGGAGCAATTCTATTCAGGTGGCTGATACGATTCTTTCAAAAAGCATCCTTCGGCACTATAGAGGGAGATTTTTTGTCAACCCTGATGAATCTACCTTGGCACGTAAGGCTTATTCCTCCCGTCATAGGAGGTCTGCTGGTTGGAATTATCGTCTATTTCTTTGCACGAGAAGCGAAAGGGCACGGAGTTCCTGAAGTAATGGAGGCAGTCGCCCTCAAGGGAGGTATTATCCGAAAACGTGTCGTTTTGGTAAAATCGCTTGCCTCTGCCATCTGCATCGGGACAGGTGGTTCGGCAGGAAGGGAAGGCCCTATCGTACAGATTGGATCGGCCATCGGATCAACGTTCGGACAGTTACTAAAAGTTTCTGCCGACAGGATGAGAACATTGGTAGGATGCGGCGCAGCCGCGGGAATAGCGGCAACATTCAATGCCCCCATAGCCGGGGTTATGTTTGCCATGGAGATCATCTTAGGTGAATTCGGCATCGCCACATTCAGCCCTATCGTCGTCTCCTCCGTCATGGCAACCGTCATATCCAGAGCATACCTGGGAAATTTCCCTGCTTTCATTGTTCCGCATTACACATTGGTAAGTACACTGGAAATGCCTTTCTACGTAGTGTTGGGAATCCTTGCCGGTGTATTCGGAGTGATTTTCACAGCAACACTTTACAAGATTGAAGATTTATTTTCCCTTATAAAGATTCCTGATTACACAAAAGCGGCGGTAGGCGGTCTGATCGTAGGAATCATCGGGATATCACTTCCGCATGTCTATGGTGTTGGGTACGATGCAATCGGTTTCGCTCTACTGGAAAAGCTTCCATGGTATATGTTGATTGCTCTCGTTTTTGCCAAAATATTCGCAACCTCTTTTACCATAGGGTCCGGTGGATCAGGAGGTATTTTCGCCCCATCACTCTTTATTGGCTCCATGCTTGGTGGAGCCTTCGGAAGTCTGGTTCACCATTTCTTCCCTACCATCACAGCCACATACGGAGCCTATAGCCTGGTAGGTATGGGAGCGCTGGTGGCGGGAGCCACCCATGGCCCGATTACCGCTATACTCATATTGTTTGAGATGACTGGTGAGTACAGAATTATACTCCCTCTCATGCTGTCCTGCATTCTGAGTTCAGTTATAGCATCACAGATCAAAAAAGAATCCATCTATACTATGAAGTTGATACGAAGGGGAACTGACATCAAAGCGGGGAAAGAGGTTAATATCATGAAATCCCTTCTGGTCAAGGATACTATGACAAGGGATGTAGAAACGGTATCCGAAGATATGCACCTCAACAAGCTGCTCGAGCATACCTTTGCAAGCAAACGATCGAGCTTTCCCGTAGTCAACCGTCAGGGATTACTCTGCGGCATCATAACCTTTCAGGATTTCAAGGAGGTGGTTTTCGAGGAAGGGCTGGGAGATCTCGTTGTGGTGAAGGATATCGCCATACCCGATGTAATAACGATAACAGGAGACAACAATCTGGATGAGGCGCTGAAAAAGATTGGTCTGAAGAATATAGAACAGCTTCCGGTAGTGGACAAAAACAACCCGAGAAAGATTGTGGGCATACTCTCACGCAGGGATATTTTCTCGGCTTACAACAAGGCGCTTATCAACAGATCGCTGGCACGAGGTATAGAGGAGAAGGGTTAGATGTAACAGAAAAGTCCGTTACGCGCCCGGGATACTGGTTACAATAATGAACGAACGGTACGAACAAGCCATTAAGTATCAATACATATTGGGGGATCTTTCATGATGCTCCGTTGCGCAATCGTTGATGACGAACTGCCCGCTTGCGATGAGCTGTCTCATCTTTTACAGGAGATGGATGGCGTTGAAGTCATCTCATGTGCCCATAGCGGGGTCGAAGCGCTGGCGTCCATCAAAACGGTGGCCCCCGACGTGGTATTTCTTGACATCAAGATGCCCGGCCTCAGTGGCTTCGATGTCGCAAGGGAGATACTGACCCTTTCCGAGCCTCCGTTCATTGTCTTTGCCACGGCCTATGACGAGTACGCCGTCGACGCATTCGACCTCAAGGCCGTTGATTATATCCTGAAACCCTTCTCCCGAGACAGGGTGGTCAAAACCGTTGAGAGATTAAGGGAGTTGAGCGGGAAGAAGCTCGATATCTCCGCCCTGAAAGCGGTCGTTGACCAGTTGAATCGTAAGACATCAAGGAAGAATTTTACCAGAGTATCCGTCGTAGAGAAGGGAAAGATCCTGCTTATCTCTCCGGAAGAGATCTCTCACTGCAGGGCATACTACGGCAGATCGGAGGTTTTTACCAAAGATCGCTCCTTTTTCTCCTCAGCCACCCTCGATGAGTTAGAGAAACGTCTCAGCAATGAAAACTTCTTCAGGATGCATCGAAGCTACCTGGTCAATCTGGAATATATCAGAGATGTGGTTCCTTATATTAACGGGAAATATCTGATCACCCTGCACGGCGGATGCGCCATCGATATTCCCGTCAGTCGAAGAAGGGCGCAAGCGCTCAAAGAGATACTCGCCTTGTAAGCCATACCCTGTGTACGGACTTCTCTTCGAACGGCATTTCAAGTTCGTGTGCTATCACAGGACCCGATCAGTCATGATCGAATAAGGAGGCAACGGATCACTCGGATGGATATCATGGGCCTCATGTTTATCTTGATTCATCGTTTTGGTCTTATTATCGCCGGGAGCTTTATCCTGATGCAGATTCCCGCCTTCAGGAAGATCATTCTCAACCGGGCGAATCCAATGGAAAAAGTTTTTATCGTTGTCCTATTCGGGCTCTGCGGCATCATGGGAACCTACATGGGAAAGACCTCTCTTGACGCCTTCGCGAATCTTCGGGCTATGGCCTCCATTACCGCCGGTCTCTTAGGCGGCCCGCTTGTCGGTTTGGGTGCCGGACTGATCTCAGGGGTACACCGGTTTTTCCTGGGAGGATTCACCGCTCTCCCCTGCGGCACGGCAACGATGATCGAGGGGTTCACAGCGGGACTTCTTGCGGTCTATCTGAAACTGGACAAGCTGGACTGGAAAATAGGCCTCGCATTCGGTCTGGTCGGAGAATCTTTTCACATGGCCTTGACGCTCCTGATGGCACAACCCTTTTCCGCAGCGCTCCCTCTCGTCAAGTCGGTCGCGATCCCCATGATACTGGTAAATTCGGCAGGGATAGCCGTCTTTATCATGATCATCAACACCGTGTTACGGGTCGAAGAAAAGACCGGGGCACTTCAGGCTCAGAAGGCCCTGGACATCGCTACAAAGACTATCGGCTATCTCCGAACGGGACTCAATACCATATCGGCTACTCAGACGGCGCACATTATATACGGTATGACGGATTTTACCGCCGTTGCGATAACAGACCGTTTCGGGACATTGGCCTGCAAAGGGACAAGCGACGATCGCCACCGGGCGAACCATGAAACACTGACGGAGGAAACCGTTGCCGTCATCGAGACGGGGGAATATCGAATAATCGGCACCAAGCCTGATTGTCCCTTTTCTTGCGGGATCATCGTTCCCCTGAAAAAGCTCAATGACGTGGTAGGAACACTGAAACTTTATAAGGAGAAAAGGGACAGGATCAACCAACTCGACGTAGAGCTGGCCACCGGGCTTGCCCAGCTCTTTTCCTTGCAGCTCGAATTGGAAGAAATACAACAGCAGGCACAACTACTTGAAAGGGCGGAAATCAAGGCATTGCAGGCCCAGATAAACCCCCATTTTCTTTTCAATACCCTCAACACCATAGCATCCTTCTGCCGGACAGATGTGGAGAAGGCGCGGGAGCTCTTGATACATCTCGGAAACTTTTTCCGGAGCAGAGTCAGATACGAACAAGACGGTCTTGTCCGACTGGAGGAGGCACTGAATACCCTCAAGTCATATCTCATAATCGAAGAGGCACGGTTCGGCAATCGAATAGAGATTTCGTACAACTTTCATCATCATGACAACAGGTGGACTATTCCACAGTTTACCATCCAGCCCCTCGTCGAAAATGCCCTGAAACATGGTCTTTCGACCTGCACCGAGGGAGGCAGGATCATGATCGAGACTCAAGAGCGGAACAATACCCTCATGATAACCATCGAGGACAACGGCACCGGCATCAACCCCGAACGATTGCGAAGAATTCTCGATCCGTCCGAACGTCCACCCGATAGTTGCGGAATCGCACTTGCCAATATAAATCAACGATTGGTATATCTCTATGGACTGCCATATGCTCTGGATATCGAGAGCAAGCTCGGTTCCGGAACCAGGATCCGCCTGAAAATACCGGGTAATACCGAGAACAGCCAATAAAGACACACCATGCAGGAATCCTAAAGGACATCTCCCCTCACAACAGATGGGTACATCCATGTTCAAAGGTATACAATGCCGGCTCACCTCGGACCGAATTTCAACCGGCCGTTTCTGCCGTTTAACTACAAAAAAATACCCTTCGCTCATTTGGCTTTACATTGGTTTTGAGCCGATAGTATCGTTCATCCACTGAGCTTCCATTCCATTCTCAAACAGGTATCGATATCTATGCTCGAATCGCCGTGCTGTTGCGACGGTACCCTGATCGGAATGGTGGTGAACTAAACAGTACATCGAAAAGACCGAGAAAAATGGGAAGGGGGTAACGCATGACAACACTTATCACTATTATCGGGACCGTGCTCTATGTGGCATTATATTTTCTATATGGGAAAAAACTGGAACGGGATGTCGTGCAGACATCCGATACGATAGACACACCGGCCAAGCGCCTCTATGACGGCGTCGATTACGTTCCGGCACGGAGAGAGATCCTGTTCGGGCATCATTTCGCTTCTATCGCCGGCGCCGCACCGATCATCGGACCTGCAATGGCCATGTGCTTCGGGTGGCTTCCGGCACTCCTCTGGGTATGGTTCGGGAATATCTTTATCGGTGCGGTCCATGATTACCTCGCCCTGATGGCATCCGTTCGATACGATGGAAAATCGATTCAGTTTGTCGCGGGAGATCTCATGGGGAAAAGAACCGGGAGGGCATTTTACTGGATTGTCTTCTTTCTGCTTATCCTTATTGTGGGCGCCTTCGGTGCCATTGTGGGCAATATGTTCGTCAGGACACCGGCCGTCGCTTCCGCTTATATCTGGGCGATCGTGGCGGCATTGATTCTCGGGGTCCTGATCTACCGAATCAAGTTGAACTTTACGCTGGCCACCATTATCGGCATCGTCATGCTGATAGCCTCCATCTGGCTGGGCGTGATCTTCCCGGTGAAGGCATCCTATCAGACGTGGATGATCGTGTTTTTCTTCTACATAATCATTGCAGCCGGCCTGCCCGTTAACGTCCTGTTACAGCCGAGGGATTACCTGAATTCGTGGCTCCTCTATGCAGGTCTGTTTATCGGCCTTATCGGTGCCGTATGTGCGTTCAAGGGATTCGATGCGCCTGCGTTCGCCAGTTTTTCCCCCATCCTTCTCGGGAATAAGCCGACACCATTCTGGCCCGCCATTCCACTGATTATCGCCTGCGGTTCTCTTTCAGGATTTCACTCGCTGGTTGCTTCGGGGACATCGTCAAAACAGCTTGCCAAGGAAAGCGACGGCCTCATGATCGGTTACGGCTCCATGTTCACGGAAGGACTGCTGTCAACCATCGTGGTCGTATCGATCGCCGGCTTCGGATACGCAGCCCTTCAGAAGGCGGGCGTAACGACGGAAATGTTGAATCCGGGCAACTGGGGAGCGAAGTTTACCGAAGCGTCATCATCGGTGGGCCTGGCGCAGGCCAATCTCTTTATTCAATCCTATGCCGGTATGGTTTCTTCCACATGGATGCGATTCATTCCGGTTCAATTCATCACGGTCATTGCCGGCATGTGGGTAGCCGCCTTTGCCATGACAACCCTCGATACAACCAATCGCCTCGGTCGTTACTGCGTCGCGGAGATGGCTGCCCCCCTGAAGGAGAAAGCCGGCGGACTGTACCTCATCCTGACCAACCGATGGATTGCCTCTATTATACCGGCCGCCATCGGGATATATCTCGCTTACAGCGGCAACTGGCAAATCATCTGGGGCTCCTTCGGAGCGGCCAATCAGTTGATCGCATCCATCACCCTCATGACCTGCGCGGCCTTTGTGGCAAAAAAACTAAAGTCGTCCTTTTCGAATGCGGCACTAATTCCGGCCTGGCTGCTCTGGATTACGGTTACCGCCGCACTCATCTGGTTTATTGTTGTCGTTCAACCCGGCGCCATTGCCGCACGGCCCGTACCGGGATGGACGGTTATGATTCTCCTCATCGTCATGCTATGCTTGAATTTCCTGTTTGTGTACGACTTCGTCAGGAACAGGGCATATACGATATCGTAACATTGTGGTTGTGGTCCTACCTCCACATGGTGCACGGATATCCAAGATCCGTGCACCGGCCACGCTGTCATCGAAGGGTCATGTAAATGACCGTCTCTCAAGAAACGACCGAACGTGAGAGGGTCTGTCGCATCTATATGTTTATCCAGGATAAGGAGGCACGATATGAAGAACGTATGCAGGCATATGCGAAAACAGGGAGGCATAACCTTTCTGACACTGGTGACTGTCGCAGCCTGGATGGCACCCCCCCTGACAGTTGTCGCAACCGACATGATGATCGCCACCGTCAAGGTCACGCACTGGCAGGTGAAGAGTCAGGCGATTCCCGTCCCCGATGAAGAGGGACACATTATTGCGGTAGGAGCCCGGGAAGGTACGGCGGTCTTTGACAATGGCGATGTGGCATCATACAGCAATACCACCATGGCCGACGGCTGGATCGGCAGAAAGGGTGTCTACCGGGGGTACACCCGCATGGTCTTTGAAGACGGATCAAAGATCTTCTTCTCCTGGGAGGCGACTGCCCAGCGTGACAGGGACGGTAAATCCGTCACGGAGGGTACCGGTACCATTACAAAGGGTACTACCCGCTTCGAGGGCATCGATGGGAGGGTGATCTTCAGGACAACCCCTCTCACATCGCCGTCAGAGGATCCAAAGCGTACGGCGGTGTCGCAGGCCGTGATCGTATATAACCTGCCTCGCGATCCTCGATCCTGAGAAGGCTCTGTTCAGGGCGGCCCTGTCCGCTGTCCCGAAGGAAATTGGTACGCTGCGGGCCGTCGTTTTTTCTCTACTGCAGCATCTCTTTCATCTTCGCGTTAATTTCGCGCGCCTCAGCGACAATGGTGCCGATTACTTCCGCAACCGTGGGTTCTTCACTGATGAGCCCCTGGACCTGACCGACAGGCAGGAATCCCGTATCGATATCTCCGTTCTCAGTTGCTTCCCTGAGTCCGTTGAATGCATTTGCCATGTAGGCCAGCTGTTTGGCGTTTTTCCAGCCCGAAGCGGCAACACCGATCATGAGCTTGAAATACGGCAACTGCATCTGTCGTGCAATACCCCGCGAGTTCGGCAGGGCTTCGAGCAGTTTGAATACATTCATCCCCTGCTTCATGGCTTTTCTGGCCGTCTTCGTATCCATCATCCGGCAGGGGATTCCGTCGAAGCGGGTCGAATAGAGCGTGTCATAGATATCCTTCTGCAGCGAGAGCTGCTTATACGTGTCATGGAGGGGGCTTTCTCTTGTGGTCATGAATCTGGTTCCCATGGCGACGGCACTTGCCCCGAGTGCAAGGGCAGCCGACAGACCTCTGCCGTCGGCAAATCCACCCGCAGCGATAACGGGTATATTGAGGGCATCCACAAGGCTGGGAATCAGGACCATGGATGTCGCATCGCCTCCATGCCCGGCCGCCTCGTGACCCGTGGCGATTACGGCGTCCGAACCGTAATCCTGAGCGCGTTTGGAATGATATGCGTTGACAACCGTGGCGATTACCTTGCCGCCGTAGGCATGAGCCTTCTCCACCAGCCAGTCCCCTTTGCCGAGTGCAAAGTTGATCACCGGAACCTGTTCCTCCAGAAGAACATTCGCGTTCAGATTGCCGCCGGGCAGCATCAGAGAGGCGTTGGCACCGAATGGCTTGTCGGTCAGGCCCCTGACCTTGCGAATGGCCTGTCGGGTTTCTTCGGGACTCAGGGGGCCGGTGGCCAGAATTCCCAGACCGCCTGCGTTGGATACTGCAGCCACAAGTTCGGGAACACTGATCCAGCTCATACCAGACAGTATGATCGGATATTCGATACCAAAGAGTTTCGTAATGCGGGTTTTCATACCATACACTCCTTTCGTAGTACATCTCTCATGATGCCACAAAAAGATACCTGGAAAATGCGTGAGAACGCACAAACTAAAGCTTTAAGCTTAACTTTAAGCTTTTATATCGTCTATCGCCCGGATTTGTCAAGCCATTATTCCCGGGGGAGGTCGAGTAACAGTGATGAGTACGCCGGGCTGGACTCCGCCAAAAAGGGCTGTGTGATTGCAGGAATATGATCCGTCGCAATGATCGTACGATGTGTTTTTCTATTTCTTCTCTTTTTTCTGGAAGAAGCGATTTCCTGCCTGAATCAGTTCGTCCGTCTGGACCATGATCGCCTGCTGTGCCGCTTCCCATTCGAGCATGTTGATCAATGACATGTCGAAGCTTTTCTCGAGACTGGTCTTGATCAGTGACAGTGACGTCAGGGGCTTTTGGGCCAGTTTCGTGGCCAAGGCATCCACCTCTCCGTCGAGTTTCTCGTCCGGGACGGATTTATAGATCAGACCGATTTCGGCGGCTGCTTTTCCGTCGAACCGTTCACCCAGCAATGCCAGTTCCTTGGCTTTGACCATGCCCACCAGCCGGGGCAGAAAATGCGTGCCGCCGCAATCGATAATGAGACCGTGGTGGACAAAGACTTCCTGGAAGCGGGCGGTATCGGCCGCCACAACGAAGTCGCAGGCCAGGGCGATGTTGATACCGCCCCCGATCGCCATGCCCCTGACTTTGGCGACGATCGGTTGCGGCATCTCGCGCATGGTTCTGATCGCATGGTGGAGTTTGAGCATACCATGCTGCCAGTAGGGTGCCGGGAGGGCGGCCGTAAAGAGTTCCATGGAAGATCCGGTACTGAAGTTTCCGCCGGCACCTTCGAGAATAATCACCTTTACCGAATAATCCTCCGCAATCTCGTTCAGGGCATCCTGGAGTTCGGCGATCATGTCCAGATTCAGGGCGTTCATCATTTCGGGCCTGTTCATCATGACAGTGGCTATGGCTTCCTCTCTTGTAACGACGATCAGATTGTCAGACATTGTTTCTCCTTTCGCATCATTCCATGGGACTATTGTTTTCAGATGGTACGATACCTTCCTTCCGCTTAAAAGAATTGTCTCTTTCGTATACCTTCATCAGCGTTCGCCTTTATAGAGGTCTTCGTATTCCTGCTTGATCTTGTACTTCAGTACCTTCCCCACAGCGGAACGGGGCATTTCATCCAAGAAGACAATCCTTTTGGGGACCTTGAAGCCGACCATCTTGCTTTTACACAATGCTATCAGTTCCTCTTCCGTGATGGTCTCTCCCGGTTTGGGTGTTACAAAGGCGGTGATAGCCTCGATCCAGCGTTCGTGTGGCAATCCGATTACATGAACCTCCTGTACCCGCGGATCAAGATAGATCGTTTTTTCAACCTCAATCGAAGCTACATTCTCGCCGCCGGTTTTAATCATATCTTTTTTGCGGTCTACAAAGTACACGTAGTTATCCTCATCAAGGTAGCCCACATCCCCGCTGTGAAACCAACCGTATTGAAACGCCTTTTCGTTCTCTTCGTCGTTCTTGTAATATCCTTTCATCATCGTCGGCGCTCGATAGACAAACTCGCCGATCTCACCGGGAGGCAGGAGATTACCACTGTCGTCCATCACGCCGATTTCAACATGTACGGTAGAGTTTCCCAAGGACTTCATCTTGGTAAGCTGGTCTTCGGGTTTGAAGACCGTAACCGAAGGAGACATCTCCGTCTGGCCGAACATCAAGCTCAAGTTGGGGCAGATCTTCTCCATGATCTCTTTCAGCAGATCTTCGGGCATGACCGCGGCTATATAGGTGGCCATTCTCAGTGAAGAAAGATCGTAGTTTCCAAAATCGGGATGATCGAGCATCTGGCGGTATAGGGGCGGCAGGAGAACAATTTGGGTGATCTTCTCCCTTTCAATGCACTCCATGATCAACTTCATATCCATCTGGGGGAGGATGACAATGGTGCTCCCCACAAACAGACCCATAAGACTGTAGGCGCACGCCGCAACATGGAACAAGGGCATGACGGCAAGCGATCTGTCACGATGTGTCGAAGGCAGATCGATGAGCACACTGCTGACGACACAGAATATATTGAGGTGGGTCAGTTGAGCCGCGCGGGGGAACCGCGTCGTTCCGCCGGTATATAACATCAGCAGGACATCGTTATCATCAATAATGACCTCCGGTTCGTCTGAAGAACCCCTCTCCAGCAAGGTGTGAAAATCTTCGAATTCGTCCGATGGCCGATTAAAGGCAATGAAATGTTTTACCGGTTCGAACTGTTCGAGTGCCTCCTTGAAGAAGGGATACAGCAGACCATCGAAAATAAACACTTCCGCTCCGGCATTATTGACGGAAAATGTCATCTCCTCCGTTTTGAAAAAGGGATTCAGCGGCAGGAATATCATGCCAGCCTTCGCGGTACCGCAGAGGGCAATAAAAAATTCCAGACAATTCAGCGAGGTAAAGGCGATTCTGGAACCTCTTGCAAGATTCATATCCAGAAGGGTATTGGCGAACTGATTCGCTTTCTCGTTTAACTGCCGGTATGTGATCCTTTGATCACCTAATACCAGTGCCTCCTTTTTATGATACCTTCGCGTTGTTCTCCTGAGACAATCACCAAAAGCTATCCTGCGCATGAGATTTCCCGCCAACTCTTCATTCATCTTCAGCCCTCCTTTTATGGTATAGTGTCATCCATGGATTCACTACGTTCCAACCTATTGAAGAGAACAAAACACATCATGCGGAACAGTCGCAGACTTCATTGAGGGTCAGGTAGTATCCCGATAGAGATTACCTTTTCCTGAAGCCTCTTTTTCAAATGGTACAAGGTGCATCATATGCGAAGCAAATTTATCATTCATGGATCGACTTCTCTTAATGAAATTGCATAGCTTGACAGTTCATATGTCAGGCCATTTTTCCCCCTCCAATGATCCGCCGCACCTCCCTGGATCTGGCGACAGATACACTATGTCCCTCAATGAGGTCCCGTGAGGCGGATCAAACCATGCAATCGTGGATAGGGATATATTAAAGTGATGATTCAAGCTTTAAGTTTGCATACTATGCAATATGGGGAAAAGTCAAGCAGATTGTGCCCGTCGGGGTAATTCCGAATACGTGTGACCACACCGGACTCGAAGAAAGCAAGTACTCATATTTCTAAAGATATACGAAAAGTGAAACGATATGTCTGTGCCACTTGATCGGACGAGTATGAAAAGGGTGTCGTTATGATACCCTGACCATCACATGCCGCTTTTTCCCTTTTCTCAGGAGTATCTCCCCATCATTATTCAGATGATCGACACCTATCTTCTCGTCAAAAGTCCTGATCTGCTGCCCGTTCACATACCCACCGCCCTGTGAGAGAACCCTCCGGGCCTCACTCTTGGTCGCGCACAAATCGGCTGCATAAAAGAGTTCAAAGGCGGGAATGCCTGCGGCAAGCTCTTCCCTCGTTTTTTCGACTACGGGCATGGCGGAGATATCACGAGATATGTCGGTTCTAGGTATGGCGCTTGACGGGAACAGAGAGGATGGTATGGGTTTTAATCCGAAGGTGTTTACCGCCGCGCCCCAGGCGGCAACGGCCTCATCCTGTCCGTGGGTAATCCGTGTCGCCTCGAACGCCAGTACCGCCTTTGCCATATTCAGTTCGGCATCGGAGAGCTTCTCCGCCTCCCGTACCTCTTCCATGGGCAGCAGGGTAAAGAGGGCAAGGAATTTGACAACATCCAAATCTTCCGTGTTTATCCAGTACTGGAAATAATCATAGGGCGTGGTAAGTCCGGCGTCCAGCCAGACGGTTCCCTTTTCGGTCTTTCCCATCTTGTGTCCCTGAGAGGTGGTCAGCAGTGGGAAGGTCATTCCATAGATCTTCTTCCCTTCGAGTCTCCGGGTAAGGTCAATCCCTGCCACAATATTGCCCCACTGATCATTACCACCCATCTGAAGAATACAACCATAATTTTTGCAGAGATAATAAAAGTCGTAGGATTGCAGAAGCATGTAGTTGAACTCTATAAAGTTGAGTCCCTTTTCCAGACGCATCCGGTAGCTTTCAGCGGCAAGCATCCGGTTGACGCTGAAACAGCTCCCGATATCCCGCAGAAATTCAACATAATTGAGATCGGCCAGCCAGTCGGCATTGTTCAACAGAAGCGCATTATTTCCCCCAAAATCCAGGTACTGTGAAAGCTGTTTCTTGATGGCCTCGGCGTTCATGTCTATTTCATCACGGGTCATGATGCGGCGCATTTCGGTCTTTCCGCTCGGATCTCCTATCAGAGCGGTGCCCCCGCCAACAAGGGCGATGGGTTTGTGACCGCATTGCTGCATATGCACGAGAGACATGATCGGAACAAGGCTTCCGATGTGGAGACTCGCAGCGGTGGGATCAAAACCGATATAACAGGTGATCGTTTCTCGTCCCAGAAGATCCCGCAGGGGCTCCTCATCCGTTATTTGCTCTATAAAACCTCTCTCATGGAGTACGTCATACGCACTTTTCCCGTTCATCACTCTCAACCTTCCATGGCCACGCTCAATCTCTCGATGGAAAGAGCTCTGCCCGTCCTGTCATCAATGTCTATCAAAACTCCCTGAAGCCGGATATCCCCCTTTGCCACATCGAATCTGTTGGGCAGGAGGGTGAGAAATCGTTCAAGAGCCACATCTTTTTTTATACCCAGAACCGAATCAAAGGAACCCGTCATTCCCACATCCGTTATGTACGCGGTTCCGAGGGGGAGCACCCGTTCATCCGCTGTCTGGACATGGGTGTGCGTACCCACGACGGCGCTGACCCGTCCATCCAGAAACCAACCCAGCGCCTCCTTTTCGGATGTCGCTTCGGCGTGCATGTCAACGATGATGATATTCGTTTGATCCTTCAGCGTATCCAGTTCTCTCTCGGCAACTCGGAAGGGACAATCGAGAGGTTTCATAAAGATTCTTCCCTCAAGATTCAACACGCCCACGGGGGTCCCCAACCTGGTGTCGAGCACCACGCTTCCCTTACCCATGGTTTTCTCAGGATAATTGGCCGGCCTGACAAGAGTCTCGTAGTCGTCAATAAAATCAATGATTTCTTTTTTGTCCCATATATGG
>DAISYQ010000024.1:0-56580 GCA_036825195.1 Syntrophales bacterium
GACATCACCTTTTTCAACGAACCGGACCGGTATTCACCCAAGGATTGATTCCGGGGTGCACCACGGGTATCCCCTTTCTCAACCACATCGGGAAAGCGCTGTAAAGTACCGCGATGTAAGGTATCGGCATATAGACAAATATGAAAGGTTATGATATTGCGGTACATCGGCTTTCGAGCAGACGATGTTTTTGAGGTTGATCTGTATCAATAGCGGTTACCCTGCAAGATGTCCTTTTCAACCTGCCCGGTACGTTGACGAAGCCTCTCGCTCCAACAGCCATATAAACCATGCAAAGGGGTCAGTGTAATGAAGTTGTTAGAAGAATTTTTCCCGGAATTTACAGAGATGCTCGATGGGATGGATGAGCTTTATCGCAACAAGCGAACGATCGATGAAAAGACATATCAATTCATCTGCTTTGCCCTTTCAATAAAAGCCAGGTCAAAACCCTGCGTACTGAAACATTTTAAAGGCGCCCTGGATGCCGGTGCAACCGTGAAAGAACTGGCGTATATCCTCGCATTGGTCATGCGTGAGGCCGCCGGAGCCGATGATTGCTGGACACACGATGTAATCGGCGACTGGAAAGAAATCATCGCCGGGAACATCCAGTGTAATTGCTAGAAATCATGACACTGTGAATCGATGATCCTCGACTCTCCGTTCATACATGCCTCCGGGGCATGTGTCTCGCGTGTGCTTTACTGAGTGCTGATTTTTCGAAAAGTGGTGCGGATGGTCATGGCCGTCACAATCCAAATGTACTCAGGAAAATGCCGCCCGACACGTCATGCATTACCGAAGATGTGGCCCGATTATGTCTTTTCTTCTTTGAGTGAGGTGCTGCAATGATGTTTTTAAATCCCCGGGAACCGATAGCGACTTGCGAAGTACGTTCATGCGACGATTGTCCTGTCAACACCACTCTTCACTGTCATTTCAGTCTCAAGGACTGGATCCACTTTCTGCTCATTGCATTTCCTCCTTTTATTGCGGGCGGCGCCGGGATCTACCATGTCAGCGGCCTGCTGCTGATACCCTGGATCGTCTTCGTGATCGCTTTCTTTGGCTTCATCGAAATTCGTGTTATGTGTTCTCACTGCCCCCATTATGCCGAATCGGAAAGCTCCCTGAAATGCTGGGCGAATTACGGGTCTCCCAAGGTGTGGAAGTACAGGCCCGGGCCGATGACCGTTACCGAAAAAATTGTATTTCTCGGCGGCTTTGTGATTGTCTGGGGGTACCCCGTACCGTTTTTATTCTTTGGCCCTCAGATGTTTCTGTTGATACTCTATCTGATGACCACGGGCGGTTTCTTCATGACACTGAAAATGTTTCTCTGTTCGCAGTGCATGAACTTTGCGTGCCCGTTAAATTCTGTTGATGAAAAAATACGGAATCAGTTCTTTGCCAGAAATCCATCCATTGCAAAAGCATGGGTAAAGAGTTCCCGAGGGAACACCTTGTGAACAGACGGAACACGGCATGGAACAAATAGGATATTGTTATCTTCATAAAAATCTGCTACCCAGTACCCTCTAAATCTTGAATTCAAAGGATAACATCGGATGGTTGAAAAATTACGGATTACCCTTTCTCAAATATTTGCCGTTTTACTGGTTGCCTTTATCTGTGTCTCCGGAAGCTCATGGGATGATAGGGCGCCGTTTGTTACCACACTCTTGTTTCTTTTGGGTGTGGTCCTGGTCGGCATCGGTTCTTTCGGCAGATTATGGTGTTCGGTCTATATTGCCGGGTACAAGACAAAAGCTCTGGTCACCCAAGGGCCCTATTCCATGTGCAGAAACCCACTGTACTTTTTCAGTCTCCTCGGAGCGCTTGGCATCGGTTTTGCCTCTGAAAATTTTCTTATACCAATCATTATCTCTATCGGTTTTGCGGCGTATTACATCCTTGTTATCAAGAGCGAGGAGGCGCAACTGGCACGTTTGCACAAAGAAGAATTCGCAAGATATGTAAAAAAGGTGCCGCGGTTTTTCCCGAAAATATCCTATCTGACGGAACCCGAAGAGTATATCGTAAAACCGGTTATATTTAAGAGTCATATGTTGAGCGCCATCTGGTTTATATGGGCACTGGGCCTGCTTGAAATAATAAAAAAACTTCATGAGCTGAAGATTCTTCCCACACTATTTCACATATACTGATCTGTCCATCAAGGCCCTTGTAACTGACGGCTGTTGCCGCACGGCGCAGTTCATACTTTCAACGAGGGGTACTGATGAAGAATAAGCACTGAGTTTTTTAGTTCATTGATTGAGCTACTACGTCTTGTTGAACGATATGGTGCTTCGGCAAGCACCCACTATCAACCGGTACGGAAGGGATGTGCTTTCGGTCCGGCTGGTGAATGTCCGGTGGGACTACATTGCCAGATCGTAGAAACACGTGTAACGGCCATGTATCATACGGATAATTAACAATATATATCTTGTTTTTCTTACATCACGGGAGGTACGAATATGGTACGGCTCGAAAGATCCGAGGGTGACATAAATATTTCTGACCGAAGAAACAAATGGCAGAAAGAGAACCTCAGTGAAGAGACACGCCGTGTCCTCGATGAAGACGCACGGTATTTTCTGAGTCAGGCCCTCTCCACCCCCTGTCTGAACGTCATGTCACGGTGCGAAGGAGCATATGTAGAAGACCTCCAGGGGCGGCGGTACCTAGACTTTCACGGGAATAACGTCCATCAGGTGGGCTTTGCCAATCCCGATGTCATAGCGGCGGTCAAACGGCAGCTTGACGACCTCTCATTCTGCACACGGCGCTACACGAACAGCGCGGCCGTAGAGCTGGCGGCCAAACTCTGCGAAATCGCGCCGGGTAATCTGAATAAGGTCCTCTTCTGCCCCGGAGGGGCCGAAGCGATAGGAATCGCCATCAAGCTCGCCCGCATGGCAACGGGCCGCCACAAAATGATCTCCATGTGGGACTCATTTCACGGTGCATCACTCGATGCGATATCCATAGGAGGAGAAGCGATATTCCGCAAAAACATTGGCCCCCTTATGCCTGGAACAGAGCACGTTCCCCCGCCCGACGAATACCACTGCGCCTTCGGGAGGCCGAACTGCGATGGCTGTGACCTTGTCTGCGCCCGGTACATCGAGTACATCCTTGAAAAAGAAGGAGATATTTGTGCCGTTATAGCCGAGCCGATACGGAGTACTCCATACATCCCCAAACCTGAATACTGGAAGATAGTGCGGGATGCCTGCGACCGGCATGGTACTCTGTTGATCTTCGATGAAATCCCTCACGCCCTGGGCCGCACGGGTAAGATGTTTACCTTCGAGAACTTCGAGATCGTCCCCGACATGGTCGTCATAGGCAAGGGATTGGGGGGAGGAGTATTCCCCCTTGCCGCGCTGATAGCACGGGAAGATCTGGATGTTGCCGCCGACCGGGCTCTGGGACATTATACCCATGAGAAGAGTCCCGTCGGATGCGCGGCCGCGCTGGCCACCATCAATTATATAGAGAAACACCGGCTTGCCGCCCACGCCTCAGAACTCGGCGGGTACGCCCTGGCGCGTATGAAGGAAATGATGGAACGACACCCGTTGATCGGAGACGTCAGGGGGATCGGTCTGTTTCTCGGAATAGAACTGGTTAAGGACCGGGCTACACGTGAACGAGCCTGCGAAGAGGCGGAGGAAGTGATGTACCGGGCACTGACAAAGGGGCTGAGCTTCAAGTTGACCATGGGTAACATCATTACCCTCACCCCGGCCCTGATTATTACGCGGGACGAGATGGACAGGGCGCTCGACATTATTGATGCGTGCCTGACCGAAGTGGAAAAAGATCAACGGTAGAAGACGGAACATGGTTGCGTGAAGATCACATCATGCCTGTCCGAGACCAGACAGAATTCCCGATACCCCTTTTTTAGGTCAAAGATGTCCGAGAAACCTTTCGATTCACGAGCAGGACTGTGGCCACAAAAGCGATTGCATAGGAGAGTAAGAAAACGATTAAAAGCATTCTATATGCTTCCAAGCCGTAACTGCCCGGTTGGATTGAAGCGGTGCCTTTCAACAGGAATCCCGTGAAAGGCATGTAGACGGCGCTCCCGAAAAAGCCGGCGGTATTCATCAAACCCGTTGCCGTTCCCATGAGCCGGAAAGGGAAAAGATCCCGAACGATAGTGAATGTAAGGGGGTTCATCCCTCCGGCGATCATCCCTAAAAGGAAGAAAAGGGGCACCACAATAACGAGATGTTCCCGTTCATGTAAAACGATCATGAGGAGCCATGCGGGTACCCCCAATCCCAAGGACCACAGAAGCGTCTTCTTATGATTCAGATCAAACCTATCAGTAAGAAATCCGAGGAACGGACCTCCAACGGCAAACCCGAGGGGCCATGCCATGAGTATCCATCCGGCCCACACTTTATCGAGGCCGAACACATCCATAAGATAGGGAACGGCCCAAAGGCCCTGAAATGTGACAGCCCCCCCCCAGAAGAGGAAAGACGCAAGACTGATCAGACAAAAATCAAGATTCCCGAAGACGGTCGTAAATCGCTGTAAAAGGCTGATTTTTTCATCGGGCTTTGCGGTGACATCTTCGACAGCCACAGCCGGCCATCCCCTGTCTTCCGGGGTGTCGCGCACGATGATCCAGGTGAGAACGGCTAATGCTGAGGAAAGCAGACCAATTACCACAAAGGATCCCCTCCAGCCGAGGAACACAACCAGATAGGTAAGCGGCATAGCTGCGCTGAGACCGCCGAGACCGTTGACGGTGCTCATGACGCCCGTAAGACTGGTGAACTGGTTTGGCCGGTACCATCGGGAGAATAGCTTGAGGGCGGGGATGAAAATCCCGGCTAATCCGGCGCCGATGAGAGCCCGCCCTAGAATGGCCATGGTTGCGTTGGGGGCCAGGCCGAAGATGACGGACCCCGCGGCGGAGATAAAAAACATCAGGCTCATCACCTTTCTCGGTCCCGTGGTATCTGAAAGGTATCCCACTACCGGCTGCATTGCCGCATAGAGATAAAAGTAGGCGGAGGCAATAATACCGAGGGTGACCGCATCGGCGTGAAACGAAAGGGCAAGATCACGGGCTATAACGGTGGGCGATAGGCGGTGCAGACAGACAAAGAAATAAAGAATGCATATAATGGAAAATATAGCCCAGCGGTAGAGTCTAAAATCCTTCATGGTTAGTTACCAGTTCCGTATATTCTAGTGGCGTGGGGCAGTAATTTCCGGTTACGTCTTTGCATATAAAGAGGGCTGTCCGGTTCCCGGGTCTCGATAAAAAATCCGTTCCGGGAACGTCAAAAGATGCAGTCCTTACCCATAGCTGGATTGCCCTGTGTTCTATCTGATGCTTGCATATATAACATGCACTGCCAAACCCGGCATTACAAGGCTCACCGTTCAAATACCAATGTGCCATTGATGAAGGTTTTCTGGACCTGAATATCCTTGAGTTGCATCGGATCAATTGCCAGCGGGTTCCGGTCAAGAACGATCAGATCGGCATATTTCCCCGGACTGACGGTTCCCAGACGGTCTTCAACAAAATGGACATATGCGCCATTGACGGTATACAGTTTCAATGCATCGGCAACGCCGATGCATTCATCTGTATTAATAGTGTCACCACCGATTGTCTTTCTGGCTACTGCCGCCCATATAATGTACCACGGATTTCCGTCGGTAACGGGGCGGTCTGAGCTGCCGACAACGGTGATCCCTTTCTCCAGCATGGTTTTTATCGCTACCGTGTTTTTAAGGCGTTCAGGCCCGATGTTGCCGATAAAACTGTCTCCCAGGTAGTATATGAAACCCGGCTGAACAACGGCTATGATGTTGAGTTTCTTCATCCGGTCCAGCAGATCAGGCCGGGGAACTGCCATGTGTTCTATACGGTGGCGGTGGTCTTGCCGGGGGTACCGTGACAAGATGTCTTCATAAATATCCAGGACTATCTCGATGGTCTTGTCGCCGATTGCGTGAACGGAGATCTGAAATCCCGCCTTATGCGCAACTTCCATCCGTTCTCCCAGACTTGCAGGATCTTCCGCCAAAACACCACAATAGTCCGATCCCTCATAGGGCTTGCTCATATAAGCCGTTCTTGCTCCAATACCACCGTCGGCAACAAATTTGATCGTTCCGATCCATAATGCATCATTACCGAAACCGGTAAACAGACCGGTTCCCTTGTCTTTGGGAAACAGATTGTAGGGGCTTTCCATGAGTCCCATGCTGACGCGGGGGGTAAGCTGACCCCGTTTCCAGGCTACCTGGAACCCTGCCGCTTCATTCGGATTACCGGTCCATCCCGCTCCCGCCTCGGACGCCATGGTGATTCCTTCACCGACGTATACACGGGATGCCAGTTCCAAAGCATCTGCGCATACTTCAGCTGTCGCATGGGGAATTACTTTATCGATCAGGTTCATGGCGCCGAGTTCGAAGAGGATACCGTTTGGACGGCCCTGGTCATCTCTGACCAGCTCACCGCCGGGGGGATTAGAACTGGTTGCCGTAATCCCTGCCAGTTCCATGGCACGGGAATTGACGAGCATCACGTGCATGCAGGTTCTCATTATGCTGACCGGATTGTGCGGACATGCTTCATCCAGTTCCGCTTTTGTAGGATATCGTTTCTCCGCCAACCGTGTCTCATCCATGGCCCATGCCTTGACCCACCCGCCCGGCTTCGTCTCGGCAGCCCTTTTACGCAGGCTGTCAAGCAGATCTTCAATAGTACTGACGCAGGAAGGGCTCAGATCGACCGCTCCCAGGTTGTGTCCGAAAAGAGTCATATGGTTATGCGAATCGATAAGGCCCGGCATGATGGTCTGTCCGGTCACGTCGATAATTTCAGTATCCCTGTCCCTTAAACCGGCGATCTCTTCCTTCGTTCCTATTGCGAAGATAACCCCATCGCTGATAGCAATATCAAGCTCGCGGGCTTCAACCGGATCTTCCATGGTGATGACAACTCCGCCGGTCAATATCGTCTCTATTCTTCCCTTTCCTGCTACTTTCATTATCTTACCTCCATCTGTCTCGCTCACATCCTGGGGAACACATTGCTTATTATATTTTTCTCAGAAGTTGAAATTCCGCATCAATACATACATCCGTTTTCTTACATAGAAATTTGAGTGGGTTGCACTGTAAGGGTAGTGGATCACGCCGGACATAGCCTTATTTGAAATTTCATGTATTGTAACAAAGCACTGGTATTATTTTAAAAAATACAAGTCATCGGAATTTATAAATTTATTTCAATCGTTCACAAGGGAATCGTTGCGGGCCGGTGTGGTGGAAAATATCTTCAGATATCTTCCACCATTACGGTCAATAGAATACGTGAAAACTACTTCGGTTTCTTATTCTCCCTGGCTATATACGACAACCCTTTTCCCTTTCTGATATTGTAAAACACACAGGAAGGGATGAGTCTGGCCATTTTCGTCAAAATGCGGCTCGCCATAGAAACCGAGAACCTTTGTCAGGTCCGTTGTCTGCATTGTCTCGAGGATTTTTTCCTTGTCGGTAATCGTGTTTGCCTGTTTAATGGCGTCGATAAGAATTTGCATGGACTGGTATCCCCACAAAACAAAGGCATTACCGTTACGACCGAATTTTTCATTGTATCGCTTTAACCACGTCTGAACTTCGGGCTTGGATTCCACGAGGTTGAAATTCGGACCTTCTATGTACAGACCTTCGAGTAATTCCTCCCCTCCAAGTTTGATCATGTTGTCGGTACCATAGGTGCTGCATCCGAACCGATATCCCTTGAATCCGAGTTCCTGTAGCTGCTTCAGAGAACCAATATTCTGAGAATCTTCGTCGGTTACGATGTACACGGCATCAGGGTTCTTGCTCAGAATCTTTGTGATCTGTGTATACAGGTCCGTATCGCCATGTTTAAAGTATTCCGTAGCAAGAATTTTGATTCCATTCTCCTTGAATAATTTCGTGTAAATCTCAATGGCACTCCTGCCGTAGTCATCCGTAACGGAGAGGAAGGCAATGCTTTTAACATCGGGAATTTTTTTCTTAACAAAATCAACAAAGGGCTCAGCATACATGTCAATGGTATTGCAGAGCCTGAAGGTATAGGGATATCCCGGCGATGTGATCTTGGGGTTGACTGCCATCGGAGATAATTGAATGACCTTATTACTGTTCGATACTTCCCTTTGGGCCAGGACAACCGAACTGCAGTATGATCCGGTTATGGCAACAACCTTGTCGCGATTGATCATCTTCTCGACAACAGCAACTCCGGTTGTTGGGTTGCATTTATCGTCATTGAGGATCAATTCAATCTTTAATTGTTTCCCCTGAATCGGAATGCCTCCCTGAGCGTTATACTCATCAACGGCCATCTGTATGCCTTCCACCCCCCAGCTGGCAGCTTCGGCAACGCCACCACTCAAGGGATACGTTGCTCCGATTTTGATGGTATCTTCGGCGTATACATTCGAACCAATAGACACCAGCAAAAAGCATGACAACAAGATTACCAAAAGTTTTTTCCTCATTATGATGTTCCTCCTATCTTTCCTAAAAATGTAATTACCGGTAAGCCGTTCTTTTTTACAGAACGATCCCTAACCTCCGAGATATGCCTTGCGGATATCATCGTTATTAACTAATTCCTCTCGAGTACCCGAGAACGTCACCCTTCCGTTTTCAATAACATAGCCACGGTCAGCAACCTCAAGGGTTGCACCGACATTCTGTTCAACAAGCAGTACCGAAATACCCTCTTTATTAATATCATTAATTATTTCAAACATTTCATCTACAAGAATTGGAGACAGACCCAGAGATGGTTCATCCATCATGAGCAATACCGGCCTGCTCATGAGTGCCCTGCCGATGGCCAGCATTTGCTGTTCGCCACCCGATAGAGAACCGGCAAGTTGTTTTAATCGTTCCTTCAAACGGGGGAAATGGTGGTAAACACCCTCAAGATCTTCTTGTATCCCGTCTTTGTCTCTTCGCAGAAAGGCCCCTAATTCCAGATTGTCCTGCACAGTCATGTCCGGAAACAGCGCTCTTCCCTCAGGACAATGGGCTATCCCCATCTTTACAATTTCGGAGGACTTTTCCTTGTTTATCATTTTGTCCCGGTAGGTTATTGTTCCCTCATGCGGCCTGACAATCCCGGAAATAGTAAGCAGCGTTGTGGATTTTCCTGCTCCATTGGCACCCAAAAGCGCAACAATCTCGCCTTCATCAACCGTTAGTGACACTCCTCGCAATGCCTGCCCTTTTCCGTAATAGGTTGTTATGTTATCAATGTGCAGCAACATGTTTATATCCTTTTCCAAGGTAGACTTCTATTACGTTTGGATCATTTTGTATTTCCAAGGGAGTTCCTCTTGAAACAACTTTCCCGAAATCGAGGACAACCAGCCGTTCACAGAGGTTCATGACAACATTCATGTCATGTTCAACCATAAGTATTGTTATACCCGATTTGTGAACATCACGAATAACCTCCATGATGTATCTGGTCTCCTCGGTATTCATACCCGATGCAGGTTCATCCAGAAGCAGCAGCTTGGGATGAGCGGCTAGGCCAACGGCAATGCCAAGGGCGCGCTGTAGGCCGAGAGGCAGATTCTTCGCCAGGCGGTTTGCCCAACCACCCAGACCGACCTTTTCCAATATTTCAAGGGATTCCTTGCGCATTTGAGTCTCTTCACGAAGCTTCTTTCGGCTGTGTAACAGGGCATGAAGAAAATTTGATTTGATGTGGATATGATGGCCGATCAAGACATTATCAAGAACGGATAATTCGCGAAAAATATTTATTTTTTGGAATGTTCGGATCATGCCGTGTGCGGCAATAATGTGCGAGGGTTGTCTGGTGATATCCCTTCCTTCATACAATATGGTACCATCCGTTACATCGAGAAAACCGGTAATGAGATTAAAGAGTGTGGTCTTACCTGCACCGTTCGGCCCGATCAATCCGATGATTTCACCCTCTTCGACTGATAAATCAACCCGATCAACCGCCTTCAGTCCACCAAAATGCTTCGATACTTGATTACAGACAAGTAGACTCATGTATTCCTACCTCGATTAAGCTTTTTCCCTTTTTTTCTTGATATATCCGACGATACCCTCGGGCATGAAGATGATACAGAGCATCAATATTATTCCATAGATGATCAACTGCAGCTCCGCCAGTCCTCTGAGAACCTCAGGAAGGATGGTGAAAATTACCGATCCGATGAGAGGGCCTGCAAGGGTTCCCATGCCGCCAACGACCAGCATGGTGAGGCAACTGAATGTTTCGGTAATGGTAAAGCTGGTTGGACTGATAAAGTGGAAATAGTGTGCAAAGAGACTCCCGCTCAAGCCGAGGAGCATGGTGGCCATAACAAAGGCGATGAGCTTTGTCTTCACAATTGAGATGCCGACAGATTGTGCCAGGTCCTCATTTCCGTGAACGGCAAGCATGGCACGGCCCAGTTTCGAATGAAAGAGCTCCCGGTTTATGTAGATAGCGATACCAAGAAAGAAAAGACATATGTAATAGAATGCCGATTTAGTACCAAAATCTATATCTATTCCTGAAATATAGACGGGAGGTATTCCCGTAAATCCCATCGGACCGCCGGTCAGATCAATCCAGTTTTCAAAGATCATGAACAGGATCACGCCGAATCCGAGCGTTGTCAGTGAGAAATAAACACCCCGCGTTCTCAAGGCAGGGAAGCCGATAATGAGACCGAAAAAACCCGTAACCAGAACGGCGATGAGCATTGCCCATCCGACAGGAAGGGTAAATGTTGATGTAAGAATCGCCGAGGTATATGCCCCAATACCGACAAAACCTGCATGGGCAAAGTTCAATTGTCCGGTAAGTCCGCTGATAATGTTAAATCCATACACGCTGATCGCGTAGATGAACGCAACATTCAAGATATGATTGTAATAGGGATCAGGCACAATCAGTGGAATGATTAACACAAAAAGAAATAGTCCTATACCGATGAAGAGTTTTCCTGTTTTCACTACCTTGTGCTCCTTCCGAATAATCCCTGTGGCCGTATGAGTAGAACACCGATCAATATGATAAAAGCGAAGGCATTTTTATAATCAGAGGAAATGTAAGCACCGCCGAGACTCTCAACGATCCCGATGAGAAAACCGCCAACAACCGCCCCCTGTACGTTTCCCATGCCACCGACTACCACAACAACAAAGGCTATCAGGAGTGGCATGCTTCCCATAGTCGGGTAAACATAAAAGAGCGGCGAAAGCAGCGCACCACCGGCAGCGGCCAGTCCCGCACTGATTGCAAATGTTGACATGTATATCTTGGGAATGTCGATTCCGACTAGCGATGCACCTTTGGGATTCTGAGCAGTGGCGACTATGGCCTTGCCGAAACGGGTGAAGTTCAGAAAGATATACAACATACCGATCAAAAACATACTTGAGATCAGGATAATGACCCGCTGCAGATTCATCGAAACTGAAAGAATGGAGAACTGAATACTGTTATAGGGAGCAGCAACATTTAATGTTTCCGAACCCCATAAGAGTAATGCTGCATTTTCCAGAACAATGAGAAGTCCCAAAGAGATTAACAGAGAATTTACCTCGGGACCATCGTAGATCGGTCTGAAAACGATTCGTTCAAAGACGATGCCCATGAGCCCGACAACCATCATTGCAAGGGCTACGGACACAAAGAACGGTAGATGCAATACCATACTGAACAAGTACATGGCGTATCCACCAAGCATGTAGATTGTTCCGTGCGCAAAATTAGTAATGTTCATGATTCCGAAGCTCATGGTCAAACCAACGGAAATCAGAGCATATGCACCCCCCAAAATCAGACCGTTCAGTAATTGCTGTAGAAACAACGTCGCCTCCTCATAAACCAGCTTTGAAAAAGATTGCCGAGGACTTCAGAAACTCGTTACTTGTCTATAAAATCCAGTATGCATCTATTCTGTTATCAATCTATGTATTATGCAAATAAAATGCCAATACATAACTATTTGTAATAATGGATGATTATAAAGTATAAACGGGGAACTTTATTCTTTTTTGTATAGTAAAGACTCCTACCAGAAAATAATATTAATTATTTCAAGTGGTAAATAAGAGTATACAAAAATGTATAAATATACATTATTGCATACTCTTATAGTATTTTCGTATCTTTCTGGAGGCAGTAGCTTGGGTTATTTTTAGGTGTTTAGCCACACCAACAGTTGTTTTAAATTTTTCATAAGCATTGGTGATAATATCTTTTTCAATTCCTTCTCTCATTTGTTTCAAAGACTGCCCCTCATAAATCATGCTTGGAGAAAAACTTTTGAGATCTTGGGGAAGAATTGAGGCGTCAATTCTTTCTTCTTCAACTGTAATAACCATACGTTCTATAATATTTTTAAGTTCTCGAACATTACCCGGCCATTTATAACGAAGCATAGCGTCAATAGCATCGCTGCTAAAAAATTTTTGTTTACCGTACTTCTCATTGGCTTTTTCCAAAAACAGATCAATGAATGCAAGAATATCTTCAGTCCTTTCTCTTAAAGGATGTATTTGAATTGGCACAACATTTAAACGGTAATACAAATCTTCCCGGAAATTACCATCCTGAACTTCCTTTTGTAGATCTTTATTAGTAGCTGCAATTATTCGGCAATCGATTTTCTTTGATTCTGTACTGCCAATTTGCGTAAGCTCCTTCTCATGAATAACTTTGAGGATTTTAACCTGAAGATTTAAAGGAAGCTCACCTATCTCATCTAAGAATAACGTTCCATTTTGAGCCAGTGCTATCAGTCCCAATTTACCCTCTCGAAGCGCGCCAGTAAAGGCACCTGGTTTATAGCCGAATAGTTCTGACTCCAGCAGAGTCTCGGGGATAGCACCACAGTTGATCTCGATAAAGGGGCCGTCTTTTCTTAAACTTTGTTGATGAATTAGCTTGGCAAACACATTTTTTCCTACTCCGGATTCTCCAGTAATAAGGAGATTTATATCCACTTTTGCCAACTTAACTGACAGTTCTATCAGGTTTTTAGTCTTTGAACTTTCTGCAACGATTTCTGGAAAAACGACTTCCTTTTCCCTGATCTCTTTGATCTCCAATGAATACCGCTCCATCTTGTTTTCCAAATCGTGCATCTCTTTGTAGAGATCCTTAATATTTGCAAGCTCATCCATAGTGCTGCTATAAGTTAACACTCTGATAATCTGATTGTTGTCATCAAAAAAAGGGACTGCATTAACAAGAAATCTTGCTCCCGAAAAAGTTTTCTGAAGGACGGTTACTTTTTTCTTTGTTTTCAGAGCTATTGCAACAGTTGACGGTCTGAATAGCCCTTTCCTTTCAGCATCATAAACACTTGTTCCTACAATTTCATCTGCTGTTACTCCACATAATTCTTCAAAAAGCTCATGAGCTTTTAATATGATTCCTTTCCCATCTGTAACCAAAACATGGTCATGAAGAGAATCTAAAATTGGAAGAATTGAGTCAAAAGTAGCTTCAGAAAGAGTCTTTCTGTCAAGATCACGCCCCATTTGATCAGCTGGAAAAAAGTATATCTCATAATAGTTTGTAAATGCTAAATAAAGATTCGTAATTATAAAATAATTTTTATTATTATACCCTGCAACCGTGGCCAGTGGTTGATCATGGGTTCGAGCTAATTCAAATTCACAGAAGATTGTATCTATAGTTTTACCAATAATCGTTTCGGGACCTTGCAACAATGTCAAAGCTGTTCGATTTGCATAAATAATTACATCTTTCTCTATCTTCAGGAAACCAACATTGACAAATTTTTCTCTATTATATTTTTTTCTCACTATCTCAACATCCTTCCTAAATTTTCAGAACCAAGTGGTAGATTAAAAAGTAAATCCCAACTATTTTACCATGATCGTCCTCATAAACCAGCTTTAAAAAGCGGCCATAATTTATAAATTAGAATTTACAAGCTGCAATTGAATACCAGCAATTAAAAAGTTAGCCTTTGAATCGGGTCGACAATGATGAGTCCATGGTCCCTAGTGAAGTGTAGCCAGCAGACCTTCAAAGAGCGCATTCATGACAGTGAATCTATCTCTATTTTATAGCCACTGAGTTCAATAAAATAGTATTCAAGTCACGACATCTTTAAAAAAACAACGGGTTCACTACCCTTTGAAGTTGGCACAAGATTTCTTGATGTTATTCAAATAATCACGATGGTAAAAGCAATTACGGTACCAATTATACCAACGAGTGGCACTATCTCGACATGACAGGAATTATTACCGAAACATGATATGTCCCAATTAATGGCGGTCTTGTCATAATCAACATTTTAGTAGGATTATATTATGATAACTACGGGAACGTGGTCATGATAACTATTGATATATGAGAAGGATGTTTCAATGTACCACAGTGCTATTCTATATAAAAACAATGTCAGCAGCAGTAGCATGAAACTCGATTAAACGTATCTCCTCACTGGGAAGCATACTGGTTTCTCTTTTTGTTGGATGGATAGGAGACCTGATTGATCTCAGGTCAGCCTCTGTCGTGAGTAATCTGATTGAACTTACAGGAATCCACCTGCTGTTTCTTCTGCCGTAACAGTCAGTTCCTCATGAAAAATCGTCAAGCTGGATCGAAATGGGTTCCGATCCAGCACGTTACAAGAAAGTTCTATAGACACAGGGAGTCGCCCTGTAATGCTGCAATTACATAATGGCATCAATCGGTACATACTCAAGCCCGAATGCTTCGGCTACTCCCCTATAGGTTACCTTCCCTTTTACCACATTGGCGCCATGTTTGATTTCCGGGTTTTCTCTGAAAGCCCTCTTCCAACCCTTGTCTGCGATTTCCAGCGCATAGGGCAGCGTTGCATTGGTAAGAGCCATCGTCGATGTCTTTGGTACGGCACCGGGCATATTGGCAACACAGTAATGGAGTACCCCATCCACGGTGAAGACCGGATCCGTGTGTGTGGTGGCCCTCGACGTTTCGAAACACCCGCCCTGATCAATGGCGACATCGACCATGACGGAACCCTTTTTCATGGTTTTTATCATGTCCCGGGTTACCAGTTTCGGCGCCTTGGCTCCGGGGATAAGGACAGCCCCCACTACCAGATCAGCTTCTCGGATAAGTCTTCGAATCGTAACCGGTTTTGACATGAGCAGAACGCAATTCTTCGGCATTACATCACTCAGATAGCGAAGGCGGTAGAGGTCTTTATCGAGCAGATATACCTTGGCACCCATGCCGCATGCCATCTTTGCGGCATTAGTCCCTACGATCCCGCCGCCGATGATGAGCACGGTGCCGGGATCAACTCCCGGAACTCCACCCAGAAGAACTCCGGCTCCTCCCCGGGACATTTCCAAGTAGCGTGCACCTTCCTGGATAGACATACGTCCGGCCACTTCACTCATCGGATTCAGGAGGGGCAGCGAACCATCCTCCATCTGTATCGTTTCATAGGCTATATTAATAGACCGGCTCTGAACGAGATGTCTTGTCAGCGGTTCATTCGCGGCGAGATGGAGGTACGTGAAGATGATCTGTTCCTTTCTGATGAATGCATATTCCGACGGGAGCGGTTCCTTGACATGCATGACCATCTCTGCACGTTCGTAAATCTCCCGGGGATTTTCGACAAGTTCTGCTCCCGCATTGACATACGCCTTGTCGGTCATTCCGCTCTTTATGCCGGCCTTTTTTTCAACCAGAACGGTATGTCCGTTCTGCTGCATTACTTCGACCCCTCCGGGGGTCATGGATACCCTGTTTTCCTCGGCCTTGATCTCTTTAAGAATTCCTATAATCATCACATCCTCCTTCAAACCGGATATGTTTTAATGAAGGATAGCACACAAGTGCTTCGGGGGGCAAGATATCCCGAAGGCGGCATATCACGGGAACCGCCGCTCGGCACACGCACTCTTGATGTCGTTCCATTCCCCCGTCAGTCTGAAAGCAATCACCAGAATACGGATTCTTCAATAACCGTCAGGAGTCTTCGTATATCATCAGGATAAATATCGCCGATATTTCCGATCCTGAAGGTATCGAGTTTGGTCACTTTACCCGGATAGATTACAAAGCCCTTGGCTTTCAATCGGTTATAGAACTCCCTGAAATTATATTTTTCACTCACAGGGCTGTAAAAGGACGTGATAATCGGTGACTGATACTCATCGGGTAGAAGCGTTTTGAATCCGAGTTTCCTCATCCCCTCGACCAGAGTTTTCTGGTTGGTACTGTATCGCTCGTGTCTCTTTTCAATACCGCCTTCCTCTTCCAGCTCCAGCATGGCCTGGTAAAAGGCCCGTACAATGTGAGTGGGTGACGTGAACCGCCACTTGCCCTTGTCCGCCTCCATCACCTGCCACTGATCATAGAGATCAAGGGAGAGCGATCGTGCGTAACCCTTTATTTTTCTCAGTTCCTCCGTCCTGGCAACAATGAATCCAAAGCCCGGGACGCCCTGAATGCATTTATTCGCACTTCCGACGCAGAAATCGATGTTCAGTTCGGAAATATCCATGGGGATACCAGCGAAGGTGCTTATGGTATCCGTAAAGTATATCTTACCGTATCTCTTTACTATCTTTCCTATCATATCAATAGGATTCAGCATGCCCGTCGTTGTTTCACCATGGACGACGGCAACGTGTGTTATCTCCCTGTCTTCCTTCAGGGTCGTTTCAAGCTTTTCCAGATCCGGCCGTGCCAGTTCTCCGCTGTCATGAACGATGGTGTCGATCTTGAGAGTTTTTGCGGTCAGGGCGATCCTTTCACCGTAGGCTCCGTTTACGAGAACGAGAAGTTTACCGCCGGGAGGGATGGCGGATCCGATAATCGATTCAACGGAAAACGTGCCACTTCCCTGCATAAGAACGGTTGTATATTCTCCAGTGTTTTTTGTGGACAGTGCAAGGAGCTTCGTTCGCAAATCTTCCACCAGGGTCTTGTAATCATCGTCCCAGGTGCACCAGTCCTTCAGCATAACGGCCTTTACCGTCTTTGTGGTCGATAACGGCCCCGGTGTCAGCAGCAGATAGGGATTATCCGGTATGTACTTTGTATCCATCGCGTATCTCCTTTGTAATATGTCACATGACGCTCCATTGATTATGCAGAATAATCAACGATCAGGACTGTTCCTATGGCGGGGAATCATACCGCCTTGGTTACATAAATCAAATTAATAATACTCATAATTATAATAACTATATATTATCAAATTCAGCGGCCTGCCGGTTATTTCCGGGTATGGACACAGCAGTAAAAACGTGGAGTTGGTTTATTGTAATGAAGGCAAGAAAACAAAACAGAGTATGGATGTACCGACAGTCACAATGGTAACGGTTATCAGTTTTGATACTTCTAGAGATCAGAGTGTAACAGCCGAATCAATTCTTCGGAGGCATCCAGTATTGTTCCATATACTCCGTACGCTCCCGAAAAATTACCTTCCCTTGTCAGTCTATTGGGAATAATGATGCATCTGATCCCGGCCGCGATTGCCGCTTTGAGACCGCGTTCCGAATCTTCCACGACGATACAGTGTTCTTTCTCGAAACCGTTCATTCCGATTGCGGTAAGAAAGGGGTCCGGACTCGGTTTGGAATGCTCGTAGTTCTCACGAGTCAAGACAAAATCGAAATAAGGCAAAAGATCCGTAGAGGCATGAATAATGTCAAAGTGTTCTCTTCGGGAACTCGTTACGACACCCATGGCTAGCCTTCCCCGTAACATGCGGAGCGTACGTTCAACCCCGTCTATCGGTTGAACGCCGCTCCGCAGAAGGTCACGGTACAGAAGGTTACGCCTCTGTCGAAGGAGAGAAATCTCCTCTGCCGGTATGCCCTGTTCGGCGGCAAGGTCGAAGCAGCTGCGACCCTCCTTCAGGGAGATTGTCTTGAACAGTTCTTCGGTCAGTTCGACTCCCGTCTCGTGGAGAACCGTACTCGTTGACTCAAAGTAGAGCCTCTCCGTATCGACAAGGACACCGTCATTGTCCCACAAAATCGCTTCGAGCATTTGGTACTGTTATCTTCCCTTAATCCCTGCCCCACTTTTTCAGATAGGGGCCCACCAGTTCCTCTTCAGTAGGAACATGATAATTCTCGATCGGCTGAGCGAGATTGGTATAATTCAGGAAGTGCTTCCAGTTGACGTTCGTACTGGAGATATTGCCGGCCCACGTTCCGCATCCCAGGGTATCCGTAAAGGGATTACCACTGAACCAGGCGCCGCTGTTCCCTGCCCCATGAGGCATATTACAGCAGACCCTTCCCACATTTGCCTTGATAGCGAGTTCCATCATGTGGTCCTGGTTGGTCGAATGGATTGCAACCGAATGCCCCTCACCAGAGAATTTATGCATCTTTTTCGCCCGTTCGACCATCTCGCTGAAGTCGTTCCACTTCCATACGGTAAGGACGAGTGATATCTTTTCTCCCGAAAATCTGTCTTCGCGACCGATCTTCTCCCCCATGACCATCAGACATCGTGTCCCCTCCGGGATATCGATCTCCGCCATCTTTGCAGGATAGTCGACCGGACGTGCCACACAGTCGCGGTTCAAGACCGTCCCGTCAGGCCACATCCATTTCCGAAGCCTTTCACGCTCTTCGGTGGTGCACAGGTAGCCGCCCTCCGCTTTGAGATACCCCATCATCTCATCGAAGACACTCTCTTCGATGGCGACGGCGTTCTCAGAGGAACAGGATGCCGAGTTGTTGGCACATTTCGATGACATGATCTTGTTGGCGGCGGCCTTGAGATCAGCCGTGGCATCAATGATCGAAATGACGTTACCGGCGCCGACGGTCTGGGCCGGTTTACCCGCCTCATAGACGACCTTGACCAGCGCCGCACCTCCCGTGGCAACCGCGTAATCGCATTTCGCCATGAGCTGTTGGGTCTTCTCGTTGGTCGGATGTTCGATACACTGCATCAGGTCTTCCGGAGCACCGATCTTTCTCAGGGCCTTCCTGCCGAGTTCAACCGTCTTGTATGAACTCTTCGGTGTTCTGGGGTGTGGTGACACGATCATGGCGTTTCTCGTCTTCAACATACTCAGACCAAGAGCGCAGATCGTCGACTCCGGGTTTGTGCAGGGTACGACATTCGCGATAACCCCGATGGGTTTGGCCAGAATCTTGAGATTTTTTTCAGGTATATCTTCGATCACTCCGCAGGTCTTTGCGTCTCTCTGGTCCCAGAGCGTTCCGAGACACTTATCCTTAATCTTATTGACCTTGTCCTCATAGCGGCCGATGCCGGACTCATCGACGGAAAGGCGCGCGAGAAGTTTCCTGTTCTCCTCTTTCTGCCATTCCCAGGCTGCGGCCTGGCACATCTCGTCGACCTTCTCCTGCGGCCAGAACTCTACGATCTCAAAGGCCTTCCGTGCCCTATCGTACATTTCTTGAATATTATCTGCCATAACGTAACCTTCAACCTCCTTTTCTCATGGAATAAATGTAAAATATCTTTCACCGGTGATCCTACCCGTTTACGATGGTATGGGAAGCGTAAATCCCATATTTCTAAAGGCCTCTTTTGCCACAACAAAAAAGTCCTCAATATCCCGGTATGTAATCTGTCCCAGATTGCATAACCTGAAGGTCTTGAGTCCGAACATCTTTCCGGGGTAAATGGTAAAACCCCGCTCATAGCAGTAATCGTGTAACGTGAAAAAATCGTATCTTGGATCTTCCAACCCCCTGACAGCGACAACCAACTTGCTCTGGATGTCCTTGTCGATAACATAATTCAGACCCATTTCTTTCAATCCCCTGTGGATTGCTTCCCAGCATCCGGTCAGGCGCTCCCAGCGGGCCTGTTCACCCTCTTCCCAGTACTCTTTGATGGCCTGCCGCAAGGCATATATGGTCTGGACGGGAGGCGTAAAATGCATCTCTCCGTTCTTTTCAAAAAAGTCGTACTGCATAGAGAGATTGCAGTAATACGATCTCTTGGGATAATTTTTTGATCTTTCTATCTCTTCGATATCCCCCACCGTCCATGATACACCGGTCATGGCGGAGAGACCCTTTTGTGCGGAGCTCATCAGGAAATCAATGTTCTCTTCGGCTATATCCAGCGGCATCAGGCCATACGTTGAGATCGTATCGACAACGAAAATACAGTCATTATCATGAACAATCTTCCCCATCTCCCTGATTGGATTGAGAATTCCCGTTCCCGTCTCATGGTGAACGGCGGCCACCACGGCAATATCCTTATCGTTTTCCAGTGTTTCTCTCACCACATCCAGATCGGGTAGACCGGTGGTTGAAAATTCAAGATTAACGCATGGGATATTGTAATAGTCGGCTATCTCCACCATTCTTGCACTGTATGCACCGTTGTTCACCACGCATATCTTCTTGTTCGCCGGAACAAGAGAATTGACACAGACATCCTGAATGATCGTACCCGAACCGGCAAAAATAACAGCCGTGTATTTCGAAGGGTCTCCGTGAATGATCTTCACGAGATCCTCTCTGATCTCATGCATGATCTCGACAAATTCCCTTTCTCGCGGACAGATATCAGGAACAACCTGTGCATACTTCACCCTATCACTGGTAGTTGCAGGCCCCGGATTTAACAGGATATTTCTTTTTACAGGTCTGACAACATCTATCTCTGTTGCTTCCACCTTCATGGCTTCCCCCCTTCACCACTTCGGATAGTATGTAAAAACAACCTGTTACCACACATCACCGGAGTTCAACTTCACTCCACGATAAAACGATTTACTTCCTTCCCTGCTTCTTCAGAAAATCACGGGGATCGACGATATCTTCAACAATCCGCCAGCCCGTTCCGTACATCTTCTGTTTTTCCACAAAACCCTTCTTCCATTCTTCGGGTGTCTTATATTCGACGGCAGATGCAAATCTTTTTCGTTCCTCAAGAGTGGGTACCGGTCGATCATCGGGACCATCGTAATCTTCTTGAGGGGTAAGGGCTTCGCCGAATCTCTGTTGGGGTTCCCGCTCCACTTCCTCGCACCAGTGCGCCCCGGCGGCAAAGGCCCTGGTAATCGCCACAATGACCCACGTAGCATCGGAGGAAAAGCCCAGGTCCATCATCGTGGCTCCGATTGCTCCGAGGAGATCGAGATCCACGGGCTTGTCGCTGATCTTCTGTACTGCCGCCACAACTTCCTTCATGAAGGCAATGTATTTACCGGCAACTCCCAGTTTCTCCGCCCGGGCAAAGGTCCTCTTGGCGGCCGGGTCCTTCAGCATCATGTCGGAGACTCCGAGGTGAACCGCGTCAAGGTTCTCCCTTGCAAGCAATTCGGCAACTTCTCCCGTGGGTTTTCCCTCGTTCTCCACCATGGCGAGATATTTATCGAGCATCTTACCGAAACTGTCAAAAGCACCGTAGGTGTGACCAAATGCGAGTATGGAGGCACCGCATGCCTGGGTGAGGAGGGTGGTACTGCTGCCGGTTATCCGGGCAATCGCCGCAGGTGAAGAAAGTCCGTCATCGAGAGAAAGGACCATGACGTAGTTCAGCATCTGTGTCTCTTCGATAAGGGGAATTCTGGCCTGGAAATCGATAAAGATAATATCAGGGAGCCCGTATCCCGCTTCAACCAGCTCGGTGGTGTCATAACCCCGTGTTACTATGCGGTGAACATTCTTGTAGGCAACCGCAGAGACCCATTGGAAAGGAGCCCGTGTCTTATCCTGAGGGACCGTACCGCGTTCCCTTTTTGAGTAGTCGTAATTTAATCTCGGATCATCTAAATTACCTATAGTACCCATTTTTTCCACTCTCCTTCCTCTTTCTGTTTTCTGGCGTATTCCTGTCGTTCCTCCTGGTTTGGCACTTCTCTGTCTTCAGGGCCGACGTATTTTATCATTGAGAGATCCAGCATCTGCACCATAGGTTCGCTCTTCGACGCCGCCCAGGCGCGACCCTTCTTCATCTGATAGAGGGCATGGGCGGCACAGCTGAATCCCCTGGTGACACATCCGATACACCAGGCGGCATTCGGCGCAAATCCCAGCTCGGCAAGGGCGGTATTGCCCGCTCCGATCATATTGACGGATACATAGGCCTTGCCCTCTCTTTTTCTTCGTTCGTTGAAGTGTTTTTCTATCGACCGTTGCAGTTCCAGGTACACACCGTTGATTCCGAGTTGTTCGTGCTTGATATGTGTCGGCTCCGCTCTCGGGTCTCCGTCAAGATGCTGTGGCTGTCCCATCCCCATAACGGCGAGGCCCGCATCCATATGCTCATCAACGAGAATCTTCCCCATCTCCTCCAGGGATATACCCTCCACACGGGCACGTTCGATGTATTTATGCAGCATATATCCATGGGCGGCTCCCGGCCCGTGGGCTCCCCCGAAAGTCATAACGGCGGCTGCGGCCGCGGCAGGAATATTGGGTCTACCACTGATTACGGCAAAGGCAGATGCCGCCGAGGGAGACATGGAGTGTTCCAGAAATTCTCCCATTTCATATTCGAGCATCTTTTCCTCTTCCTCGGTAGGAAGCCTCTGCTGAAACAGGACGAACATGGCGTCGCAAAAAGTATATCCGGCCTCCGCCAGATCGCTTACGTTATAACCACGTAAAACGGTCTTCTCTTCCGTCTTGTAGGAAATTGATGTTTTTCTACGGAAGAATGGTTCTCTACTCATATGAATCCCTCCTTTTCTGGTGTTTTCTCTTTACCAAAGCGCAGACGCAAACAGCCCTCTGCATTTCTGATCGTACTTATCTGTACTAATTTATAGGGACATACATACCGCGAGCACTCATGCCCCGGACCGCTACCGTTTGTTTCAACACATCTTTTTTATAACCTAAAAAAACCACACATATAATTCAAGTTAATAATGATCATAATATTCATAACTGATTGTTATGATATTAGCGGCTTACCCCGATGAGAATTACTCCCAGGGCAATGATGAAAGACCCTGTCAGTTTCTGCATGACGTACCGCTCTTTAAGCCAGACAAGGCCGTACAGGGCAGAAAGGACGATACTGAATTCTCTTACGGCAACGACGTAACTCACCTTGCTCATACGAAAGGCAAAGAGCACCATCATGTATGTCAGGAGCACAACTATTCCCAGGGCGAGAATATTGTTTCTGTTGAGGCTCCATTCCTTTTTCAGAGCTTCTCTCTTTCTTGTCAAAACGTAGGGTGACAACAGCACCACAACAATCAGCAGCATCAAATAGATGTACAAGGGAGGCTCCACAATACCCACTCCTACCTTATCGACGAGTGAATAGGCTGCGATCATGAGACCTGTCATGATCGACAGGAATGACGCACCGTGCCTGACCGCTCGAAACGGCTCCAGAAAAGAATCGAATGTAAAGGATCTCAAGTGAATCACATATATGCCCAGCACAATCAGTGAGATGCCGAAAGTTCCCAGCGGATAAATCTGTTCGTGCAGAATCAATACGGCCATCAGCGGCACTAAAAGCGGTCCCGAACCCCTTGAGATAGGATATACCAGTGAGAGGTCTCCACGCTCGTAGGCGCTCCCCATAAAAGCAAAATAGAGAAAATGAAGCACTCCCGTTGCTGCGATGCACAACCAGCCGTCCATGGAAATATCGGCGCGAACCCAGTAATAAAAAAACATGGGAGAATAAAAGATAAGAGACACAAAGAGAAAGGACCATATGTAGGTGAGTTTATCGAGACTTTTTTTCAGAAAATAATTCCACCCGGAATGCAAAAAAGCCGCCACGATCACTATTAAGAGAGCAACGTCACTCACCTGAAAACCCCGGCACTTTCGAATGTTTTAGCCAACACTGATCCTGAATCTTCCCGCATTCGTTCCCCATGACGTTCATTGTGCCCCTGCGATATGAAATCAATATAAGAGGTTCATACAAATTGATGTCGTCCGGTTGCGTCATCGCCATCCTCACACAATGACGGCAACTCGTACCGCTTCACCCGATTCTGCGATCCTCAGGCCCTCGTTGATATCGTCCAGTCGTACCCGGTGCGTGACGATTTCACTGAAGGGGAAATCTTTATGGCGAGCATCGAGTAGTTCGAGCCCTGCTTTTAAATGTTTTGCATCGTAGTTATGAATACCTCTCAATGTAAGCCGCCTGAAAACGATGTCCCCCGCATCGTAGGAGAAATCGGCGCCATTAAAAACACACCCTACTTCTATATACCGTCCTCCGATGCGAAGACATCTGAGACCGAGGCCGATGAGTGACGGCACACCCGCCACCTCCATGGCGCAATCGACCCCGTGACCGTCCGTAAGACCCTTGATCGCTTCGACGATCTCTTCTTCCTTCATATTGCGCACATTCATTGTATCTGTCGCACCGAACCGCTTGATAAAATCCAGCCGATGATCCAAGATATCGGTAACGATAATCCTTTTACACCCGTAATGAGATGCCAGTGCGGAGGCATAAAATCCAAGCGCCCCGGCCCCCTGGATCAGTACGTTTTCGAAGGGTTTCACTTCCGCAGCTTCCCACGCGGCCACAACGGTCCCCAGAGCACAGTTTGCCGGCGCCGCTTCCTCATCGGTGAGAGATTCAGGTACCTTGAAGACACAGGTTCCCGGCGTAATATAACAGTATTCGGCAAAACCGCCTTTGAAATGGGGAGGATCGGCACAGCTGTCGTGACCGTACTTTCTCAGGCTGCGGCACTTCATAGGCAGACCCTTATCGCGGCAGTAGTAACATTTTCCGCAATTATCCATGATTGTCCAGGTGATCCGGTCTCCGATCTTCAGCACCTTATCCGCACCGTCATGCGTCACTCCCCTACCGAGTTCCACAATTTTCCCGACTATTTCATGGCCCAGAATCATAGGGACAGGCGCTGACCGGTGACCCAGCCATGAATGAACATCCGAGCCGCAGATGGTGCAGCAGGTTATCCTGACAAGGATACAGCCCTCTTCCACGGTAGGTAAGGGGTATTCTATGAACTCCAGATCCTGCTTCTGAACCGTCATGACGGCAGCTTTTGCCTTAACTGGCATGGTAATCTCCTTTATCAAAAAACGTATCTCAGCGGTTTTCACAATGTACAAAGGTCGGATTTATTCCAGGGCTGCTGCGTAACCATCATTCTCTCAACCGAACAGAAGACGGGGAAGCCAGAGTGCAATCTGCGGGAAGAAATATACGAGAGCCACGCCCACGATTTGCAGGCCCATAAACGGCATCATCCCCTTATAGATCTCCAGCAGTTCCCACTCGGGCATGATTCCCTTGATATAGTAGGCCGATAACGCTACCGGCGGGGAAAGCCAGCACGTCTGCAGCACGACCGCCAGGAGAATGCAGAACCACAACATATTGATATCCATCTCCATGATAACCGGAAGGAAGATAGGGACAATGACCACCACGATGGGAACCCACTCCAGGGGCCAGCCCAGGATAAAGCAGACCGTCAGGATGCCGACCAGGAAAACCCAGTTGGGCAAATTCCAGGAAAGGAGGGTCTTGGCAATGAAGGTCGGCGTTCCCATGGAGGAAAAGACCACCCCCATGAATGTGGAAGCCGCAAGAAGAATCATCACCATGCTTGTCGTCTCGGCAGTACGGAAAACGGCCTCTTTCACAAGATTGAAGGTCAGTTTGCCGTTCAGTTTTGTCACTATCAGGGCTCCCAGGCATCCGAGGGCCGCTCCTTCCGTGGGTGTGGCAACCCCCGTTATAATGGTCCCCAGCGTCGCCAGGATGAGGACTGCAGGCGGCAGGAGTCCCAGGAAAAATTCACGGACCTTGTAACTTGTAGGTACGTCGAGTTCCTCTTCAGACAGAGGCGGACCCATCTCAGGATTGATCATGACCCGGATCACCGTGAATATGACGTACATGCATGCGAGCATGATTCCGGGCAGGATCGCTGCAGCAAACAGTCGTGCTACGGAAACCTGCATTACCGGCCCCATAACCACCAGCATAATGCTGGGGGGTATGAGGATACCCAGCGTTCCTCCGGCTGTGATGGCTCCGGCGCTGAGCCCTGCATCGTAATTGGCCTTTTTCATGACTGGAGCGGCCATCAGCCCGATGATCGTGACGGCGGCGCCGACTATCCCTGTTGCCGCCGCAAACAGCGTCGCCGAGAAGATGGTTCCCATGTACAATGAACCCTTGAGACGGCCGGAAAGAAGAAGAAGCGACCTGAAGAGACGTTCCATCAATCCCGCCTTTTCAAGAATATAGCCCATAAAGGTAAAGAGGGCCACAGCCGCGAGAACCGTATCCACCATCGTGTCAAACCAGGTAAGGGTCATCAGGTAGAACACCTTGGTACCTAACCCGATGAAACCGAATATCATGCCGAGTGTGATCAGTGTGAATGATATAGGAAACCCTATGCATATAGCTACGAAGAGGCCCCCCAGAAGTATCAAACCGTATATTTCCAAGCTCATTTCTTCCTCCTACGACACAAAGCATTGTTTTCATGCATTCAAGAAATTCCGCTGCTCCCTGAATCAACAGAAGAATGTTGAGACAGGGTGGATAACGGATTCATGTAATCTCAGTGGGCTCCTCTTCACGGTGGCGAATATCCACCCCGGTCAGTAAAAACTTTATCGATTTGAGAAGTTCTGAAATCCCCTGGAGGAGCAACAAGGCACCGCCTAAGGGAATAGTCGATTTGTACCAGTATACCGGGGGTCTCCAGGTCGACATCAACTGTTCCCGTAATGCCCAGGAATTGGCGGCATACTCCATGCTCAGCCAGATGAACATAACGATCCCGGGAAGAAAGAGGAAGAGATAACAGCATATGTCGACCCAGCATTGAGTCCGGGGACTCCAGTTTTGATACAGAAAATCGGTACGAATATGCTTTCCCATATAGAGGGTCAAGGCGCCGGCAAGCCAATAATGAGTACCGTAGCACATGGTAGATACATCGATCGCCCATAACGTCGGACGATAGGTATACCGGATGAAAACCTCCCAGACCAGCGCTGCCGCCATTGGTATGATGAGCCAGGCAAAGGTTTTTCCCGACCATATGCTGATCTGGTCGATCACTTTGATGATCCGATCCATATTTTTCATAGTTTCAGTCTCCACAATTTCCGGACGGCCTGCCCTGAGCCGTCGCTTCCTTCTGAACTGGTTATTCTTACAATTCTCGTGCAGGCATGTTCACCTGCAATGCCTTACCCCGCCTACCCTTCCCGAGAGAATCCGGGAAGGTAGGCTTAGGCAAGATGTTGTTACGGTCAGATTCGCCGGTCTTCAAAGTGCTTATTTCTTCTTTATTTCGGCAGCACCGGCGATCAACTGTCCCAGCTTGTTTGTCTCCGTAGTGAAGGGAACAACCAACACGGCAAACTGGCGCTGTGAATCGAGGACCTTCTTGAAGAAGGGCCTTTCCGCCTCGATTTTACCGAGAACTTTTTTCGCTGATTTAATGAAGGCTTCCGAATAACCGGCAGGCGCATCGAATACATTGACGCCTTTCTCCTCGACCAGCACTTTCAGGGCCTTGGCATTTTCCTGAATGAAGAACATCAACCCATCGATAATCGACTTTGTGGTTGCGCATTGAATGATTGCCTGGATATCCGGAGGCAGTGATTTCCATGCCTTGCCGTTGATTATGATATCCTGGATTCCGATAGCCTGGTGGAGTCCCTGGAGAGAGTAATTCTTACACACGTCATAGAGTCCCAGCTTCAGGTCGCTGGCCGTGTTGATCCACTCACCGCCATCGAGAAGACCCCTCTCCAAAGCCGGGATGATCTCGCCCCCATGCATGTTTACCGGTGTTCCGCCCATATCCTTCAGGACGTCCGAGGACAGTCCAGAAGACATGCGGTATCTCATCTTCAGGTAATCGTCGAGCGTCTTGGGTTGTTTACGGGACCATCCGAAGGCCTCGGGTCCGTCCGGAGCAATCATGAAAGGCATGACATCCGCACCGAGGATCTTAGTGTAATATTCCAGATAGAGGTCCCGTCCCTCCCCCTGCAGGTACCAGGAAAGATGATTGAACATGTCCAGTCCGCTTCCGGCACCGCCGAGCGGAGAACTGAAGAGACTGCCGGCTGGGTGTTTTCCCATGGTGTAATGGGTCCAGAACTGTCCGACTTCGACGATACCCTTATCAACGGCGTCAAGAAGTTCAAAAGGTTTCACGATAGCGCCACTTGCAAGGACTTCTATCTTCAGTCTCCCTGCCGACATCTTTTCGATGTCATCGGCCATCCTCTGCAACAGCACAATTTGAGGGGCCCCGGCAGGGTGCGAACTCTGCAGCTTCCAGTTAAACTGGGCCGCATGTGCAGACGCCACAAACCCGGAAATGGACATGGTTAAAGCGCAGGCAATAACCAACGCCAACGGAATAGCAAAAAATCTTCTTTTCATGGTTTCCTCCTTATTACGGTATGTTAGAAGTTCGGTTCATTACAAGACCCTAACTACATCACATCGTTTCTTTTTCATCCCTCCTTTCTCTCTATGGTTTTAGATGATGTTGAAGACATCCTCTCCCCCATGGGTATCGGTTCGACAAAAGGGCATGCAGTTTCATATATCCTTGACAGCACTGTCGCCCCCGAAACCGAGCTTTTTGCTGTTTCTTACTTCTGCAACTTCATTTCCTCGTAGGTCCTGTTTAAGAGCCGTATAACGTCGTAGTCGGTGTCTTTCATGCTCACACATTTTTCCGCCTTGACGTTGTCAAGCCATGCCTGACAGGTGGGCTCTTCATGTATGGTAAGGAATGCCCGTCTGATTTTCTCTCTCAAATCTGGGTGAAGATCCATCCTGTAGGCAAATGGATCCTGAGGAATGGTTGCAGACCACCAGATGTAATTGAAGTCTTCCTTTTTCACGACGCTACGATCTATAACGTTGTCGAACCGGTGAGTGGCGACGAACGCGCAGTCAATCTTGCCGTCGTAAACCGCCATGATGGACAGATCGTGCCCTCCCGAATAGACCACCCGCTTAAAATATTTTTCCAGGGGCATCCCGATCTCTTTTGCAAAAACCACTCGGGGGACCAGATTTCCCGACGTGCTTTCGGGATCGGTCAGAACGACCGTCGCCCCCCTTATGGATTCGACCGTAGTGTACTTACTCCCCTTTTTTGTTATGATCACCGCCTGATACCCGGGGCCGCTCTTACTGATATAGCCCGGCTTCTTTTTATAGGTGGCGAACACCTCTATTCGGGGGTCTTTTTCATGGGCGATCACATATGAAAAGGGACCGTGAACGGCCACATCCACCCATCCGTTAACCTGAGCTTCAACGACACTTGAATAGGAGGCGGGCATGTAGAAGTTAATCTTCTTACCCGTACATTTCGAAAGATAGTCTATCAGCGGTTTATAGATGGTAAGTTCCTGGATGGTTTCTTCGGTAGGAATGATGGAGAACGTGAGGATATCGGGATTCTTCCACTGGTTATCAGCACAGACTGAGCTTGTCCCCGGAAGAACGGACCATACAATCACACAGAAGGCGATAATATATTTCGAGATTGTTGTCTTCACCATGCCAACCTTCCTGTGTCTTTTCAAACAGGTTTGAATGGTTATTCTGTACCGTCTCAGTGTGAATAATAACCCTTATCGTCGTAGGTTCTTATTACTCGTATATAGTCGTAACGTTCCGTATGGGTGGTAAGTTTTTATAAAATCTCTCTTATCATGGTATGTAGGTGACCTTCAGTTCCGTCTTGTAGATTGTTCCTGTGGAGCGATCTTTTGCGCTGATAGCAAAGATATTATCACCTGGTTGCAGCTCTACGCCGCGAATACGCCAGTTGATAGTACCCTCCGCCATGCCGCTCCCCCCTCTGTTGTTAGTCCAGTATATCGTATCAATATCACCGAAGATCAATCCGGCAAGCTCTATCGGTGATGTTTTCAGCACCTTCCCATCACCCACAAACTGGGGTTCGGTAATGACAATATTCGGTAGTATCCGTTCTTTTCCTTCGGAGACAGGTCTTGTACCGACCATCCCTCCTGTTTCTTTACAGCCGTACAGTCCTGTACCGGAAATCATAACAACGCTTATGACAATACATAAAAGGAGTTCTTTCATGGGGTATGCGTGCATCTTTCTTTGTCTTACTCGGTTGTCTGTGAGTTGCATTGACCATAGTGCAAGGCCTGAATGAACATCGCCGGAAAAGCCCCCCTGTACGTCTTAATCTTATACAGTGAAAACGGATAAAGGCAATAGCATCATATACTCATTTATCCATAGGTAGAACTACCTATGGAATTCCTATCCGCTGATTGAAATATAATCTTTACTGATGGCGTATTTGACTATTTCCGAGGTGTTCTTGAGATTGAGTTTCTTCATAATATTTGCCCGATGGTTTTCGACCGTTCGTGTGCTGATACACAGGATAGAGCCTATTTCCTTGTTTGTCTTTCCTTCGGCGACAAATTTTACAATCTCCCGTTCACGTGAGGTAAGAATCTCAAAATCGTGGGTGTACTTTCCTCTGCACATCTGAACAAAATTATCGGTCAGATCATCCGCAAGAATGGGAGAAATAAAGACACCCCCTTCCCGGATCTTTTCTATGGCCATATACAGTTCGGTGTCGGCGTCTTCCTTCAGAAGATATCCGTCGGCTCCCGCCGAAATTGAGTGGTACAGATATTCCCTCCCCTTGTGCATGGTCAGGATAAGGATCCTTGTATCGGGATTCAGTATTTTTATCTCGCGTGTGGCTTCGATCCCCCGTATGTTCGGCATGGAAATATCCAAGATAACCATATGAGGTGTTACCTGCTTTAACATCTGAAGAAGTTCCAATCCATCACTTACCTCTCCTATGACCGCTATATCGTCCAGTTCCTCGAGGATCTTCCGTATTCCCAGACGGAACATCTTGTGGTCATCGGCCAGTATGATACGGTACGGTTCCATTATCGCCCCCCCTCCCCGTCAATAGGTACGGAAAAGGTGATGGCGGTTCCCATACTTTCCCCACTCCGTATGGTGAACGATGCGCCCAGCATCCGTGCGCGTTCCTGCATGGCTGCCAACCCGATTCCCGTCTTGAGGGAATATTTGTCGAAATTCCTTTCGACCGTAAAGCCCTTTCCATTGTCTTGTACGGTAAAACAGATCGATCCGCCGACATTTTTTATACTGACGGATACATGGCTGGCTTCAGCATGTTTCTCAATGTTCGTGAGTAATTCCTGAAAAATTCTGTAAATGAAGATCTGTTGTTCCGAAGAGAAAAAATCATCAATCTCTTCGATATCAATATCGGCGTCGATATCGCAATATTTCCTGAAGTCATCTATGAGTCGCTGTATTGCCGCCGATAGTCCGATATCTTCCAGTATCGACGGGCTCAGATCTCTGGAAAGTTTTCGCACGTTTTCGATGACAAAATGAATATAATCGAGCATCTCGTCGCATTCGGCAATTAATTTCGGCTGATCACCGTTCAGTTTCCTCTTGATGGAGCTGATCTGCATCTTCAAGAGGGATAATGATTGTCCGAGATCATCGTGCAGTTCGTAAGAAAGTTTTCTCCTTTCTTTTTCCTGAGCCGTCAGGATATGGGATGAAAGGATACGGAGTTCGTTTCTGGAATCTCTCAGGGCTTTCTCTATCTTTTTCCGTTCGTCGATTTCCATCAATAACTGGGCGTTCGCCTTCGAGAGATCGGCGGTCCTTTCCTCAACCCGTCTTTCCAGGTCACGATGAGCTTTCTGGAGAATCATCTCGTTTTTTTTGCGTTCGATGATATCCCTGGCTACGCATACTATTCCCTGAATATCGCCGCCGTTTCTTTTCATCACCGCACCGGAAAAAAGAACGGGGATCCTTTTTCCGTCTTTTGTGAGATAGGTCTTTTCCACGTTGGCGACGGCACCGGTCGGTACCAATGTATCAATGACCGAATCGTTCGTTGTAGTCTCTTCAGGAATAATTTTCTGTATTGATTTTCCGACGAGTTCATCCCGTTCGTATCCGAGAAGATCGAGCGCCGATTGGTTGACCGTGATGATCTTTCCGTACGGATCAATAACGATGAGGGTATCGAGCATGGATGTGATTATATTGTCCACATACGATTTTGAAACCGTTGTCTTGCTGAGATTATGCGCCATCTCGTTGAACGCCTTCGCCAGCACGCCCACCTCATCGGAAGAGGTAATATCTATCTGGGTATCCAGTTGTCCATGGCCGATTTCAAGCGCCGCGGTAGCCAGTCTGTTTATAGGTCTCGAAACGAAACGGGAGATCCAGTACCCCATGACAACCACGGAAAATATGGTGCCCATGGTCAAGACGATTATCATGAGGGTTGCATTGGGAATGGATTCATCAATGATTTTCGAAAGGTGAGCTTCCATCTCCTCCTGAGTTTTTTCTCTATACCGGTTGATAACGGGATATATGTTCTTTCTGTAATGAGGTTCAAGGGTTTTTCTGAAAAAATCATAGGCCTGATCCGGCACGGTGTCTGAGAGATTGATAAAGTGTGTCAGGTACTTCCAGTGATAATAAAAGTCGCGCTTGCGGAGACTGACCCATCTCTGGAGGCCCGTATCAACACTGTAGTCAATGTAGTCGGACCTGTTGCTGTCGCCTTCCTCGATCGATGCCATATCGGCAAGCTTCGGTTCTATGGATGCGGAAAGAAAGTGCTCCAGCCGCTGCAGATTCGATTTGATCTTGTTCTGTTCCGGGTCGACCACATCCTTTTGCTGACGTTTATCCGAGAAGGTGTATATGATCCGGTATTTCTTGTTTACCAGGTCCTGAATGGATTCTTGACACTGTTCCATTACGAGGAGTACCTCATCCGAAGCACCCGATTCCACAAGCGAATACTTATTAAGTTTTATTACTTTTAGTTTGATATCATTATATATTTTAATATAGACATATCCGGCACAGACTATCAGGACAGACATACACAGGAAACCGAGCATCAATTTATGCGTTATCTTCATTACCATTATTCCCTACCTCTTCATTACATAGTGCGGGGAGATAATCGGAAACAAGCTTCGCCACAAGGGAGGTGTGAGAATCGGTCAGTCCGGTTGACCTGACGGAAACATATACACCTGACAAGTGAGAAAGTATTTTCTATGCTTTCCTGCAGAATATAATCTCTTTATCGTTCACACCCCGTTTACCGGTGTAAATAATATAATGGTATTCACTCACTGTTCAGTTTCAAGAACCACACGGTATCTGTATGGCTATGTATCGACTCCGACCCTGAAATTTTTTATCGGTCGGTATCCGTTCCATTGTCCATCCGTAGATGTTGATAGTATAGAGAGAGCAGGCTAGGGAAACAGTATCTTCCCTTTGAAGGTCCATCAGAGATCGGTTCGCCCATCATAATCCGGTAGGAGAAAATATCGTCTCTTCGGCTTCGTACTGATAGCTTCCTGAGACGGATAATATCACGCAGAGGTATCGATTTTTGTAACCTCTATCCGATCAAATGTCAAGAAAGCTGTAGACCCGGCATTCCCCCCTTGACTAACCGCATCAGTTAAAGGTATGACGGTTTGAAAATAAGTCAATATCCAAGGGAGGAACGGAACCATGATTAAAAGATTTGTCTTGTTTTTATGTACGCTATGTCTCTTTTTTGCTGTCCCATATACTAGCTCCACGGCCGTCTACGCTGCCGATAAACCATTCGTGTTCGGTCTGCTCTTAGTCGGACCGTATAACGACCACGGATACAGCCAGGCACATTACGAGGGGGGCGAATATGTACAGAAAAAGATACCGAGCACAAAAATGATCTACATCGATAAGGTCAATCCGGCGGACCGTCCGGGCATTACCATACCTCAATTAGTGGACGACATGGTTGAAAAGGGTGCGAAACTCATTATTGCAAATTCGGATGACTTCAAAGACGGAATACGTGAGGCGGCCCTCATGCATCCCGAGATCAATTTTATTCACGTTTCCGGAGACGATGTACTGACCGGAAAGGCGCCGAAGAATCTCGCAAACCTCTTTGGCCGAATGGAATACGGCAAAATGATGGCGGGCTTTTCCGCCGCAATGACAACGAAAACCGGTAAGATCGGATACCTCGGACCGCTGGTAAACGATGAAACCAGAAGACTTGCATCATCCTGCTATCTGGGAGCAAAATACGCCTGGGAAACGGTGCTCAAGAAAGACCCCAAGGACCTGAAGTTTCAGGTTACGTGGATTGGGTTCTGGTTCAATATCCCCGGTGTTACCGCAGATCCTACCCAGGTCGCCCAGAATTTCTTCAACACGGGGTATGACGTTGTCATTTCCGGCATAGATACGACGGAAGCCGTCGTGGTCGCCGGTCAAAAGAGACAGGCGGGCGAGCAGGTCTGGGCCATCCCCTACGATTATATAGGGGCATGTGGGAGCGCATCCGACGTGTGCCTCGGAGTCCCCTATTTCAACTGGGGACCCGGTTATTCGGCAATGATCCAGAATTACATGTCGGGAAAGGGAAAATCCGAATGGATCTGGCTCGGACCCGACTGGAAAGACATCAATAATCCCGATACGAGCACGGTCGGTTTTGCCAGAGGAGAAGCACTCTCGTCTTCAGCAGGAGAAGCTCTCACGGCCTTTATTCGTGATCTTGGCACGGGAAAAGTGAATCTATTCAAAGGTCCCCTTGCCTACCAGGACGGCAGTATCTACCTGAAAGACGGTGAAGTTGCCACGGATACGCAGATCTGGTATATGCAGCAACTGTTACAGGGAATGACCGGGCAGAGCAGCGCGAAATAACAAGCAGGGCGTTCATGAGGAATTGAAGGTTGAAGAGGGAATGATTTTTCCCTCTTCAACCCGATCAAATACGATGTGCAGAGGATCTTTCACGCCTCTGCACTTTTTCCTTATATCGCAGACCGGGATTACAGCCGATGCATATCGACGTACGCGATATTCATAAACATTACGGTCCTACAAAGGCCAATAACGGCATAACCCTCACCGTAGAACCGGGCACGATACACGGCATACTGGGTGAAAACGGCGCAGGGAAAAGCACGTTGATGAAAATCCTTGCAGGATACATCCGTAAAACGAGCGGCACCATCCTGGTGAATGGTTCGGCCCGCGACTATAACACACCCGCGCAGGCCGCACGGCTGGGAATCGGCATGCTCTACCAGGAGCCTCTTGACTTCCCTCCCCTAACCGTCCTGGACAATTTCATGGTAGGCCAGGCAGCGGGCATGAAAGATCGGAAAAGTTATTATCGGAGAGAATTTGAACTCCTTGTCGATCACTTTAACTTCGACCTGAATCCCGATGGTCCGGTGGATAAGCTCACCATAGGAGAACGGCAGCAACTGGAGATAATACGGCTTCTGGCCCTCGGGGCGGAGGTGCTGATACTCGACGAGCCGACCACCGGAATATCGCGGGAACAGAAGGAAGCACTCTTTGTGGCACTCAAGAAACTTGCTTCCGAAGATAAAAGTGTTCTTCTCGTATCCCATAAACTGCAGGATGCCGAAGCGCTATGCGATACGGTAACGGTCCTGCGCCAGGGGGTGGTAACGGGATCGGTACATCACCCCTATGACGCGGGCGCCATCCTGGAAATGATGTTCGGTGTTCCTCCGGGTTCACCGTCCCGGTCCGCCGTGGAATACGGCAAAACGATTCTTTCCATGAAAGATGTTTCCGCCTCCGGCGGACGCTCCGGTCTTGCACACTGCACGACATCCATACGGCAGGGCGAGATGGTAGGGCTTGCCGGTTTGGGGGGAAGCGGTCAGGAGGTCTTTCTCCGGCTTGCCGTCGGACTCACGAAACCCTCCACAGGATCGATAGAACTCATGGGTGAAGAGGCTCAGGGTAAGACCCTTCATACTTTCAAGAAAGCAGGTGTCGCCTTCCTCCCGGCATCCCGTCTTGAAGAGGGTTTGATGCCGGGATTGAACATTACCGAACATTTCGCACTCCAGGACCGGGACGACGGATTTCTGGTGAAATGGCATAGTGCCTCTGAAACGGCACAGGCAAAGATACAGAAATTCCGGGTCATGGGAACACCGGATTCTACGGTGGAAAGCCTTTCCGGCGGCAACCAGCAGCGTCTCCTCCTCTCACTGTTATCGAAAGATTCAAAATTATTGCTGCTTGAGCACCCGACCCGGGGGCTTGACGTCGAATCGGCCAACTGGGTGTGGTGGCATCTCCACAAATACTGTCAGCGCAAGACAAGCGTCGTCTTTTCTTCCTCGGATCTTGACGAGATACTCATGGTTGCCGACCGTATCCTCGTCTTCTTCAACGGCCGGATTGTAAAGGATGTAAGGAAAGACGAGACGGACATCGATGAACTGACACGGGCAATCGTCGGGAAGGCACACTGATGGACGTATCGAACAACATGAAGTATGCGACCTTTTTTCGATTCTTCCGCGACGTGATCCTTACGGTGATCGTTGTCTTTTCCTTTACAACGCTCATCCTCCTCCTCGCCGGAGCGCCTCCCCTCGCCGCCTACTACCAGATCTTCAAAGGTTCGCTGGGTTCATGGCTGAAACTGGGACAGGTGATCAGCGTCTGGATACCCCTCACCCTCTGTTCATGCGGTCTTTTGTACACCTTCAGAATCAATCTCTGGAATATCGGTGTTGAGGGACAGGTCATGATGGGGGCCGTTTTTACCACCTTCGTTCTCCGCTTCGGCATGAACGGCCATATGCCGCTCCTGTATCTGTGCGCCGCCTTTGCGGCAGGGGTCGCAGGGGGTGCAGTCTGGGCCCTCTTCGCCGGATACCTGAAGACAAGGGGAGGCATCCATGAGATATTCGCGGGACTGGGACTCAACTTCGTCGCCCAGGCCATAATCCTGTGGCTCATCTTCGGTCCATGGAAACGGCCCGGAATCGCCTCGATGAGCGGTACCGAACCCCTGCCCCGTGATTTGTGGCTCCCCTATGTTTCTTACATGCGTCTCTCGGTGGTTGGCCTCACCCTTGCCGTTATTGCCATTGTCGTGACGGCATTGATGCTCCGTTACACAAAGATAGGCCTCTATCTGAAAGCCATCGGGAGTAATCTGAACGCGGCCCACATGTTCGATCTCAACCCCCGCACATACATGCTTATCGCCATGGTCTTTGCAGGCGGATGTGCCGGACTGGCGGGAAGCATACAGGTAACCGGCGTCTATCACCGTCTTATCCCCGCGATATCGAGCAACTACGGGTATCTGGCCCTGCTCGTTGTAATGCTTTCCAACTATAATGTATGGATTTCTCCGGCAGTGGCCTTCTTTTTTGCATGCCTCAATGTGGGAAGTATCCAGCTTCCCATGGTGCTTCAATTAGATTCATCGCTGAGCGGCGTCATCCAGGGCGCTCTCGTACTGGCGGCGCTTGCCATGCATGCATGGAGGATGCGTACCCAAAAGACTGAAGGGATTGCCTTGTCATGAGTGAGTTCAATGTAACCATATTGCTGGCCAGTGTTGTCGCCGGGGCTGTCCCGATCCTCCTCGCAACCCTCGGTGAAACCATTACGGAAAAGGCGGGGATCATCAATCTTTCGCTGGACGGCTCCATACTCCTGAGCGCCATGACCGCCTTTGTCGTCGCCTATGAGACGAAAAGTATCATCACGGGTTTTGCCTGCGCCGCGCTGGTAGGGGCGCTGGTTGCGGCCGTCGTGGCAGTCTTCAGTATCTACCTTAATCAGTCACAGGTGGCCGTGGGATTCGTCCTGACGCTGATGACGCGGGATCTTGCCTATTTTCTGGGAAACCCCTACTCCCGCCTGCAGGGACCCAGCGCTCTTCAGCATCCGATTCCGCTGTTGAGCGATATTCCCTTTCTCGGAAAAGTATTCTTCAACCATACCCTCCCCGTCTATCTCAGCCTCCTGTTGATAGGATTGTGCTGGTGGTACCTGTACCGTACCCCGCAGGGACTCAACCTGAGGGCCGTGGGAGAGAATCCCAGGGCCTGCTTTGCCAGAGGGATAAGCCCAGCCACGATACAGATGGTATACACCCTCTGCGGCGGAGCATTTGTAGGGTTGGCCGGTGCGGCTTATTCACTCTGCACAAAACCGGGATGGGGGCGTCCCCAGGGTGCCGAAGGGGCGGGGTGGATCGCTCTGGCTCTCGTCATCTTCGGCGGATGGCATCCGGTACGGGCGGCAATCGGCGCCTACCTCTTCGCCTTTCTGCAGGTAATCGGCATATACTTTCAGAACTGGTTCCCTTCCATACCGGCGCAGGTCTTTCAGGTGGCTCCCTTCCCTCTTATGATCTTCACCCTGTTGATTATTAATTTTGTCCAGAAAAAGTCCGCCACTGACTCGATGGTGGGCAAGGGGTGGATACAGTCGATACTCGGGACCCTTTCCGGAGCCCCGCCGACGGCCCTGGGAAAACCGTATAAGACATGAGAGTCGAGCGCGAACAGATGTTTCATGAGGGGCCGCCGTCCGGTACCTCTTCTTGGGCAACATCGATGTTTTTTCGGATTATCGGATCAGTGATTCAACGACCCTGACCGCCTCCACACCGTCTTTTGCGTAATGGGCCCCGATCGACTCCGCGTAGGCCTTCGTAACCACTGCCCCGCCCACCATGAACGGGTAATCGAGGGAATCCAACCGGGCACGATCTATCACATCCTGCATCTCTGTCATGGTTGTGGTCATCAGGGCCGACAGGCCGACGACAGAGGGCTTGAGTCTCGCGGCTTCCCGGATAATGGTTTCGGCGGGTACATCCTTGCCCAGGTCGATCACCTCGAAGCCGTGATTTTTCAGCATGAGCGCCACGATGTTTTTCCCGATATCGTGCACGTCACCCTTTACCGTTGCGATAATGATGCGCCCCTTTTGTTTTGCATCCACCGTATCATCTCTGAGCCACGGCTCAAGGAAGGCGACGCCTCGTTTCATCGTTTCGGCGCTCGCGATCAACTGCGGGAGGAAATACTCTTTCCTGTCGAAGAGCTCTCCGACTTTCGTGATTGCGGGAATCATGATTTCATCGACGATCTTCTGGGCTCTCATTCCCGCATCTATCGCATGGGACAGCCGCCGTTCTATCTCATCCCGGTCCCCTTCAAGGATGGCCTGAGACACCCTGTCCTGGGGTGTTGTGCGGGAAGAGTCTTCCTGCCGTTTCACCCGGGGAGACACCTGCGAGAAATGCTGTATATATCCTGAGGCATCCCTGTCCCTGCCCGCCAGCACATCGCCTGCAAGCTTGAGATTTATCAGTTCCTCCACTTCGGGATTGGCTATCGCCATGGTCAGCCCCTTCGATACCGCCATGGCGAGAAAGGCGGCGTTGAGCCATGTACGCTCCGGCATACCGAAGGAGACATTCGAAAGTCCCACGATCGTATTAACCTTGAAGACATCCGAGCTCCATTCCACTGTCTTCAGGGTCTCCGTCGGTGCCTGAAGATCGGACGATGCGGCCATAACGAGTCCGTCGACAACGACATCGGATTTCGAAAATCCCAGGGTCGCGGCCTTCTCAAAGACATCCGTAATAATTTCCTTCCTCTCCTCCGCCGTTTTGGGGATATTGCCATCGGTAAGGGGGAGGAGTATAAACATGGCTCCGTATTTCGCCGCCACAGGCAACAGCCTCTCGACCTTTGCCTTCTCACCGGATATGGAGTTGATCAGCGCCCGACCGGGGTAGAGCCTGAGTGCCGCTTCAATCACATCGATATTCGAGGAATCGACAACCAGGGGTAGATTGGAGACCACGGAAAGGGCCCCGATCGCTTCCAGCATCATCTCTCTTTCATCGATGCCCGGCATCCCCATATTGACATCCAGGAGGGAGGCACCCTTTTTCTCCTGCTCCCTTGCCATGTTCCTGACGAGAGACATCCGCCCTTCGAGAAGCTCCTGCTGGAGAGCCTTCTTACCCGTGGGGTTGATGCGCTCCCCGACGATTGCGAGAGTCCGTTTCCCTTCGAGTATGACGGACGATCGTGCTGAGCTGACGGCGCTGACGGAATCCCGCACCGGCAAAACGGGTAAGGTTTCCGCAACCACTTCTTTCAGCCTGCGGATACACTCAGGGGTGGTTCCGCAGCACCCCCCCAGGAGATTAACCCCTTTTGAAGTAAACTGTGTACCAAACGAGGTAAAGGTGTCCGCATCCATGTTGAACCGTGTTTCGCCATCGACGAGTTCAGGCATTCCCGCATTCGGTTTCGCCACCAGAGGAACCGTGGCAAAGGGCTTCATCACATCGATGAGCCCCAACATCTCCTCAGGCCCGGTGGAACAGTTGCAGCCGACCGCATCAGCACCGAGACTCTGCAGGGTAATCAGGGCGGTCAAGGGGTCCGTCCCGTTCAACGTCCTGCCGTGTGCCTCATAGGTCATGGTGACACTGGTAAAGGCATCTGTCAGCTCTTTCACGGCAATAAGGGCCGCCCTGGTCTCCTGGATATCCATCATCGTCTCGATGAGGAAGAGATCGACGCCCCCTTCGAGCAGCCCCCGTACCTGTTCCTTGTAGATCTCGACGGCATCCTCAAAATCCAGATCGCCGAAGGGCCTGACGAAGCGTCCCGTGGAGCCTATGTTACCTCCGATCAGAGTCCCCGGACCCACCGCGCTCCGTGCGAGGAGGGCCAGATCCCGGTTGATCCGGATTACGTCGTGAGTCCCGTACTGGCTCAGTTTGACACGATTCGCCCCGAAAGAGGCCACGGTGACGATATCCGATCCCGCGTCACGGTAGGCGGCATGGATCCCCCCGATAATACCGGGATTTTCCAGACACCATATTTCAGGGCACACACCCGTCGGCATCCCCTTTTTCTGGAGCTCCGTTCCCGTCGCACCGTCCAGTATGATTATCCTCTCTCTGATCGTTTCTTTCAGCAGCATCTTCTGTACCCGTGGCTCCTTCATGCATGAATCCCCACAACGGCGGTAACGGACTTTTCCGGCATGAGAATACAGTTTTTGTTTATCGTGACCCCTATACGGTCGAGTTCCAGCATATCATACATCAGTCTCTGATTTTCAAGGAGAAAATCACCATATCCGGCCGAGAAGCGTCCCTTGGTGAGTCGAGCGTTTTCTCTGGCAAGCAGCCGATTAAAGAATCCCTCGATCCAGTCGAGCGCGGCATCCGTCATCTCGCTCGCAACGGCATCGACGACTACACCGCGCGTCATGTCTTCCCCTTCGACATCACTTCGTATGGCATCGATCACCGCATCCCCAGCGGTTGATCCTATACAGAGAATCTCACCGCATCCCTTCAGGAATCCGGCAAGCTTCGCGCTTCTGATCTCAGCGCCTGTGCCAAGGACAATCAGCGGGGGCTCTACACGTTCCAAGGTAACCCGTAGTCCGGCTCCTTTCAGACGGACAAGGAAAGCCGCGTATTCGATATGCCGTTCCATCTCTTCCCTTCTTTGATCGTCGATCCTGGTTATCCCCCCCTTGTACCCGAGACGCCGGTAAACGGCGTCCAGAGGTACCGGGATATGTATGGACGGGAAAATCTGTACTGAGTAAGAAACACTTTCCATAGTGCCGGATCTTCTTCCTGGACGTTCCATTCGCTGTCGAGCTTTGATTGTCGCCGAAAAATTACATCATCCGGTCTATTAAAACAAGAATAACCTTCCCTCGTTCCATCCCGACAGAATACCGCTGCCGTTACTTACTGCCGATATTCATGCTAACAGGTTGATAGTAACGATTCAACAATTCCGTTTCAGGCTTTCATCGTACGGATTGAGAGATAGTTTTTACGCTATGAAAAATGAACAAGGGACAACGCCCGGTTATACCGCATCTTTGCCAAGCGGAGGTGTAGTCCGCAGCAGTTCGGCGAACTGATCGGGCATGATGGGTCTACTGAAGTAGAACCCCTGCATTTCATCACAGGCATGTTTTTCCAGAAAGTCCATCTGTTCCCGTGTCTCTACTCCTTCGGCCACGATGGTAAGGTTCAGCGTCTTTCCCATGGCAATGATCGCTTCAGTAATCGCCTTGTCTTCAAAATTACCGGGGATATTGCGGATAAAGGATCGATCCACTTTCAGTGTATCGACTGGAAAGTTCTTGATTTGAGCGAGAGAAGAATATCCGGTACCGAAATCATCGATGGCAAGCCGAACACCCATATCCTTAATCTGTGAGAGTATCTTCATCATCCGTTCAGGGTTATGCATCACCATACTTTCGGTGATCTCCAACTCCAACAGATTGGGCGCCAGACCGGACTCCTCCAGTGCCGTTTTGATATCCTCAATCAAACCTGTGTCAGCAAGTTGACTAAGCGACAGGTTTACCGCCATGCAGATGGGGAGGAGCCCTTGCCGTTGCCACGTGGCATTCTGTGCACAGGCGGTTTTCAGTACCCACCTGCCGATAGGCACAATCATTCCCGTTTCTTCGGCCACCGGAATGAATTGCAGGGGAGGCACCAAACCGAGGGACGGATTCTGCCAGCGCAAGAGGGCCTCCACACCCGTAATCGCTCTGCTTCTGAAGTCCACCTTCGCCTGATAATGTAAAAAAAACTCGTTTCGTTTCATTGCCTGACGCAGATTTGTTTCGATTGAAAGCCGTTCTATTGATTGCGATTTAATATCTTTTGAGTACAGCTGATAGTTGTTTTTGCCCTCTTCTTTGGCATAATACATCGCTATGTCTGCATTCTTCATGAGTGATTGCCCGTCCAGCCCATCTGTGGGATAGGTGCTGATACCGATGCTCGCCGTTACGCGACATTCCTGACCCATGATCGATACCGGCTTTATAACGGTGGAAAGCACGTTACGGGCTACCGTTTCGATCTGGCTCACATCGCTGAATTCCTCAATAAGTATGACAAACTCATCTCCTCCCAGGCGGGCAACAACATCGACAGCCCGTAGCGACTGTTTCAATCGCCTGGCGATCTCCTGCAGTAATTGATCCCCCGCTTCATGGCCCAGGGAGTCATTAATGATCTTGAACCGGTCAAGATCTATAAAGAAGACGGCGAGTTTTCGCTTGTAGCGCTGTGCCGCCTGGATCGCGTGGTCTAACAGCTGGCTGAACATCAGGCGGTTGGGAAGACCCGTTAGGGTATCATGCGTGGCAAGGTACTGAATTCTCTCTTCGGCACGTTTGCGCTCGGTAATATCGTACCCGACACCCCGAAACCCCACAACCTTGCCTCCTGAGTCCCGTCTGGGAAAGATGGAAAGTTCGGTAAAGGCTTTGCCACCATCAGGACGGATAAATTCGTAGGGGAAATTCTTGACCGGATCGCCTGTTTTATTGACCTGATGCAACATGTTATCGATGGTACCGATATCTTCCCTTTTGATAAAATCCCGGAAATTAGCACTTACCAACTCGTCATGGGAATATCCGATACCATTAGCGAAGATATCGTTGCAAAAGAGGATGATACCGGCCGGATCGGTTTCGAAATACCATTCTTCCATCTCTTCAAGAATGGTACGGTATTTCTCTTCCGACTGCCGTAACTGTTCCTCCAGACGTTTCCGTTCGGTAGTATCCCTGGCGATACCGCGCAAACCGATCGGGTTTCCCTCAGAATCCCGTATGAGTGATACGGATGTTTCGTTATAGGCTTTCGTTCCGTCCTTTCGGGTAATTATCAACTCAAGTGCCCGAACGGGAACCCCTGTATTGATAACGTCGGTAATGACAGAAAACATTTCTTTTGCGTTCTCCTCATCAATAAACCGACTGATATGCATACCGATCAATTCATCACGAGAGTATCCGAGATTTCTGCACTCGGCTGCATTGACATACGTTAAATACCCGGAAAGATCAGTCTCATGGTAGCTGTCTTCCAGTTGCTCGACCATGTTGCGGTATCTTTCCTCGGATATCCTTAGATTCTCTTCCATTTCCTTTCGTTTGGAAATATCCACAAAGCTCCCGAGCGCAGCCCGCTTGTCCTTATGGATGATCGAAGTGAGCATCTCCATAACCCACATAACCTGACCGTCTTTTTTTATGAAACGGTATTCATAGGGTGCAGAGCTTTTCCCCCTCAAGGTCTCGATCGCCTTTTTCCGTACTATTTCTCTGTCATCGGGGTGAATATAGTCGAGAGAGTTGGACCCTATCAGTTCAGCATCAGAGAAACCGGTGAGTGTCTGATAAAAGGGACTGATGTAGATAAAGGACCCGTCTTGTATAACATATATTCCGGCTCCAACGTGGGACATAATAGTTTCCATGAAACGAGAAAATTCCATATCTTCTGAATCGCTTTTGGTTTCTTTCCTATCGGATGATCGAGATCTGGTTCCCATGATCCTGTCCTCCGGTGTAAGGACGTTGTGAGTAAGGTTCTAACATATTTTGTTTATCTACAATATTTTTAACTAGTTTCTCAAGCGTTTAATCTTTAGACAGGTTGCCGGCTACCGTTTTCATACAACATCTCGTGAGACACTTAGATCTGATTCCTCCATCTTGCAAAAGGATACTTGACTGCTACCGGTTGTTTGCAGTAGGGAAGTACATCAAAATTATTCCTCAGAACCACATCGACTGTTGCGGTCTGAACCACACACCGGATGGAGACAATACGAATGAATATCAGCAAAGAACTGCGTGAGACTCTGCTGGCTCACCAGAAAAATGAAATTACGGAACATTATATCTATGCCAGGCTGGCAAAGAAAGTCCAAAACCCCGAAAACCGGCGCATACTGGAGAAGATCGCCGACGACGAACTCAGGCATTACCATGTATGGCAACATATACCGGACAGGATGTGGCACCGGATCGATGGGAAATATGTAAATACTTCTGGATCAGCAGGATATTCGGTTTCACCTTCGGGGTCAAGCTGATGGAGAGAAACGAGGGGGACGCCCAGGACAATTACGCACTGTTGAGGGACGTGATTCCCGAGGTCGAGTCCATTATGCGTGAAGAGGATCAACATGAAGCCGCTCTGCTGCAACTCCTGGACGAAGAAAGACTTCGGTACACCGGCTCAATGGTACTGGGCCTGAGTGATGCCCTTGTGGAACTGACCGGAGCCCTCGCCGGACTGACGCTGGCGCTGCAAAATACAAAACTGATCGCCCTGACCGGTTCGATCACCGGCATTGCGGCGGCACTGTCCATGGGGGCCTCCGAATACCTATCGACAAAGTCGGAGAAGACCATCAAGAACCCCCTCAAGGCGTCCCTGTATACCGGAGCGACCTATCTGGTCACCGTAGTTCTTCTCATCCTGCCCTATCTTATAATGAAGAGCTACTATCTGTCTTTGGGATGCACCCTGACCGGCGCTGTTTCGATCATTGCGATCTTCAATTATTACATAGCCGTTGCACAGGACGAACCGTTCAGAAAACGATTCATCGAGATGACAGGACTTACTTTTGGTGTCGCTGCATTCAGCTTTCTTATCGGGTTCATCATACGCATCTTTCTCGGTGTCGATGTCTGAGAAACAAGAGGTCGGATTCCGACCAGGGGTGGCAAGGCGGAACGTTGGCAGGCGAATAACCGTGATGCTAAACAGCAGTCCTCAAGGCGGTAATGCCGCCCGTAACATCCGCACCAAGGTGAAACCGTATCACGCGGCGCCCTCCGGCCAGCAGTGCAGTTCTGTCACCCATGGCCTGTGCTCTCTTGAGGGCGGAAAAGGAAAGGGACGATGTTACTGATCCCATCTCGTCGGGGATGGGCAGATCCCGCTGATCATCGGCGGTCAACTGGATGAACAGGCCCCTGCCTGCGTCCCCCTTGTGCAGCTGGCCGGTCGAGTGGAGGTAGCGGGGACCATACCCGAAGGTCGTGGCAACCCGGTATCGGGCATGAATTTTCATTCTCAACTCATCAAGATCGTGATCGGTCTCATCCGTTTGCTGTATAAATGCCTGGATTGCCACATAGTCTCCCGGACCGGCCAGATCGAGAAATACGGAAAGGGCTTCTTTCGGACCGGCGGCTTTTACATTGCCATAGACCGCTATACTGCCCGACGTCAATACCGGATTTTCATGAGGCAGAGTACCGTTCCTGGTATATTCCGCCATCATCCGGCGGGCCATCACCTTGGCAGACTCGACATCGGGCTGATCAAAGGGATTGATCTTCAGGAACCATCCGGCAACCGCCGTCGCCATCTCCCAGAGGAAAAACTGTCCCCCGAGATCGTAGAGGTCATCGAGATAGATCCTCACGACGGGATTCCCCGCATCCTCCAGAGCAGCTACCTTCCTGTCGAGGGAATCGTCACCCGCCATCTTCAGATACACAAACAGCCGGTCATCACCGTATATTTCGGGCGGTCCCACGGGTTCGCCCACTACAGGCAGAATGCCCTTCCCCTCTTTCCCGGTGCTTTCGGCTATCAACTGTTCCACCCAGGCACCGAAAGAGGCGATGACGGGCGAAGTGATAACGGTCAGTTTATCCCTGCCCGCGAGGGCCAGTGCTCCGATCACTGCGCCCAGAATACCGCCCGGATTGCCCCGCTCCATCGACAGGACATCTTCCCGGCACCATTTCTCCATCGCCAGCGAAGAATGAAGGATACGATTGATATTCACTCCCATCAGAGCGGCGGGAAGCAAGCCGACATAGGAAAGGGCGGAAAAGCGGCCTCCGATATCGGGTGCATTGATCCATGTATCCATAAACGAGTATCGATGGGCCAGTTCGGCAAGCATCGAACCGGGGTCGGTAATGGCGATGAAGTGACCTCCGGCCTTTTCCGCTGTTTCCCTATTGGCTATCCAGTTGTAGAAGTATTTGAGCAGGGAGATGGTCTCTAAGGTAGTGCCGGACTTGCTGGCGACGATACAGAGTGTTCTGGCGGGATCGAGTTGTTCCGCACGGTACAGGATGGTAGCAGGGTCCGTACTGTCAAGAATATCAAGATCGGGGTATCCGTCACAAAGACCGAAGGATTTTCTGAATACTTCCGGAGCCAGACTCGAACCGCCCATTCCCAGCAGCAAAATATGGGTATAGCCGCGCGATTGTACATCACGTGCAAGGCGGTCAAGCCGATCCGTTTGTTCGTGCATCTTTCGCGTGATTCTCAGCCAGCCCAGCCTGCCTGCAATCCCGTCGGACTCCGGCTTCCACACGCTATAGTCGCCGGACCAGATACGATCCGTCACATTGTTTTTTCTGAGGTCGGTCAGGGCGTTTTCTATCAGGTCTCCGCATGTGCCCGGGCTGATCCTCAAACCGCTTGCCGGCATCCGTATGTACCTCAGATAGTTTTCAAACGTTTTCTGACAGCTTCAACGACACACTGCGGGGTAATACCGAATTTTTCATACAGGATCGATCCGGGCGCGCTGGCTCCGAATCCATCCATCCCGATAGCGGTTCCTTCGAGGCCCACATAGTGTTCCCATCCCAGCCTTATCCCCGCTTCTACCGCCACCCGTATCTTTACTGACGGCGGAAAAACGTGCTTTCTGTAATCTTCCGGCTGCCCATCAAAGAGTTCCCAGCATGGAAGTGAAACCACGCGAACCGCAATGCCATCCTCTGCACTCAGAATTTTACCGGCATCGAGCGCAATCTGCAGTTCCGATCCGGTACCGATCAGGATGGCATCCGGCGTGTCCCCGGACGACTCCCATACAGTATATCCACCCCGTTGCAGGCCATCTGCCGGGGTGGATTTCGAACGATCCAGGATCGGTATATCCTGACGCGAAAAGACCAGGGCGGTGGGACCTTTGTCGTTGAGCAGGGCGAACCTCCATGCTTCCACCGCTTCCGTCGCTTCGGATGGCCGGATAACCGTAAGTCCCGGCATGGCGCGGAGGCTCATCAGGTGTTCGATGGGCTGGTGTGTGGGGCCGTCCTCACCCACACCGATGCTATCATGGGACAGCACATAGATAACACGGGCACCCATCAGAGCGGCAAGGCGTATCGAGGGACGCATGTAATCCGAAAAGACGAAGAAGGTTCCCACAAAGGGAACGATCCCACCGTGGAGGGCCATGCCGTTTGCAATTGCCGTCATGGCGTGTTCCCGGACGCCGAAGTGTACATTACGCCCCTTGTAACTCCATTCTCCCCCTACGGCACCCTGTATATCCCTTTCTTTCGTCCTGGCCGCCTGAAAATCTCCGAATCCCTTCAGCCAGGTCAGCGTGGAGGGATTCAGGTCGGCCGACCCTCCTACCAGTTCGGGCAGAACCGGGGCGAGCGCCTGGAGGACCGCTTCGGATACCTTCCGGGTCGAAACCGGCTTCATATCCCCGCCAAACACAGGGAGTGATGCCTCCCAGTTCGGAGGAAGATCACCCTTCTGCACGCGTTCAAACCGGGCTGCGGCCTCCGGGCATGAACTTCTGTAATGCTCAAAAGTCGATTTCCATTCAGTTTCTTGTTCCTCACCCTTTTTCACGGCTCCGCGCATATGATCCCTGACCTCTTGCGGAACAAAGAGCACCGGCTCTGCCGGCCAGCAGAGATTCTTCCTCGCGGCGGCAACCTCATCCACCCCGAGAGGTGAACCGTGACAGGATGCGGTCCCCTGCTTTGCGGGAGATCCGTACCCGATGACCGTGCGTACCGCAATAATCGAAGGGCGCGAAGCCTCCTTTTTTGCGGATGTGATCGCCCGATCTATGGCTTCAATATCATTACCGTCTTCGACCCGTTGCACGTGCCATCCGCACGATTCAAAGCGTTGTTTCACGTCCTCGGTAAAAGAAAGTCTCGTTTCACCGGCAAGCGATATGAGATTGTCATCGTACAGGACGATCAGCTTTCCGAGCTTCAGGTGTCCCGCCAGCGAGCAGGCCTCGTAAGATATCCCCTCCATCAGGTCGCCGTCACCGGCGATGGCATAGGTATAGTGATCAACGATCTTCGCATCCGCGGTGTTATATACGGCGGCAAGATGAGCTTCCGCAATCGCCATACCGACCGCGTCCCCGATCCCCTGGCCGAGCGGTCCGGTTGTCACCTCCACCCCCGGCGTCGCTCCAAATTCCGGGTGTCCCGGTGCTTTGCTTCCCCACACCCTGAAGCCCTTCAGGTCATCAAGGGAAAGATCGTAACCGGTCAGATGAAGGAGCGCATAGAGCAGCATCGAGCCGTGCCCGGCGGAGAGTACAAAACGGTCCCTGTCCACCCATCCCGGATTCGAGGGGTTATGTTTCAGGTGTCTTGTCCAGAGGGTATAGGCCATCGCCGCACCCCCCATGGGCAACCCCGGGTGTCCCGATCGTGCCCCCTGTATCGCGTCAACCGCGAGAAAACGGATTGTATTGATGGAAAGTTCCGCCAATTGTTCTGTATTGTTATCACCCATGCTTTCTGTCAGCTCCTTGAAAAATATTGGAATAAAATCTGTTTGATCTCTCACAGTTAGCGAAGAAGTACACGGGGGAATTCCCCGCTGCGACCAGAAACAGACATGATCAAATCCACCCCTCTATTCGGGCCTTACTACTTGATTCCGTGACAATTCACAAGAAAAATGTCAGAAGAACCGGAGACCCTGCACAACCGAAATCACGGAAGATCGCGAAACTCGGCGGCCATTACGGTATGGTCGGACGGTTTCTCGGCACGTCGTGGTTTCAGATCGATGGAGCAGTCGATGGATCGATCGGCCAGGGACCGGGTCGCAAGGATATGATCGACCCGCCAGCCAAGCCCTCTGTCCAGTGCCGCTGGAACACGGTAGTCAAAGAACGCATACTGTCCCGCCTCCCCCGGATGATGTTTCCTAAAGATATCTATCAGCCCCCACGACGTCAGATCGTCAAAGGCCTCCCACACCTCGGGCGTAAAATCGACGTGTCCCATGAGCCGTTTCGGGTCATGAACGTCTATCTCTTCTCTGGCGACATTGAGATCGCCGCAACAGATGATGGGATCATCGGGCGAATAGTGACGTCCCAGAAAGCTGCGGAGGCGGGTAAGCCACTGCAGTTTGTATTGAAATTGAGGCAGCTCTTTATCCCTTCCCTGCGGAACATACAGGCTCAATACCGTTATACCGGAGAATACGCCCCGGATCAGGCGATCCGTATCAAAGGGCTCATGATCTTCCAGACCGGAAGATACATCCTCCGGGTTCTCCAGTGATGCTATGGCCACACCGTTGTATCGTTTTCCTCCGCTGTAGGTCACATGGTAGCCTGCCTGTTCAAACTCATTCACCGGAAACTGAGCGTCCTCGACCTTGGTTTCCTGCATGCACAGGACATCCGGGCGATTTTCCCGAAGCCACGGAATGATAATATGGAGACGTGACCGTATTGAATTCACATTATATGTAGCAATCTTAAACATAGGTATCACCTTTCAAATAACCTGAATCTGTAAAGGGCTTTTTTCTTCAGGACTATGGAACAGCCCCATAACACCGGCAATCTGTTCCGATGATCCGACGACAAACAGAACATCTTCCTCACGAAACGTCATATCCACATCGGGATTGGATATGACCTTGTCTCCCCTACGCATGGCCATTACGGTAACACCGTACTTCTTCCTCAGCCCGATCTGGGCCAGCGATTTTCCAATGATCGGTGCCCCTTTACCTAGCCGTAGCGCACTGATCTCGATATCAGGAATCTGAATCTTCAGATCGGTAAACGATGCCGACTCCCGAGCAAGGGACCGAAACATCTCATATCCATCGGACCGTACCTCGGTGACAAACTTCTCAATGGTATCGTGGGGGACAAGGTACTTGGTCAGGACACGGCTGAATATCTCAACCGATGTCTCAAACTCTTCCGGGATGACCTCATCGGCCCCCAAGTCATACAAGGCCGCCATTTCCTGGAAATAGCGTGTCCGTACGATGAGGTACACACGGGGATTCAGCGTACGGGCAATTTCTGTGATGCCGCGGGTCGCTGCGGGATCATTGATCGCGACTACGACAATCTTCGCATCCTGGATATCAGCGTGCCGGAACACCGACGCCTGTGCCGCATCGCCGTAACAGATCGGCTCACCATTCTTCCGTTCATCCCGGACGGTATCGGGATTCATCTCGATGATCACATAGGGAATATCCGCCACCTTGGCTGCCCGTGCAACGTTTCTGCCGTTCACCCCGAACCCGACAATAATCACATGGTCCTTTTTGCCTTCCGCAGTCATCTCCGGGATGGGATACAATCCCGTTCTGAGTCGTTCAGGAACCGGTCCCATCAATATGAAATCCGCCACACGGGGAGCAAAAGTCATAATGAAGGGCGTTGCCGCCATACCGAGGACGGAGAATGACAGGAACAGCTGGTACCCATCGCCGGAGAGCAGCCCGTGCTCTATGCCGGTTTTGGATAAAATAAAGGAAAACTCTCCGATCTGGCTGAGGGCAAGCCCGACCAGGATCGCCGTGCGCATTTGGAGACCCAATAGAAGGGCGGCAGACCCGGCGATAATCGCTTTGAGAGAAAGGACCACCGCTGTTATCAGGAGAATCAGACCGAGATGCTGAAAGAGAAAGGTTATGTCCAGCAGCATGCCGATGGAAACGAAGAAAAAGCTCATAAAGACATCCCGAAAGGGCAGGATGCTACCGAGGGCCTGGTGACTGTACTCGGATTCGGAGATGATCAATCCCGCCAGAAAGGCCCCGAGCGACAGAGAAAGTCCTATGCTAGAGGTCAGCCACGCAACCGCAAAGCATACGACAACGATGGTCAGCAGGAAAAGTTCACGGCTCCGCGTCCGAGCGATCTGATACAGAAACCGGGGAACAAGCCACCGGGCACAGACAATGGCCAGTGCGACGATCCCGATCCCTTTGGCGACAAGCACCAGAGAGTTCATGGTCAGATTCTCCGTTGCTCCGGCCAGCAGGGGTGTGACCAGGATCATCGGTACGATGATGATATCCTGAAAGATCAGGATCCCGAGTGTGGTACGCCCGTGGGGGCTGTCGATCTCAGCCCTCTCCTGGGTGAGTTTCAGGACAATGGCCGTGCTGCTGATGGCAACAAGAAATCCCATAAAGATCGCCTCACCGGTCGGCTGTCCCGTCTGCCTGGCCACGGCAAAGACGACTGCAATGGTCAGCGATACCTGGAGCATACCGCCGGCGAGAACTGACCGTTTGATCTGCAGCAGTCTGTTCAGTGAAAACTCGATCCCAATGGTGAAGAGCAACAGGACGACACCGACCTCGGAGAGGAGTTCTACCTCACGAACCGCCCCCACCAGTCCCAGCCCGTGAGGTCCTGCCAGTACCCCCGTCAGGAGAAATCCCACGATCGTGGGAATGCGGATCTGATGGCAGATAAAGGCCACAAGGACCGACAGTCCCAGTATGATAATACCGTAATTCAGCAGATGGATTTCCATACCACCCCACGTTTTTGTAATGTCCGCAACCGTTATCCAGATGGGAAATACAATATCATTCCGACAGGGGTTTTTCAAAAATATTCATGCAGCAGATACGATGAGCCCTATTAATTCACCCTTGAAGAGTAGAAGATGTCACCAATCGACAGGTGCATAGATGATTCTCTTCAACGTCCCGGTAAGAGCACTTGCAAACCGCATGAATTTTGTGTAGAACCCCGAGTAAATAACCGTAGCAGGGAGGGTGTATGAAAGCGTTGGTCACGTACTACTCGGAAACTGGTAACACGGAAAAGCTCGCCCGTGCAATCTACGAAGCCATTCCCATAACAAAAGAGATCGCCCCCGTTCAGGATGTGGTAACCGCCACGGGATATGATATCATATTCTGCGGATTTCCGGTTCTTGCCCACAGCGTACCGGGAAAGGGGCAGCCCTTTATCAAAGGACTCCCGGAAGGGCAAAAGGTAGCTTTCTTCTCAACCCACGGTTCTCTGAGGGGAGGGCACCTGCCAAAACAGGCCTTCGAACACGCCATCGGCCTCGCATCCAAGGCAACCATACTGGGCCACTTCAGCTGTAGGGGAACAGTTGACCCGAAAATTATTGAAGCCCTGATGCAGAAACCTGAACACAGGGCATGGGCTCAGGAAGCCCAGAGCGCCGATGGACACCCCGACCACGGGGATCTTGAGGACGCCAAAAAATTCGCCTTAGAGATGATCGCCAAGATTGGTTCATAACCAGGAAGGCCATCACTGTTTCGTACGACACCATTACACTGAGGAAGGAAATGACAGACCGGGGGCAGCACAGCCCTTTCCGGTACATGCCAAGCGAGATCGTTCCTGAGTGTAATGAGCGTCGGAGTATACCCAAAAGACATCGGTGCTGCATGCCTGACAGGCAACGGAAAGACCAGAGGAACAAATGGAAAAGGTACGTATCATATCCCGATTGTATACACTCATTAATTCCCTTTCTGAAGAGCAGCGCATATCTCTTCTGAAAGAGCTTTCCCGCAATGAATTGCCGAAATATATTTTCAAGCTGATTATCGATATGCCCGACGATCAGCATCAGATTATGATCGATCAACTGGAAGCAATGATAGCGGAAGAACGCCTCTGGGATGAGGGTCAGATAAAGGTCCTGAATATCGATTCACGACGGGGATCAAGGAAATCCTGTTTTATTCTGGTTGATCTTTCGGCCGATGACCGTTCTTCGCAAGAAGTAATGCGCGATATCAGCATCAACGGTGCGTTCATTCAAACCGGTCAATCTCTCGAAATCGGTAAGAGGATCATCCTGTCTTTTTCGGTTCCCGATTTTGAAAAATCGTTTGAAATGATAGGGGAGGTTGTACGATACAACAGCGAGGGGATTGGGGTTAAGTTCGTAAACCTGAGCGAAAAGCAACAGGATATTATGAAGCAGTTTATCGAAAGTATGGGAAAGAGCTAATCTACCATACTTTCTCCCGCAGGTAGTGTCCGTATAGTGATTACACTGCCCGGATTCATGAAATACTCAAACAGTGGCGGGTCATCTCATCTTGCGGATGCGCACCTCGATATCTCTATCATCTCTCAGTAATGCAACAAGCCGGGAAGTATCCGTATCCCCGTAATGATAGGGGTACAGCACCGCCGGTCTGAAGGCCCTGGCAGCGTCGGCAACCATCTCAGGCGTCATGGTATAGGGAAGATTCATCGGTAAGAAAGCACAATCAATCCCTTTCAATGCCTTCATCTCCGGTATGTTCTCGGTATCACCGGCAATATAAACCTGCTTGTCACCAAAGGTCAGAACATATCCGTTCCCCTCTCCCTTGATGTGGTAGGGCTGTTCGTTATCACGCCTGTGGACAAGATTGTAAGCCGGAAGAGCCCTGACCGGAATTCCCATCACCGTCCTGGCATCCCCATTTTTCATGACCACACCCCCCACTACGTTCCGTGCACAGAGGTCGGTGAGGACCACCACCGTTTTTTCAGTCCGTACCTGTTGCAGTGCGGCGGGGTCAAGATGATCACCGTGATGGTGGGTAAAAAAAATGATATCGGCCTTGGGAAGTTTCCCGTAATCGGCGAGCCGCCCGTAGGGATCGATGTGAATGACTTTCCCGTCAAAGGCAAGCATCAGAGTGCCATGACCGATAAACGTGATTTCCAGATCACCGGCAGATGTCTTGATACTATCCTTTTCAAACGGTTCCTGAGCGGCGGCCGGACTGAAACTCAACGCAACAAAGAGCATCACCGCACAAATTAATCGTACCATAGTTCCCCCTCCTTCGGGCACAAGGACCGTCTTTATACGGTTTACGGTAAATCGCTCGTACGACATATACTGGGTGCACCCTTCCTGATCCGGGTACCCTTAATCTCTCCTGCCTGTGCTTTTATGATACCGTTGATAATGAGGAATTTTCAAGTTTTATTGCACCATCTGATAATATGATGCACGGACAAATACTATGAAAAATCGATTAGATACACCCTATCGATGGCTTCGTAATGCCATAACAGATTTTCTGCGGCAGAAAAAGTAAATTTCCATTCGTAGGACTTTCCCTCATAAGAGTCATGTTTACGTACTTCTTCCACCGCAATATCTATCAAGAAATGACAGGGGCTTTCCATTATGTTTTCTATCCCGGGTCGGCCACCCCACTTTTCTTTTTCTTCTCATCGATATCTCCCGGATATGATATCGCCTGCTGGCTTCGGCTTCCGGTGCGGATTCGGACCACCTCTTCCACGGGATAGACAAAGATCAGTCCGTCACCCGGTTCGCCCGTATAGGCGGCTTTGAGAATAGCTTGAATCGTATCTTCCAGATTGCGCTCGCTCAGAACAATATTAATCTGTATCTTGGGAAGCATATCCACCTGGTAGGTCCCGGAACGACCCGTCAGTTTAATCCCTCCCTGACGGCCGTGCCCTCGAATTTCAAACATATTCAAGCCCATAATCCCAATATCCGTGAGAGCATCTTTAACATCGTTGACTTTGTCTTCTCGAATAATTGCCTCTATTTTTTTCAGCATATCATCATCTCCTCGAAATACAGTACTTCTGGGATTACTAATACGACCTCTCTCCATGAGAGCTGATATCAAGACCGACTTCTTCTTCCATGGGAGTTACTCTCAGTCCGATACTCACATTGAGAAGCTTGGCGATAATATAGGTTCCCACAAAGGAAAAGACGATGGTGACCACGATAGCAAGAAGCTGAATGCCGATCTGTCCGGGATTCCCCGCAAAGAGCCCGTTACCGCCGGCGGCATTCACAGCAGTCGTGGCAAAGAGACCCGCGGCAATCATCCCCCAGACACTCGACACTCCATGGCAGGCCCACACATCCAGAGATTCATCCAGACTACGCTTCTCCCGGTATCGCATGGCATAGTAGGACAGTGGAGCGGCAACCGCACCAAGGCTCATAGCCGCCACTGGGGTAATGAACCCTGAAGCGGGAGTCACCGCCGCAAGTCCGACAACCATCCCCGTGGCAATTCCCAAGGTACTGGGACGACCGTCCAGCCAGGATAGAATCATCCATACCAAACCGGCCGTTGCCGCTGAGGTATTGGTCGTCAGGAGGGCATTTACCGCCACACCGTTTGCAGCCAGAGCGGAACCGGCATTGAATCCGAACCATCCCACCCAGAGCAGCCCGGCCCCCAGAACCGTCAGGGGGATATTATTGGGCTCCATGGGAGCCTTGCCATATCCCTTGCGTGGCCCTATTACCAGGGCGAATGCAAGGGCCGAGAAACCCGCAGCTATATGTACAACGGTTCCTCCGGCGAAGTCCAAAACTCCCATCTCCCGCAGCCATCCGCCCGCTCCCCATACCCAGTGGCACAGAGGATCGTAGATCAGCGTAGCCCAAATCAAACTGAAGAGGAGAAAACTTTTAAATTTTACCCGTTCAACAAAGGCACCGGTAATCAGCGCCGGAGTAATGACCGCGAACATCATCTGAAAGGCGGCAAAAAGGCCCTGGGGGATCGTTGAACTGTAATCTCCGTTTGGCAAAGCGCCTACCCCGTTCAGACCCGCAAAATTAAGCCCACCGATGAATCCCTTAATGTCCGGACCAAATGCAAGGGAATATCCGACAAGTACCCACTGAACGCCTATGAGAGCCATGAAAACATAACTCAGTGTTAAGGT
>DAISYQ010000025.1:0-54037 GCA_036825195.1 Syntrophales bacterium
CTGCTTGAATATTTTTACCCCGAAAAACTGTAAACAACGGTGGACTTTCTCACAACTCAGATCTGTATTGGGGGACGGCCGGTATCCTTTCTGTAATACTGCTTGACATGTAACACTAATAGGTCTAACCAGTTAGCAGGGTCTGTCAGCTGTTTAATATGTGGGGCGTTTTTATGAACGGTTCGGATTCATAGTGCGATTGGCGGGGCGGAAAATACGATATGTTTTCAATCCGCTTTCACGCTCCGGATGGTATCTGACATATGAATAAACAAATCAATACAGGTGAGATAGTCATATATCAAATGGAAGACGGACAGGCGTCTCTGGAAGTTAATCTAGTGCAAGAAACCGTCTGGCTTACCCAGGAACAAATGTGCCAATTATTCGAGAAAAACAAAAGAACAATTTCCGAACATGTTCGCAATATTTTTAAAGAAGGCGAGTTGCAGGAAAGTTCAGTTGTCCGGAAATTCCGGACAACTGCCAGTGACGGTAAATCCTATAATGTTAATTACTATAGTCTTGATGCCATCATATCTGTTGGGTATAGAGTAAAATCACAAAGAGGTACCCAGTTTCGCATCTGGGCAAACAGAATACTGAAAGAGTATCTCGTCACGGGTTATGCGCTTAATGAAAAACGATTACAGTCACAGATCGAAAAATATGAAGCACTGAAACAATCGATCAGGCTAATCGAAAACATAGCGGATCGCACACTGCTATCCACATCTGAATCCGAAGGTCTCCTGAAGGTTATCAGTGATTTCAGTTACGCTCTGGATACGCTTGATCGGTATGACTACGGAAAACTGGAATTGGGCGATGTGTCGGCCCGGACCGTAAAACGAATTTCATATGAAGAAGCGAAGGGTGCTATCAAGAAAATGCTGGGAAGGTTTGGTGATTCCACCCTGTTTGGACTCGAAAAAGATGATTCGTTCAACAGTTCACTGGATACGATCTACCAGACGTTCAACGGCAAGGACCTCTATCCAAGCATTGAAGAAAAAGCGGCACATCTTTTGTACTTCATTGTGAAAAACCATTCATTCGTGGATGGGAATAAACGTATTGCAGCCGCTATCTTTACTTGGTTTCTTGAACGGAACGGTTTGCTCTACAGAGCCAATGGAACAAAACGTATAGCGGACAACGCCTTGATCGCTTTGACACTGATGATTGCCATGAGCGATCCGAAAGAAAAGGATGTCATAGCAAAAATAATTGTCAATCTTATAAATAAGGACAACTGATTCAAAGGGATTTTGATATGACATTACGCCCAAACGAAACTACACAAAAGGTTTTACTCTCATCAACGAGCCGACTCGTTGGAGAGTATGAGCAAGATAGTATACTAATCACACATGCCTGGCCAGATTTCTATGATAAGTCTCTTCTTGTCAGAATGTCAGAAGGTCCTGCATCACGAAGTGCTTATATTTTTGCGTTTAAAACTGCTCATGTCGAAAAGAAGCCAGGAATTCGGCTTCCCGAATATTCGCCGATGGGAGATTTGATCTGTTCTTATCTTAGTGTTCTATACGGTAAGCGCTTTGATAGTCATGGTCTTCTGGAAGGTAGCGGTCTCTTTCACGTTCCAGAGCTTTCCCAATTTACTCATCTTTGTGACCACCACCTGCCACAAAACTCACACGTTTCAAGACCTGACTTTAGTGTTCCTCTTAATTTGACTGAATTTTCCCGGATTGATAGTTTATTGCTTAACGATGGACTGGATCAAAAATTTTTAAGAACTTTTCAGGGTGCATCAAAGTTCTATCTGCAAGCTCTGCAAAACGCTGAGCATGATCCCGAAGTGGCATATCTTCATTTGATAACTTCAGGAGAAATACTGTCAAATTTTCAAAAATACTCCAAAGAAGACCTATTAGATCAAGAAACCAAGAAAGCTTTAGAGTCTATAAAAAAAGGTGTTCCCAATGGGTCTAAGCTTGCAGGGATAATAGCTGGCAAACTGCTTTTAGTGAAAAAGCGTTTTACCGAAACCATCATTTGATTTATAGACGATAGCTTTTTCAGACGCTCTGAATCGAACAACAAATTTGGTTGTTTTAAGGCCGAGAGCTTCAGAGATTCGATTTCCGCAGCATATGATTTACGCAGTATGTATATTCATACGGGTGTTCCCTTTGGCTCTTGGGTCTCAATGGGGTCAGGTGGAAGAAATGATGAAATTCAATTTGGAAAACCAGTTGTAGAAGATTCCAAACTTGGAGACATTCTCGCCAAAGCTCCAACGTATATAGGCCTTGAACGTGTTATAAGGTATTGTTTGCTGAAATTTGCAATAGAGAATGGCGCATATACTGATGCCGTTTCTGTAGATGCAAACACTTAACCTGATTTCTCAGCAGGTTGTAAGATATGATGGTTAAAAACCCTTTGTTCGCAAAGAGGTGTTATACTGCACGAGTGAAGTATGTAGATTTTTATCGGTAACCTATATAAACACCGTTACGCAAGAAGAAGGATGAGAATCTGGACGATACATCCTCGGTATCTGGACAGACAGGGCCTGCTGGCCCTCTGGAGAGAAGGGCTACTCGCGCAGGCGGTGCTGCTGGGTAAAACGAGAGGCTATATTCATCACCCGCAGCTCATCCGCTTTCAGGATCAGCCGTCGCCTGTTGCAACTATTGCCACGTATCTGGAGATCGTGCACGATGAGTCCATGTGCCGGGGCTATCACTTCGATCGGACCAAAATCCGGCCGAAAAGGGTTCAGGGACGTATTACGGAGACGCACGGACAGTTGCTCTATGAATGGGACCATCTTAAGAAAAAGCTCTCAAAGCGCAGTCCGGAGCATTATCTGAGAATCCAACACATTACAAAACCTGAGCCACACCCCATTTTCGAAATCATCCCGGGAGAAATCAGGGATTGGGAGAAACGGACAGCAGAAGCGGTTTCCCCCCGACCTTCCATATAGTTTTTTATACGTTCTGTCCCCCGTTTACACGGTTATTGACTCTCCAAGATAGTTCCCCTATAAAATGACATGTAGGGTTGTTGAAGAAACCCTCTCTTAATTAATCCATTAAATAGAGACTAAGGAGGAGGATATGTTGAATTTTTCTCTTACGAAAGAGCAGGTGGAGTTACGGGAAAAGGTGCGGGAGTTTACCCGCAGGGAGATACTGCCCGTTACCTGGTATTATGACGAACTCGATGAAGTCCCCCTCTTTGTGCTTCGCCGGGCCTTTGAGGATGGGATCATGAATGCGGACATACCTGCCGAGTATGGCGGGAAGGGATACGGACTGGTAGAGGGTACCATTGCGGTGGAGGAGATCGCCGCGGGGTGTCCCGGCCTGGCGACATCCATGTTCGATAATTCACTGGGTATGGCGCCGATCATCCTTTCCGATAAAGAGCATCTTAAAAAGAGATATTTAGGCGAAATAGCCAAAGAGTTCAAACTCATGTGTTTCGGTACATCGGAGACGACTATGGGATCGGATGTGGCAGGCATGCGCTGTCTGGCCACAAAGGATGGTGATGACTATATCCTCAACGGTACCAAGTACTGGATAACCAACGGCGGGATTGCCGACTATATGACCGTCTTTGCCACTACGGACCCGAAGCTGCAGCACAAGGGGATCTGTGCCTTTGTCGTGGAGTTGGACTGGGACGGAGTTTCGGTGGGGAAACCGATTCCCAAGATGGGACAGCGGTGTTCGAATACGGCTGGAGTTCATTTCGAAAACACCAGAGTTCCGAAGGAGAATATCCTCGCCGAACCGGGAGAGGGATTTGTGCTCGCCATGAAGACATTCGACCGGACGCGGCCCGTAATCGGTTCGTTCGGTGTCGGCGCCGCCCGTTCCGCCATGGAATATGCGCTCCACTATACGAAAAAAAGACATACCTTCGGTTCCGCTCTTGCAAACAACCAATCGATACAGTTCAAACTTGCCGAGATGTTTACAAAGATAGAGATAGCCCGGCTTCTTACCTGGAAGGCCGCCGCGGAGGTGGACCAGGGCACGACGACGAATCTCGCCGCTTCCATTGCGAAGCTCTACGCTTCCGAGGTCGCATTTGAGGTGGTAAGCGACGCACTCCAGCTCTTTGCGGGATATGGCTATACGAAGATGTACCCCATTGAAAAGCTCCTGCGGGACGTCCGTCTGCTCCGGATATACGAGGGAACGTCGGAGATACAGCACCTGATCATTGCAGGACACCTCTTCGGTTCCTACGAACCGGTCATGCCGCCGCTTGATGAGGTGCCGATCATGAGATGGGAGGATGCATCGGGAGAGTTTCCGGAAGCGGTCGGAACCAAGACGGCTTGGCGCTGCCCCATGTGCGGGTATGTTCATGTCGGTGATGAACCGCCGGAGGCCTGTCCGTACTGCTTTGTTCCGGGAACGGGATTCAAAAAGGCATGGCCCCGGGAATAGCGGGGCACTTTGAAAAGAGTGTCACATTATTCTGTCTTCTTAAAACGGCCAGATGAGCGGCGTCAGCGCCACCGTTACGATCCAGAAGATGATGTTCAGCGGGATGCCGATTCGTGCGAAATCGGAAAACTGGTACCCTCCCGGAGTGTAGATCATCGTGTTGGTCTGGTAGCCGATGGGCGTCGCGAAACTGGTCGATGCGGCAAAGGTGATGGCAATCAGGAAGGGGCGTGCGCTCACCCCCATCAACTCGGAGGCGGAAAGTGCTATGGGGACCAGGAGAATGGCAGACGCGTTGTTTGACATGAATGCAGTCAGAATTGCGGTAATCAGATACAGGACTGCCAGGACGATAATCGGGCCCATGCCCACGAACGGTTGCACGATGGCTCCTGCCAGCCATGCCGCGGTACCCGTCTGCTCAAGGGCAAGACCAAGGGGGATAATTCCCCCCAGCAGAAAAATAACCTTCCAGTCGATCGACTTGTAAGCTTCCTCTATGGTAATACAGCGGCCGAGAACCATGGCTATGGCACCGAGCATGGCGGCGATCAGGATCGGAAATATGTTGAAGAAGATGAGTACGATCATGGCGACAAAGATCGCAAAGGAGATCAGGGCCCGGTCCTTTCGGAGGTGCAGTTCCGTCAGCTCGTTGGTGACGATCAGGTCGGTCGATTCCATGATACGGTTCACGGATTCTTTGTCGCATTGCAGAAGGAGGGTGTCTCCGTCGTCAAAACTGATATCGGCGAGGCGTTCACGGAGGATTTTTCCCCGCCGCTGTATGGCGAGTACGATGCACCCGTATCTCTTTATGTAGTCGGCCCCGCGGAGCGTACGCCCGAGCAGGCGAGACCGGGGAGGCACCAGCGCTTCTATCAGTTCGATCTCGTCCGATTGCAGCTCATTATCATCGATGGCCGCATCTGCCTTGGTTTCGAGCCCGTAGGCATTTTTCACCTTGATCAGATCTTCGGCGTTTCCGTGAAGCAGCAGAAAGTCATTCTCTCGTATCTTAGTGGCAGAAGCCCGCCAGGTTGCCTTACCATCGCGGATGATCTTTATGAGATCGATATCGCTGAAGTTCTTTTTGTCCATGGCCCGCCAACTCTTGCCGATAAAGGAAGACCCGGCTGTAACCCTCATCTCGGACAGGTAGTCGGCAAGTCGGTACTTGTCGATCTGTTCGTCGGAGCTTTTCCTCTTCGGTATCAGCGCATTCGAAAAGAGTGTCAGATAGATAATCCCTATGACAACGAGGATGATTCCGAGAGGCAGGAATTCAAAGAGACGGAAAGGTTCAAGGCCCTGAGAGACGGCCATCGAATTGACCAGTATGTTGGTCGACGTTCCGATCAGCGTGCACACCCCGCCGAACTGACTTGCAAAGGAAAGGGGTATCAGCACGCGGGATGGCGCTATGTTCCGGGTTTTTGAAAGAATGACCGCCACGGGTATCAATATGGCGACCGTTGCCGTGTTTACGAGAAAAGCCGAGAGAGTGGCGACGGTAACGCAGAGAACAATAACCAGCCGTCGTGGCCTCTTGCCGGCGATTCTGTCAAGATGACGGGCGATCCATTCTACAAGTCCCGTCCTGACCAGTCCCGCGCTTATGACGAACATGGCGGCGATGATGGCGGTCGCTGGATTTGCAAAACCGTACAGTGCCTGTTCCGGAGGCAGAAGCCGAAACAGGAGAAGCACCGCCAGGACGCAGAGGGCGGCCACATCGACACGCAGCTTCTCGGTTATGAATAGAAAGGCGGCGCCTGCAGTGATGGTAATGACGAGAATATTGTCGAGTGTAATCACAACAAAGATCTCCTCTATCCGAGCAGACAGTTCTTGTATGTATTTGAATACATTTACTTGCTTGTTTTCAGTATGATTCGCGCGTCAGCAATAACACACCGTTTGGGTGTACAGATGACCGGATTCAGATCGATGGACTCGATACGATCCTTTAGTTTCATCACGAACCCGGAAAATAAAATGAGTGATCGCTTCAGCGCCTGCATGTTAATCGGCTCGGCTCCCCGGTAGCCCTCAAGGAGCTTCTTCGCCTTCAGCCCGTGAATCATGGAATCCACATCGTTCATTCCGATCGGGGCCATGCGCAGGCTCACGTCTTTGTATATTTCGACGCCTGTCCCGCCGAATCCCAGCAGAATCATGGGGCCGAACTGATAATCATACTTGGCGCCGAAAATCAATTCCGTGCCCGAGATCATCTCCTCTACGAGCATGCCCTCAAATCCCTCTATCGCACTGAACCGCTCAAAGACATTCTGCAGATTCGTATCACTATTCACCCCAACCGCAACCCCATGGACGTCCGATTTATGCAGTACGTCGGGAGAGACGATTTTGGCGACCACTGGGTAGCCGATCTTGGTTCCGATCCGCCTTACATCGCCGGGCGCTTTTGCCACGTCGAATTTCGGTACATCGAACCCATCCAGCGAAAAAATCCGTTTCGCGTCGGGCTCGAGAACCCACCCCCATTGTTCGGAAGTCTCTAAAATAGTGAGGATCTCTTTTTTTACCATGGCTTGCTCCTCCTCAACGCGGTCGCCATGAGAACCGCCCCTTCGATGGAGGGGGAAACGGGAATCCCATTTAATTCAAATCCTTCTATGAGCATACGATACTTATCAACATGAGGCACGTATGCGATAAGTGGTTTGCCGGTCTGTTTGCTCACGGAGCTTAACCGTGCTCCCAAATCCATGGTAATTCCCGGAAGGTAGGGAAGGAGCAGGGCAATGACGCAGTCAATCTCGGGTATTGTGCAGAGAGTCCGGACGGTCCATACAAAATCATCGTCAATGGCGCTTCCCGTCAGATCTGCGGGGTTACGGATAGAGGCGATAGTCTTGACACTGTCTGAAAGATGATCTTTGATTTCTTTCTTTGTTGCTTCTCCTAATTCCGGCACAGACAGACCCTGGGCCGAGCAGGCGTCAACGGCAAGGGCGCCATGCCCCCCGCTTCCCGTCACGATCCCGATATTTCCGTCAATGGAGGTTTGGTATGAGCTCAATGATTCGCAAAAGGATACCAACTCCAGTTCATTCAGGGCCTCGACGACACCATCGTGTTGGGCGAGGGCGGCGGAAAAACTCTGATAATCACCGGCAATTGATGCCGTATGACTGGAAACGGCACGCTGTCCCCCCGAACTCTTGCCCGACTTCAGCACGATCACCGGTTTCGGACACTTTTGAGCGGCCAGGACAAATTCGCGGCCCTCATCCTTTCCAAATCCTTCCACATAGAAGGCGATGACCTTTGTTTCCCCGTCGCGGGCAAGAAAATTGAGCAGATCCAGTTCATTGATACATGCCTTATTGCCGATGCTGACCGCCTTCGAAAGACCGACCCCCTCTTCGGTGAATTTTATCATCTGATCAACAAGGATGCCGCCGCTCTGACTGATAAGGGCGACATTGCCCGTATCGGGTTTCACCATCCGTTCTGCGGGGAGAAAGAAAGTGTCAACATGGTTGGGCACATATATTCCCAGACAGTTCGGCCCGATAAAAGGGAACCTGGCCTCCCGCGCCGTTGCAACCATTCGACTCTGAAGATCCAGACGGCCCGCCTCGGCGAAGCCCCCCGATACGACAATGGCTGACTGTACGTCAGACTTGATACAGTCTTCCAGTATTTCCGGTACGTAGTCGGCACGTGCCGCAATAACCGCAAGATCGATCTGTCTCGGGATATCGGAGATTATGGGAAATACGGGGTCATCTTTGAGCGATCCGCCATGTGGATTCACGGCGAATATTTCCACCGGATAGCGGTGATGAATTTTATAATAAATGACATTCGCCGGGTGCCGGTCATTGGTCGTCGATACTCCGATGACGGCTATCGTTTTCGGTTTAAATAATGCCTGTAGTCTCATCCTTCCCCCTTTCCTTCCGCTTCACACCATTGTACTTGCAAAGCTCCACGGAGAACACAGAGATACTCTCTCTGACATTATTTCATTATACTCGCCTCCGGTCCGGTACGGTATACGCCGGGAAATATCATCTGAGTAGAATGAACATACTATCTGCAGCACCCTTAGTGTCATTATTTTCGGACATCGGGTTAGTCTTCCACTTTGGAAAGGATGGTAAACTTGCCGTCTTTCCATTCCCCACGGTAACTTTTACAGTCGGCGGCTTGTAGGATTCCTTCACCAACCATAAATCCCTCTTCCCATGTTCCCTCGTATCGTGACCCATCGGCAAATAACAGCACACCGTTGCCGTGAGATTTGCCGTCTTTCCATTCGCCGCTATACTTGTTCCCGTCTGCCGAAATCAATTCCCCCTGGCCGTTCTTTAATCCGTTCTTCCATTGTCCGCTGTATCGACCGCCATCGGGAAGCGTTTCCCGGCCTTCTCCGTCGGCATTGCCATGACGCCATGTGCCTTCGAATCTGTACCCATCGGCCAGAAGTATTGTTCCGTCGCCGTGAGGAAGGCCGTGCTCCCATTGGCCTTCATAACGGCTTCCGTCCGTCCAGGTAAATATCCCTTTGCCGTGGTACCGTCCGTCTTGAAAAAAACCTTCATACCGTGATCCGCTTGAGTACGTACACGTTCCCTTACCGGAGAGTGCGTTTCCATCCGATCGAAAATCCACAACACGTTGTCCGTGTATTTCACGACTCGATTTTTGAAGAAAGGGGTTGTTATTCATAGGGGTTTTCATCCGGATTTCCGATGTATTTGCCATTGCTAAATTCACCGATATATTTCTTGCCGCTGGTAAATTCCATCTCGCCCCATCCGTGGGGGAGACCGTTTTCATGCTGACCGGTATATTTTCTGCCGTCATTCATGGTCATCGTGCCCTGACCGTGATACTTGTTGTTTTTGAATTCACCTTCATACATGTCACCGGTAGGGAATCGGAGTATCCCTTTTCCGTTGAACAGAAAGTCTTTGAATCCCCCGGTATACTTTCGGCCGTCGGGTAATATGAGCGTACCAAGGCCGTTGAATTTCCCGTCTTGATACTGACCGCTGTATCTCATTCCGTCCGCAAATGTTTCGGTTCCTTGTCCTTCGCGTCGGTCATTCAGCCAGTCTCCGATGTATTTTATCCCTTCGGCGGTGGTAGCCGTTCCGTTGCCGTTCTTTTTGTCGTTTTTCCACTGGCCTATATATCGAGCGCCGTCGGATAATGTCTGTATGCCATGACCATCCCGAGCGCCGTCTTTCCACTCTCCGACATACTTGCTTCCATCCGCATAGTTCATGATCCCCTGCCCGTGGGGCTCACCGTCATGCAATTCGCCCGCGTATAGGCTGCCATCGGGGTATCTCTTCGATCCCTGGCCCTCTGTGGGCGAAGATTCTTTCGGTTGCATGTAAGAGGAGGCCTTTTCTTCATCGATCTTCCGTGCCGCTTCACGGGCCTGCCGTATCTGTTCTTCTTCCGCTTTGATCCTGGCTTCTTCTTCGGCCATTCTTCGGGCGATCTCTTCGGCCCGTAACCGGGCCTCTTCGACCCGTTTTGTCAATGCCTCTTCTTCCGCTTTAAGCCTGGTTTCTTCTTCCGCTATTTTTTCGGCTGCCTGTTCGGCCCGTAAACGGGCCTCTTCCGTCCGTTTTTTCAGTTCTTCCTCGATCCTTCTGCTCGCCTCTTCCTCATTCTTAAGCCTGGTCTCTTCTTCCGCGATTCGTCGGGCGATCTCTTCGGCCCGCCGACTGGCCTCCAGGGCTTTATCTCTTAGCACCTCTTCTTCGGCCTTGATCCTGGCTTCTTCTTCGGCCAACTTACGGGCCGCCTCGTCTGCCCGTTGTTGTGCCTGTCTCACTCCTGCCGCCATTTCCTGCAGAAGCTGTTCCGCTCTTTCTTTATCTTTTCTCAAGCGAGCTTCTTCGATTTCCTTTTGTAATGCCTCTACCTCTGCCTGCAGGCGTTCTTCATCTTCGGCGATTTTTTCGGCCGCCAGTTCGGCCTGTAATTTGGCCTCTTCGGCACGCTTTTTCAGTTCCTCTTCGAGTTTTTCCCGAGCCTCCTCTTCGGTCTTGAGTCTTTCCTCCTCTTCCGCGATTCTCCTGGCCGTTGCCTCTACTCGTTGCATGGCAATCTCGGTTCTCGCTTTCAACTCTTCCTCTTCGGCTTTGAGTCTGGTTTCCTTCTCTTGTAGTTGCCTCGTTGTCTCATCAGATCGCCGTTTAACTTCTTCAATCTTTTGCCGCAACTTCTCTTCGGCTTGTTCTCGTGTTTCTTCCTCCGTTTTCAGTCGGTCTTCAGCCTGGGTTACTCGTCGTGCGGCCTCCTCGGTTTTGAGACGGGCCTCCTCGGCCTTTTCTCTCAATATATTCTCTTCGTTTCTGAGCTGTGCCTCTTTTTCGACCAGTCTTTTTGTCTCTTCCTCTGTCTTCTTTCGGGCCTCTTCCGCCCGGAGGCTTAATTCCTCCTCGGCCTTTTTGCTGGCCTCTTCCGCTGCCCTGAGACGGGCTTCAACTTCGTTCAAACGGCGAGTCGCATCTTCCACTCTCTTCTGTGCCTGATCGGCTTTTTGCCGAAGTTTTTCTTGCTCAACTTCAAGCTCGGTTTCTTCAGCCTGTTTTTGTAATTCTTCTTCTTCGCCCTTCAGTTGTGCCTTCTTATCGACAATTTGTTGTGCCAGTTCCTCAACACGCCTTCTGGCCTCTTCCGTCCGTAAATACAACTCTTCTTCTGCCTTTTTTAAGGCTTCTTCTTCGATTCTCAGACTTTTTTCTTCTTCTTCTACTCTTTGGGTCGCTTCTTCGATTCTGTTTCTTGCTTCCTCAACTTGTTGTTTGAGTTTTTCCTCTTCGTCCTTCAGTCGGGCCTCTTTTTCGGCCGTTCTGATAACCCATTCCTCGGTTGTTTCCCTTATTTTCTCAATCCGTAGGCGCAACTCTTCCTTGGTTTTCTTGCTTGCTTCCTCTTCAGCCCTGAGACGGGCTTCTTCCTCGGCAACTTTCCGTGCCGCTTCATCGGCTTTACTTCTGGCTTCTTCTGCCTTGAGCCTCAGCGCTTCCTCCTCAGCCGCGAGACGGGCTTCCTCCTCGGTTGCTTTCCGTGCCGCTTCATCGGCCTTGTTTCTGGCTTCTTCAACCTTGAGCCTCAGTGCCTCCTCTTCGGCTCTGAGGCGTGCTTCTTCCTCAGCCACTTTCCGTGCTGCTTCATCGGCTTTGCTTCTGGCTTCTTCTGCCTTGAGCCTCAGCGCTTCCTCCTCAGCCGCGAGACGGGCTTCCTCCTCGGTTGCTTTCCGTGCCGCTTCATCGGCCTTGTTTCTGGCTTCTTCAACCTTGAGCCTCAGCGCTTCCTCTTCGGCCGCGAGACGGGCTTCCTCTTCAGCCATTTTCCGTGTTGCTTCTTCTACTCTGTACTTGGTTTCTTCCGTCTTTTTTCGCAATGCCGTTTCTTCGGCTTTAAGCTTATCTTCTTCCTCCTCGAGTGCACGGGCAGCCTCTTCCGTTTTCCGGCGTGCGTCGTCGGCCTTCTTTTTCAACGATTCTTCTTCTGCTCTGAGCCTGTCTTCTTCCGCCTTTTGCAGAATCTCATCTTCCTGTATGGCTCCCTCATACCATAGTGCCTCGTATTTCTCTCCATCCGGCCAGGTAAACACTCCCTGCCCGTGGGGGACGTTATCCACCCATTCCCCCCTGAAGCTGCTTCCGTCGGGCCATGTAAACACACCGGTTCCCTGGATACGTCCGTTGACTAGAGGACCTTCATAGCTGCTGCCGTCGGGCCACATGAACGTACCGGTTCCCTGAAGATCATGTTCATTCAGGACTACGCTATATTGTGTTTCGTCATTTGAAATACGTGTGAGCATAAGCTGTAAATTAGGATTATCCCCCTTTGAGATTGTCGTCTGTCCAAAGTATAGAAAAGCTGTGCTATTACGTCAATTAAAATACTGAAATCGAGGTCCATATCTCAAAGTTAAATGACGTACTGCTTTTTGTTGTTTTTCCCGTTTCGTCATATACGGGTGGAATGTTTTTATCCTCACGGTTTTCGCTCAACTGTGTTGAAAGGTATGGTACAATGTTATGAGACGGATGTCTATTGTCTGATTTTTATATTGACAATCGGTCTTTTGAAATGATATTCCTCACGGTAACTTTTTGAGAAAGTATATACATGCAGACAAGAAACCTTATTACCATCATCATAATTAGTGGGCTCCTTATTGGAAGGGGCAAACGTGTAACCTGATGATGGAATAAGTTTCAAAAAATATAAAATGAAAAATCCGCTATCAGGTTCTCTGATAGCGGATTTTTTTTTGAGGGAGAATAATGGAAAAATCGGATGTGTTAATCTACGACACCACGTTGCGGGATGGTACGCAAGGCTATCAGATCAGTTTTTCAGCGGAGGACAAACTCCGCATAGCCAACAGGCTTGATGAAGCCGGCTTCCACTATATAGAAGGGGGATGGCCGGGTTCAAACCCCAAGGATATGCGTTTTTTCCGGATGGCCAGTGAGGTGACGTTTACCCATGCACGTCTTGCGGCGTTCGGCAGTACGAGAAAGGCCGGCCTGTCACCTGATGATTGTCCCAATATACAGGCCCTGCTGGGAGCAAATACACCGGTTGTGACCATTTTCGGAAAGAGCTGGGACCTCCATGCCACCCAGATCCTGGGGATCTCACTGGATGAAAACCTTTCGCTCATCGATAGCTCGGTCCGATATCTGAAAGCAAAGGGGAAAGAGGTGATCTACGACGCAGAGCACTTCTTTGACGGGTACAAGAACAATCCCGGCTACGCCCTCAAGACGATACAGGTAGCCCAGGAGGCGGGGGCGGATACCATAGTCCTGTGTGATACCAACGGGGGGACCCTTACGTGGGAACTGACCGAGATATTGAAAGAATTAAAAACGTCGATTACCCCGAACCGTCTCGGTATTCACGTACATGATGACTGCGGTCTCGCAGTGGTTAATTCACTCTCCGCCGTTATGCTCGGGGCTACCATGGTTCAGGGAACGATCAACGGATATGGTGAACGATGCGGAAATGCCGACTTGATCTCTATCATAGGGAATCTCAGCCTCAAGATGGGAAGGACGTGCATCTCAAAATCATCGGTCCGATGTCTTACCGGATTATCGAGGTATGTGAGTGATATTGCCAATACGCCCCCTATCAAATCGAAGCCCTTTGTCGGCAGCAATGCCTTTGCCCATAAGGGAGGGGTACATGTGAGCGCTATTTTAAAGAATCCCGCTGCCTATGAACACGTGGACCCGATGCTCGTGGGAAACAAACGCAGGGCGATCGTGTCGGATCTGTCAGGCAAAAGCAATATCGAACATAAGGCAAAAGAACTGGGTATCGATCTCAGTAAAGATACCGATGTGAGTAGGAAAATAGTAAGAGATATCAAGAAAATGGAGGATGAAGGGTATCAGTTTGACACTGCCGACGGCTCTCTTTCGCTCTTAATGAAGCGAGCGATCGGCAATCTCACTGAACCCTTTTCCCTTGTGTCCTTTCGCGTGATCGACGAAAAAACGAAAGACAATTCCTCTCTCTCTCAGTCTACGGTAAAGATATCGGTAGGAGGAGAGTATGAGATTACCGCCGCCGAGGGAAACGGGCCTGTCAACGCCCTGGATAATGCGCTCAGAAAGGCATTGATCAAATTTTATCCCCGGATCAGTGAGATGCACCTCATTGACTTCAAGGTCAGGATACTTGAGGGAACCGACGGAACGGCTGCAAAGGTCCGTGTTTTGCTGGAATCGCGTGATGACAGTGAAGAATGGACCACTATCGGAGTGTCTGGAAATATTATTGAGGCAAGCTGGCACGCGCTGGCTGACAGTATTCAGTACAAATTGAGTAAAGATAACGAAAGTGATCGTGTCACGAAGGAGAAGGATCAATGAAATCAGATAGTGACAGAGTGTTTATATTCGACACAACCCTGCGTGACGGGGAGCAGGCACCTGGCTTCAGCATGCACCCCGGTGAGAAGTTGCGGTTTGCCAAGCAGCTCGAACGGCTGGGTGTCGATATTATAGAGGCAGGGTTCCCCATAGCTTCCGATGGGGATTTTGAGTCGGTTCGGCAGATAGCCGGTGAGATAAAGAAATCGCAGGTAGCCGGCCTGTGCCGGACCAGTCTGGGCGATATCGATCGAGCATGGGATGCGATCAAGGGTGCGGCCCTTCCACGGATACACACCTTTATCTCAACATCCGATATACATCTCGACCACATGCTGAAGATGACGAGGGCGGAGGTCCTCAAGGAGGCATGTGTGGGGGTGAAACATGCCCGGGGTTTCACGGAAAATGTGGAATTCTCGGCCCAGGATGCAACAAGAACTGACAGGAAGTACCTGTCGGAAATCGTAGAAGCCGTCATAGATGCGGGGGCTACAACCGTGAATATCCCTGACACCGTCGGATATGCCATGCCGGAGGAGTTCGGCGAATTGATAGCGTACCTGTTCGATACGGTAGGTAATATTCATAAAGCCGTTATATCGGTCCATACCCACAACGATCTCGGTGTTGCTGTCGCTACCTCTCTTGCCGGTCTGAAGGCGGGTGCTCGACAGGTGGAGTGTGCGGTTAACGGCATCGGCGAGCGGGCAGGGAATGCTTCTCTGGAAGAGGTTGTCATGGCCATTGAGACAAGAAAGGATATCCTGAGACTCCGTACAGGTATTAAGACGAAGTGTATCTATCCGACATCGAGGCTTCTGGCCGAGATAACGGGGGTGGAAGTTCAGCCCAATAAGGCGATCGTCGGGGCGAATGCCTTTGCCCATGAATCCGGCATACACCAGGATGGTCTCATCAAGGAGAAGATAACCTACGAGATCATGACACCGAAGGCGGTTGGGGTTTCTGAGACGAGTATCGTTTTGGGGAAACACTCTGGACGGCATGCCATCAGGGACCGTCTCAAAAAGATGGGATTCGATCTTGCAAAGGAGGAAGTCGATACGGTATTTAAACGGTTCAAGGAACTCGCCGATATCAAAAAGGAGATGTTCGACGAGGATATCGAGGCGATCATCGCCGAGGATATATTCAGAAGACCCGATAAGTACAAGCTTCTGTACATCAGTGTAGTAAGCGGGAACGCGGCAATACCGACCGCAACTGTTCAGATGGAGATAGATGGCGATATTACGCAGGAGGCATACTTCGGCGTAGGGCCGGTCGATGCCACATTCGCCACTATCAGGAAGATGACCGATACGAATCATCGCTTGGTCAAATATCAGGTACATGCCGTGACGGAAGGTACCGACGCTCAGGGTGTGGTAACCGTTCAGCTCCGGCACAAGAAGCGTATTGTTTCGGGGCGTGGGTCGGACCCCGATGTGCTTGTGGCATCCGCTAAGGCGTACATCAACGCGCTCAACAGGATCGAGTCGTTCCATATGCTCAATCATGCCTAGGCGACATCGCCCGGGTAGTGAAAACCATTACAGATACGAAAATAGGAGATAAGGAATATGTCAATGACCATTACGGAGAAAATCCTGGCCGCTCATGCCGGGCGGGACCGGGTCTTTCCCGGTGACCTGATAGAGGCGAAGGTCGATGTTGCTCTCGCCAATGATATCACAGCTCCCCTCGCCATCAAGACGTTCGATGAAATCGGGGTTGATACGGTGTTTGATGCCGACAAGGTGGTCCTGGTTGCGGATCATTTTGTTCCCAATAAGGATATTGCCTCGGCGCAGCAGGTCAAACTGTTGCGTGAGTTCGCTATGAGACAGGGGTTGACGCATTATTATGAAGGGGGCGAATCGGGAGTGGAACACGTAATCCTTCCCGAAAAGGGATTGGTTTTACCCGGACAGCTTGTCATCGGGGCCGACAGTCATACCTGCACCTATGGCGCCCTGGGAGCGTTTGCCACCGGCGTGGGGAGCACCGATCTCGGAGCGGTGATGGCGACCGGCGAGATATGGCTCAAGGTTCCGCCGACCATTCTGCTTCGATATACGGGAGCATTGGATCCTCATGTGGGAGGAAAAGACCTGATTCTGCATACGATCGGTCTCCTCGGCGTTGAAGGTGCCCTGTACTGCGCCATGGAGTTTTCCGGCCCCGTGATCAGAGGACTCCCCATGCACCAGCGCTTTACCATGTCGAACATGGCGATCGAGGCCGGTGGAAAAAACGGGATCATTGAGCCGGACGAGACAACCCTCGCCTACCTGGCGGAGCGGACATCTTCGCGATTCGAGATCTTCAGGGGCGATCCCGATGCGGATTACGAACGGGTGATCGACATCGATGTGTGCCAGATAGAACCGCAGGTCGCCTTTCCGCACCTCCCATCGAATGTTCGTCCCATCTCCCAGGTGGGAGATGTCCCGATTGACCAGGTGGTGATCGGCTCCTGCACGAACGGCTGGCTGGAAGATCTGCGTGATGCGGCACGGATTCTGAAGGGGCGAAGAGCAGCGAAGGGCATTCGGCTCATCATCATGCCCGGATCTCCGCTGATATATGCCATGGCTCTCAAGGAGGGGCTTCTGGAGACTTTCCTGCAGGCGGGAGCCGTGATCGGTCCGCCCTGCTGCGGCCCCTGCCTGGGGGGACATATGGGAATCCTCGCTGAGGGAGAGCGAGCGGTAGCCACCACGAATCGTAACTTTATCGGAAGAATGGGACATCCAGAGAGTGAGGTTTACCTTGCCAATCCCACTGTCGCCGCTGCATCCGCGGTTTTGGGATGGATCGGCGGACCGGAAGAACTGTAGAGGGGAGATATTATCAATAATGGAAACGATGAATATAGAAGGACGAATATGGAAATTCGGCGATGACGTGGATACGGACGTCATCATCCCCGCGCGGTACCTGAATGTCTCGGCCGAAGAAGAGCTGGCGAAGAACTGTTTCGCGGATATCAGGCCGGAATTTGCAACTGAGGCAGCGGTTGGCGATATTCTTGTCGCCGGGAAAAACTTCGGATGCGGATCGTCGCGTGAACATGCTCCTCTGGCTATCAAGGCGGCTGGGATCAGGGTGGTCATCGCCGAGAGCTTCGCGCGGATCTTTTACCGGAATGCCTTCAATATCGGTCTTCCTCTCCTGGAATCGGTGGAGGCATCGAAGGGTCTTTCCGATGGGGAGAAGGCGGCTGTCGATCTTGCCACCGGGAAAATCGAGGGATTGAAAGGCGCATTTCAGGCCAAGCCGATCCCCGATTTTATGGCGCAGTTAATCACCGCCGGAGGGTTGGTGGAATACGTCAAAACGACGAAAATCGCGAGGTAACGGAGAGAAACGGGAGAAGAGGGCGAAAAACGTTCGCCCTCTCTCCACATTCTTTTTCTGTATGTCGGATCCGTTTCAAAGGCCCGATCTTTTCTTGTTCTACAAAGCGGCTATTCGGTATGCAATCTCACTTCCCATCTCGGCCGTACCGATCACCGTACTCGTGGCGGTAGCGATGTCGGGGGTATGCATACCCGCGCCGATCACCTCTTCGACGGCCGTCTCGATGGCACTGGCCGCTTCTTCGTCATGTAATGTATGCCTCAGGAGCATTGCTGCCGACAGTATCTGGGCGATCGGATTCGCAATTCCCTTTCCTGCAATGTCGGGGGCCGACCCGCCCGCCGGCTCGTATAGACCGAACCCTGTTTCGTTCAGGCTGGCCGATGCCAGAAGACCCATCGATCCCGTCAGCATTGCGCACTCGTCAGAGATGATGTCTCCGAACATGTTTCCGCATAACAGGACATCAAACTGGTGGGGGTCCTTGACGAGCTGCATCGTGGCGTTGTCGATATACATATGATTGAGGGCGACATCGGAGTATTCTCTTCCGATTTCACTGACCACTTCCCGCCAGAGCACCATTGAAGAGAGGACGTTGGCCTTGTCGATGGAGGTCACCTTTCCTCTTCTCAGCCGTGCCGCATCAAAGGCCATTCTCGCTATCCGTTCGATTTCGCCACGCCTATAGATCATCGTATCGAAAGCCGCCTCTTCCATGCCGCTTCCTCTCCTCCCCTTGGGGGTGCCAAAGTAGATACCCCCGGTCAGCTCACGGATGCACAAGATGTCGAAACCGTCTCTCACGATATCAGATCGGAGCGGACTGGCGGCCGCGAAGGCAGAGAAGATCTTTGCGGGTCGCAAGTTGCAGAAGAGGCCGAAATGTTTGCGCAAAGGGAGGAGCGCCGCCCGCTCGGGCTGTCTCTCCGGAGGAAGTGCTTCCCACTGAGGGCCGCCAACTGAACCGAAGAGAATCGCATTGCTGTCTTCGCACAATTTAAGCGTTGAAGAGGGGAGGGCCTCGCCGTGCCGATCGATCGCGCTCCCTCCCACGTCCGCGATATCGATGCTCAGATCGATCGAGTATTTTTCTTGCACGGCCTTCAGGACCTTCAGGGCCTCCTGCATGATTTCCGGGCCGATCCCATCGCCGGGAAGTATTGCAATTTTTTTCACAATTCACTATTCCTTTCTATGCCATAATACAGCAGTCGCACAAGACTGCTTCTCCGCTCAACGCCATGTGGGGGGAAGGATGTCGTCACATGCCAAGTCCTTATTTTCCTCAGTGTAGCAGTGATATTGAAGATAGCAGAGATACTATTCACACCAGGTGAATTATTTCAACAGCTTTTACGTGCTAATCGGATTTTATATTGACTTACAATGGTCAAAATGTTAGGGAAGTGCACTTTTTATTGATAGATGCAGACGGCAACAGGGTACACGGATATGCTTGATATAAAATTTGTAAGAGAAAACATCGATCTTGTCAGGGCAAAGCTTGAGGAGAGGGGAGATCTCGTTAATCTGGATCAGTTCTCTGCTATGGATCGCAAAAGAAGGGATATCCTTCAGGAGGTAGAGTCGCTACGAAGCGACAGAAACAGTGTTTCAAAGGAGATAGGGGCGCGTAAGCAGAAGGGTGAGGACGCATCGGATCTTATATCTAAAATGGGCAGTGTGTCCTCCAGGATCAAAGAACTGGAAGAGGCTCTAAAAGAGACGGAAGGGCTGTTAAACGGCCTGATAATGACCATACCCAATATACCCCATGAGTCGGTTGTCTGTGGATCGGGAGATGAAGACAATCCGGTGGTACGGCAATGGGGAGAGAAACCGCAATTTGATTTTGAGCCCAAACCCCACTGGGATATTGGTGAGGAGCTAAATATACTGGATTTTGCCGTCGGAGCCAAAATAACCGGCGCGCGTTTTACCGTCTATCGGGGTGCCGGTGCCTTACTGGAGAGAGCGCTGGTAAACTTCATGCTTGATCTCCACACGATGCAACATGGGTACACGGAGATGTTCACCCCCTTCATGGTGAACAGCGAAAGCATGACGGGGACCGGGCAGCTTCCCAAATTTGAAGAAGATCTTTTCAAGGTAACCGGTACGGACTACTACCTCATCCCGACGGCGGAGGTACCGGTAACCAATATACACAGGGACGATATCCTGAACGAGAAGGATCTGCCGATTTCCTATGTCGCCTATTCAGCGTGTTTCCGGGCAGAGGCAGGCTCATACGGGAAAGACACACGAGGTCTGATCCGGCAACACCAGTTCAACAAGGTGGAGATGGTAAAATTCACCAGACCGGAAGAGTCTTATGATGAGCTTGAGAAATTAACGGCCAATGCCGAAGAGGTCTTGAGGAAACTGGGTATTCATTTTCGAACGGTCAGTCTGTGCACGGGCGATCTGGGGTTTTCCTCCGCGAAAACCTATGATCTGGAGGCATGGATGCCGGGGCAGGACGCATACCGGGAGATATCCTCCTGCAGTAATTTCGAGGCATTCCAGGCACGCAGAGCAGGCATCCGATTCCGTCGGGAGAAGAACGCAAAGGTCGAGTATGTTCATACTCTTAACGGCTCGGGTCTTGCTATTGGTCGGACGGTGGTGGCGATTCTGGAAAATTATCAGCAGAAGGACGGGAGCGTGCTTGTGCCGGAAGCGCTCAAACCTTATATGAATGGGGTTGACAGGATAGTACAGAATAAGTAAAGTACTCTGCTAGTGCAGAACCGGAGGGATGGCCGAGAGGTCGAAGGCGGCGGTCTTGAAAACCGTTAACCGAAAGGTTCGCGGGTTCGAATCCTGCTCCCTCCGCCATAAAAAATGATCAGTGGGATAATGGATATGGGAGGTTATAAACCCCGTATCATCCTAACGATTCATAACATAAAAAGAGGTACATTCAGTAGCGGAGAGATGGCTGAGCGGCTGAAAGCGATCGCCTGCTAAGCGATTGTACGCCCTAAAAGGTGTACCGGGGGTTCGAATCCCCCTCTCTCCGCCATATTTGTTTTGTGCGCCCATGGCTCAGCTGGATAGAGCGTCGGACTACGAATCCGAAGGTCGAAGGTTCGAATCCTTCTGGGCGTACCATACAAATATGGGGAACTAGACGATTTTGCTTTCTGAATTCCCTGAAACTTGCTGTACCTGAATTTGTATTGAAGAAGTAAAGGGCATACAATCGCCTTTTTGCATTATAAAGATTACAACCGGGGAGGAAATACATGGCTTCTAAGGATAAGATTGCAAGGGATTCCCAGAAGGATTACTGGGATGGTATATTGAGCCTTCGACTGAAGGAACTCGGTGAAAATGGATTGGAACCAGGTCAAATCGCAAAGGATTCGTCCGTCAGGATGATACGAGCGGAGTTACGGAAGATTGGGAAGAGGCTTGCCGTTATAGACAAAAAGCAGAAAAAAGTGGAAGAGATGGCCCTGATCAAGGCAGAGAAGATGGCTCTTCCCAAAGAAGAGAAGATCAAAAAGGCAAAGGCAGAGGAAGAATCCACCGAGATGAGCAAACGCCAGCAGAAGATAGAAAAGAAACTGGAAAAGAAAAGGGAAAAGAAAGAGGGGAAGGCGGATCAGGAGTAAGATTAGGATAACAGATTATAAAATCAAAAAAGCCTGACGGATATATCCGTCAGGCTTTTTGCCGTTATGAATGAGGTGCCAAGATAATCAGCGTGCCAAGCCCCTCTTTTTTATAAATCCCAAAGTTAAAAGTCCGAGACCGAGAAGAATCGTTGTTGATGGTTCGGGGATGGCCGGTGTTCCGCCACCTTCAACGATATCATTGCCGCACAACATGGTCCAGTGATACCCTATCTGATTCAGGTCCAAATCACCCAGGAAATCCGAAGAATAAAAAGAGAATGTCAATGTGTCGCCCTCCAAGGTCACCTCGACATCACAAATCTCATCACCGTAACCACCTCTCCACGCCTGGTCGCTCCGGTAGCCCCAATGTGCCCTTTCTGTGCCGGTACCGCCGTAACTCGTCTCGGTATAGTCATCAGTCAGCGTATAGATTTTACCATCTGTAAGTGATAGAACGTAATCCCAGCCCTCATCCAGGCTGAACGTATCAGTTGTAAAGTGTGGTGCCGATCCGCTTACATTCCATCCTGAAGTACTGATGTACAGATCGCCAGGGCCATATTGAGAAGCCATGTGACTGCTGTTTTGATAATTCGAGAAATAGTCGCCAGTCAGCGTGATTATTATGCGATCGCCTGTAACCTGTGCTGTCAGACTATCGACGTTGAACCCACCGCCAATGATATCGCCATAGTAGGTGGGAGATGCATTCTGTACGGTCCCTCCCCAATATGCTGCATCTCCGGTATCATCGATAGTATACGCACCCGCGGAATACGGTATTACCAGAAAAGATACAACTAATAAGCTGAATAGTAATCTTTTCTTCATTAATGGTCTCCTCAGTGAGCCTGCTTTCTTAGGCTTCAACCACTATGCCATTATATATATTCATAAAGATGTAATAAGTCAATAGTTGTTTTATTCATATCTTACTATTTTGGTTGCTACTATGGCATATTAAGATTGTGTATGTAAATACTTCTTTAGTAGGATTTTTTCAGAGAACAGAGATTCAAATCTCCAACTTCTTGTTTTTGGGGCATAATAATGGTATGACTTCACTACATATCTTCGAGAAAGGAGAGAGTGTAATGTTTTATAATCGATATAGCAGGTTTCTTATTCTCTTTATGATAATGATTATTTTGGGGTGCGGCAATACCGAATCGAGAAAATCGGAATTTTTCGAGAAAGGAACAGAATTCTACCAGAAAGGCGATTATGCGAAGGCGATCCTGAGTTTCCAAAACGCTACAAAAATAGATCCCAGCTTTGCTGACGCATACTCGTTTCTCGGCATCTGCTATCTCAAACTGGGTAATATCAAGAATGCCTTTGAAGCGTTGTCCAAGGCAATAGAAATTAATCCTGAAATTACTGAGGCTCAGGTGGCCCTGGGCAAAATTTACTTAATGAGCAAAGATCCAGGGAAAGCGCTGGAGAAGGCTCAACTGGTTCTCTCTAAAAATCCAAATCATGAAGGAGCGCTCATACTGAAGGCGGGATATCTTGTCGAAGATAAGAAAAATTCCGAGGCGGAAGATATACTGGATACATTAATTGAAAAAGATACGGAAAGTGAAGAAGTCTATCTGGCATTGGCCGGTATAAAACTTGAAAAGGGTGACAGTAAAGGAGCGGAAAAGATCCTCCGAGACCTCCTCGGTCGAAACAATAAGAATAAAAAAGGCAGGTTGTTGCTGATTCAGATTTTGGAAAAGGAAAATAGGTTTTCCGATGCTGAAAAGGAATATCGTACCCTGGTCGCGCAGGAACCCGAATCGCCTCTGCCGAAGGTTCTCCTGGCAAGATTCTACACCAGGACAAAGAACGATACAGAGGCTGAAAAGGGCTGGAAGGATCTTATCCAATCCTATCCCGATAAACCGGAACCCCGCCTTTACCTTGCTCAGTTCTATGGAAGCAGAGGCAAGGACGATACCATGATTGAGGTATTACAAACGGCGATTCACGATCTCCCCGACCAACTTGCGCCGTATGTACTGCTCGCTCGGTATGAATTGGAGAAGGGCAGAAAAAACGAAGCCATAGCGCTGATGAATCAATTTATGGCCGTAGTCGAGAGCGGCCCTGATGTATTAAAGGCAAAAGTTCTTCTTGCGAAAATTTATTACGAGGACAAAAAGATCGATCAAGCCATGAAGTTGGTGACGGAAGTTCTCGAGAAGAACCCTAAGGATCTCGGCGCTCATTCTATAAAGGGCGATATCCTCTTTATACGGAAAGACTTTACCGGAGCCATATCAGAATATCGACTGGTTCTTCAGGAAAAACCGGATGATACTGTCGCATCTCTGAGCCTCGCGAAATCACATCTTTTAAATAACGAACCTGGAATCGCCAAAGACATCTGCAAAGAGATCCTGAGTAACAAACCCGATGCAAAGGGTGCTCTTCTGTTGCTTGGCGATATGTATCTGAAGGATAAAGATTATGAGAATGCAGATAAATACTACTCTCGTCTATCGCGCGTTGAACCCGAAGCGGCGATTACTCATTATAAGATAGGAGTGTTGAGGCTTCAGGAAAAGAAGAAGAAAGAAGCGCTGGAATCTTTTGAAAAAGCTCTGAAAGCGGATGTAAATTATGTCCCCGCACTGACGCAGATCGCGATGATCGCGACTCAGGGAAAGGATCTCAATTCGGCTGTAAAACGAGTACTACAGCAGATCGACAGAAGCCCCAAGAATGCGGATTACTACGTATTGCTTGGAAGGATTTACACCATTGGTGAGGATTTTTCAAAAGCGGGAAAATCGTTTGAGAAGGCCTTTGAGATCGATCCAAACAATGAAAGTGCGTTGTTCAGTCTTGCCCAGATTGAACTGTCACAGGGATCTGTTGATAAAGCGTTGGAGAGATATGAAAAGGTCAGATCTTTGAATCCTGATAATTCGTTTGTCAACCTGATGACCGCCATGCTTCTGGAGAAAAAGGGTGAAACAAAAGAAGCAATGAAACTGTACGAGCAGGTATTGGTAACAAATCCCGAGAGCGTGATAGCCGCAAATAATCTTGCTTTTCACCTTGCGGAATATGAACCGACACCTGAAAATCTCGTAAAGGCTGAAAAACTGCTCGTGCCGTTTGTGGACAAATTCAAAAGCAATCTTCCACTGGCGGATACAATGGCATGGATATATTATAAGCAGGGACGCTACGAAGAGGCGAGAGACACACTTCTGGCGAGCGGAGAAGAGATAACCATTCCGGCTGTCAACTATCACTTGGGGATGATTTTTTCACGTCTGGGTGATACAAAAAAGGCAAAACAATATCTGCAGCTTTCACTGGAAAAAGATTCCGAATTTCCGGGAAGAAAAGAGGCGGAAGAGGAATTGAAAAAATAGTACACATGTCAGGTAAAAAAGGATTTGTCCCGAAAATAAAAACGCCCCCGGTTAAGAGAAGAGACCGGGGGCGTTTTTGTGTGTCAAGTCATTGATGTGTTTATCTAATGCTTTTAACCCTTCTTCCGCATGAGGCCGAGCCCCAGAAGGCCGACACCGAGGAGTAACATTGTGGCGGGTTCTGGGACAGGATTTGTTCCGGGATCATCATCAGTCTCAGCCATTCCATATAATCGCGAATGATCAAGCCAAATATCTGTTTCTCCCAACGGATTATATACTTGGATAGTTACATCCAAAAGTCCGTCATCATTTAACCAGTCAATATCCAAAACCATCGAGTATTGTTCGTCATTCTGCTCCCCTATCTCGATCCAACCTGATCCATCATAAGCTAACCGTACAAATTCTCGATAGTCCCACCTAACTAGACTTCCATAGTAATAACTATCGCCCTCGTCGTTTGTAAAATCCAATTCAAGGGTTGCGGATGTTACGAGATCACCGGCAATCAAGTTAACATCATCATTAATGTCGTGTTGATAGGAAAGGGAACCCTCTATATGAACAGAATCCCATAAGTGAGCAATAGTTTGTGATTCACCATAGTTTGTTCCATCCAGGTTCCAATAATCAATCATATCCTCAAATGCATATGATGCTGCTCCGGCACCCCCTACTGTACCGAATACCAGTGCCAAGGTACATAAAATCAGAAACAATTTTTTCATCTCCGGTCCTCCTTATCCATTTCATTTAAAGGCATGTTATAAGAGTGTTAAGCAAATAATATGCCGTTCATATAACATATTGATATATATCAATAAAAATGGAACCTGGTTCAGATTTCAGCGTTAACATTGTAAATATATCCGACGGTTTTTTTATTGACTCCATGATTCGTTGAAACTCAAATGGGAGGAAAACATATGTATTTATTGGCATAATAATGTAAAGGTGTTTAAAACAAAAGTGTCGGTATTCTTTACATACCTAGCTCTGGTTTCTGGAAAGGAAGGGATGATATAATGCAGTTATAATTTGCTTCTTATGCAGATTTAGATAGAAGTGCTTTTTTATCCGGCAATCCCTATTCTTTGTATTGATAACATACATTAGTTCCATATTACTTTCTATAAAGGGATTTATTTTTTCTTAGATCTCCAAAACAGAAAAATTCCCAATCCAGCAACTGCAGCACCGAGGAGAAGAAGGGTGCTCGGTTCGGGTACTGCGATGCCATCATCAGCAATTGCCGAGGAGCGTGGAGATATCAGGATTATTGTTATTATCGAGTGGATTGTTCTCATTGTTTTTCATTACCAGAAGTAGTTGTAAAATATTTCGACATAAAACCTTCAGCAAAGGTAAGGAATACAATCAGTGTTCCATCGGCGGTAGCAGTGGCTTATGGTATAAAAAAACGCCCACCAAATTTTTTTCGGCGGGCGTTTTCTTAAACGTAATTTTATTGCCTTATGAATTTTTTCTCCTTACGAGTCCCAATCCCAAGAGGCCAAGGCCAAGGAGAAGCATAGTGCCGGGTTCAGGAACGATTACTAAAACATCTTGTGCGGGGCCACCTGCTTCATTTAACAAGTTGATCACCCGAACGTTCCCTATACCTGCTCCTGCATTATCATAAGCTAACTGGACAAAAGAGTTAAATGAACCACCTGTTTCTCCTTCAAGATACCAGATTGCCCTTTGTAAAGAATCTGCGCTAGCCGCACGCCCGGCCCCATAATCATAGCCTGTAAGGGTGCCCGCTGCAAATTCTGAGTACAGATATGCAGTCCAGTTGCTCAAAGGATCCGGTGATGGACCGCCAGATCCCCCTGCAGTAGCAGAGTCACTTATTCCACCTACAACAAATCCATCGGTAAAATTTAAATACTCGTCTGTTTCCAAACAAAAAGTGGAGAAGATATAACCGTCCGCAATTGTACTGACGTTAAACTCACCACCACCCGTAGTACCCGGTCCATCGCTAAAATATAACGTGTCTCCGACATTGACGGAATATGCATGAGCCATGGTAAAAGAAAAAATCATTCCCATGAGAACAACAAATAGTATAAATAATCCTTTTTTCGATTTCATTTTTTCAGGCCTCCTTTATATGAAAAACAAAATTCAAATTCTTTTTTTGTTTATAATAAGCAAAAGATATGCCATGAAATACATATTTCAGCATATTGATGTTGTGAGATGTACAATCTATTGATAATATTTAGAAAATAATTTATCCAATCCAATATAATAAGTATGGGATATCACCTGTCGTAGTTTTTTACATAGAAAACCGTAAAGTATTCCGACAACTTTTATATTTCCTCAGTATCAGGAGGTAAAGCATTCTAAAATAAGTATGTAATAACAATAAGTTATAGTTAAAAGGCGACCAAGCATGGATTGTAAGAAAATCCGACATAGGAGGTTCCCCTGAGTCAAATGATGGGTTCTCATCAGTTAATGTAATTAAATAGCAGATAGTTACGATTGATAAATAGTGAAAAGGAATTTGTAAAGGAAGGTAACGAAGTGGAGAACAAAAGAATCGGAAGGGATGAAGTGCACTTGATCTTACACTCACTTTATCCGGTCGAGATTCCGAACCTCTCCATCAGGTCATAGAGGGTGGGACGGCTGATGCCGAGTTCTTGGGATGCTTTGGTTATGTTGCCTTGATTCTGGAATAGTGCTTTCTTGATGAGCTCTTTCTCAAGGGTTTCACGAGCCTCTTTGAGAGTCAAGCCATCATATTCAGGTTTAGGAACTTCCATTTCAAGATCTGCCGGGGTCAGTTGTATTCCCTCAGACATGATAACCGCGCGTTTGATGCGATTTTCAAGTTCACGTACGTTTCCGCTCCATTCATACCTTTCGATTGCCGCGCATGCCTCCCTGGTGAAACCCGTTACCTTCTTCCTGTTTTCTTCCGCGTAACGGTTCAGGAAGGACTTTGCAAGAAGCAATATATCTCCTTCCCGTTCTCGCAGGGGAGGGAGCGATATGGAGACAACGCTGAGGCGAAAATAGAGATCTTCCCGGAAACTCCCGTCTTTCATGGCCCTTTTAAGGTCCCTGTTTGTGGCGGCAATGATTCGGACATCAACTTCAATCCCCTTCCTCCCGCCTATTCGCTCAACAACTTGATCCTCCAGGAAGCGGAGCAGTTTTACCTGTAGCGGAAGGGACAGTTCGCCTATCTCATCGAGAAAGAGGCTTCCCCCGTCGGCAAGTTCAAAGCGGCCCTTTCTTTGAATATGTGCGCCGGTAAAGGCACCCTTCTCATGACCGAACAATTCACTCTCGAGGAGATTTTCAGGGATAGCGCCGCAATTGATGACGATAAAGGGGGCGTTTTTCCGAGGACTCAATTGATGGATGGCACCGGCGACAAGTTCTTTGCCTGTCCCGCTTTCCCCCCCGATTAATACAGGGACATCTGTCGTTGCTATCTTGCGAATCGTGGTAAAGACCTCCTGCATCTTTGTGCTGGTTCCCAGTATCCCTTCGAATGAATCGCCACTCAATCGACGTTGCGCTTCACGGTGCTCATGTTCGAGCTGAGAGACATAGAACGCACGGCGAAGGACCACTTTCAGTTCTTCTATCTCGATTGGTTTGTAGAAGAAATCATAGGCACCCTGTCCGACCGCCTGGAGGGCGTGCTCTTTCTCTCCGCGCCCCGTTATGATAATCACCTTTGTCTGTGGGTATCCGGCAAGAATATCGGCAAGCGCAGCAAAACCTTCTTCAACACCGGCAGGTTTGGGCGGCAGCCCCAGATCCAGGGTCACGACGGCAGGCTTCTCTCCTTCGACCGCATTAAGGGCAGTCGATCTGTCCTCTGCAAGGAGCACCTCATAATCCCCGGTAAGGGCCCATTTCATCTGTGTTCGAAGATTCTCATCATCATCGACAATTAAAAGTTTTGGTTTTTCCATAGTGGTCACCGTAGGTAAGGATCAGTGATTATGTATTGCTGAATGAAAAATGACAATATTATCAGGGTTAATTGAACCCGTCTCTATCTTTGACTCTTATGTTGAAATTCTTGTGTAATCGGCAACAGCACTTTAAACTCGCTTCCCTTTCCCTCAGTACTTTCGACCTCGATCTTTCCCCTATGGGCATCGATTATCGTTTTACTGTGATAAAGACCGATACCCATACCCTGGTTTTTTGTCGTTTGGAATGGGTGAAAAAGAGATTTTTCTATAAATTCTTTCGACATGCCGCATCCATTATCTTTTACGGATAGGAACACGCTGTTACCTTCCTGTCCCGATGTTATCATAATCTCACCAGTATCCATATTCCCGGTTGCTTCGTTGGCATTGAGGATGAGATTGAGAAGGACCTTCTGTATCTGTTCCGGATCAATGGAGACGTTCGGTGTCGTTTCAGATTTCAGCACCAGCTTTTCTCCGATGGACACATCCAGTCCCGGAAGCGTGCTGGTTACAACTTCATCTATATTGGTATTGACCAGATGTAATTCAAGTCTTTGACTCAGCGATGTCAATCGGCTGCTCATCATGTTCATCTTGTCCAGGCTGTGAGAGATTGTTTTGAGCGCATCCTTTCGAAATTCAGGATTGTCGAAATGAACGGGAAGGTTCTGCATAGTCAGAGAGAGTTTCGATGCAAGATTCTTGAGGTCGTGGACAAAAAATGCCGACATGGTCTGAAACGCCTCCATTTCCTTGGCTTTCCTTAGTCGTTCAGATAGCATGAGACTGAGCAGATTTGCTCCTACCTGAGAAGCAATGGTTCCAAGCAGGTCGAAGTCTTCTATGGTGAACGGTTCTCCTCCGACGCGTTTGGATAGCGTGATAACTCCCAGAAAACGGTCACCGGCTGTCAAGGGAACACAATATTGTATGTGAGCTTTTTCAAAAAAGGTATCGTCGAAGTTTTCGAACTCTCCGGGTAATTCATCATTGGTAAAATCAAAATCTGCGGACAGATGTTTGTTTCGTAAGATTCGGGTGAATTCGGTCATTTCATTCCCTAAGGAAGCGGTTTTATCGCTTTCCCCTCCTGAAAAATCGGTCGATCCACAAAGGCCCAGAGTTTCTTCCGCTTCGTCGAATATCCATATCGATACCGAAAGCGTTTCGAATGTCTTTGAAATCATGGCCGTAACAACTGAGCACAACTCCCTGACATCTGTCACTGTACCTGTACTTTCTGTAAAATTCATCCATTCTTTACGGTAATCGTAAAGAGGACGATTGAAATGACGGCTGATAAAACGTTTTATCCGCTTCCTGAGCCGATCAGAAAGAAACAGGACGAACAATCCGATAAGTGCTGCAAGGACAAAAAAGGCTCTTAAAGGGATATGTTCACCCTCGTTGAAATACAGGGCAAATTTTGCCAGGATACCGACGATGAGTAAATAAGCTCCAACCAGAAGTACAGTGACGGAGTTGTACAAAAACGACTGTGATGGATAGAAATCGACATTGTACGTTCGGGTGCGAAAGAGTGAACGGCTAATCAGGATACAGGCGATGATAAGAGCTCCGTTGTTGACCAGTTCAAGCGATATGCTCAGCGTATGAAACAGTATGGTCTGACTTGCTGTGTATATCCGAACCGCAAAAATAGATCCGATGCCCAGGATCATAAATTTGATCTGCCAGCGCATGCGACCAAATGAGTTTCGGAGGGTTCGTTCAAGATTCATTAGGATCAGCACGGCACCGACCAGGATAAGGAGATGAAAGATATATCCCGACAATCCCAGCCTGATTAACCAGAAGGATGAGGGACTGACCTCCGGCCTACCGAGAAAGAATGTATCGTTGAAGAAAATGAACGTGGCAAGCGGCAAGACAAAAACAACCACCAAAACCCACTTCCATTGAGAGATAAATTCCCTGTAATTCGCTCTTGAAAAACTCAGGCTGTAGAGAAGCCAGATACCCGGCAGGAATGCCGTGATTAAATTTCGCAGATACAGCCAGCGCGATACATTTTCCGGCATGATCGCACCGATACAGAGACCGGTAAAGACCGACTCAGCAGCCAGAGCCACCATTCCCAGTGCAAATACCCTGTGCACAAACGAGAATCTGTCTCTTTGCAGTACAAATATTCCCAGGAAAATACTGAATAATGCGGCAATAAATGAAAATATGTCCGTAATGTTAATCATTTGATAGTTGGTAGCAGGAGAAGGTTTAAACTCTCTGTATCTTTATGGGTAACTGAAACCTTCCAAATCCATTAGGGGTGTATCATTTTTTCCGATCTCTTCAGCAGCCATAAAACAACTCCCAGCAGAGCGAGAGCAGGGATAAAGAAGACAAAGCCGCCGGAGTGGTGAATCCAGTGATTAGTGAGAAATCTTTCGTCCACATAGGTCGCGAGCAGTGAGATCGTCACGATACGAATACTGTTTTTGAACATGGTAATGGGAAAGACCATCAGGAGCAGGACAATCTTTTTCCACCCCGTTTGAAGAAAGAGATGACCGGCTATAACCATAGTGATAAACAGCGCCAGACTCGAGCGGATTCCGCTACATACATTTGCAACCTCTATACTGATTCCCGGCAGATGGAACGTGAATCCCTCTCGTATATATGGCGCTCCTATAATCTTGAACAATAACTCCGTGCCGGCAGCTGAACCGATCAGCAACAGATTGATGATTTTATTCATGAGAAACGTAGGTATCGGTACCATGAAGATAAGGAATAAGAGGGGAAACAACGCAGCTTTGAAAGCTCTTGTACCATAACAGAGAAAAAAAGCTCCGTTCAGAAATATGATTCCCGAGAACGTCATCAGGGCCGAATAATCATTCTGATTCAGTTGTGTGTATGATCTTGTACCAAGAACGTACAATATAACGCCGATGACTAGGAAAAATATCCCTCCTTTGTATGAGTATTGCAGACTCGAGAAGATTGCCCTTCTCTGAGTGAACATGAAATAAATACTCACCAGAGGTATCAGCGGGATGTGAGAATAAAACATGCTGTGTATAGAGAATTTCGTGAGCTCTTTCAAGGGCCCATAAAACATGAAGACCGCAACAACACAGCACGCAAGAAACAGAAGATTTCTTTTATCCGAAAGTCTGTCGATCGTCATGGTATCACCGGTCTTCACACCACTCTCCATCCTACACAAGTATTGTGAAAGGAGATGTCAGCCTTCCATCTGGATTTCTGATTCCACTTACAGTCCCATATCTTCATTTATCAGAACAATTTTTATTCTTCCCTTGGGATGGGATTTTTCAGTGATAGTCCAGGTATTGCATATACGAGCTGTACTTTTACATTCCTCACAGAAGGAAGTCGTCGCACAGGGGGTTTTCATGCCAAGCCTAATGGCATTTGCCGGAGCCGCGTAATTCTTGATACGGAACATTGCCTCATTCAAGTCACTGACTATTTTGTTCCGTCCGACCAGGATAACCACCTCTTTCGGGCCGAAGGCAATCGCCCCCACCCGATTTCCCATCATGTCGAGGTTGACAAGCTGACCGCTCTCCGTTATCGCGTTAGTTCCGGTAAAAAACAGATCGGTCAAAAGTGCCTTGCGGCGACGGTCCAGAAACTCTTCCGGAGGAATGCTCCTATCGGATGTATCAATAATTTCAATATCTTCACAGTTTTTAAGAGCATCATACAGACCGGTATCTATAAAGGTCATCGATCCCCCCCATGAAATACTGTGTGCCCCTGTTGAAGGAACAATTTCTTCCATGACAACTTTCTTTGCCTCTCCCGCGTTGTTTGCCAGAAATACCTCAAAGTTGTTTTCCTCAAGTGCGGCCTTAAGATCGGACATCCTCGTCCACCAGTATTTGTCAATTACGTTGCTCATGGTACCCATCCTTTTATGATTATCGAGGAGTTAAATGTCTTCTTTTCTTATGGGTCGAGAAGTTTACAACTCCCTATTAAATTGATGAGCTAAGGTTGTTAGCTCATTGTTCTCGTGCTAATATATTTACGATTCGTGTTGAAGCCTTTCCATCCCAGAGTGGCGGAATGGACAGTTTCCCAGAATCTTTATATCGATTCAATTGGGAGAACGTTGCTTGGATAATTTTTTCCTTTTTTACACCTGCGATTACATTTGTTCCATGAGTAACCGTTATTGGGCGTTCGGTGTTCTCTCTCAGCGTAACGCAGGGAATTCCGAGAATGGTTGATTCTTCTTGGATTCCCCCCGAATCGGTTAAAACTATTTTTGCATGTGATGTGAGTTGTAGGAAATCGAGATAACCTAGTGGTTCTATACAATAAATACCGGTGGAACCTGTTTTAAAAGGTAAGGTAGAATTCGAAGGCCATATAAATAAATCCATAAACCCAAATTCACGGATTCTATTTCGAGTCCTGGGATGGACTGGTATGATTATTGGGAAGTGCAGCGAAATCTCAGTTAGCGCTTCAACGATACTTTGAAATGTTTCCTTATTATCAACATTCGAAGGACGGTGAAGAGTCAGTACACAATAATCGGTAGTCAAACGATTCTTCGTAGCTGGAGAATGATTAAGACCGAGCATACCAAGTATCTCCGATTCTTGTGCTTTTTGTTTGTGTTTCAAGAGTGTGTCGATCATGACATTTCCCACAAAGTAAATCTTATTTGGGGAAATCCCTTCATTCCTCAGATTTTCAAAAGCGTCTTCTTCTGTAATAAAAAGAAAATCTGAAATCGCATCGGTCAGAACACGATTGATCTCTTCGGGCATGTCACGATCAAAACTCCGGAGACCTGCTTCGACATGAACTACCTTTATACCCAGTTTAGAAGCAACTAGGGCACAGGCTATGGTGGAATTGACATCACCAACGACCAGGACATGCGTAGGGGTCTGGTCTAAACATACTTTCTCAAACCGCTGTATTGTTTCAGCGGTCTGCACGGCATGCGAAGCCGAGCCCACTTCAAGGTTGATGTCAGGGGTTGGTATCCCGAGGTTTGTGAAAAAAAGTTCCGACATCTTTTGATCGTAATGCTGGCCAGTATGCACGAGATAATAATCAATCCTCTTGTCGGTCGTGAGATTATACGTATCAATTGCTTCAATAATGGGGGCGATTTTCATGAAGTTGGGACGCGCACCCGCTACAATGCATATTTTTATCATAACAATTTAGTTACTCCGAAAACAAATATCATAATTATTATCAAAGAATTTAAAATATATATCCTTAATCAATCAAAGTACCCATTTTACCGCCTCTACCTATTAGCACTGTTTCCATGGATCTTGTTATATATGAATAAGGTAGATTTTAACCTCCCGGCGTTACTCAATGGTTGACTGAAATTACTCTCCCTTCTACAACGGGTCTCTTCTCTAAGTATATCCTTTTCTTTATTGACCTTGGTTCCCAATAAATCACTTCTTAATATCTGCCAGTGTTGTCAGAAGTTCTCTGGCTGCGCAGAAACTCCCCGATTCGTTAAGATGTCCACCATCACTAGTATATTCTTTTGCCAGAGAGAAATATACTGCTCCTTTATGTCTGAAGGTAACTCGTTCACCATCTGGTAGAGTTGATTCAACTTTCGCCAAGTCATAAATCGGATCGATATTGTTATACGTATTAACAAGCATTTCATTAAACTCATTACGCTTGATATTTGCAATGTCACCTTTAATTAAATTTCGTTTGAAGCATCCTATTCCGTTCCGGATATTTCCAAGATTACCCTTTATAATATTTTCTATCATACCTTGAATTCCCCATGAGTGAATCTGTAGTGGTACCGTAACATGTACAATAGTTAGGTTCGGGAATTCTTTTTTTAGATAATTGGTGGTTTCTGTATAATAGTTAAATATTTTTATAATATCTGTATTATCTCTGAAATCAACATAGCAAAATTTAAAAAAGGCAATATTGGTTTTGCTTCCGAAGCGATCTTCCGTCAATCTTGTTTTAAAGGAATCACATTTTTTTTTCGGGAACCCATTATTCCCAACCTTAGCATGATACAATCCTGGATTATTCGCTGATTCACCCTCTCTCAACTCTTGCATATGGATCTTGCTGAACCTTTTACTGGCTGTTCGTATGTTTTCAATACCATCGATGATATTGTATCCTACCGACATATGTCCGAAGAATATATTTTGGGTTGTCAATGTTTCAATGTCTTTGTCAGTGATAAGATTCACATCAATTTCCATGGGAATAAAATTTGTCTCTGTTTGGTTTTCACATCCACATAGCGGCATTATTAGTATAATAAAACAAATCATCAGTACGCGATTTGCGAATTTCAAATTGCAATAACTTGACATACTTTATTTTCTCCTTCCCATATGAGCAGCGGTAGAAATGAAACAGCCACCGCCTTCGCTATCCTCGCTGCCACCACTATCGTCACTGACTGTGATATAATCTGCCTTGATATTGGTGACATTTCCATCCGATCCCGAGATTTCAAGGGCAATAGTATATGTGCCGGGATCGGTATATGTGAAAGAAGGATTTCGAACGGTACTGTCAGTAGTGCCGTCATTGTCAAAATCCCAAGACCAGCTATCGATCTCACCAGTTGATAAGTCGGTGAAGGAAACTTCCAGAGGAGCGTTCCCGGTTGTGGGAGAGCTCGAAAAGTCGGCAACAAGTGTTTGTGTCGAAGTTGTTACTGTTATATAGTTTGTTTTGATTTCGGTATCTACTCCGTCAGGACCGGCAACCTGGAAAACAACCGTGTATGTACCGGAGGCAGTATATGTAAAAGAGGGATTTCGCGCGGTACTGTCAATGATGCCGTCATTATCAAAATCCCAAGCCCAGTTATCTATTTCACCAGTTGATAAGTCGGTAAAGGAGACTTCCAAAGGAGCTTTTCCTGTTGTAGGAGTGCCTGAAAAGTTGGCGATGGAGGAATTGGAGGAGTTGTCCGGGTTCCATCCTGCAATTCTTGTCCACAGCCACCATGCGGCATACGCTTTACGGTTGGCATTCAGGGGCTGGCTGTGAGCTGATTCACAGATATACCAGTCCACACCTTCTATATGGGCGTCTTGCCATTCTATTGCCCAGTTGGCATCACGAATCCCGTCTCCATCGCTGTCATAATCACAGTTATCATCGACGAATTTATCTCCGAAATAATTATCATCAGGATCATAACATTCAATATCGTAAAAGTCGTATAAGACTTTATTGTTTGTTTCGCAATAGTTTCGTATTTGCTGATTTCTCCAGTGGAGATTGTAATCATCACCATTCCCGTTAACGCGGCCAGTCATGTAAACAAATGTTACATCGGGGTAGTCTATCTCCAATTGAGTCATGAGAGACAGGTATAAATCAATATTTTCCTCCGTGGTGTCTGCCTGCCAACACCAGGCCCAGATAATAACATTGACATCTGAATTGGCAGGGTTGTCGAGATATTCTCTTGTTCTGCTCGCCCACGTGACCCTGTCAGGGCTTCCCAGGTCTCCATCCACAAAGTAATCATGAAGATCCAATGCCCCTCCATCTCCTCCGTTATTCCAAGCGAAGATATCCACAGGAAGAGAAAGTCCCAATCCTCCTCCGTTGGCAAAGGAGACCAGACCGATCATCCCGGTAGTCAATTGACTGCCATGGGAGGTATGCCCATAGGCAATATGAAGGGTGTTTTTTGCCTGATTTATTGCTGATTCGGGGATTCGGGTGATATCTGTGCAGGTGTGGTCAACAATAATAGCTTCATCGGGATCGGCAAAAGTCAGTGTCGGCATGATTATAGCAAGAAAAGAAAAGACTATAACACAGGAAAAAATTCTACGTAATAGCTGATTGGTTTTATTCACTTTCTGAAATTCCCTTATTAATGGCTTAAAATATATGGATTGATCTTTAGTAAATCTATAAAAGACGATGGATGTGGGATTTACAACAACAAATGAATAGAAGGGTAAATATTTATAGAGCTACGCTTCGGGTTCCATCCTGCAATTCTTGTCCACAGCCACCATGCGGCATACGCTTTACGATTAGCATTCAGGGGCTGGCTGTGAGCTGATTCACAGATATACCAGTCCACGCCTTCTATATGGGCGTCTTGCCATTCTATTGCCCAGTTGGCATCACGAATCCCGTCTCCATCGCTGTCATAATCACAGTTATCATCGACGAATTTATCTCCGAAATAATTATCATCAGGATCATAACATTCAATATCGTAAAAGTCGTATAAGACTTTATTGTTTGTTTCGCAATAGTTTCGTATTTGCTGATTTCTCCAGTGGAGATTGTAATCATCACCATTCCCGTTAACGCGGCCAGTCATGTAAACAAATGTTACATCGGGGTAGTCTATCTCCAATTGAGTCATGAGAGACAGGTATAAATCAATATTTTCCTCCGTGGTGTCTGCCTGCCAACACCAGGCCCAGATAATAACATTGACATCTGAATTGGCAGGGTTGTCGAGATATTCTCTTGTTCTGCTCGCCCACGTGACCCTGTCAGGGCTTCCCAGGTCTCCATCCACAAAGTAATCATGAAGATCCAATGCCCCTCCATCTCCTCCGTTATTCCAAGCGAAGATATCCACAGGAAGAGAAAGTCCCAATCCTCCTCCGTTGGCAAAGGAGACCAGACCGATCATCCCGGTAGTCAATTGACTGCCATGGGAGGTATGCCCATAGGCAATATGAAGGGTGTTTTTTGCCTGATTTATTGCTGATTCGGGGATTCGGGTGATATCTGTGCAGGTGTGGTCAACAATAATAGCTTCATTGAGATCGGCATGAGCCGATTCCGATGAAGCTATTACAAAAAATACCCCCAATAATGTAAGGAATAAAAAAATAAAAAATGAACTGATTACCCGCTTCATTGTAAAATCTTTCGAACGGACAGAGACAGTGCTTGTATATTGTCTATAGTTATTCATCATTACAGCGAAACCATGAATCCTTATACCGTATGTCAATTAACTCGCAAAAAATGTAGCAATACTACATTATTTCTCAAAAGATAACCATCACAAGATTAATTATTTCGTCAAGTTCCAAGGAGAAAAGTACTAGCCCGAAGACAAAAAAATGAAAGGTACACACAATACCGACATATTGGCTGTATGGCGATACAAAGTACCGTCTCAAAACGTTACTTTTGATCTTCCTCTTATATTTTTGGTATGTGTTGAGTGCTGCCAAGCCCACGCCGTGATAAAATCCCCAGACGGCGAAATTAGAGGTCTCTCCATGCCACATCCCGCATATGATAAAGGTGACGATGATGCTGATATTCGAAAGCAGGACGGGCCGCTTTCGGAAGTAATCCGCTTTCCGTAATTGTTTGCTCAACGGCCAGTACACATAGTCGGTCAGCCATCGTGTCAGGGACATGTGCCAGCTTGCCCACAATTGCTGGATGTTTTTCTTAAGGAACGGATTATTGAAATTCTCCGGCAATTCGATTCCCATGATACGCGCGCTTCCAATGGCTATATCCGAATAGCCTGAAAAATCGAAATAAAAATAAAAAGTGTATGCGTATAAACCAAGTAAAATCTTATAAAAACCGAATTCGGCCACTGAACCTGTCATGTTGATTAAGGCGTACGGATAGACAATGGCACAGAGAACGAACTTCTTAAATAAGCCGTGGATTACCCGTTCGATTCCGGCAGACAGGTCGTTTTTCAGCCCTTTTCCGCTTTTCCCGTCGAGTTGCTCGGAGAAATGATTGTACCGGTTGATAGGGCCGCTGATAAAGGCCGGAAAAAAGAAGATGTAATTGAGAAAGTTGAAATAGTTCAACCCGACAATTTTCTGCTTATAACTTTCGGCGATGAAATGCATCATCTTGAAGGAAGAATAGGAGATGCCGATTATGAAAATATAATCAGAAACACCAGCCCGATTCCTTACAAGTTTTGGGAAAAAGATATCTTGAATAAATGTATACTTAAAGAACGCCAAAAGTCCTATGACTGAAAAGATGCCTGCCATAGCCAACGCTATTTTTATCGATTTTGTCCGGATTGTCACGTCGGAATTGATCAGATACCCTATGAGAAATACCAGGGAAGATACGGAAAGCAAAAACAGGAGAGAAAAGAAACCGAACCTGGGCAGCGCCAAAAGCATGATTATGCTGCCGATAAGAAGAAAAACATTCCTTACTCCATGATTAATGCTGAGAATTCTAAAAGCGATTACGAAGACAATAAAGGCAAGCCAGAAATGTATGTCGTAGTAAAAATTGAAGGTCAGAAATTCACGGATAGATACGTACATGATAATCGATCCTTTAAGGGAATAAGTGAACAGTTATTATTTGTCGGATGTATGATTGATCTGATTAGCGAGCGTATTCCACACACCTGAACGGCATTGTTGAACGGAGGTACCGATTTTGTAGAATTTCGAGAATCTTCTCAATTATATCGGGACAGTTAATTAATGGCTTCGTGAAAAAATGGTTGGTGCAGGATGTATTCCATTCTCATTGTGATTGAGCTGTAGAGAACCGAATAAATCGTTAGAAATTGACATAGATAAACTGCGGTATTTCTACTGCGTTATTGTTTGATATTCTGTCCAGTAAAAAAACAATAATCCAGAATATTTCGACTGTTACCAGAATCAGTCTTTTATTCCGAACGAAATAATCTTGAAGTTTTAGAAACATGCTCAAAAAATCCTTTATTTTTTAGGTAGCTGAAAAGCTAGCACCCACACATTGTACTTGAGGAGGTTTAAACGTACTGCAGAAATAGAAAAATAATATCGTGATTATTTACACCAATCAAAAGTCCCCAATACTGATTGTTTTTCCAGCAATCTTGAGATGGGTTGAGATCGATTGAAATCGGATAACATGTATGATTTCAAAAACAAAGTTAAAAAACATGATGAATAAGATATTCACCAAGAATTCGATTAGTGAATTTGTTATAATGGGGATCTAATTTAAAGCGCAGTTCTGTCCCCTGATCGTAATAAGATTGTAAAACAGGTCTTAAATTGATGAATTTTAATTGATTGCGTTTGCAATAACTATCCATCAATCTTTCATAATAATCCGTGTCGTAGTCATTTACATTCTCACCTATACTAGACAAAATATCCGGCAACCGATAGCTGTCTGTTAAGGGGGTATATACATATATGGGTTCGATATTGTTTGTAAAACAGTATTTATTAAAAGAATCTAAATATGCTTCGAATCGCTTCACGTTCGAAGTATCGTGCATCCGATTCGATTTAGAGTATATTTCTATAAATTCGTGAGAATTACCTCTTGGTTGAAAATTAAAATATTTGGTTTGAAACTTACGAACACTATCTCTAATAAAGCAATAGGCTGAAGAAAAATTCCCAATCATACGTCGGATATAAGCTATTTTCCAACTGTCTTTCTTGAACAAAAAACCGCTCTTTATGATAACGTGGTCATTTCGTCTATCAAATTTTGGAATATGTAAAGCATTCACGCAAAAGAACACTTTTTCAGGTTTTCGATTCGTATTGCTAAGAAAATCTTTAAATAAGCTTTCTTGATCGAGGAAGTGATGTCCCCCAATTGCCATGTTAAGGACTTTGATCCCATACCTTGACACAAAACCATCAAATATACCGATAAAGGTTTCTTCATAATCCACCCCATTGCCGAAAACCTCCGAAGCACCTAAAAAGACATAATATGGGCTGTTGTCAATATCTCGTTCACCGATGGATTTATCCCTGAATCCAAAGGAGTTGGTACAAACAGTGTAGGAAAAAGCCGGCCAATTAATTTCCTTTACAACATTTTTCTTTAATCTGTAAGAGCTACCGTATTGTTCATTAATACCGCTAATCATGTTAGATGGAATTTTCCCGTTGATACGAAGTCCAATTTCTAAGATGACTATGCTTAGGAATATCGCCAAGATAATAACAGATAGTTTCTCTAACAGTATCTTTATCGACATTTTATTTTTCATATTCTCATCAAATAACGTTATACATTACAACCGAATGCTTTTATTAAGAATCAAAAAGTTTGTGTAGATAAATTGCGGAATTCCTATTACGCAAACACTGACCACTATGTTTAAAATAAAGATTATGATCCAGAAAAGTTAATCAACATTAAATTATAAATCGTATTTCTATGTTTATATTTATCTCTTCAGATACATTTTAAAAGCCTTACTGGGTTATGATTTTCTTTTGAATACAATGTCGTCAAAACGATACTCACCTTGACCAACACCGCTTATTCTAAATCGTATATATTTGATTTTTTCATCATCTATTGAAAAGCTATTAACTAAATTATTCCATTTGTCTAATTTATCCGATTTGATCTTTGAATAACACCATGTGATTATCTTCATGTCTTTATCAAATGAATCCACACCGATGATTGCTACAGGATCGCCATTAGAAATTTTAACTTTGGCTTTATAAGTAAAATAATCGCCGGCATTAACCTCTATGAATTTATTATGAGATATGGACCAGTTTTTTGCGTCCCTGTTGATAATTAATAGGCATCTCGATGTATCTCTTTCATTTGGAGAAATAGTCTGTATTATCTTTCCTTCTCCCTCAATGTAAACACCATGCCAGTTATGAAATAATCTATATGTATCAAAATTCTCGTTTAATAGGACACCTTTCTGATCGATACCAATAATTTGGGGACCATCCAGGTATTTAAAAGGAAAATAATTGCTTAAACTGAATGTCTGAAAAAAGTTTATTCCAATCCGGTTCTTTAGCCAATAAAAAGAAAGAATAAAGGATGCTATTGCAATAGAGATCAAAAATAAATATTGCCATCTGATATGTGTACGGTTTGGCTGCGACATAGGAACCATATGGAAATAATCCACAGTATTTTGTGCCCTTAAATCATGGTTAATTCTTGATATAATAACCGCTTAAAATACTTGGCATTCTATTGCCCGGCAAAACAAAATGGAGCCATTAAAAAAATGCCGAACAAATAGATACAATGAGATTATAAATTTTATATACAGAAGGTTTTTGAAGTTAGATATGGTGGAGATGATGGATGGTAGGAATTAAACCTTGAAAAACGGCCTATGACCGTTTTTCAAGGTTTTAAGGTCTTTATCCTCCTGGTGTCGGAGAAACTTTTAAATTGTCCGGTGGCGGAGGTGATGAAGGGACTACCTCGCTGAGCGTTGCAGCTACATAGAGCGTAGAACTCGCGAAAAGCGGATAAACCCTCACATGCAAAGAACCGCCACTAATACCGGAAATGGAATAGGGCGGATCGTAATCAGCTCCAACAGGTATTCCGTTCTCATACACAATCACTTGCCGTACCAGTGCAGAGTCATTGGGAGTAACTGTTACCGTATTACCGGCAACGGCATACGTCGCCGTTAAGTTACTGGTACTCATGTACTCATAAGCACCAATGTCAGGAGTTGTATCCTGGTGACCGTAATATACTCCATCGTTATTTGACCACGAAACAGAAGAACTGACTGTGATAGTATTTCCACTAATGTTGTTAATTCTTACCGGGGTATTGGAGCCAACTTTGATCATATCGCCTTCGACAATTCCATAACCATCACAAAAAAAGCCTGCATCTGCGACATCAAATCTTGTACCACTACCATTAGGACTAGTTACTGTTGTGATTGCCCTTCCGGTGTTTCTTGCCGGGGAACCACTCCGAATATGAAAATCTTTACTGGAATAGTTTACAAATAGTGGATCACTTGTTGATACAAGCCCACCACCAGCAGTCGCATTAGTGTTATAGCCGAGATTGTTGGAAACCGTCGCTGAACATCCGCTTTCGACAGAAATCAAAGTAGAGCTTACATATGTATTGTAAAAGATATTGTTAAAGGCGGAATTGTTTATGGAAGGATCACCGCCTTCAGGATTAAACCTCAATATAGTTAAGCCGTTGGTTTTCCAGGTGTTTAAGTCAACCAGTGTATTATTGATGTATCTCACATTATCCACGCCGCCAGCTTGCAGACCATAGCTCCCATGGTTATAAGCGACATTAAACCTGAATAAGATATCATGATCGTCAGAATCAGTGACGATACCGCCACGCATCTGCAGAACGTGTGAATTCTGCTCTACATTATCGCCCATAAAATTAGCTTCATACACATGATATTGTGAAGGAGCGATGCTAAGACCAGTAGGTTGAAACATATCGGCATGTAAACTTACTGAAAAATAATTGTCCGAAAAATCGTATAAATAATTGTTACGAACAATATCATGATGTCCGTGAAGATTCATAAAGTCACCAACTCGGTGCGCTTCATTATATTCAACTACATTATGATGCCCACCCGCAAATTGAATTGCCCATCCATTCCCGGTACACGGGCCACCTGTTGGACATGAGATTAAAAAAAATTCATTACCGCGCACGGTTACATAGCTGCAATTCTGGTTCCACCATCTGACTGCCCCACCTTCTCCATTTATATTATGGATATAGTTATCCAGAATCTCGATGTAAGTGCACGTGCCATATAAAACAATAGCACGTGAATAAGCTGTACTATTATGGGTAATTTCGAAACCGATAATTCTGATGTAGCTTTTACTGCTGAGATCGAATCCGCGCATTATGACTGTCTCACCAGGATACGCCACATAGTTAATCCAACTCCCGGTCGAACCCGAGCGATCAATGTTTACTCGTTCATTATATGTTCCAGCATGAACATAGACGGTATCGCCTGCCGTTACAGTAGAGGCAGCATGGTCGATAGTTAACCACGCACCTGCAGGAGAATCAATAGTGCCGGTGTTCCCATTGTTCCCATCGGTACGAACATAATATGTCGTAGCGTGCGCGATCTGGGCGAAAAAAATTACGGCAAAAAACAGTAAACATCCCAACTGAAAACACTCTCTGTTTTTTTTGGCTTTCATAGTACCACCTGCTTTATAATTAAGAATGTTTAACCCAATAATATCAAATTGAAAGAGAAAGACAATGAAGGGTATTACTGTTCAGGTGTGAAATATTTCATATCATTTGTAGATTCATAAATAGCTATTACTTTTTACAATTCTGTCTCTTGGGTTGCTTTTAATTACTATCTTTAATCATCAATGAACCCTATCGTTAGATTGTAACAAAGGTCGAATATTCCAAATATGTTTAACTAATGATACTACCTGTTCCAACAAATCTCAAGAAAATAGAACAAAAGGTTCGAAGTTGCCAGCATACCAGATCACTCATTATATATTGGAAAATACCGTATATGGGAATATTAATCGAAATACATCACGAAAAAATTAAACGATAGGCTTTGTCGATAAGCGATATTTTATTTCTCATAATATCAGTTGCGTAGCAACAAAGTATCAGCAACAGATTAATCAAGATAAAAACAAAACAATGTTCAACCGTTACAGACGACGATTTAAAATCAACAATTCTATACAAAATCTGTAGAATAAAGATTTGCGCAAGATAGAGGTATAATGAATATTGTCCAAAGGTGATTATGTTTTTAGTGATCATATTTGATGGATTCAGATACGTACCAAGCATATAAAGGTTAGCTATTATTAGATTAACATATAAGAAGAGCAGAATGTAATTCCCTCTAACATTTATGCCGGAGGGAATTAATATTACCAGATAAAGCACCAATAATGAGGTGCAGGCATATCTAATTAATCTTTTGTTTAGAATCGATGCATTATCTTTATAAATAATGCCGGAATAGACCCCCCCAATTCCCATTAACGTATAGGATACGTTATATGTAAGCTTGATGTCAGAAAAGGATAATATACAATATAATAAAATTAGTAATGTATAAAAAATATATTTAAAGGTATGTAGCTTTAGCAACAAAACAGATATCAAAAGAACATAGGCTATGGGTAACAAGATGTCAAAAGCCATGAAAGCTCCGCCACCAATAAAAAATATTGAATATAAGTTATTAAAAATAAGATCAATTCCGAATTCTTGCCCGTTGTAGTTACGCGTAAATAAGAGATTGATTATAATATTTACGATGAAAAATAATGCAATAAGTTTGAAGCTGCGGATAATGAGCCGAGAATAAACATATCTTCTGTCATTGTGAATTTTAGCGAAATATATTGTGCCGCATATAAAACCGGAATAAAAAACAAAAGATTGAGCAACATAATAGACATATCCGTATATTACTAAGGGATACCCTTCAACGAAATAGTTTAACGTATGGTATGCTACCATTACTATCACAAGAAATCCTTTTGTAAAATCAATGCCGTTGTTTCTTTGAATTGCTATCATAGTCTATACAAATAAGTAATTTGCCCGCCGTGAAACGAGGGGCTTTATTTTACGAGTGAAATCCTGAATTGAACGAGAAAGACCAGTATCTACAATTTTAAATTTTGGATCCTCCCAGACAGAGGAGTGAACTATACAATGTATATGCAATATTTAACCCATGCTATTTCGATTTCATGAAAAGAGGTTGGTTACCGTTTCAATGACGGAACCATTTCGCTAAGGATGGAAAAGAATTCTGACACCGGTTTTATGCTCTTGTAAAAAGAGCATATTAAGAGCAGATACGTAGACATACACATAACACTGGCTACAAGTAGTCTCATGAAGATATTAAAATCAGCAAAGATGTTAGAAGTAAGATCATAGAAATACAGTATAAACCACCAGAATACTCCTGAAAGACATGCCGCTACCCAGTATTTCCATATCGCTGATATGAGAAAAGAGAATGTAAGCTGTATTGGCCTTCCGGCATACCATATGCCCGGTCCAAGTAAAACATAGAAAGACGAAGAATAAGCGACAGCAACTCCTACTGCTCCGAATGGTAATCCTATTAAAAACAAAGTAACAGTAACTATTAACCCAATAATACTCCAACGAAGTAATCTATCTGCCCTACCCATTGAGAAGTGAAGCCAAACATGAGTGCCATATATCAGCATAATCCCTATCCCTGGTCCAAAGGCGGAAAATATTTGGCCGGCATTATCCCACTGGGGCCCCAAGAGCAGAAGAATCAAATCATTGCCGATTAGTGTAAAGATCGCACTCAATGGCATTCCAATGAAGGCAATCAAGGAAAGTATTTTTAAATAGTAATAAAGGCACTTCTCGGGATTGTCGCGTAATCTGCTTAGTGTAGCAACGGCTACATTTGCAAGAGGCACTGTTAATTGATTGTGAAGCATGGATGATAGATGGTAGGCCCTATCGTAGTTTCCTAACTGTTGGGTGCCGTGGTAACGTCCAATAAGCATTTTATCAATATTCCTCGAGAAATAGGTTATACAGAAATTACCGTAGACATTGAAAGCAAATTTCAGCATAGGTCTGACCCCAGTACCTCGCGCGGGCAGCCCTGGGCACCACCTGCACAAAATCCATGCGCCTATAGTAGTTGATAGGGGAAGGGTCAATCGTCGGGCGATTAAGGACCAATATCCGCATCCTCCCAGTGCCATGACAATTGATACAATGACACTAAGAAGAGTAGCCACCACCTCATTAACAGAAGTTTTATAAAATTGAATATTGCGTTTTAGCAGAGCTAAATGTTGTGTAGATAGGCCAGCAATAATAATAGAGAAAGCAAGCGCAACAGTGATTAATTCAAGACGCGGCTCTTTGTAAAACCATGCGATAAGAGGAGATGAACATATAAGAAAGATTGTTAGAGCAAAACTGATTCCTATATTTATCCAGAAAAAAGTACTGATCTGTCTGTGATTTATTTCTTTTTGCTGTATTACAGCTTCCGTAAAACCATTAATGCCAAAATTCTGAAGAAGCAAACTGAAGATTACAACCATTGCAATCAACCCGAAATCATCGGGCATAAGTATTCGCGCCAGTATTACGGTACCAACCACCTGGATTCCATAATTTACAATCTGGGCGAAAACTGTTGCACCGGCACCTTTTATAGCCCGTGCTTTTAAACTCTTCAGTTGAAAATCTTTATTAAAATAAATATCCGCTTTCGGTTGTTTTTTCAAATCACCGGCCGTTTGATGAGATTTTGTTCTGTTAGATTAATGATAGGGTTTAAGAAACGTCAAAATAATAAAAGCGTTCAGTTGCTGTAGATGTTTAAATACTATTTATTATGCACACATAAAGTTAAGAAATTTCTCTATTGCATGGATATTCGACGGCAACGGTGAGAAGGAATACAAACCACAGCACTTGTGGCCCACTTAGAGTGGCTTCTGTAATATTATACGCCAAGGTCATGACAAGAATCGCCATTCGGAATCTTCCATAATTAAAGTTATAGGCTGTCAACTCTCTTTTTGCATTTTTATACCCGGAACCAATTACCATTGCCAAAAGTATCAGTCCTATAAGCCCAAGGTTAAGATATGTTTCTATGTAGCCGTTATGTGCCTGAATTAATTGTACGCCGAGTGTGTCCCAAAGAGTTGCCAATCGCTCTCCGCTCCAAAAACCTTTATACCCGGCACCCAACAGAGGGTTAATATCTATCTTCAAGACTGCTTCCCATATCTCAGTTCTTCCGGTCAGAGTTAGGTCGCGTCCTAAAGAAGATATTAAGGATTGCCATATATTAAATACCCATTGAAGAATGATAGTTAAGAAAGCCGTAATAAATACAAATGCTCCTATGTTTTTCAAATTATTTTTTATGATAGGAAGCCCCAATCCTAATACAGTAAGACTGCCAAGAACCAGACAGACAAGCGGAGTTGCGCTATCTGCCATTTTAAGCACCCAGAATATCATGGCAAGGAATAAGACATGTAGAAAAGCTTCATGTTTGTTAATAGTAACATTTGATTTACGGAAATTTGTGTATAAATTCCATAAGAAATAGAATCCGCAGACTAAGCACAATATGCCAATGCCGTTTTTCCCGTCGGCTACACCCTGATAAAATGGCCTGCCGGTAATAGGTGAATACGATCTGCCAATTTCAGAAAAATACTTATTAAATACAATTGATAGAGGAATAAGGGTATACGTGAGTCTTCGAAATATTGTTTTCAAAGCCTCGAGTGGATCATTATCTGATAATATAATGAGCACCATAACGAGATTACCCATATCTTTAAACCATCTTTTAAAGCTTACAAATGGGTAATCGGACCACTGTGTGCTGATTAATGAGTAGAGAAAAAATAAAAAGACCCACTTATTGCTTTTTAAAAACACTGACCATTGTAGTTTTCTTTGAAATAATATGAGCAAGCCAATAACTATCAGTACCATGAAAAGGCTTCTGTCAAGAGGACTGCCTTCCAAATAACTTCCCGGAGATATGGAAGAAGTCGCACCTGAATCAAACCACATCGAAATTGGTCTTGAGCCAATATATAACATCCATATCAAAGGCGCCCAAAGGGCTATGGAAGACTGGGGATGGTGATTACTATCGGTCTTTAATAGATATACGATGAATGCAATGCAGATGATGAGTGCTAAAAGTGGCGGCATATACTTATATTATTTCTATTTCATTCAAGATAACGTTGAGTATGGATTTGGGGGGAATTTTTTTACTTTAAACAAAAATGTAATCTTAGGTCATCCAGAATGGATGCATTTATGAAAGTACATAGGGCTAAGAGATTATACTTGCTCAATGAGAAGCCTGTGAAGTAATTCTGTCGTCAGTACCATTCCTATCTCATTTGTATAGTTTTGATCACCAGTTATATGCCCGTTTACCATCTTTTCAAGAAATTTAGCATTCAAATACGGTCTGTCTGCTGTTCGTTTATCAAGTAAAATTTCCTTTACATAGGAAGATAATTCGTCGCGAAACCATACCCTGAAATGGTTATATTTATGTCGTCCTAAAAACACCTTTTCCATCTTTAAGAAAGAAAAGGCATGATCAAGTTTTGCCAGCCATTGAGGCATCCCGTGATTATAATAATAGTCCATCTTGAATAAAAACTCATAGTATGCTCGAGCACATATTGAAACAAAAGGGTTGGCTTGTCCGCCAACACCTCGATCCGTTGTGATTTCAGCTAAGGCAGGATTAAAATTGGATATGAAACGCAAAGATATTTCATTGCCGGTAATTGCTTCTTTTGGCGCCTGAAAAACGAGATTCACCAAATCATTGTCCATATAAGGTGAGCGTTGAGTTAACTGAGATTGTTCGACAGATAGACGATTATATAGGTGCCAGGGAGCCTGCTTGAAAACAATAAAAGATACCGGATGCCCTGCTTTAATATTTGCGTAGGTATTTTTTGTATGTTCAATGTGTTTAATAAAATCAGAATGAAAAAGGAGTTCACATGGTGATGATGGTTTGAACATAACAGCACCTCGGAGCACTTCACTTCCGTAATTACCGGTCATGCGAGCCGAGGCAAAATCTCTTGCTATTTTGTTAGTGTACAAACCTACGGACTGTGTTACATCAAGATTTCCATCGGAGATGTACACTGTTTTTGCTGCTTGTTTTGGGAAATCCGAAAGGAACTCTTTCCCGACCGTCAAAACTTGATGAGATTGTTGACAGGCATTTGCAACCTTACGGGCGAATTTAACATCAAAGCTGTCGCGATATATACCGCCATGTGTATAACAGGGTAATGTCCCGGGCAGGTTTTCTCTGCACGCCAGTATCATACGAGTATCCAGTCCTCCAGTCAACGAGAAAGCTATCGGACCATTTGAACTGAAGTAAGGTGGCAAAATATTAACAAATGTCTCTTTCAGTTTTTTAAAAAATATCTCCTTACCAATGGCAGATTGATTTTCCCAAACATCAGGCGAAAAATAGGATTCTTTCCGTATGGTTTTGCCATTGTCAAATGACCATGCAGCTCCTCCCGGCAACAGAAAAATATCATGGAACAAGGTCCGATTTTCCAGAACGCAACCACAGCTAAAAAATTCCCCCAAACTTTTATAATTGATTTCACGCAACTCCGGACGAACTTTGAGGATCGACTTTGCTTCTGATGAGAATAGAAAGTTTTCTTTGCTTTCATGAAAGTAGATTCTCTGCATACCATATCTGTCGTTAAATAGAATTACCTTTGGCTTTCGAAGATCCACTAAGATACCGTTGAAAAAACCATTCAGATGCTGAAGGAATTTTTCTTCACCTTCATCTTCATAGAGGTGTATCAAGTAGCTCGCATTGGAGTTATCGAATGTATGACCATTGTGTTTAAGCCGAATAAATACCTCTTCATCTACGAAATTTTCTCCCCAAAAAAGCAATACCATATCCTTTCTTTCATTGAATATGGGCATACAGTCTGAAAATGAATCAATAGCGGCAACTCCCCCTATATAAATGCCAAGTTTTTGGTTGATATAGGTGCTGGATTTGTAGAAATTTTCATGCATCATACAGCCTATCATTAGATCCAGCTCTTTCTCGTTTTTTTCCCGAGGTAATTTATTAATTATTCCAGCAATTCCCGGCATTGATACTCTCCTTCTTTTTATGCCATTCTTCGTTTAAATAGATGTGTTAGCGAGTTCGTAAGGTACAATGCTTTGGGGTATTATATTTTAAAACTTATTACGCTTATTCATTATTAAATTATAAAATAACTTGCTAAGTAAACTCGAATCTTGAGTCAAGTCTACACTATATCAAGAGCTTGACAGGTTTTCATCACTGGTAGAATGATCGAACCGGTGTTCACTGAATAGCAGACAATATCTTCAAAAAAATTAGGAGTACACCCAAACGGGGAAGGATTAATAGTAACATCGTGGGTTACAAAAATAAGCCACCCACACGTGTGATTATTTTTGTCGATTAAGCCTTTTATAAATGAATCATTATCCATCGTTCTACTATCCAACATACAAGAATTTAAAAGATTAAGATCAATTATATCAGTATTATTTGTCCACTTGCTACCACCTCGGCAGCAAAGAAAATGCCTGCCAGCTCTGAGTTTTGTTTGTGGATTGGGGTCGCTTTTGGGGTAGGAAAAAGTAGTAAATCGAGCATCAGGTAGGATACTTTCAAGGGCTCTTTGATTCTTAAGCAACGAATCTTCAAATAGATCAGCTTTTACATCCCATGAATGAAGATGGTCGAACGTATGGCAACCCAATTCGTGATTGTCTGCTAATATTTTTTTAAGGTCTTCTTGAGAGAATATTTTCCCAACAGGCGAATCCTGCCCAATTAGGCCAAGAGAAACATAGTAAGTACCTGTAAGCCCATATTTTTTTAATATAGATCCGCCTGTATAATACGAAGACGTAGGACAGTCATCAAATGTAAATGAAATGAAGGGGCGAGAATTCTTCATTTTAAAAGGATGTTTAGCAAATCGAGTGGCCCGAAATCTTCTATATTGTGTTTCTATCCTATTCAACAAGTGAAAAATATTTAACATGGTTATCCTTTAAAAAAATCCCTCAATAATAATCTCACTAAACCCTATGGCTAGAAAGAATTCCATGAGAGATATACGAATAGTGTTCCCATTATGGCCTTAAATCAAACATGTTAGAACGTATTGATTAGTCTTCTTATTTCCAATAAAATTCTTTTTTGTTGGTTTAAGAAAATGTACTATCTCTAACCCATTGCATTTGTTCGTCCAACTGTTGCAATTAAGAGATCAATGTTAGACGAGATCTGAATCGGCAATAGTAAAATGCCATTTTGCATCTGTTTCAATGATCCTCTTCCCATATTCTGTTCCAGCGTATACAATAATTGGCTGACGCTTCTTTGGACCCAAATCATAATAACCTAAATTAAGAAGAGTCTGAAAATATGGGGAATCCTCAACGCAAAATAACTGTATAAAGTCTACTCCCGCCTTTTTGAGCATTTTTTCGGATTCCCGAATCAATGCCGCAAACACATCCATGCGATCCTCGATCGTAATAAAATCACATATTGTACCGATCTTTCCATCCTTCGATAATTTCGTTACTGCATATCCGAGAGGTTCACCGACCTCTTCAGCAATGAGAACCTGATAGGTGTCAGGATGGTCAAAATATCGCCAGTTTAAATAAATATTATCTCGGATAGTAAAAAACAGATATCTGGGAACACCCCATAACCCATCTATTTCATGTTTGAATTTATCAATCAAACAAATATCAAAGGATTCTTTCGGGAGATGGCCTTTCGAGCGAAAAATAAATAATTGGGACACCCATTGTTGCCAAAGTGCAATCAGGGATTGATACTGATCCTGTATATCCCGAAGTAAAATCAATTTTACAATGCTTTTTATGGTGGGCATTAATATCTTGAGGTTCTTTATTAAATTATTAACTTTAACATACGAGCAAGTTGGATATCCTAATTTATTTTGATATCCAGGCAGGGATTGGGAATTAGGTGTTCCATAGATGACTTCAATTCCTTGAGAAATTGCAAATCTTGTACAAGATTTCACCCCACGGGAAAAGATTCCGCGCTTTCTGTAATCCGGATGTGTAAAAGTATCTCCAATTTCAGCGGCGAGAAGTTCTTCACCAAAACAAGAGATCTTTTTAGGGGTAATCGTAGTTGATCCAGCTATTATGCCGTCTTGCTTCTCAAGATAAATCTGCCCGCGCTTAAAACAGTTTTGTACTATCTTCCACTCATAATATTCAGGCTTAATTGACCTTAGACGATTCTCGCCAAAAAGTACTCTGAAATCGGACATCAATTTCGTTTCAGGCATATTATTTCCTCCTTTCAAGATGCTCATTAGGAGACCTTTGAATTATTTGGATAAAGCGAAAACAAGAGTGGTACCTTGGATTAAAGGCAAGCTTTGGCCTTATCGCTTTTCATTGAACAATGAACAAACAAAAAATTTTTACACGGATGTATCATTTTGAATATACTACAAAAAAGTTGTAGCACAGCTGAAAAATTATTTTCCACATTAAACACTATACATCGCAAATTTATTTGCAGGGTGATCTGAACATTAAGGAATTTGGAGAAAATCAGTACTATGCTTGGAAGGCTCAACTCCGTACAAAATTAAGATCATATATATTTCTATTTTTTATATTTTTTTGTATACCACCTTGTTCTTAGATTTATTAAAATTCTAATCATTTTTTCGGGTATGAGTCCAGCTAATCCTTTGTGCAAATGAAAATATATAATAAATTTACCCTTATTAGTTAAGGGTATATAGTACCTTGGGATAGATAACTTCTTAAACCCATTTCTGCGTCTGAATTCAGTCAGAAGTCCTCTGGTCCACATACCATAGACAAGATAGGGTATGCCTTTTTTAGTGCATATTTTCACAGCCTCAGCTATTAGCGCATTATTCGGTGATTTATCCTGATGACTTACTTTAGAAATAATTTGCGTCATCTCCGCATATCTATCGGAGTAGGTTAGAAAAATAAACCCGATTAATTCATTATTATAATATGCTCCAATGTGTTCCTGTCTATTTAAATACTTTGAAAATTCCCGTTTAACAGTCTCAAAACTCTTTCCATAATTCCAATTAGGTTTATTTTGTTTGAGTGGTTCCTCGTTAAATATTTCGACCATTCCTCTTATAAATTCGTCATCAAAATGGACATTCTTAATAGTAACTCCCTCTTTTAAGGCCTTTTTAATACCTCTCCTTGCATTTTCACTGATCTGCTTCTTAAACCAATGTTCATAACTATCGAGATGAACAGCGGCAATATCATCCGATTCCATATAGAAATTAAAATTGCGTTTCGTTTCAGGAAATTTTTGACGAAATGTAAAAACATCTGCTAACTTTCTAATTTTATTTAATTCTTTTATAAACTCCAAGGGATTTTCAAGTTCATTGAATCTTTCGTCATGGATACTTGCTATTTTAATTAGCTTACCGTTTATAATTATTTGTTTATCCCCAATACGAACAGTCTTTACTCTATAAAATTTACCTCTGAGGCCAACTTCCACAGTTTCATTTTGCATCCTTTTTTTCTCCAATATTTAGATTTAATAAGACCTTTGAATATTCTTGGAGGAATCAATAATGAAATATACCGCCATAAGCAGGGGGGTATTCAAAAGATTATGATATGAAAAGATCTAGAATCACTCCTATTGTTTACACATTCTCATCATGATTATTAATAAAAAATAACCTAATTGGGTATATTAATAAACAATAGCATCACAGGGAAAGCTCAAATAGTATGTACGGTTGAGTCTTATAGGGTATCAGAAATTGAAGGAAAATAATGCTAAACGTAAGAAACCGAGTTGATCAGGATTATATTCAATTTATCACTGAACTCAAATTTTATCTTTACATGATGATTATTTAGTTATTGAACTTTTTATTTGTGAGAAAGTCTACCGTTGTTTACAGTTTTTCGGGGTAAAAATATTCAAGCAGT
>DAISYQ010000026.1:0-50552 GCA_036825195.1 Syntrophales bacterium
AGACCGTGGCGAGACTGTCAAAAATCAGTAATATCGTCGGAATAAAAGAAGCTACAGGAGATCTGAAGCAGGTAAGTAAGGTCATCGAGTTGTGCGGGGATGATTTTGATGTTCTGTCCGGTGACGACTTTACGGTTCTTCCTCTTCTTGCGGTAGGAGGGAAGGGCGTCATATCCGTTATCTCCAATATTATCCCGGGAGATATGTCTGCCATGATCGATGCATTTGAGGCGGGAGATCTGGAGAGAGCCCGGGAACTTCACTACCGGATGAGCCCGATCGTGGAGGGGTGTTTCCTGGAGACGAATCCCATTCCGGTAAAGACGGCATTGGCGATGATGGGTAAGATAACACTTGAGCTGAGACTTCCCCTGTATAAAATGGCGGATGCAACCTACCAGAAACTGACGAAGATCATGACCGATTATGGTCTAATCTGACAATGGTGAATATAATTTACCGAGACTAAGGTTGTAGGGATTCTCAAGGAATCTGATGCAGATATTTCGGCTAAAGGAAGCTATCGCACTTATCGAATCTCTAATGCTATATACTATAAATGTGGTTTGGGGCTGGTCAGGTTTGTTGATGCTAGTTAGCGTAATTTTCAGTAATGCAAATATTTGTATAAATTCATGTCAGATAACCCATAAGGTTGTTTGTGGGTTATCTGACATTTGTTGAAAGCAGGGGTTTTAGGGAACGGCGAGTCCCCTATTAATCATTTGCTGTCAAATGCGATTGGGTAAATAAGACCTGCCGGATGATTTGAAAATGTTATTGCGATTTGCCTTGAAAGGTAACATTGGGAAATATGTGACGATGGTTATTTACGAAGTAGCCGAGCGGGACGATTTTTAGGTGCTGGAGTTAGCGGTAATGCCAGATCATGTTCATATGCTTTATCGTCGATATCTGATATTTCTCCGGCTCAGTTGATGCAGGTTGTAAAGAGCATTACCGCCAGGAAGACAATTAAACGTTTTCCCGAGATCAAACGGATTATTTAAGGGGAGCTTTGTTAAAACGAGGCTACTTTGTACTGAGTTCAGGTACAGGCACCAAAGATGAAATGATACGTAAATATAAAGAGTAAACTAATCAGGTCAACGATATGCCGAACTTGTTCGGTGGTAGTTTACTTACTGCGTTGATCATGGAGTTCCCACTGACCCTCACAAAAAAAGTCGCGACGGGATGCTTGACGAGGTATTGGTTCAGATCCAGCGTGCCTTCTATGTAATCCTCCGCGGGAGAGGGAAGGCCTGCCGAAACCGGGACAATGAACAGGGGTCGGCAGCATTCGGTTGTTTGATCTGGACGGTATATCTCAGTTCCTTTCATAGATAGTTATATATAAAACATCTCTTAATTACTCAATCTCATAATCCCTGAGAATATAACGAGGAGAATACAACGAGCTCAGATTTCATTCGCATAGATACTGCGGATCTCCTCCGGTTGGATGCAGAGATAGTCAAGGGTCTGCTTCTGAGTGCTGTGATTAAAGCATACCATCAACTCCGGCAGTGATCGACCGAAGGTGACCCGCTGATGATACCCCCAGGTCTTCCGCAGGGTGTGAGACCCAAAGTTGCCCTGCAGATTGACAGCCGCACACCAGCTCTTAACGAGACGGGTCAGAGAGGGCACCGTCAGCGGTCCACGCTGTCCTCTGAAGAGCAGATCATCGTCATGGTACGGGAAGGTAGCCAGGAGCGAAGTAATCGCCTCCACGACCGGTTTATTGAAGGTGATACGACGGAGCTTTCCTGTCTTGCGTTCCCGAAGCTCGATCTCATCCATGGGCTTTAAGCCACGTACTTGTCCCGCTTTGATTGCCAGTATGTCGGATGCCCGTAGGTTCGTATTTGTCCCCAGGATGAATAGAGCCAGGTTGCGGGGTTGATCGGCCAGGAGCTTTCTTATAGATTTGATATCCTTTATGTATCGGATCGGGTCCACCCGGATCATAGAACCCTTGGGAGGGTGGTTCGGATTCCTGGTTTTTGCTTGCAATGACAGCCCTCCTATCTTGTTAAGTATAGAGCAGTAAATAGTTAATACTTAACAAATAGTCAAGGGCTATTTTTTACGTTCTGCTCCTATATCGTAGGAAACCCTTGCTGAGTATAGGATTGCTCAAATTTGTCACTTGCCAACTATTACTCTAAAGTTAGCAAGCCTAAATTCTACATTTATGAAATATTACTCATGTTCTACCGCTCAGAAGAGATCGAGAAAATGAAACTTACTGGTTATTGCTTTCACCTATTTAATCAGTACAACAGACTGTACCGGAAGATTATTTATTGTAGTTGTGAATTTGTGAAATTCGTTTATGTAACAGAGTTCAACCCGTACTGTTCAGGAATGATAGAAAAATAAATGAAATGTGTCGCTCATTGACGCTAACGACAAGTCCTCTGAATAGGTTGGAAATCAAAATCACTATTAGCTATACAAATTTTCAATATTGATTAGTGAATAAACAAGGACCAATAGGAAACATTGTCATAATTCAAAGATATTGCTTGACAAAATATTTTGATCTTGTAATGTCCTTTGCAGTGTCTTTTATACTCAATCTAATATTTGAATTGTTGGTCCTTCATCTACGGAAGGAGCTTATGTATAACTGTGAAAACCCTGTTTTTTGTAATGAGAGGCAGGGTTTATTATTTTGGTTCTCCAAATAAATTGTTAGAGTTTGGATAAACAACATAAAATGTAATGAAGTTTCTGGGAGGCTCTTATGAATGTTCAAAAGATATTTAATGCTCTAATGGAAGACCAAGGAAATTCTGCTCTTGGAATAATATGTACTGAACTTGAAAATCAGAGTTATCAAGTAGAATTAAACGGAATAAAAGTTACAGGAGTGGGCTTTTTTAATGATGAACATAACGACATAGAGCAATCAATAAACCCTTTAAATGTAACCCTTTTTAAAAACGATCAAATAGATCAGAAATTTGTAATAGAATTTGTAGATTTTCACGAAATCATTATCAAAAAATAGCAATACACAGATAAAGTCTATATCACTGATATTTTCTTTCTAAAATAACTTAAAGAGGATATTAATATTTCTACAGTTATTCCTGTAATAGATTTGTTTGCTGGCCCTGGGGGGTTGGGAGAGGGTTTCGCTTCCTTAGGCCGTTTCGAAGAAACTCCCAAGTTTAGAGTTATTCTCTCTGTTGAAATGGAAGAGTCTGCTTATAGGACGCTGCAATTGAGGAGTTTTTTCCGGCAGTTTCCACATGGAGAGGCTCCGAGAGAATATTATCAGGTCCTCAGAGGAGAAATCAGCGCAGAAGAATTATTTTTTCTCTATCCGAATGAAACTGAGCACGCTAGATCAGAAGTATGGAATAAGGAGCTGGGAGAAAATCAGAAAGTTGATCGAGAACTGGACAGAGAATTTACACAGCGGCTTTCAGGTGTTAAACATTGGATTTTATTGGGTGGTCCACCCTGCCAAGCATATTCATTGGCAGGAAGGTCGAGAAACAGGGGTGTGAAGGGATACAAGCCTGAAGAAGATAAGAGGCACTTCTTATACAAGGAATATCTTAAAATTCTTGGTAAATATCATCCATCTGTTTTTGTGATGGAAAATGTTAAGGGTATTCTTACTTCAAAGATAAATGGAAAAAACATATTCAATCAGATTGTCGAGGATCTTCAAAACCCAGGACCATTTTTTAATAGCAGAGAAGGATACAAATACAAGATTTTCTCTTTCAGTAATACAATCGGTGATAGACTCAACAATGCCACCGATGAAATTTATCCCACAGACTTCATTGTGAAAGCTGAAAATTATGGAATACCCCAAGCCCGTCACAGGGTAATTCTTCTAGGTGTTCGAGAGGACCTTTGCAGAAAGAAGATCCCTCAAATACTTCAACCAGAGTCTAAAAAGCTGGAAATTGAACAGTTCATACTTGGCTTACCAAGAATCAGAAGTGGGCTTTCAAGAGAGTCGGATACTCCAGAGAGTTGGAAAGATAGACTTCGAGAAGCCAAGAACAGAAACTGGTTACAGGAGGTTCGAAATAAAGCAGGTGAAGATGTCCATAATTTAATACTTGGAACTCTCGAAAAATTGAAAGTTCCATTACACAATCGAGGGGCTGAATTTATAAAATACTTACCTGATATAACAATCAGTTATCGCTGGTGGTTCTTGGATAGTGCTATTGGTGGAGTGTGCAATCATTTCTCAAAATCTCACATGCATCAGGATCTTGATAGATATCTCTATGCATCTTGTTATGCCAAGGTACACAACAGGTCTCCAAGACTCTCTGACTTTCCACCAAGCCTGCTTCCTGATCACAAGAACACTCGATCGGGATATTTTGAGGATCGATTTCGTGTACAGATGTTGCCGTTTCCATCAACCACCGTCACATGTCATATAGCTAAGGATGGACACTATTTCATTCACCCAGACCCAAAGCAGTGCAGAAGCCTCACCGTAAGAGAAGCGGCTAGGTTACAGACTTTCCCCGACAACTACTTTTTCCGAGGAAGCAGGACCCAACAATACACGCAGGTCGGAAATGCTGTGCCACCTCTTCTTGCTTACAAAATGGCCGAAGTTGTCTGGGATTTCATTTCTGACTTTGTTCAATAAAATGGATATAGTATCGAGTGACAAGCGTAGTGAGATGATGTCTCGCATTAGAGGGCAGGACACGAAGCCAGAAATACTGGTCCGTTCATTGCTCCACAGGTTGGGCTATAGATTCCGTCTACATGGGAGGGACTTACCTGGTACGCCTGATATTATTTTACCAAGACACAAAAAAATTATATTTGTTCATGGATGTTTCTGGCACAGGCATAAAGGATGTAAATTTGCTTATAAACCCAAAAGCAGGGTCGATTTCTGGAATGCTAAGTTTGATGAAACCATAGCACGTGACAAACGTAACCGGGAACAACTGGAAGCAATGGGATGGACTGTTGAGATAGTCTGGGAATGTGAAACGAAAGATCAGAATATTCTTAAAGAGAAACTGAGTGCCATGTTTGTTTGATCTGTATTGGCGCACCTGAAAAAGGGGGGCTTACCGGTGGGATGGCTCAAGGAGGCAGGTTTTCTCAAAGATATATACTGGGTAGAAGGGGAGAGTAGACAACGTTCAATACTCCCTGACTGGGCATCATTCCTTATCTGGTTGGGAGCCACAATGAGGCGACTCCAGTTCGAAGATATGCATATTTTCTGTCTTGCACTTCTTCCAACTAGGATATGTGGTTCGGCTCTGAGTGCTTTCGGTTCCCTGACCAATTCACTGATAAATTCTGAGAATGAACTGAGTTGGGATCTTTTTCTGGAATGTGAGGACGGGCTAAAGGTCTATTTTATTCAACCCGGAAAGAATGGTAAAAAAGAACAACTAGAAGGTGAACTCCAATGTGTTAACAGTAGGAATGGTCAAAAACTTCGAAGTATAAGGATAATATCGAGGAGCAAAAGATTTCAGGATTTGATTTTTCAAATTAGTGAATCGAAATTCAAGGACATCAAAGTTGCTTTTCACCCGCATTATCCTTCCCGGCTGTTAAACCACCTCCACGATCTATCCAATTTCTTCAGCCGAACACTTACCAATTTCAACAAAAACAACCTGCTGATGCACGACATTGAGAGCATAGTAATTACCAATCGTGCCGGATGGTTTCGTGAAAATAGCGAAATCCTGTTTGGAACTGTTGGAGCCGATCTATCCACCTTCCTGTCGATCAAAGAAATTCTTCTTACCCGATTTGGTAGATGCCATCTTTGTTCTCCTAAATCCAGAGAGATTGAAATCCTAAAAAGTCCACTCGCAATTCTTGATGGCTTGGATGCCCTGAGATCCAGAGAATCGATTCAAGCCAGAAACTTTCTTATCTTGTTGGATCAGGAAGAATATGGAGAAGAAGCGGAAGATATTTTCACACAGTTCTCTGGTTACTGTCTTAGAAAACTTTCCACAGACTATGGCCAGCTTCCTACAAGATGCCCGGATGGCATTGATGTCCAGTTCTACGCTTTCAGATAACCGGAGGTAATTATGACGGGATATTTTGAAAGAGCTTCAATCAAATTTAAAAACTCACAGTCATTTGTTGTGAACCATCAGAAAATAAGTGACTTTGAGCCAATCAGAGATGTCAGGAAGAGAGTATTCTTAATATTTAATATGTTGCGCGATGCCGAGGATGACAATTCCCGGAAGATAAATCTTCAGGCATGGAAGCTCCTCACAACAATCGAACTGTCAATACTTCCCTTTGACCATAAAGACCTTCTTCTGAGTGAGCAACTCGATGCCCTGGAAACGGAGATTGCTTACTTTCCGGCAATCAAAGAAGCATATCAGCAGTTACGCAACATTGTTGAATGGCTCCGGAGCAACCCTAATAATCCTAAAAGAGAAGCCCTTCACATCAAGTTGAAGGGATGTCCTCAAAACAAAAAGATCGGAGTCATAACAAGGCTGACAAAATGGGGCAAGATCGCAGGATGGGGAGGTGATACATGTCGTGAGCTTTCTTGTATGTATGAAGACTGCGAATTTCTGAACTCCGCATCGGATTTTAAAGCAAATTTTTATGAATGTATCATCCTTCCCTCGGCGGGGGGAATGTGCCCTTTGATGAAACAAATTTTTTCGACATATGTATCAAAAGAAGTGTTCCTGATCTATTACGATCGAGAAAAAAGGAACCTACCAGAAAAAAAGTGCCCGCCGCCCGGGAGTTTTGGCATGAAGGACAGTAAGGATAAGAATGTACTGCCTCTAACTCCGGCTACCGATGAAACATGGAGTGTTGATGATTGGATAGATATTACATATTGGCAAAGAATGAGGGAGGAATTTACCAAAAGTGAAGCAGGAACCAATTCAAATTCGGGAAGTGAAATTCTGGTTCGTGCCCGTCTGGTCATGCTGGGAGATTTCAAGACAGCTGTCCTAAGAGAGGATCACAGGATCATAGAAATTTCTGACCTGATAGAAGGACATTCAAACATTGAAGAATTTGGCAAAAAGTTCCCAAGAAAATTAGTTAAGGAACTTAAGCTTGGAGATTTGATTGTAATGAGAACCTCTGGAAGCGGTGACATACTTGATGAAGTTGCAAAGGAACTCATGAAAAGGGAAGGACAAACAGCTCTGCTGACAACTGCGCTCGACTGGAAGATTCATCTGAAGCAGGCTTTTCAAGACTACAGCGATGGAACTCTTCTTATTGCTGAGAAACTGAAAAATATGGGGCATCTAATTCGTGACCCTAATTACATGTGGATGTGGACAACAGCATATGTGATCAGACCCGAATCCAAGGATCTGTTTTTCGATTTGATCCTTGTTCTTCATGAATTGGACTGCGATCTTCCCATCGCAGACCCTCTGAAATATGCACAGGAGAAATGGTCTCAGATGAGCGTTTTGCTGAAATACAGAATGAAAGCAGGACGGAAGATCCGGGAATTGCTTCTTAGCAGATTGAGGCAAGTCATAGAAAGGGACGATGTCATTGGCAATGAATATCACCTGAATCTTGTCGGTGCCGATGGAGGCGAATTGACAATTTTCAGAGTGTCAGGCATCGACAGTGAACAAATGTCTGTTCCATACAGTAGAACAGGTGTCATCTGTGAAATGAAGGATCAAAAATGGCTCGACTGATTCCACCATATGTTCATAAGAGTTCTCCTCCCGGTGAGCGTCTTCTTTTTGGTCGTTTCAAGAATGATCCAGGGACTAAAGAATGGATAGTTCTTCATTCTATGGGGATTGCCAGCCACATTGAGAGGGTCGAGGGGGAGATAGATTTTGTTCTTCTTGTACCCGGTGAAGGGGTTCTCTGTCTGGAGGTCAAATCAGGTAAAGTTAGCAGAGATGATGGCATCTGGAGGTATGGGACAGGATCTTTCACTGTTACATCCAAGGTTGGTCCTTTCCGCCAAGCGTCAGAAGGAATGCATTCTTTACGCAAATTCGTATCGCAGAATGATGCAACACTTTCCGGTATCATGTTCTGTTCCGGGGTAGTTTTTACACTGATTGACTTTGATGAGATTTCTCCCGAATGGCAGCCATGGCAGTTTGTAGATCGTTCCAAGTTAAACAGAAATCCAGTATCCCGGTGTTTTATTGAAATGTTACGGTCAGCAAGAAAACACTTTCAGAATGTTCCTTCAGCAAAATGGTTCAATGAACGCAAAAGTCGCCCAAGTCAGGATCAGATTGACAAATTGATTGAATTGTTACGACCTGATTTTGAATGCTTTGTGTCTCCAAGGCTCGGAGTTGATGAGGCGGAAAAGATGATTTTTCATTATACACAGGAACAGTTTGCAGCACTCGATGCCCTAGAGGAAAATTCCCGCATTCTGTTCAAGGGACCTGCCGGATCAGGAAAAACCTTCCTTGCCTTGGAGGCTGCACGTAGAACTTTGGCGAAAAATAAAAGGACTCTTCTATCTTGTTACAACATGTTACTTGGAAGGTGGCTACAAGATCAGACATCGGAATTAACCTCCACATACAATGAGCTTCTTAAGGTTGGAACTTTTCACCAATTCATGCTTGGGATCTCGGGGATAAGCAAAAGAGAGCATGTCACACCAGATTTCTGGTCGAAAGAATTGCCTGTGGTCGTAGTCGAAAGGATTCTTGAAGGAACTGTACCCGTACCCCAGTTTGATTTTCTAATTCTCGATGAAACACAGGATCTGGTAAGCGAGGACTATCTTGATGTTCTTGATCTCTTACTCGCAGGAGGACTTGCAGGGGGGGAATGGGCCTTTTTTGGTGATTTTGAATGGCAGGCAATCTACTCTAAGAGACACAGAGATGGGATTGAGACTATCCTCCCATTGATCGAGAGAAGGTGCCCAAACTTCTTCAAATACCCTCTGCGTAACAATTGTCGAAACAGCAGATCGATTGCAATAGGCATCGAAACCACTTGTGGTCTTCAGCCGGGATACTCACGAGTGCTAAACAATGATGGACATGATCATGAAATCGAAGTTCATTTTTATAAAGACAAGAAAGACCAGATGAAACAGCTTAAATCAGTTCTGAAGGAACTGGCTGACACTTATGACGTAACTGAAATTGCGGTTCTTTCTACTATGGACGATGCTTCAGCGTGCAGCTCTACATTGAATGATTTGCCAAGAGGTTTGAAACTAACTGCGTTTAGAGGGCAGTCTAAAGATTCAGGCCTAATAAGATTTGCATCGATACATTCGTTCAAGGGGCTGGAAGCATCGGCAGTCATTCTTACTGATATGGAAAAAATTAGTGGAGAAAAGGCACTTGAACTTCTTTATGTCGGAATGTCGAGAGCGAGGACGAGACTCGTCCTTTTCTTCAATGAAAGGTGCCGTAAATACTATCTTGATGTGGTGAGAAAAGGACTTTTCAAGAGAAAAAGTACGGAGGGAAGATGATGGCCACACAGCAGAAAAATCTTCAGAATCGTAACTGGCTTGTAGGTCGGCTCTATTCTGAGTTAATCGGCCCTGATCCGAGCGGTCAGCCACTTGAGATAAATTCGGATGGTTCCACCTTTCTGAAGTGGGATGATTTCAGAAAACCGAAAAAGCAAAGCAATGGGGAAGAAATTCTGTGGCAGGATTCTCCCATGAAAAGATATGGAGCTGGAGTGCTTTTTCCCTCAGGGATTACCGAGCTGAAACAGATAGCTGAAGAGGCAAATTCCACCCCTGAAGACTCCTTGGATGAAGAACTTGAGGTAGATGTCCGAATAGATGAAGACTTAGAAAAGAAGGCTGAAAAGAATGCGTCCAAGGCAGGGAGGGGGCGAGATGATTCTGATGAGCAGGATGTCAATTTGGCAAATTCATTCAGACCAGCAGCCATGGGGTTGAGCTTTCTTGCAGACCTTTCAGACAGAGAGATGTCTGTTGAGGTTCATGTTGACTTTGCATCTTATGAGAAAAAATCGATCCGGGTAGGTGAAGTGTCCGAAGCAGACAGATTCACCCTACGTGACCTATGGTGTCGGAAGCCAGCCAAGGCACCTGAGGGCAAAGAGCTTGTAGTGAAGTTCAAAAGTAGTGACCTGCTTGCGAAGAAAGGGCCCTTTAGACGTTGGGTGCCTGGATTTGACAACAGAATGGAAATCGTTGTTGTTTCACGGCATCATGCCGGAGTAGAATCATCCAACAGGCGATTACTCACCGTTTCTCTTGTCAATCGCCAAGATGTTAACAAAGGCAGTCTTGATGAACTCTGTTTCTTTCAATGCAGTTTTAGAGTTCTCTCTGATAAGAATACGGACTGGTGTCTTCCTTATCCTGATGTCAAACGGAAGAACAGAAAACCGGAAGATGAAGAAGAAATCATCAGGCTATTGTACCGAGACCGCCTAACTTTCGGTATCGGACATGGGTGCTCTGCTGACTGGAAGGATGGCAGACCAATTAAGGTTTCTGAAATCTGGACGAATTGTCTTCCAAGTTACGAAATGCCCGCTACAAGTGCTGACCTTTTCACCAGTGACGGTGACCAAATTCGTGTGAGTATGAGAAAACTTGCAGGCCTCGACCAAGAAGACGATGGTTCCGGTGAAATTGAAATGCTGGTCACGGCCTATTCAGACTGGATAGAGAACCTCAAGAACCTCGACGAAAGGAAGGAACTTGATGGTAAGGAAATGCCAATACCTGAAGATCTCAAAGATACGGCACGGGTACTTATAAAAAGGTGTGAAGATTGTCGTGACCGCATTAAGAGAGGACTCCAGTTCCTCAAAGCTTCCACGCCTGTTTCTGAAACCGCAAGAGGGGCATTCAGATTGGCCAATCATGCCATGCTTATCGCGCAATTGCGCTCAAGCAGAGATGTGAGAAATCCGTCATGGGAAAACGGCCGTCCTACGTATGACAAGCCGATTGAGAACCCAGACCCTTCACTACCTCATGAGTCGAAAGGCTACTGGAGGGCGTTCCAGATAGCATTCCTCCTCATGTCCATTCCCGGGATTTGTTTTCAAGAAAATGAAGAGCGGGAAATTGTTGACCTGATCTGGTTCCCAACAGGTGGCGGCAAGACAGAAGCCTATCTTGGCCTGTCCGCTTTTACGATTTTCTTCAACAGGCTTTGTGGTAGATCACCCGGAGGGGCAGATGTCCTGATGAGATATACTTTACGCCTTCTGACCGCTCAACAGTTTCAACGCGCTAGCCTTCTCTTTTGTGCAATGGAATATTTGAGAAAACAACCTGACTGGAGGGATAAATTGGGAGACGATCCTTTCAGGCTAGGTATGTGGGTTGGCGGTGATGCAACCCCAAACAGGCGCTCTCAGGCTCGTACAGCACTCGGCAACCTTCAGAGAAATCCAGATTCCGAAAATCCATTCATTCTTTTAAAATGCCCTTGGTGCAATGCGAGATTTGGGCCTGATAGAGTGAGTGGTGGCGGAGGTATGAGAGGGCGTGGAAGAGGCGGCGGATTAAGACCAAGACAACATGTTTACGGCTATAGTCTTCTACGTAAACCCGGAAGCGTTGATACTGTTGTCTTCAGGTGTGATGATCCAGATTGTGAGTTCGGGAGACATCCAGTAAATCCAAAGCCCCCTTTGCCGATTGTCATCATTGATGAAGATATTTATGAATTTCCTCCGAATCTCGTTATTGGCACAGTTGATAAATTTGCCATGCTGGCATGGAGGCCTGATACCAGAGCCATCTTTGGTCTCGGGAAAGACGGCAGACATGTGGGATTTCCTCCATCATTGATCATTCAGGATGAATTGCATCTGATATCCGGCCCACTCGGGTCAATGGTTGGCGCTTATGAAACTATGATTGAAGAACTCTGTATTCAGAGAGACGGCGGAAAATTGGTCCGTCCAAAAATAGTCGCCTCAACCGCTACAATAAGTCGGGCAGAAGAACAGGTAAAAGACCTTTATGCCCGTGAAAGGGTCATGCTTTTCCCCCCTTCAGGTTTGGAGACAAGTGACTCATTTTTTGCAAGAGAAGACCGAAACAGGGATGGAACATCAAAGCCTGGTAGAAAATATATTGGTATCATGACACCTGGTCATGGTTCTTTACAGACAACAGAAGCCCGAGTATTTGCGACGCTGCTTCAATATCCTGCAATCATGCCGATTGAAGATGGGGATGAAACTGAAAGGGACCCATGGTGGACTTTGCTCTGTTTCTTCAATTCATTGAGAGAGCTTGGTGGTGCAGCAACTCTACTGGTCTCGGATGCCAGAGATTATCTGAGGGTTCTTTTGAACCGTCATGGTGTTGCTTATGGACAGATCAGGCAACTACTCAACTGTGAGGAATTGACCAGTCGTATTCGAAGCGATCACATTCCTCTGGCCATCCAGAAGTTGGAACAACCGTTTCAGCGTGACGAGAAGGGATATGTAAAAGACACTGTGGATGTTTGTCTTGCATCAAATATCATCGAAGTTGGTGTTGACATAGACAGACTCAGCCTGATGGTCATAGTCGGACAGCCGAAAACAACGTCTCAATATATTCAGGTGTCAAGTCGTATCGGTCGCAATATACAGCAGCCGGGACTAGTCAATGTGCTCTACAGCCAAAGCAAACCTAGGGATCGCAGCCACTTTGAGCGATTTCGCTCCTATCATCAAAGGCTTTACGCACAGGTCGAACCGACCAGCGTCACTCCGTTCAGCCCACCCGCAGTTGACAGAGCACTTCATGGGATAATAGTTGCCGCTGTTAGACAGATGGGCGATGAACATACCGCTGATTCCCCGAGACCTTTCCCATTGAATAAGGGCACAGATTTGAGAGATAGAGTCGAGGATATGATTGTCAAGCGGGTTTCGATTGTTGATGATGAAGAGAAAGGAAATGTTGGAAAAACTCTCTTGTGTCGTTTCAGGGAGTGGAAAGCTTGGAACCCCAAGGACTATGGCAGCTTTGGACCACCGCCAGAAGACGCTCCACTGATGCATTCCGCCGGGTCACAACAACCAGTTTCTTGGGGTGGGAGAAGCTGGGCTACACTCAGCTCGTTGCGGGATGTCGATGCGTCCTGTGAGGCCGAGGTGACCAGTCACTTCAATCAGCTTAAAGAGGAGGATGTTAAATAATGAGCCCACGACCCATAAGGCGTTCGCAGGTTATTGCTCCTTTCGGTGTTGGTGCAATGGTTGATTTTACGGGGCCAGTTTCGCTCATTCATTGTGGTCTGGACGCATGGCCATTTGATGAGAATGATTCTTCTCATCGTGAGTTTAGAATTGAAGACGAAAAAAGACTGTCTGAGCGACTTGGTGTGAAATATTTCGTTTCTCCTCCAGATTTCAGAGTGCCACGTCAGTTTGGAGATCCTTCACAAGAGAATTTCAATCTTAAACTTCCTTTTCTCAGGTTCCCGAAGTGGCATGTTTGTCCCCGATGCGGGCTCATGTACGAGTCAGAATTTCATGACAAGCAGGCTCCTGTTTGTCGAGGCCCTATCGGCACAGGCAAGGACAAGGGGAGAGTACACAATCCGAGAAACACGATACAAGTACGTTTTGTTGCTGCATGTGCTAATGGTCATATTCAGGATTTTCCTTGGTGGGAGTGGGTTTTTCAGAGACCAGATCCAGAAATAACTGGTCGGTTGAGGATGCAAACAAGTGGAAGTGCATCTTTAGCAGGTGTAAGAATATTGTGTGAAGAGAAATCTGCACAGATAAAGATTCTGGAAAGCCGTACCCTTGCGGGAGCTTTCAACTTTTCACCCGGAGAAGGGTCTTCGCTTTCTAGACTTGAAATTTATTGCAGGGGTGAAAACCCTGCTTTGGCTGAGAACCACTCTGAACCAAGGTGTGGGCAAGATCTTTATCCGCTATTACGCGGTGGCTCGAATGTCTATTTCCCTCATGTTGTCAGCTCAATCTATATCCCTTACAAGGATGAAAGTGCTTCTCAAGAAGTTCTGGAAATACTGGAAGATGCTCATGTCTGGTTTTACTTGGAAACCGCTGCAAGTGTCAAGGGCGAAATCTTGTCCTCAGATGTCGAGGCTGTTTTAAAGAAATTATATCCGGACAGAGATGTCAGTGCAAAAAGTCTGGCTTTGGCTGCTAATCGAAAATTGAAAGGCAAGAATGCTTCCCCAAAAGTGGTGGTTGATACAGATGATCAAGAACAGGCCTTTAGACGAGAAGAATATGAGCTATTTGGAAAGGATATGCAGGAAGGTACTCCCAAGACAAATCTCCTTATAAGGAGTGAGGTTATTACAGATTACGAGAGCATTATCAGTGACAATTTCAAGCGAATTTCACTTGTTCACAAGCTTCGTGAGACAAGGGCTTTTACTGGATATTCAAGAATTTTCCCTCAGGATAATCTTAGTGATAAGCAGAGGTACCGTCTGATTTCCAAGGAGAAGAAGGAATGGTTGCCAGCAGTGATTGTCAGAGGGGAGGGAATATTCTTGCAACTATCCGAAGATAAATTGTCTGCATGGGTGAATGAATGCAAAGATATTCTGAGTGAGCGATTGAATCCCTTGCAGGAAACTTACGACACCGTAAGAGCAAGAAGGAAGCAGGATTTGAGACCAATAACTCCCAGATTTGTCATGTTACATACATTATCTCATTTACTGATAAATCAGCTTGTCTATGAATGTGGTTATGGGTCCGCTTCTCTCAGAGAACGGCTCTACTGTGCCGATGGGGACTATCCAATGGCAGGGATACTCATATACACCGCTGCAGGTGATTCTGAGGGGACAATGGGGGGACTTGTTCGAATGGGTAAACCCGGAAGGTTGGAAATGATACTAAAAAGAGCAACGGAAAACGCCGGTTGGTGTTCAACCGACCCTGTTTGTATAGAAAGCACCGGACAAGGTCCCGACAATTGCAACTTGGCAGCTTGTCACTCGTGTGCTTTACTACCCGAAACTTCATGTGAAGAGCAAAATAGACTTTTGGATCGGGGATTATTGGTTGGAACTTTGAGCCATCCCGAAATAGGGTTTTTGAAATTCAAGGAAAATGAAGGATATCAGTAATAATCGATTTTTCTCTGGAAATTCCTGCTACGTCATGAGATGCGAAAAAACGAAAGATTGCATGATATCAGATTTCCCTCTTTATCATAATCTAGGGACGAGGATTCTCAACAATTTATGATACAGCATTTTTTATATTGGTATTTCTCTTTGGTAGCACCAAACATTTTAGCCTCGTAACTATTTGAAATATAATCATATACATTATGATGATGAAACCCGCTTATTGTCACTCCGAAACAGAAAAAACAGCAGTACAGACGCGGCAAAAGGCAATACGGTGCAATGTGTAAAAAATAATAACTTGACAACGCATCACATGGTGTGTATTATACCAACCAAACTTAAGGAATTGAACAATGACACGTTATTATTCTACATTAGAAGTATGTAAACTCCTGGATATTCCAAGGGAACGTCTCAGGGATTGGATGAACCGGCAATTTATTGTTCCATCGGTTAGCGCCACTGGACAAGGTACAAAGGCCGAGTTCAGCTTTGATGATATTTGCATGGTTGCACTATTTGAGTTCCTCCTTAATTTCGGCTTAGACCGGAACACGTCAGCATCATTTGTCGGAAGCTTGAAAATGTATTCGTTCCCAAGAATTGCAAAAGAAAATCGGGAACTGCGCTGGATTGTAATAAAGACAAAGGGGAATGATAGTATAGACGCTGAATTAATAACTTCGGAGATTTTCAGTAGTGACAAAGAAAAAAAGATGATTGATCTTGAAACAGGACTGGTTGCAGGTGTGCCGCGTTATTGGGATCAAATCTCTCCTGAGGAGAAGAACGGACCTGGCATGCCATATACCTACTATGACCGGGGAAAGTATGTGGATGGTCAGGAAGTATGTAAAAAAATGCAAAATTGGGACGCCATACTGATTATTAATTTTCAAGAATTGCTTGGAAAAGTGAGTAAGGCTGTGAGCAAGGAGTAAAATTTTTTACGCCCAATATGGTGTATATTGTACCAACCATAGGAGATCGAAGTTATGAGTAAAATTTACATTAAAGACAAGGACATTGCCAACCGTTTCGATGTTGACCGAGCAACCATCTGGAGGTGGAGTAAAAATGGAAACTTTCCCAAACCTATAAAAATGAGTGATGGCTGTACACGCTGGTCACTCAATGAAATTGAAAACTGGGAACAGGAACAAGTAGAGAGACGTAAGGCACTAAAATAATGGATAAGAAACCTGAATACAGCCAATACAGAAAAGACTTTCTTAACATACGGCACCAATTACACGATCCCGAGATGGGCGATATGAACACTCAATTATTTCCCAAACCCCACACCGGCGACCCTTCTGTAATCGGCGTCTTTATTCCCGACGATTCGGCTCAATTCGGATCGACGAAGGGACGATCCCGTTGCGTTAGGTTTTATCTTTGCTACCGATGCCACCGAGGCCAGGGAACCCATGCAACTGTCGAGAAGATCGTCAGATCGGAAATAGCTGGAGGCATTACGAATGCGTAATGAGCTTTTAGAGGCTGCTTTGGAGTATGCCAGGTGGGGGCATTCAGTAATTCCGATCAAACCGGATTTTGATCCGGTAGAAAAGAAAGCACTAAAGAAACCCTTTATTGCTTGGAAAGAATTTCAGGAACGCCGGGCTACACCTGAGGAGATCGAAACCTGGTGGAAAAAGTGGCCGGATGCCATGATCGGGATTGTGACAGGGACAATATCCGGACTGTTCGTTATCGACTGCGATACGATGGGGGGATACGACGCCATACAAAAACTTCTGCCCGATGCCTTGCTCTTCCCCATGGCACGAACACCACGTGGTGGTAGGCATCTCTACTTTTACTTTCCCGAGGGAAGTGACTTGACTGTAGCGGCTGGAATCATGCCCGGGGTAGATTTCAGGGGTGAGGGCGGATACATCATAGCACCTCCTTCGGTCAATGCAGAGGGCAAAGGCTACGCATGGCAAGAAGGGCTGGCTCTGTGGGAAGTCGATCTGCCCGATCTGCCCGATGCCTTAAATAAAAAATTTTCTTTATATATAAGGGAAAAGAGGCAAAGGCAACAGAAGGCCACAATTGGCGACAATGGCGACAATTTCTTTCAACAGGGACGCAGAGATGAAGACCTGTTTCGTGTCGTAAATACGCTGGTAAAAGGTGGCTGTGAGCTTCCTTTGGTTGAACAAGCAGCCAAGATTATTGCAAGAAACTCAAATCCTCCTTTCCCGGAAGATGAAGTTCAAGTAAAAATTAGCAGCGCTTTAAAACGTGCCGCAAAACGGGATCGCAACATTGCAGCTGAGGTTCGAGAGTGGTGTTTGGCGACAACTGGTCACTTCCGGGTGGCAGAAGTACACAGAGAGCTTCAATTGGCGACAAGAGACGACACGCAGGCTGCCAATACTGCACTCCGTCGTCTCTGCGAAGGACCTGAACCTCTGCTTGAAAAATACACTGATGCGCGTGGCAGTTACCGGCGTGTTGATACAACCATTTCTTTCATGGATTTTGCCAGCGCTGACCCGAATAACTTTATCGATTTGCGCCTCCCCTTAGATCTTCACAAGAAGACAAAGTTTTTTCCAAAGGGTGTCGCTGTCTTTGCGGGTGTTTCGGGCATGGGGAAAACATTGTTCCTCTTAAATTCCATTGCCCTGAACATGGGCCGTTTACCAATTTTTTATTTCAATTCTGAGATGAGTCCAGAAGCCTTAAAAAAGAAATTATCTTATTATCCACAGGACATAGCCAAATGGGACAAAAATATGAAGGTGATTGACGAATGGGACTTCCACAATATCGCAGACAAAATACAACCAGAAGCACTGAACGTCATCGACTACTTGGAACCCGAAGGTGACAAAGCCTTCAACATTCACAATGTTATTAGTGGAATCATACGGAGACTCAACAAAGGAGTTGCCTTGATTGCAATCCAGAAGAAACCGGATTCACGATTAGGTACTGGTGGCGTCTACTCGATCAAGGCCGCGACACTGGCGATTTCTCTGGAGTGGGGGAAGATTGAAATTGTGAAGAATCGTTTCCATGAAGAAGACCCATGTCCGTCATTGAACAAGTTGAAATTCGAGGTGCACAAGGGCCATGAGCTTTTAAAAGTGGGTGATTGGTACGAATAGACTTAAACAGGAGGTAGGTTATGTAATGAATGAAGCAGGAAATCAGGAATAGCACTTAACAAGTTTGATATGGAAAGAAAATAGCCCTTTAAAAAGGAAATTAGATATGAATGGAGACAAGACAACAGCAATTATGGATGATGAAATAAAAATTATATTAAGAAAATCTTTTTCGGAAGAACCCCGGTTAGAGTGCATAATTTGCACAGATTGCTTTGAAAATGATGGGTTTGGATTCGCAATGCTTTCGGAAGATAACCAGTTGTCACCAGTCTGCCCATACTGCGGGAAAGAAAAAGCCCCTGAATTATACCGGATTTGGCAGCAGGCAATGAAGTGGAAAGAATGGTCAGTCAGCAAGGCACTCAAGGAAATGGCACAACAAGTATTCGAGGCGACAGAACCTGACGTGGCTAAAAGGGTTATTACGTCTCTTAATAAGTACGAGGGAATGAATTATTATCAACACGATTCCCCCTATGACATCCCATTTCCCGATGAGGAAGAAGAGTAAACAAGGTCATGAAGTTGGATGGTGTGAGGGTGACGGTACAATTCATCAGGATAGAGATAATAAGGAAAATTTGGGGAATTAAATCAAAGCATATATCATTTTTCAGCGTTATCACAGTTACATTTTAGTTACATGGCCAGGAAAACACAGACTGACAAAGGATTACAGAAGGCACACAGGATAGACAATCCAGTGCACAAGCGCCTTTTTACATTGCAGGAGGGTGCCGAATATCTTGGTCGAAGTGTGTGGGGAATGCGTGATCTGATATGGAAAAGAGAAATCCCGGTTGTTAAAGAGAAAGGTGCAAGGAAGCAATATTTGGATAAAACGGATCTTGATGAATGGATAAATAAGAATAAGGCATTCTGTAGTTAATATATAACTTGACATATAAACAAGCACCCGGTAGAAAGGACTTATGGTGGAAAATCGTCTGAGAGAAGTCCTGAAAAGGGAACAGGTAACAGCATACCGGCTCAGCAAGGACTTGGGAATCGATGAGGGGCAACTCTCTAAATTCCTAAACGGCAAGATTAATATCTCGCTGAAGAAGCTTGAGCAGATTGCTGATTACCTCGGCTACGACATTCAGCTTGTCAAGCCAAACCCATCCCGGAAAGGAGGTAAATGATGGGATGTATCTACAGACGAGGAAAGTATTATTCAATAAAGTATTATAAAGATGGCAAACCATATACCGAATCTACCCATAGCGATAAATTAGAGGTAGCCAGGAGGTTGTTGCAGAAGCGCGAAGATGAGATTGCGGAAGGAAAATTGCCCGGTGTATGCTTTGCGAGGGTAAAATTCGATGAACTGAAGGAAGAGTTTTTAACTGATTATAGGATTAACGGCAAAAAGTCTCTTCCACGGGCTGAAAGAAGTGTTCGTCACCTTGAAAAAACTTTTGCAGGTATGCGAGTGATAAACATAACAACTCCACAGATTAACAAATATATTGAAAAGCGACAGATGGAAAAGGCAGCTAATGCGACAATCAATCGCGAGCTTTCGGCTCTCAAGCGTATGTTGAACCTCGGGGCGAGGCAAACACCACCCAAGGTTGACAGGGTTCCTTACATTCCAATGTTGAAAGAGAACAACGTTCGAAAAGGTATATTTGAACACGGGGACTTTTTAGCCGTCAGGGATGCCCTTCCGGAGTATTTGAAACCTGTGATAACGTTCGCATACAATATTGGCTGGAGACGGGCTGAGATCTTGAATCTGACATGGAAGAACGTGGACCTTAGAGAAGAAATGGTTCGACTGGACCCAGGGACAACGAAAAACGGCGAAGGCCGGGTTGCCTATTTAGACCCTGAGCTTCTTGATATGATTGCTGATCTTCAGCGAAAGAAGATGTTCGGATGTCCCTATGTTTTCCATCGCAATGGGAAACAAATAAAAGAATTTCGAGGAACATGGGCCAAAGCTTTCAAGGCTGCAGGGCTTCCTGTGCTGATGTTTCACGATCTCCGCAGAAGCGCTTTAACCAGTATGACTCGTGCCGGTATCCCGGAGCGTGTCGCTATGACCATATCGGGTCATAAGACGAGATCCGTCTTTGATAGGTACAACATAGTGTCTCCTCAGGATCTCAAGGACGCTGCTTGCAAGAGGCAGGAGTTTAATGATTTGCAAAAATCACGGTTACAAAATGGTTACATTGACCCTAATAAAGCAAAAAGGGTTGTAGCCTTATAACTACAACCCCTTGATTTTATTGGTGCCGGAGCTCGGAATCGAACCGAGATGGGCGTGAGCCCGGGGGATTTTGAGTCCCCTGCGTCTACCAGTTTCACCACTCCGGCTTGGCGGCTGATTATATAATTGACCCTGTATTTGTCAAGAAAATTATATTGACAATAACGGAAACTGCATGTTAGAAAACCGCTCTCGTATTGTTGAGAAGACAAAGGGGCTGTAGCTCAGCTGGGAGAGCGCTTGAATGGCATTCAAGAGGTCAGGGGTTCGATCCCCCTCAGCTCCACCAAAAATCACGGGGGTTATGGGAGTTGTTCCGTAACCCCTTCCTTGTATCCGGGCAATCCTCCGCATCATCACATTTTCCTGTTGCATATATCTTATTGGCACAATTCGACAAAATAACGTAATATCAACAGTACAATACATTTTATCCATAGATCGGACAATGGTAAAGGTAATCAAATATATCGGCATTGGTTTTGCCATATGTATCATCGCAATCGCAGCTTTGATAGGTGCGGCTGTCTTTACGCTGAAAACCGACCGGGCGCAGCTGTTCATACAGAACCACATTAATGGAAGTATTTACGGTTCCATCAGCTGGGAGAATATCCGGTTTTCGCTGATTGCCGGGGATGTTGAAGTAACGAATGGCATCCTGAAAGGGCCGTCGGAAGAAGATCTGGCCCGTTTCGACCGCCTGTCGTGTAGCCTTTCATGGAGGGCGTTGCTTGATAAAACGATCCTCTTATCGCCGGTTATAATCGAGAAGCCCCGGGCGGCAATTCATATCGAATCAGACGGCAGCGTGAATCTCGCCCATGCCTTTGACAAGGCAGGGGGACAAGGCAAGAAAAGCGAAGAATCCTTTCCCGAGAGTAATACCGTCGGTCTTCCGTTGAACATTGTTATTAGAGACCTTTCGATCAACGAAGGCTCGATCAGTTATTCAACGGCAGAAAACAGCTTCCAGACGGCTGTCGACCATCTGAATCTTTCCGCCGATGCAAATCTTATGGGAGAATCCGGCGGTCTTGCCCTTACGATCGGTACGGGTACCGTCCGAACTCCCGCCGTCGATACCAGGTTTGACAATCTGAAACTGAAGATACGATTGAAAGACCGCATGGTATCGCTCGATACTATTCAGGGCAATATCGGTGGCGGTACATTCGAAATACTGGGAAAGATGGATTTTCGGGATGCCTTTCCCGGAGGATTCATGTATGCCGCTCCGATCCTTAACGAGACGGCCTACACGGTATCATTCCGGGGAAAAGGCATCGATGTGACACGGATTCTTCAAGACAGCACTCTCAAGGGTATCGTGACATCGTCGTTCACGGTCGAGGGAAAAGGGTTCTCCCCTCAAACGCTCCTGGCTCGCCTTCAGGCGGAACTCAGGGCGGAACGGTTTGCCGCCGGAGCGCACGCCGCTCCCATTGATATTATAGCGAAGATCACGGCAAATCTCAACAAGGGTCTGGCAACGGTCGAACGACTCGATGCCGAAGCGGGTGGGATAACAGTTGAAGCGGACGGCACGTTCGATCTGACCGGGCAAACCATCGCGGCGAATCTCGAACTGGATGCCCCGAATCTGTCGGCTGCCCTGTCATCGATAGGGGTGAAAGGGATAGAAGGAGGTGCACATCTTATCGGAACTCTTTCGGGGACAGCCGCACAGCCTGTCGTTGTCTGCGGTATGGAAGGCAGCCGGCTTCGGTACAGGGACTTCGCGATCGGAGACGTACAGTCGGCAGTCTCGCTCGATCATTCGGGGACGATGCGCCTTCAGAGCCTTGTCGTCAGGAACAACGATTCGGAACTGCGCATTACCGGCGCGATCCGACTCCTGCAGGATACCGCCTTTCTGTCCAATCCGTCTCTTAGCCTTGATCTGGAAAGCCCGGGGATTAACCTGGAAGACTTCATGGAGACCGCAAAAGGTACGGTATCCCTTCGCGGCCATGTCGAGGGAACGGTTAAAAGACCCAGGGTCGATTGCGACATACGAACCGAGAACCTTCGCCTGTACGATTTCGCTATCGGGGATGTGCAGGCAAGGGCGGCACTGGATGGGTCGGGTCTTCTGCAATTCCGGGAATGCACCGTGCGCAACAAAAACTCCGATCTGGCGGTTTCGGGAACGGCGCAGCTTTTCGAGGGGGCAACGTTGATCGAGGATCCTCTTTTCAAAGTGGATTTTTCCAGTAAATCTTTGTTTCTGCAGGACTTCACCGACCGGGCCAAAGGGAAGATTTCCTGCTCCGGCCACGGCGAAGGCACCGTGAAAGCACCCCATGGCACGATCGAAATCCGGGGCACCGACATGGATCTCGGTATCCAGAAGCTCAGTAACCTGAGCATATCTGCCCGACTCGACGGGAGGAAGGTATACATCACGCCGTTCAGAGCTACCGTCGCGCCGGGGGAAGTGATTGAAGGGTCGGGATGGCTCTCATTTGACAAGGCGTACCGGTTCAATCTTGCATCCACGGGCATTTCGCTCCGCTCCATTGACAGGCTCAAAGATCAGAAGACCGCCGAAGGGATCATGGCCTTTGATCTTTTCGGTGAAGGTGTACTTGATAATCCCTGTCTGAATGGTACGATTGTGCTTCATAACATGCGGATCGAGGGCAGAGAATTTGAATATTTCAAAATCGATCTTGATGTGAAGGACGGCATCGCGAGGGCCTCAGGCGCGCTCAATTTCAATTTTGAGGGTGCCTACGACCTCTTTAAAAAAGATTTCCGGCTTTCCGCCGATTTCAAAGAAAGCAGCCTCGCACCGTATTTTGAAATCGCAGGGAGAAAGGATCTGAGGGGGACCGCAACAGGAACACTGCATGTGAAAGGCAACGCCGATGTCCTCGACCGCATCGAAGCATCTGCGGATTTTACTGAACTCACCCTCTTTTTCAAGGATCTGCAACTGCTCCGAACCGAAAACTTCACGGCGAGATACGGTAACAGCGAGTTCGTCATTTCGCCGTGCCGTTTTGAACTGCTCGGAGAAGGACACCTTGAGATGGAAGGGAAGGGAAAGGTTGATGGACCGATCTCTCTCGGAGTTGACGGAAAGCTCCCCTTGGGTCTGTCCCGGCCGTTTGTCGAAGATATTGACGACATAACGGGGAATCTGCTGCTTTCGGCACGGGTAGAGGGAACATGGTCAGCTCCCGACATCCGGACACGGCTTGCCCTGGAAGAGATCGGGTTTACCATGCCCGTACTCTCCCAGAAGCTTCATCATGTCAACGGTCTGATCGAGGCCACGCCCCGGGCCGTGACCATCAACAATATCAAGGGCAGTATTGATTCCGGAACCTTCGATATGAACGGTACCGTTGCTGTCGAAGCGTATAAACCGGGCCGGATGGATATTGCCGTCAACGCCTCTGCCCTCCCTCTCCGGATTCCCGACACGATGGACGCGCTCCTGAACGCGCACCTTGCGGTCTCCGGGAGTCCCGAACGATCGAAGATTCAGGGAGAGGTAGTTCTTCTCGAAGGAACCTATTATAAGGACGTAAATCTTAATCTTGTCGAGCGTGTAACAGAAAGAAAAAGGGAAATAGAGCCCTCGGCCCGCGAAATCGGCCATCCCTTCATTAACAACATGGAACTCGATGTATCCGTCAAACGGCGTAGTCCCTTTGTTATCGACAACAATCTCGCCCGGCTTGAGATCAGCCCCGATCTACTCTTTACTGGTACACTCGGTAATCCCGCCATCAGTGGCCGCGCCGAGGTAGATTCGGGAACCATCACCTATCACAGGAGGACCTTTGAGGTAACGAAGGGGATCATCGATTTCCTGAATCCCTACAAGATCGATCCGACGATTGATATAGCCGGCGAGATCCAGACACGGACGTGGAAGATACTTCTGGATATATCGGGGACCCCGGATCACCTCGCATTCAACCTTGCCTCCGAGCCGCAGGAAGAAGACGGTGATATCCTCTCACTGCTGCTTTTCGGCAAAACCACCCGTGAATTTGCCGAAGGGAAGGGGACAACGACCCGGTCAACGAAAGAGATGCTGGCGGAGATGCTCGCAACGACTTTCGGAGAAGAGATCAAGGAAACAACGGGTCTGGATATCTTCGAGGTGGAAACTGGAACGGAGGAAGAAGAAACTGAAGCGGCATCGGAGACTATCAAGGTTACACTCGGCAAAAAACTCACAAAGAGGATGACCGTCAAGTATGCCGCTGAGACGAAAGACGGGGAAATGATCCAGCGTGCCGTCGCCGAATATAAATTTCTTGAAAATATATTACTGAGCGGTTTTCAGGATTCAAAGGGAATCTTCGGCGGGGAACTGCTCTTCAGGCTGGAATTCCGCTGACACGGTCGGGATGAAGGATGTGTAAAAAAGCAAAAAAGACTTTCTTTGCCTGTTTTGTATGCCTCATGTTGCTTGGCGCCATGGCAGGGGCACCCGAGTGTGCCCGTTCAGCGGATACCGCCAATCCTCCGCTGCCGGGACCCGAACCGGTCATAGGGGAGATTGCCGTACAGATCGCTGATGACCGCGGCGATGCCGCACAGCTGGCTGCAATGGCGCGGGATTTTATTTTTCTGAAGGAGGGAGATCGATTCTTTGCGGAAAAGATGGCGGAGTCGATCGAGGCGCTGAAATTATCAAAACGGTTCCAGGAAATCGACATCGATTCAGACGAAGAGGGTGACGGCATGGTTCTCAGGTTTCACCTGAAACCGTTTCGCTACGTTAAAGATATTATCCTTGACGGGATCTATCCGCTTTTTGAAGTCGATGTCTTCAATGTCATGACATTGTACCCCGGTGATGTGTTTACCCGTGACGAACTTTCCCGTCAGGCACAGCTGATCGAAACCCGCTATAAACAGGAAGGATTTGTGGACCCCCGTGCTTCGGTTTCCTCGGAGGAGGACCCGAAAGACGGTAATTACATTGTCCGTGTGAAGGTAGACAAAGGCCGGTACTATCGGCTTGACAGGGTGAATATTGAAGGAAACCGGGCATATTCGGACGCCACGATCAGGACAAGGATGAAGGTCTGGCGAAGCAGTCTGCTGCCCGGAAACGCGGGACGGTTCATTGAACGTACCGTACAGCAGGATATTACGGGCCTTGTCCGATTGTACCGGGACAACGGTTATTTCGACGTTAAGATCGACCAGGCGATATCAAGAGAACCTGCGTCGGGTTCCGTTGTCGTCACACTGACCATAAGGGAAGGGTTGCGATACACGGTTGATTTTTCGGGGAACAAGGCCTTCCGGAATCGAACCTTGCGAAAGGAACTCGTTTTTTCCACCGAGGGGAATAGCAATAACCGGGGTTTGAAGAAGAGCATCAGGAAGATCAAGGAAGTGTACGAGAAGGCAGGGTACCTCGAAGCAACCGTCACGGCAGACGACCGGCAATCTACTGATGACATCGAACCGGTCAGGGCGATTCGGTTTATGATTGTTGAAGGCCCTCACTTTACTGTTAAGTCGATTCGTATCTCAGGAAACCACGCTGTTATGGAAGAAACAATTCTCAGCCAGATGCTGACCCGTGTCGCAGGCATTCGTGACGAGGGTTCCTATGTGCCGAGCGTTCTGCAGGATGACCTCTTTGCCATAAAATCCCTCTATCTGAGGGAAGGGTTCATGGACACGGAGGTAACGGAGAAGATTACATCGGGCGAAGATACACGGGATGTAGAGATCGACATCACCGTTAACGAAGGGACCCGTACCATCCTGTCGGAATTGAAGATTACGGGACTCACCGCCCTAGAGGAACGAAAGGCCTTGAACGCCCTTTCCCTGAAGCAGGGAGAGCCCTTTCGAAGATATCTGATAAAAGGGGACGAAAATGCCATTTCGGCGCTTGTTGCCGAACAGGGGTATCCACATGTCACTGTTACCGGCGAGGCGCTGATCAGTGCCGATAAATCTGAAGCCCGGATCACCTACCGTGTGAACGAGGGTCCCTATGTCGAGATGGGCCATGTCTATTACACGGGAAATTTCAGAACCCGCGAATCGGTTCTGCGAAACGAGCTTGAGCTCGAAACCGGAAGCCCGCTCTCGCTGGTCAAAATACTTGAAGGTCAGCGTAATATGAGAAACATGAATATCTTGCGGAGCGTCCGCTTCAAGACGATAGGCCTCAAGGAAAAGGAAGAACGCGTGAACCTTCTCGTGGACGTCGAGGAAAAGAAGCCCTATTTCATACAGGTGGGAGCGGGATATGATTCCGAAAGCGGAGTCTTTGCCCATTCAAAAGCGGGCGATCACAATCTCTTCGGGGCAAACAAGGATATATGGATAGGTGGCGAAATGAGCCAGATCGGGTATCGGGTGGATACGGGTCTGTCCGAACCACGGCTTTTCGATTCACACATTTCCGCCACACTGGCCCTCTTTACGGAACGGAGAGAGGAATTCAATCAGGACTTCGGGACACAGGTGTCCGGCGGCTCACTGGTATTTTCACGTAAATTTTTTAAAGAGATAACGACGGGGCTGGGCCTTCGGTACGAAACACGGGAACAGTTTCTCCGCGACGGCGCCCAGAGCTCCCGTGAGACAATGAACGAAGACGAATTCGACCCCAGAAGTATTCTCGTCACGACACCGTCCGTACAGTACGATACGAGGGATTCCTTTATCCGCCCTCAAGCAGGGCTGTTCACCGCATTCTCCGTCGATATATCGACAGGTATTCAGAACTCTCTGGATGACTTTCTGCGGTACCGGCTCGATGTCCGTTATTTCTTCACGCCGCTCAGCCGGCTGACGGTCGCCTTTCTTGGACGCGGCGGCTATATCCAGACATACGGCGCCACGGGAACGGTACCGGATGATCAGCTTTTCTTTCTCGGAGGGACCAATGACGTGCGGGGGTTCAGTGAAAATATGCTCAAATATAACGAAAGCGGCGATCCCCAGGGAGGAAGGGCGGCCCTCGCGGGCAGCGTGGAAGCACGCATCAACCTCGGCGGTAACTTCGAGATCCCCTGTTTCTTTGATGCGGGAGCGGTCGAAGACTCTTTTGGGGCGATCGATCTCGATTCCTTCCGCTCTTCCGTGGGTACCGGATTGCGATACATCACCCCCATCGGCCCCATCGGCATACTGTATGGGGTCAAACTCGATCCCCGGGAAGGCGAAAGCCGCGACAGGTTTCACTTTTCAATAGGTTACACCTTCTGACCGGGCGGACAGGACTATGCTTAAGCAGTAACTGCACCAAATAACGTAATAGTATGAATGGCTATTAAAGAGGTCTCAAAAATCAGGGTCTCGTCCATTCTTGCCTCTATCGAAAAAACGAAGGGGATGCAGGTTGTGTCCTGCATCCCCGTATGTAAATGTAAGTAGTATGCCAATACCCGTAATGCACTGAAGCTGTCGTTATTCTATGGTTTCGGAGATCGCGGCCTTTACCGCTTTCGCCTCCGCTGTGATTCGATCGAACAGTTCCGCCACCGTCGGTATATCGTGGAGCAGTCCCGTGGACTGTCCCACCGTCAGGACGCCTCGTTCGACGTCTCCCTCTTCGGTGGCCAGACTGATCGCCTTGAACGCATTTGCCATGTATGCCAGCTGAATGCTGATCTTGGGACCTGCAAAGAGAATACCGAGCAATACTTTAAAGTAGGGCAGGCCGAGCATCTTTGCGATACGCTGGGAATTCGGGATCGCCGTAAAGAAATTCGGAAGGCCGAAGGGGCCTTTTCTGTATGCCTTAATGGCCGCCCTGGTTTTCAGCGAACGGCAACCGAGACCGTCGAAATAGAGCCCGTATATCGTGTCTGTTGCGCCCTTTTCTATCGATAGTTTCTTGAAATTTTCGTGGAGAGGGCTTTCCTTTGTGGCCATGAGACGTGTCCCCATTGCTACTCCCGAGGCTCCAAGGGCAAGAGCCGCCATGAGTCCCCTGCCGTCGCCGAAGCCGCCGGCGGCAATGATAGGTATCTTAACCACATCGGCGATCGTCGGCACCAGAACAAGTGAGGTCGCGTCGCCTCCATGGGCGGCCGCCTCATGTCCTGTTACCACCAGTCCGTCCACCCCCTGGTTCTCTGCCGCAACGGCATGCCGCTCGTTCACGACGGTGGCGATAACCTTACCTCCGTAGGTGTGGGCTCCTTCAGCGAGCCAATCTCCCTTGCCAAGGGAAAAATTGATTACGGGGACTTTTTCTTCAAGCAGGATTTTTGCATTTTCTTTCGCACCGGGAAAGAGGAGCGTTGCATTTGCTCCGAATGGTTTGTCGGTCAGCTCACGGATCTTTTTGATGGCTGCACGTGTTTCATTTGCTTTCAATACCCCTGTGGCCAGAACGCCCAACCCCCCCGCGTTGGAAACGGTAGCGACCATTTCAGGAGTACTGATCCAGCTCATGCCGGAAAGCATTATGGGATACTCGATTCCAAATAGTTCAGTCATCCGTGTCTTCATAAAGGTCTCCTTTTTTAGTTTTTTACCTGTCAAAGATCAATTGTTGTGATGTTTATATGGTTAAGGAATCTGTGTCAACCGTAAATTTTTTGTGATGAAGACGTAGCCGTACAGCTCTCGAAGATGGAAAAACAACGACATGTCAATCCATGATGCATGAGAATCGATTACACTGGACAGCGAGCCATTCACCTCTGCTTGTGACAGGATCGGTGAGCCTATAAGCGTGGAATAATCGAAGACTCCCCGTTGTTTTGCTGTCAATGTCAACGGAATAAAAAGAAAGGAACTTTCGTCTGAAATATCTCTGATTCTTGCATGTCGTGAGCCTGCGGCCTTCAAGAGGTTAAGACCGCAAGCTCATCCAGAGGGTTTAAGCCGGAAAGACAGGAGGTTTTTTCCGGTGTACGTAGCTATATGATTATGCATGTAGTATGCCATTAATGGCTAACCATATGATACTGCTGTACAATATAGATGCATACCCGTTCCCGGTTGGTGGTACCTCCTGCGGGGAAAATGTCGGAATCGTCGGCAGTGATTACGTTGAAACGTCCTGAATATCAAGCTGTTATCGCCATGTACGTGAAGAAAGCCCGACAAAATTGTCGTTCCATGTCCGTTCATGGATGCGACAAAGTTTGTTTTTCAAGCTATTCTAATACCAGCAGTTGTGATACACTGTTCAAAGGAACTGTTTGTTGCTACACGGTTACGGGTTTACCCTTGGATTGCGTCGCCCGACCTCAAGGGGCAATCGAAGGGATAGCGATACGGAGAAAGGGCGTAGAACCGAAGGGATATCCATACATAAAGAATAAAAATGAAACTACCGAAATATACACTCTGGCATAGCTCGTCTCCGAGGCAGAAGGGAACCTTTCTGCGACCCTTCATCGTGGCCCTCGTTATGTTGCTTTTTCTTGTGCTCATACTTGTTATGGGAATCATGGATCTGGGGCGTCTCGATAAGACGCTGCTGGGTTTTATGGAAAGCAGGGGTCTCGACATCATAACAGCCGTTGAAAATGTGGCTCAAAAGAATCTCGCCGACCTGTATCAGACACTCAAAAAAGATAAGGAAGAGAACAGAAACAGAGATAAAAGTGAGTTTGTTCCTTTTGACGAAGAGAAATTTTCTCCTCAAAAGGCCCTCACGAGAGGTCTTGTTACCCTCGCACGCTCAATTGATGCTGAGTGGATGGCTGAACACCTGAACGAAGAAGATCTGAGGGTCATTGCCGACCGTGAAAACCTGTGGCTTATTGCCGTCCTCGATGAGCATGGCAGGATAGTCTTGAAGAGCAGGGACTTCCTCGAAGACCTTCTGCCCGGTACGAACCATAGCTCGGCGGAAGGTGACGATCTGATCATAGACCTCTTTAACCGGTATGGTAAACTCAATGAAATAGGGTATATCGCCCTGCGCCGCAAAGACGGAAGCGGTACCATATTGCTGGCTCTCGATGCGGCTGGACTCAGGTACTGGAGTACCAAGATTGCCATAAAAAAGGCTATTGAAGAAGTCGGACTCGGCCAGGGACTGAGCTATCTCGCTGTAATAAATAGAGAGGGCAGGGTGCTGGGCCAGGCCGGTGATATCCGGGAGGGATTCGATAGGATCGACAATATAGCCCTCGATGTGATGAATGAGAAACTGAAGAAGACAAGCCACACGGTAACCTCCGGTGTATATGAACTCCTGGAGATCACCGTTCCGGTACGTCTCGACAGCAAGATCGTCGGGTTCGCTCGCCTTGGGCTTAATCAAGAAGGTTGCAATATGATCCTTAGGGAAAACAGGAACCGGATGATCGTGTCCATGATTTTCATCATGGTAATAGGCGTCCTGTCAATGTTTGCTCTTTTTCTCAACCAGAGAAGGTATTCGAAGAGGATGGAAGAAATGGGGGAACGCCTCCAGCAGGCTGAGAAGCTGTCAGCTCTCGGTCAGCTTGCGGCCGGAGTAGCCCACGAAATTCGAAATCCTCTGAATGCGATCAGTATGGCCAGTCAGAGAATACGGCGCGAATATGTTCCTGATGAGGAGGAAAAAAGGGGAGGCTTTCAACGCATTACGGATATTATCAGCGACGAGATAAAACGTCTGAACAGAATCGTTGAAGAGTTTGTTATTTTTTCCAGAAGCCGCCGTCTGGAGTTCACGGACCAGTCCATTACGTATATATTGGAGAGGATTGTTAGCCTCATACGGGAAGAGGCCGATCTCAAGGGCATTACCGTAAAGACCGTCTGGAAAGAAGACGACCCTCTGATACTGCCCGTGGATGTGGACAAGTTGAGACAGGCCTTCTATAACATCCTGAAGAACGCCATGGAGGCCATCCCCGGCAGAGGCACCATCACGATCTCTGCCGAACCGGACGGAAGGGGCATGGTAAGCATAAAGATATCGGATACCGGTTGCGGGTTGACGAAAGACGAGATAGACCATATATTTAACCCGGAATATACGACAAAAGAAAAGGGGCTTGGTTTCGGGCTTGCGCTGGTACATGAGATAGTACGGGGTCATGGCGGAGAGATTCGCGTTGAAAGCGAGGTGGGCCTGGGAACAACCTTTGATGTTTTGCTCCCTAAGGTAAAGAAGGGTAAGGGGTGATGGGCAAGTTAAATATATTGATCGTTGAAGATGGGCAGTCGCAGAGGGAAATGCTTAAGGATTTCCTCGCACGAGAAGGACATAGGGTCGCGGAAGCCGAAGACGGGAAGAGCGCCATACAACAGGTCCGGGACGGTCATTTCGATCTGCTCCTCCTTGATTTCAAGATGCCGGGGATGAACGGAATAGAGGTGTTGGAGAAGATAAAGAGCATCAACCCGGAAATCAGCGTCATCATGATGACGGCCTACGGTACGATAGAGACGGCAGTGGACGCCATGAAGCTCGGTGCCGTGGATTATATCGGTAAGCCCATCAATCTCGATGAACTGATCATCCTTATCGACAGAATAGCGGAACGGCAAATCCTTTTGAGGGAAAACGAGATTCTTCGCCAGAAACTGTGGAAGAAAGAGACGGAGCCGGGACGGATCATCTATAAAGAGCCCGGCATGGAAGCTCTCATAAACATGGTTGGAAGGGTCGCTTCGAGCCGGGCTACCGTACTCATCATGGGAGAAAGCGGGACCGGTAAGGAACTGTTCGCAAAGCTGGTCCATGCAACGAGTCCCCGTTCAAATGAACCGATGATCGTCGTGAACTGCGGGGCCATTCCGGAAACCCTGCTGGAAAGCGAGCTCTTCGGTCACGAAAAGGGATCGTTTACCGGAGCAATCGCTCGGCGGATAGGTCGTTTTGAAGAGGCGGATGGAGGAACCCTTTTTCTTGATGAGATTGGAGAACTGTCCGCCTCCGTCCAGGTGAAACTTTTGCGGTTCCTCCAGGAACGCGAGTTCCAGAGGTTGGGCGGCAATCAGACCATACGGGCGGATGTCAGGATTATCAGTGCGACAAATCAGAACCTCGAAGAGAAGGTACAGGAAGGAACCTTCCGGGAAGATCTCTATTATCGGTTGAATGTGATTTCCATGACCATTCCTCCTCTGAGAGACAGAAGAGGGGACATCCCGTTATTGATCGAACACTTCATCAAACGATTTTCCTCGGAGAACGATAGAGACATACAGGGGGTGAGCAGTGAGGCCATGGATGTCCTCCTGAAATACGATTATCCGGGAAATGTGCGGGAACTGGAAAATATCATAGAGAGGGCGGTGGTCATAACCAGGAGTCAGACCATATCCATACGGGACCTGCCCTTTGGAGACGTATCGTCTCATCATTTCTCCGACCACAGAGAGGGTGGAACGCTCCGGAACGAGGTTGAATCGCTGGAACGAGAAATGATAGAACGTGCCCTCAACGAGGTCGGAAACAACCAGACAAAGGCCGCTGAACTTCTGGGAATCACCGAACGAACGCTCAGATATAAACTGAAGAAACACGGCTTTAAAGATTGATCACAAAGCAGAATTACGAACACTTCGGAAAATCCTAAAGGGTACGAAAGAAACCGGGGAAGGAAAATGACTTCCAATAATCTTGATGCGAAAATTACGGCTGCGGCTGAGATGATTCTGAAATCCCGACGACTGGTGGTGTTCACCGGGGCGGGTATCAGCACCGAATCGGGAATTCCCGATTTCCGGGGTCCGGGGGGTATCTGGACACGATTCGATCCCGACGACTTCACCATACAGAAATTTCTCAAAAGCAGGGAGACCCGAAGAAAACAATGGCAAATATTGATCGGAGAAGGTCTGTTCTCTCGCGTCAAGCCAAACAGGGCTCATATGGCCATTGCCGAACTGGAAATCTTGGGCAGGCTCGAGTGTGTCATCACCCAGAATATCGACAATCTCCACCAGGAGGCGGGCAATTCCCCAGACCGGGTTTTCGAGTTGCACGGCAATATGCAGTGGGTCAAATGCCTTGACTGTGGTACGAGATATACGGTGGAACATATTAAAGAAAGGTTGGATCGAGGGGTCGAGGTGCCGGAATGTGAACGATGTCAAGGTATCCTGAAACCCGATGTGGTGTTCTTCGGAGAGGAACTTCCCTCAGAGGCATTGCGGGCAGCTACGGAATATTCCACGCATTGCGATCTCTTCCTCGTTGTAGGTTCTTCTCTCGTCGTATATCCGGCGGCCCTCATGCCGGGATACGCCAGAGAGGCGGGCGCGCAACTGATCATCGTCAACATCGGTGGAACACCGTATGATTCGAGCGCAACCATACTCATAGAGGAAAAGGCCGGTGATGTGATGTCTCGAATGGTGGAAAAGGTCAGGGAGATGATCTAGACGGAACATGACATGTGTCTGATACTTTTTTCATACTGGTCTCATCAAAAATACCCCCTCATCCTTGCTGCAAACCGTGATGAATTTTACGAACGGCCTACGGCACAGGCCTCTTTCTGGGAAGAAACGCCCCATATGCTGGCCGGGAAAGATTTAAAGGACGGCGGAACGTGGATCGGGATAACGAAGACCGGGCGGATGGCAGCCATCACAAACTTTCGAGATATCCGAAACCTGAAAAGCGATGCACCGTCACGGGGGAACTTGGTCAGTGGTTTTCTCCGCAGCGATGAAGATCCCGTTGAATACATACACAGGATAAAGAAAGTCGCCGACAAGTACAACGGATTCAGTCTGATCCTGGGTGACAGCAACGGTCTCTTTTATTTTTCTAATACGGATGGGTACTTTTACGAAATATCCCCGGGCATGCACGGACTGAGCAATCACCTTCTGGACACCCCCTGGCCGAAGGTGGAACGGGGCAAGAAGCTGTTAACCGGTCTGACGTCGAACGGTCGGAATCCATCACCGGATGAGGTGTTCCACATACTCGCCGATACCTTCAGGCCTGCAGACCGGTATCTGCCGGATACTGGTATAGGGCTCGAATGGGAACGCCTTCTCTCTTCCCTGTTCATTCACAGTGAGATATACGGAACGCGCTCCTCAACCCTAATCCTCGTTGACCGGGATAACAATGTCACCTTCATTGAACGGTCCTATGTCGAGGGACCCGGTGAGTATAAAACGGTCAACTATGAATTCCGATCGCATCCAGGGCTGTTTGAGGGCGGATCTCTTCATGTGAGAAACGATATGAACGGGAAGAAGGATGAGAAGTAAGGAGACCTATTCCTCTCTCAGCAAAGGCGCCGCATCAAGGGCCCTCCGCACAATCCCGTCGATGACGGCCTGCAGCCATGCCGTACCCGCGGCTCTGGCATTTTCTTCCAGTGACCGGATAGCCTGTATGTAACCCTCCTTCATGCTTCCTTGGCTATGAAGGGCGTCAAGAAACCGGTCACGTTTTTCCGGAGCGGCAATTTCCTCGGGTCCCTCGGTCAGGCATATTTCAATCTGCGGCCAACGATGCCATAATGCCTCCGATAAACTTACTATATTCGGTCTGGTTTGTGCTGATAATCCTATCTTTTCTAAAAATTCCTGGAGACGTCTCAACCGTTCCCGGATGGCCATGTCCAGTTTTTCAAGAGCTCCTTCGCTTAATTCCTGACCGAATTCCCCAGCATGGAAGAATGGATTCCGGACATTGAGGTACCACTGCTTTAACGCGGTCAGATGTGCGATATACAAGATATTGTTGCGGACTTTTCTGTACACGTCCCCATAAAATTCCCGATCAAAGTCTTTTTCAACGGCCGTCCCGTTTCCTCCTGCCAGGAGTCTCCCCCCTTCCGGACAGTCTTTTCTGTAGATGGTGCCAGCCGCTATCACGGTGCCGTGGCCGATCCTCACCGGTCCCACCAGGCCCCCCTGACCGCCCAGAAAGATGGGAGGCTGGTTGAGCATCACCCCCGTCGGAACATCCCCTATCAGCGAGGGAGTGGCCTTGTCCTGATTCGGCGTATAGTTGAAGTGGATGTATGAGCTTCCCACCTCGCTGTGGTTTTTGTTATCCGTGCCGCCGGACATGAAACAGTCGCAGAAATTGATTAGGCTGCCCAGTGTCACAAAGGGAAAGAGGATGGTCTGCTTCAGTCCGACCGTGTGTCCCGCCCGGACCTCCTCTTCGAGGATGCATCCCTCTCGGACATGCGCACTCGACGCCATCTGTACTCCATCCAGCAGGACCGAACCCTGAAAGAATCCTCCCTTCAACTTCACACCGCGGCCGAGCTGGCAATCGGTGACCGTTACCGGTGCCTCGTACCCCAGCTCCACATCGTCGCAGATGAGGGTCTTATCGCCGAACAGCTTGGTTCCGCTGTGCAGGATCACCCCCCTACCGGATATCCTCTCTATCGCAATCTCTTCCCCGATCTCCACACTGCAGGGGGTGGGGATCCTGACCCCCTTCTTCATCAGTGCGGAAACCTTGTCCGACACCCTGTATCCATTGCTCATCGTGCACCCTCCATCAGCTGTCCTGCACTTTCTTGTCACCGACCGTCTCGGTCTTTTTCATGTACACGAGGACGGCGGTCAGCGCCGCCTGCGTCATCCCCGAGATCCTCTGTGCCTGGCCTATGGAAACCGGTCGTACCGTTGAGAGCTTCTTTCTCAGTTCGTTTGAAAGACCCGGAACGGAAGAGTAGTCGAATTCCGGGGGTATCCTTTTGTTTTCCTGCCCCTTGAAGCGCTGTACCGATTCGAGCTGTCGCTTGATATATCCTTCATATTTAATTTCTATCTCCACCTGCCGTTTGACGTCACGGTCAGGGATCGCTTCCCATCCTTCAAGAACCTTCAGGTCATCGTACTCGATTTCCGGTCGTTTCAGAAGATGGGAAAAACTGACGGGATTCTTGATGGGGGTGGTATGCATAGCGGACAGGACCTCATTCACCTCGGCGGAAGGGAAAACCCTCCGGACGGTGAGGTCTTGAATGTGTCGTTCAATCTCCCGTACCTGCTCCTCCAGGTCATGATACCGGTCACGCGAAATCAGACCCAGATCGCAGCCTTTTCCCATGAGACGGATGGTGGCGTTATCTTCCCGCAGGATCAGCCGGTATTCCGCCCGGGACGTGAACATCCGGTAAGGCTCATCGACTCCCCGCGTGATCAGATCGTCAACGAGCACACCCATGTAGGCGTCGGACCGGTCAAGTATGAACGGGGGCCGTTTCTGCACGGCCAGCGCGGCGTTGATGCCGGCCCACATCCCCTGTGCGGCGGCCTCTTCATAGCCGGATGTCCCGTTTATCTGTCCCGCCAGATATAAGCCCCGGACGACCTTTGTCTCGAGGGTCTGGGTAAGCTGGGTAGGCTGGACAAAATCGTATTCTATGGCATAGGCGTTGCGCATGATCTCCGCATTCTCAAGTCCCGGAACGGAATGGACCAGTTCTTCCTGAAGGCTCAGAGGAAGGCTGTTGCCCAGCCCTTTGGCGTAGATCTCTTCCGTATCGAGACCCTCATGCTCCAGGACGACGGGGTGGCTTTTCTTGTCGGCAAACCGCATCACCTTGTCCTCCAGTGAGGGACAGTAGCGAGCCCCGGTCCCCTTGATGGCGCCGGAATAGAGGGGAGATTGTGTGATATTGTCGCGGATCAACCGGTGCGTCTCGGCGGAGGTGTTGGAAAAATAAGAAGGGAGTCGCTCCTCTCGTAGCTTTTCCGTGGCGAAGGAAAAGGGTCGCGGGTCCGGATCGCTGTCCTGTCGTTCGAGGACAGAGAAGTCGATGGAGGAGGCGCGCAGCCTCGGCGGTGTGCCGGTCTTCAGACGTCCCATCTCAAAATCCAGCTGCCTGAGGGAATCAGCCAGCCCTATGGAGGCGATCTCTCCCGCCCTTCCCGCGGACTGGCGGGAGTTGCCTATGTGAACGAGGCCGTTGAGGAATGTGCCGGTGGTTACCACCACCGCCCGGCCACCGTAGAAGAATCCGGTGTTGTCGACAACACCGGAGATTTTCCCTCCCTCGACAACGATCCCGTCGATCAGGGCCTGTCTGACATGGAGATTGACCTGCCGCTCCAGGACCTCCTTCATGGCGAGCCGATAGAGCTGCTTGTCGCACTGCACACGTGAGGATTGTACGGCGGGCCCCTTGGAGCTGTTGAGGGTCCTGAAATGACAGGCCGTCCGGTCGGCTATCTTCCCCATCTCACCGCCGAGGGCGTCGATCTCCTTCACCAGCTGTCCCTTGGCGAGACCCCCTATGGACGGATTGCAGGGCATCAGGGCAATCGAATCGAGGTTTATGTTAAAGAGCAGCGTCTGGCATCCCATCCTGGCGGCGGCTAGTGCCGCCTCACAGCCGGCATGTCCTGCGCCGACCACGATAACATCGAACTTTTCCGGAAAACTCATCCTCACACCTGCATATAATACCTTGAATTAATACCGGCAGTCTAATAGCATTGGTCGGGAAAAGACAATAAAAAAATGGTGCGGGCATCCACGGATCAGGAGAGACCATGCCGAAACCGAAATTCTGGCACAATACAAAGAGATATTACGATCTGAAGAGCTTCTTCATCAATACCTTCGGCTGCAAAGTCTACAAACTGCAGATCGATGCCGGATTTACCTGTCCCAACCGGGATGGGAAGGTGGGGGAGGGCGGTTGCATTTACTGTGACGGACGGTTTTCGAGGCTTCGGCAGATGGGTTCGCTGCCGTCCGTGACCGAACAGATACAGAGGGGAAAGGAGTTTTACCGGGGAAGGATGGGGGCGCAGAAATTTATCGCCTACTTTCAGACCGCAACGAACACCTATGCCCCCTTGAGTAAGCTCAAGACTCTCTATGACGAGGCCCTGGCACAGGATGATATGGTGGGTATATCTGTCGGTACGAGGCCCGACTGTGTGCCGGACGATGTGCTCCGCCTCTTTGAAGGGTATGCAACAGAGCGTCGTCATGTATGGCTGGAATACGGGCTGCAGTCCATCCATGACAGGACGCTGCAGTTTATCAACCGGGGGCATGACGCAAAGACCTTTCTGGATGCCGTAGAGCGATCCGCGAACAGAGGTGTCAACATCTGTGTTCACATCATTGTCGGACTCCCGGGAGAAACGAGGGACGATGTGATTGAAACGGCACGGGTACTTGCATCTCTACCCGTTCAGGGTATCAAGATACACCTGCTGCTGGCACTCAAAGGAACACGACTCGGGAATCTATACGAAAAAGGATCCATCGGGATGATCACAAAGGAAGAATATGTTTCCACCGTCTGTGATATCCTCGAAATACTCCCCCCGGAAATGGTGATACAGAGACTGACGGCGGACGGATATGGGGATATCTATATGGCTCCGGACTGGGGGATCAACAAGATGTCGGTACTCAATGCGATCGACAGGGAGATGGAACGGAGGGACTCCTGGCAGGGAAAATCGGCGGTCAGTGGGAAACAGTGAGAGAGGCAGTGAACTGAAGGTTCTTGAAACTCAGTAGAAAAAGCGAGCGCGAGGTGACGGAGTATGCAGATCAGACAGTTTCGGTATTCAGCGGATAATTTCGGTTATGTCCTCTACGGCGCTCATTCAGCCCTGGCCGTGGACGGCGGTGCGGTCAGTGCAATCAGCGCATTCATCAGATCCGCAGACCTTAATCTGGTAATCATCACCAACACCCATCAGCATATGGATCATACCTGCGGCAATCAACAACTGATCGATCGGACGGGAGCGGCCTTCATTGACAATCGAACCCTTCGTCAGGGTCAGGTCATTGAACTGGACGGTGAACCGATCGAGGTGTACCATACGCCGGGTCACACGGAGGAATCGGTCTGCTTTCGGGCGGGGAACGCGATCATAACCGGAGATACTCTCTTTAATGGAACTATCGGGAACTGCTTTTCCGGAGACATAGAGGGGTTTTACCGTTCCATCAAGAAACTGATGGCTCTCCCCGATCCCACCATCGTCTATGCGGGGCATGACTATGTGCGTGAATCGCTGGCCTTTGCCCGTTATCTTGAGCCTGAAAATGGTGCAATCGACTTATTTCTGGAGAGGTACGATCCTCAGCACGTATTCTCGACGATGGAAGAAGAGCGCAGGATAAATCCCTATCTCAGATTCAATGAACCAGCTATCATCGCCTTTCTTGAGAAGAACGACCTGCCGGTCACGACGGAACGTGAACGGTGGAACTCCCTCATGCATATCGAATAATCTTAGACATATAGCTTGAGGGTATCAGTGACTCCCGTAAGAATTGTTTGCGGGGTGCTTTCCGCACATCAGGTAACTACCAGTGAGTCTCTTTTTTCCTTCGCCTTATACAGGGCTTCATCGGCCTTACTGTAGAGGAGATCTTTATCGGGGATATCCCTTCCGAAGCTGACGATTGCACCCCCCGAAATGGTGACATAGGGATTTGCGGAGCTGTATTCGTGGATGATCTGTAACGCCTGCACCCCCTCCCTGATCTGCTCCAGAAATTCACGGGATTTTTCACTATCCAATCCGGTAAAGACGATGCAAAACTCCTCTCCTCCGACTCTCATGCAGTGGTCTGTCGGTCTGTTGAGATGTTCTTTCAAGACCTTCGCAACCTGGAAAAGCACCAGATCTCCGGCGGGGTGACCGTAGTTGTCGTTGTAGTTTTTGAAGAAGTCGATGTCAAAGATGGCAAGAGTCAGGTGTTTTTCCTCTCTTCGGGCCGTTTTTATGATCTGCTCGATATTGTTTTCGTAGTATCTGCGGTTGTGCAGCCCTGTCAATCCGTCCGTGAGCGAAAGTTCTTCAATCGCTTTTTTGTCCGTTATGTTTTCAATAATATTGTTGTATCCGGAGACGGCAAATGATTCATCGAGCACGGGATAGATCGTTGAGTGAAGCCACAGGGTATTGCCCTGAGCGTCGGTTCTCTGAAAGGTCCCGTCCCACTCTTTTCCCGTCTGGAGCGTCCGCCATATCCGCTCAAGCAGTCGTACATCGTTTACATCAACAAAAAAATCACTTTTCTTGTTGATGATCTCTTCTTGTGTCAGACCGAGGAGCCTGCACAGGGCGTTGCTGATGCCCAGGACATATCCCTCTTTATCCAGAGAACAGATCAGGACGTTCTGGTCGACCAGGTACAGGTGGCGGGCGAGTTCCTTCTGATCTTTCCGGAAGGTGCCGATGACATGGGTAACGATTATCAGGGAGACAAGCACAATGATCGACAGTAAAATAACAATCACCGTGATCGATATCCTCTGTTCTCTGCGTGCATCCTCTTGAAGCTGATCCGCCTTCTCTGTGGCAAAATCGATCAACTGCTGTGTTGATTCGGTCAGAGAATCAGCGTATCGCTGGCTTTCCGTTGCAGAAATTCGAATTGCTTCTTTCTTCTTACCCTCATTGATACGAGAGATTATCTCCTTCCGTAGCGATTCCCATTTGATAAAGGTATCGTATAATCTTTGCACGTCTTTCAGATCTCCTAGGAAACGGTCAAAGAGTATTTCGAAATCTTCGGCGGCACATGTGTCATGTTCGTTTATCCTATCAATAAGAATGTCCATCTGTTTTGAGTCTTCCAATAGAAGGATATTTTTCATGTCCCGTTGAATCGATAGGAAATGGATACTGATATCTTTTGTGGCATTGCTGACTGCGAAGGGGTGAGCATAAATCCGTTGGCTGGTTGTGGTCATCCTGACCGTGGTCACAACGGCGACTACCCCCATGATCGTCAGGAGGACAATGATGATACCAAATCCGATGATAATCTTTTTGATTGAGGCCATTGCTTCTTTATCGGAATCGTGCTGTGTTCAGGGGAAAAAGTGTGAGGGATAGAAAAATTACCTTCGGATACGAAACGGGCTTCTGTTACAACTTCCCCTTCTTGATGCAAAAAACGGACTCTGTACGGAACATACCGTACATAACGTCGTACTGTAATATTACACCTGTAACCAAAATTGTCAAGATCCTTAAAGGCTTATCTTTCCCGTCGTGTTATCCTCTGATACAGCCGACCGGTCTGATCCTGCTCCATAGCACAGACGGAAAAAGACGATGATGATGCCGGAATATCCATCGGATATTGTTCAGTATCCGATGGCAAGATCAACAACACTCTCCATCGTGCCGGTACCGGTAAGATAGACTTGCAGATTGTGGAGGAGGATGTCCATGCCCCGGTCCATATATTTGAGCGACACTCCGCAGATATGGGGGGTCAAGATGACATTGTCCAGGGTCCAGAGGGGGCTGTCGGGTGGCAGTGGTTCGACGGAAAAGACATCGCTGACCAGAGCGTGTATGGTCTTGTTTTTGAGGGCCTCGATCAGATCCTCTTCCTTCACCGTTGTTCCCCTGCCCATGTTGATAAAACAGGCCGTCTTCTTCATCAGGTCGAAGTATTCCCTGTCGATGATTCCCCGCGTCTGGGGAGTGTCGGGGAGGAGGTTGATGATGTAGTCGCACTGCCTGAAGATCTCTTTCATCTCTCCGAAGCCGTAGACATGCTCCACGCACTCGACCGGTTTGGGGATACGCTTGACTCCGATGACACGCATCCCGAAACAGGAGGCCCGTTTCGCGATTTCACGGCCGATACTTCCCACCCCGAGGATGCCGAGAGTGGAACCGTAGATCTCCCCCTGAGGCGCCGAGCGGTCCCACCTTCCTTCCATCTGGTTTCTGAACATGAGGTGAAAGTTTCGTGCGAGGTTTACCATCGCCGCGATGGCATACTCCGTCATATATATCTTGTGGATGCCTCTGCCGCTGGTAAGGATAATACCCCGTTTTCTGATTCTATCCAGGGGAAGCATGTCGACCTCCGTCATCATGGCCTGTATCCATTTGAGTGCCGGAGCCTGATCGATCATCTCCGAGACAATCGGATTGAGAAAGGTGATGAGGATCTCCGCATCTCTGAATTGTTCAGCGAAGAGATCTCTGTCTGTGCAGACCACGACCTCGTATCCGCTACAGCTTTGTTTCAGCTTTTCGATACGATCTTCTCCCAGATCAAAGTCTATGAGTATCTTTTTCACCGTGCCCCCTTCTTTCTCTTTAGTATGCAAGCCGAGTAGATGATATCATATGTGAAGCCCTGTGAAAAATCTCTATCACAAAAAGTGCATAGGACTTTTTATTGCTTCGTCTCAACATACGCACTGCATGCCCTGATCATGTGAAAACAGGATTCGGATTTGAAAGACAGGAAGGGAATGAACATGGATCTGCATACTGTCAGCAGTTATTCCATGACGGATAACAAGAAAAAACAACAGACAGAAAAACAGGATCAATTCACATCTTCGCGTCTAAAAACTGATCTGAGAGTCGGGATACTTACGGCCAAGCAGGGTCTTAATTGCTTCTTGATCGCCCTGGTCCGTTATCGGTTCAATCCTGCTTACGGGGCGTCCCGAGTCATCCTTTGTTTCTTTCCATGAGACGATATAGCCGGGAATTCTGACGAAACTACAACCCCCTACACCGCAACAGGAATTGTCGATGACGCCTATCCCTGACAGGTACAGGACCTCTTTCCCTTTGAAGGGGAGCAGGCCTTCCTCCGTATAGAGATAGTATCCGGAGATGGAACGGACTTCTGTGTGCAGTTCTTCGTGTACATGCTCAATCATGGCTCCACATCCTTTATATATAATAATGCAAACGCCCTATTTCCCGATACAGAATGACGAAAAGATCCTGTCGAGAATATCTTCATTTGTTGTCTCTCCGGCAATATCACCCAGGTGGTCGAGAGCGGATCTGATATCGAAGGAGGCCAGTGCGAGCGTATCCTCCCGTGAGAGGTTATCCTGCGCCGCCGCGAGGAGTTCAACAGATTTTTCGAGGGCGGTTTTATGGCGGAGGTTCGTCAGGACAACATCCGATCCTATAGGTTCCTCCGTGCCTGATGCCAGAGCGTAGATCTTCTCTTTTAATTCATCTATACCATGTCCGTATTTTGCGGATATCCACAGGGGCTCGGCGTCGGGAAATATATCGTGTAATTGGGCATTGGTTATCTGGTTCGGAAGATCTGACTTGTTGACAGCGAGGATCGACTGTTTGCCTCTGTTTCTGGTTATGACCTCGAAGTCCTCATCGGTGAGACGGGCATTGCCATCGATAAGAATAATAATGATATCCGCCTCTAGGATCTTTTCCCATACTAATGCTATTCCCTCTTGTTCCACGATCTCTGAGGACTGCCTGATCCCTGCCGTATCGGTCAGTGTTACAGGGATTCCCCCGATGTTGACTGTCTCTTCAATAAAATCACGAGTGGTGCCCGGGGTGGAGGTGACGATGGCGCGTCGTTCGCCGAGGAGCCTGTTCAGGAGGCTTGACTTTCCGACATTGGGCTTCCCCGTGATTACGATATTCAGGCCGTCTCTGAGCAGTTTACCCTCTTTATAGGTTGCAAGGATATTGTTGATGCGTATGATCAGATCCTCGACATCTTTGGACCTGTGCCAATACGGTCTGGAAGATATGTCTTCTTCGGTGAAATCTATCGATGCTTCGAGCGACGTGAGTATTTCAATAAGACTGGATCGTATGGGTTGCAGTTTTTCCGACAGGTTGCCTTTGATACCGGAGAGGGCGATGTCACGGCCTCGGTCCGTTCTCGCGGTGATCAGGTCCATGACCGCTTCCGCCTGCGCGAGGTCCAGGCGACCGTTGAGGTAGGCCTGTTTGGTGAATTCTCCCGGCTGCGCCGGTCGGGCCCCCGCTTTGATTGCTTCATTCAAGACTGACTGCAGGACGAGATATCCGCCGTGGCAGTGTATCTCCAGGGTGTTTTCTCCCGTGTAGGAATGGGGTTTTCTCATCAGGGCAAGCAGCACCTCATCAATGAGCTTACCAGTTTCGGGTGATATGATGTCGCCGTGATACAGATGGCGATCTTTCAGAAAATCTATGTCTGTCGACGGCTTGAACAGTACGCGGCAGATCTCTTCCGCGTCCGGTCCGCTGATCCTTACAATACCGATTCCTCCCACGCCGTGTGGCGTGGCAATGGCCGCTATTGTATCGTCTGTTGCCAGCATCATATCACGTTCGGTGCCCTGTCTCAGGGTTTTGGTTTACCGTTTTTATTCGGAACGATGACGATCTTTCTGAAAGCACCTTCTCCACGACTCCGCGTGGTCAGATCCGAGTCATTTTGCAATGCCATGTGTATGATCCTGCGGTCGTGTGCATTCATCGGATTAACGGTAACGGGCCTTCTGGTCTTTTTGGCCTTTTCTCCCAGTTTCTCGGCAAGAGCGCTAAGATTCTGCTCCCGTTTCTTTCTGTAATTTTCAGTATCTAAGATAATCCTTTTTCTGCCATTTCCGTTTTTATTCAGTACCTTGTTTGTGAGATATTGTATGGCATCCAGGGTTTGTCCCCCTCTTCCTATGAGCAGGCCTCCTCCGTCTCCCTCGATAGTAAGAACAATATACTCCTCATTTTCTTCTGCTTTAACGGAAAAATCGACCCCCACGTGTGAGAGCAGCCCTTCAATAAAGGCTTGCGCTCTGAGGGAGATATCTCCATCTGTTTCCGCCTCCACGTCTTCCGTTGGTTCATTTCTATGAGTGGTGGTATCCTTGCCTCCGCCGATATCGAATGACATGATACGGGCCCTGATACGGGCCTTTCTTGCTCCCAGAAGACCCAGAAGTCCTGACGATCCTTCTGAAAGTATCTCGATATTCAGTTTTTCTCGCGGCAGGTTAAATGTATCACAAGCCTTCTGGATGGCTTGATCTATGGTCTTTTCTTCTATCTCTAAAACGTCTTTCATACCGGTACCTCACGTCAGGATTTTTGCTTGTTTATGTAGTACTGCTGACCGATGCTCAGGATATTATTGAAGAGCCAGTAAATAACTAGTCCCGATGGGAAATTAAGGAAGAGAAAGGTAAATACGACAGGCATCCACATCATCATCTTTGCCTGCATCTCGTTACCTCCGGGTTGGGGGCTCATTTTCTGCTGTAGAAACATGGTTGCGCCCATAATAATCGGCGTAATGTAGTACGGGTCTTTTGCCGAAAGATCTTGTATCCAGAAAACGAAAGGTGCGTGCCGCAGTTCTATGGAGTAGAGCAACGCCCTGTACAGTCCGAAGAAGACGGGGAGTTGGATCAGCATGGGGAAACATCCGCTCATCGGATTCACTTTATTGGATCTGTAAAGTGCCATGGTTTCCTGCTGGAGTTTGGCCTTGTCATCTTTGTATTTTTCCTGGAGTTTTTTCATCTGAGGCTGGAGTTTCTGCATCCCCTTCATGGATCGATAGCTCATATTCCCCAGTGGCCAGAATATCAGTTTTACCAGGATGGTAAGGATAATGATTGCAACTCCGTAGTTGAGGACGTACTTGTGAATCCAGTTGAGTGCCGTGAGAAGCGGAAGGGCAAGCCACTTGATCCATGAACCAAAGTCGATAGAATTTTCGAGATTGACATTCTGTGCCTTAAGGTTGTCATATTTCTTGGGCCCAAGATATACACTATACCTGAATGATCCCGATTGATCGGGCGGGATGAGGTTTTTGGGTCCTTCGAGTGCCGTGGAAACAATATTCTTAGAATCTTTGGAGGTAATAAAATTTGTCAGAGATGGTTGTTCAGGTATGATGGCCGATATGAAATATTTTGTTTCAAATCCTCCCCACGATACATCTGGACCTTCAAACTCCCTTTCTCCCAGTTTTTTTATCTTTTTAGAGATGACTTTATTCCCAACGAAGGAGATAGGCCCTTCGTGGTTGTATCTGTCGCCCTTCTCCGAAGGATCGACATACCGGTTCCATGCTATGAAAGCGTTTTCCTTGATCGTGTTGCTTGACAGATTAGTAAGTCTGATCTCAAGATCGAAGGAGTATTTGTCGGGATTAAAGGTGTATATCTTTTCCACTCTGATCTCGCCCGGATATGACCAGGAAAATGTCAGACTCTTTGCATTCGCGGCATCAATTAAATTGACGGAATCCGCATCCGATTCGTATAGGACGCCTGCCGGGATCTCTATACTGGATTCGGGAAACATTGTGGTAAGGGGATAGTCTGTGCTTTCTCCCACGTTGACCAGTTCTACCAGGGGCGAATCTTTTTCCATGTCTCGACGGTAGTCTTTTAACTTGAATGACTTTAAGCCCGCGCCTCTGGAGTTGAAAATGGCTGTGTACATAGGACTCTCTACGGTAACATCCTTTCCGGGTCCCTTGTCTTCAATGTTTTCCGTCAGTGATTTTCGATGGTCGATAACAGGCGTTGCCGATGTGCTCCGGTCAGCGGTAAGTCCCTGAGGCGTATTTTCTGCCGTGCTGACTGTCTCTCCAGTTGTCTGGGTGGAATCCTCCGGTGTAGGGGGAGGGGTTTTCTGAAAAAAATACTGGTACCCTATTAAAATTGCAAACGATAAAGCAATGGCGAGAAGTGTCCTCTTGTCCATTCAAAACCTCCGTGATTGACTATTTAACTGGATCGTATCCACCGGGATGGAAGGGATTACACTTGAGTATGCGTAGAATCCCAAGAAGGGTTCCCCTGAAAGGGCCATAACGGTTGATGGCTGTTATCGCATATTCAGAACATGTAGGGTAGAAGCGGCAACGCTGAGGAAAGCAGGGAGATATAACTACCTGGTAGCACCGTATGAAAAAAATCAAAACCTTTTTTAGAATTCGCATGGGTGTTATTTTTTTAAGAGCCCTGCTAATTCCAGACATACATCCTGATATGTAAGCGAAGGCACGTCCCTTTTTGCTATGATTACAATGTCTTTTGAATCAGGCAGTCTGTCTTTATGTAATCTGAAGAACTCTCTTAAAAGGCGTTTAATCCTGTTTCTCTTTACTGCGTTTCCCACCTTTTTGCTGACCGCTACTCCAAGCCTCTTTTCTCCTGATGGATTGGGGCTCAATATAACAGTAAAATTATTCGAGTGAACCCGTCGCCCCTTTTTGTATATGTCTAAGTACTGATTTCTCTTACGTACCCGTTCCTTTTTCCCGAAGACCTGTTTTTCCATTTGATTCGGGGTGCACCCCGTGTGTCGGGGAGGGTTCGAAGGGCCTGATTCCTTAACCGTAGGGTTTATACGGTAAGCCGTTTTCTTCCCCGTGCCCTTCTTCTATTCAGTACTTGTCTGCCCCACCGCGTTGCCATCCTGGCCCGAAAGCCATGCGTTCTTTTTCTCTTGGTGTTGCTGAATGCGGTTAGATTCTTTTTCATCGGTTGAAGCCCCTCTCAATATGTGTAAGCTGCCTCTTTCACCATAATTTAAACTATTTGTCAAGTTGTATTTAGTATGCGATTGAGAAGTCTGATGGCGAATCGCCCTCGTTCGGCAGATGGTGCAGGTACTCATGGACCATTTCAAGCAGTTCGCTTATCTCGGTTACAGAAACGGCAGCCTTTCTGAATGTGCTTCCCCCTCTCAGGCCTTTTGTATACCACAGGAGATGTTTACGGAAGGACTTGACTCCCATCGTCTCGCCATAAAGGCTTATGTCCATCTCCAGATGCCGGCGGATTATGTCTTCTCTTTCCATGGGAGATGGAGTGGAGGAGAGGATTCTATCTGATAGAAACGTATTGATCCCTTTGAATAACCATGGATTTCCAAGGGCTCCTCTTCCCACCATTACGCCGTCGCAGGCGGTTTGCTCTATCATTGAGCCGGCATCTTCTGACTTCCGGATGTCACCGCTTCCTATTACGGGAATACCTACCTTTTTCTTTATTATGCGGATGAGGTTCCAGTCGGCGGTTCCGCTGAATCCCTGTCTCACCGTTCTCGGATGCAGTATCAAGGCATCAGCACCGCATCTTTCGGCAATGGCGGCAATCTCCGGAGCGTTTATCTCGTTGTCCGACCATCCGGAACGTATCTTGACGGTGAGTGGCAGGTGTGTGGCCTTTCTGACGCTCTCTAGAACAGCAGCGAATCTTGCGGGATCACGCATAAGGGCGGCGCCGGCCCCTGTCTTCAACACCTTTTTCACGGGACACCCAGCGTTGATATCCACAAGGTCCGCACCCATTTCTGTCACGATCCCGGCAGCTTTACCGAGAACGTCTGGATCGGCGCCGAATATCTGCACGCCGAGAGGTTTGTCATCAGGAGACGATTCGAGATAGTTATAGCTCCTGCATGTTTTTCTGACCAGGCCGTTTGCGCTTATCATTTCGGTAAAGCATAGGGAACTGCCAAAAGATCTTGCCAGCAAGCGAAACGAAAGGTTCGTAATGCCGGCCATCGGAGCCAGAAAGACATTATTCTCGAGGCGCAGATTACCTATATGTATTTCTGATAGCATATGATTCCTCTGTTGTTTTCCGTCATCCCCATCTGGAGGAGGTGTATAGATGTTTGGTGAACCTCTTCTTCTCTCATCCGATCCGTTTCAGACCACGGTGGTTCAACCACAGAATCTGCAATCGTTCCACATCTCCGAAATCCATTCCTTCAGTAGTGAGTTTGTATGCCTTCTCCGTAGTTCGAAGGGGCGGTAGTTCACGTATAAAAAATTTCTTCGATTTTGGTCAAGGTCTTATCGGATATATGATAAAAATCTAGCCCGTTTCCTCATAGATTCGGTCGATTATCACCTGTATAACGGCAGAGAATGCGCCGTCGTGTACATCAAATACTTTCTCCTCTTATAAGGATAGATTAATCATCCCTGATCTTTTCCCGTGTAATATATGCGTAACATCCCTTATCCTTGTACGCGGGATCTGGTCGGCCCTCTCCGACAATTATCTCGGTAGCGACCTCGGACTTATTACCACACCTTATATAATATAAGGTATGGAGTAGTCCTCAACCTGGTGCATGAGAGTGACGCTATGCAGGGAGAAACAATGATTGTACGGCTGCCCTTATGATTGCAACAACGAAAATTATTGTCTAAGGTAGGTGTTACATAGGGCATTGTATCCCACAGGAAAACTCCATGCCTTTGAACCCGTAACACTCAACCGATCTCCTTGAAGACATTTATATATATCATATCAGACGCTGCGAGGCCTTACGATTGAAGAATTCTCCGTTGCTGATTTATCACAGAATTTTCTGACTTAATTTCGATACAAACAGAACGTATCTTACGGGTCTTGCTTCTCAATATTTGTGTTTCATGGAATATAAGGATGTCATATCACTACATTATGTTGGATAGCGGTGTCTTTAGTAATGGAGGGTAACAGAGGATGTATCACCCGAATGAGTACCGGAAAAAATAAATTATATTTTCTTTAAAATATCTCTTGACTCTTTAAAGAAGAGAGCGTATAAACCCGCTTCTTCTTTGTCAGGGGGTATTTTAAAATTTCCGTTGAGGGAAAATAGTTCTTGACAAAATGTGAGTTTAAGTTTAAAAATCAGAGTTCATTCTTGGAGCTTAAAGTTCTTTCGAAATTGAATAGTGGAATAGTTGGTTTATGGGTCCTATATGTAATTGTAGTTAACAATTTACTTTGAGAGTAATCTCATTTCTGGATTTAAACTTGAGAGTTTGATCCTGGCTCAGAACTAACGCTGGCGGCGTGCCTAACACATGCAAGTCTTACGAGAAAGTTCCCTTCGGGGGATGAGTAAAGTGGCGCACGGGTGAGTAACGCGTGGATAATCTGCCCTTTAGTCGGGGATAACCTGTCGAAAGACGAGCTAATACCCGATGATGCTTATCTGTTTATGCGGATAAGCCAAAGGTGGCCTCTATTTATAAGCTATTGCTGAAGGATGAGTTCGCGTACCATTAGCTTGTTGGTGGGGTAATGGCCTACCAAGGCGACGATGGTTAGCTGGTCTTAGAGGACGATCAGCCACACTGGAACTGAGACACGGTCCAGACTCCTACGGGAGGCAGCAGTGAGGAATTTTGCGCAATGGGGGAAACCCTGACGCAGCAACGCCGCGTGAGTGAGGAAGGCCTTCGGGTCGTAAAGCTCTGTCAGGTGGGAAGAAGTGTTCATGAGTTAATATCTTGTGTACTTGACGGTACCACCAGAGGAAGCACCGGCAAACTCCGTGCCAGCAGCCGCGGTAATACGGGGGGTGCAAGCGTTGTTCGGAATTATTGGGCGTAAAGAGCGTGTAGGCGGCGTGGTAAGTCGGATGTGAAAGTCCTGGGCTCAACCCGGGAAGTGCATTCGATACTGCTATGCTTGAGTAAGAGAGAGGAAAGTGGAATTCCTGGTGTAGAGGTGAAATTCGTAGATATCAGGAGGA